>JBLHVI010000031.1:0-39807 GCA_047630175.1 Candidatus Azotimanducaceae bacterium
GTGCCAGTATTGTCACAGACAATGGTGTTGGCGCGACGCCAATGGCGCCTACTTTGTTGGTCTCGGGTTTGGCGTCAGGCGCTAAACTACTCTACCTAGATGAGCTTGATCAGGCGTCGAAAATTCTAACACGTGTAGTGCCGGGGTCCGATACATCCGTTGGCTTGGCGCCTAACAACTCAGTAGAGTTCACTCTTGCCTCGGCTGTTGATAGTGCGCTGACGGTCAGCGCGGGTACCATCCCAGTTTCTGTTTGGGTAGATCCGGGTTCGAGTTCTGCGCCAACTGCGCCTTATACGCTCCGGGCAAGGTTGTATCGCAACAGCACAGGCGGTGCTTTGCTGGGCGATAGCACGATCAATAATGTGCAGATGACCGCGGCTGCGGGAACCGATGATGCGCTGTTGTTTCCGTTTCAGCTCACAAACGCATTGTTCACGCTGGCGCTTGGCGAGACGCTTGTGTTGCAGATTACTAATGACAGTAGTAGTTCCTCAGCAGTGACGTTACACGGCCAGCTCAATTCTCTGGTGTCGAATGTTGCCCTCAATGCCACCACGGTCATCAATGTCGACAGTGTTTTATTTTACGCCGATACGCCGGGAGGCACGCTTTTGCCGTCACCGCCCGCGAACAATATTGAAGCGGGCCAATTTATCTATATGCGTGCGGTGGTCAGTGACCCGTTTGGTGCCGATGATATTAGCGGCGCGACACTAACGCTGATCGATCCGATTTTGGCCGAACAGCTCGCCAATGTTGTGATGACGCCGGCAGCTAGCCCTGATCCTGATAAGAAATTCTTCGATTATGTTTATGAAGTGCCGAGTGGTGCCTCAATACCACTGGGCTCTTGGGTCGCTGAGGTGACGGCGATGGAGGGTACGGAAGGCACGGTGACGCACACGGATGCCAATGGCTTTACGACAATTGCGTCACCCATAAGTGCCACCTATACAGTCAGTCCATTGACAGCAAGCGCTGGCGATCTGTTGTCGTACACCATTACCATTAACAAGCCCAGTTCGGGTGACACTACTGTATACATCGAGGATTTATTGCCTGCTGATACCACGACACTGACGATTACTACGGCTATCCCGAATGGGTCAATTAATGGGGGTGACCCGGCGCGGCTGGACAATGTAGTGGTCGTTGGGTCGGGTACCACAGTGATAACCTACACGGTGCTGGTAGGCTCTGGTGTGTTGCCGGGAGACCTGATTGACAATGTTGTGTCGATTTACAATCAAGGGCCTGACACGTTAGCGTCGACAGTTATCGCGGCCAGCGTATTAATCGATCCGTTTGCGCCGATGCTCGGTAATAAACTGATTTATGCGGATAGCCTAGCGGGTTCGCCAACCTTGGATAGAACCAAGCCTACGCCCGACTCTACGCGTTTGGTTGCGAGTCAGGGAGGCGCTACTACGCTGGTTCTAGCGCCGGTTTTAGCGACCGATTTGGAGCTTGACGCCGTGACTAATGGGGGCGTAGTTAACGTAGGTATTTGGGTCAGCCGCGGCAACAGCTTTGACGGCCTGCGAACCATTCAGGCAGATTTGGGCTACATCGGCGCATCCACAGGCAGCATCGGGGTGACCGCGACCCAAACTATTCAGCTGCAGGCAGGTATTGCTGGTGCACAATATCTGCCCTTCAGTTTCACTTTAGCGGGTCCTAACAGAACTATTCTGGCGAACACCTCGCTGACCTTGAAGATCACCAATACCACTGCGGTGGCTGGTGAGACGATTACGCTGCACACTATCAAAGATGGTATAAACCCGAGCCAGATCGCGCTCAATACGGTCAATCCCATCACCGCGGTGGTCAATATCTTCAATGATAACGCCAATACGCCGGGCTCACTGATCACAGAAGCGGAGCAAGGCACAGATGTTTGGGTAGTGGCGACGGTGCAGGATGCGTTTGGTGCGGCAGATGTTACGGCGGCGAATTTGACCATTACCGACCCCTCGTCAACGGTGACATTGACTAATCAGTTGATGGTCGTATCACCAATTCAACCTGGTGTGGCTGGGCAAAAGAACTTTCAATTCAAACACACGTTATCCAGTAATGTAGGCGACTGGACCATTCAGGTGGTTGCCAAGGAAGGCCTGGAAGATACGATGACAGCGACGGCAATGAAGTCGCTTCCCGTGGCTGTTAGAGATCTTTCTGATTCTTATAAGGCGGTCGCCAATCTAACGACAGGGGATACTACCAATAATAATCCCGGCGATATTCTGCATTACACCATTGGCATTGTGGAGAGCGGTGGTCTTGGCGTTAACAATATCGAGATTACTGATCTGCTCGACACAGACGTCAGTTATGAGCCCGGGTCACTGTTGATCAATGGTGTACCGCTGGCCGACTCAAATGTGGCTTCTTTGCCGAGCAGCGGTAGCGTTAACTTGACGGGTGCCGAGGCCAGCCAACTCGTTTCTTTGGCCGGTATGAGTGAATTGACCATTGAGTTTGACGTGGTCATTAATCTGGGAACAGCTGTGGGTACGCTGATCGCTAATCAAGCTGGGGTGACAGCCGACGGTGGTGTTAGCGAAACGCTCGATGCGCAAGGGCTAGTGATTTCTGGAGTGCCGGCAGCAGGGACGAAGTTTTTGTACCTAGATGATGTTAATGGTGCGCAAAATTTAACGCGTCTGCGTCCTCCTCTCTCAGGTACAGACGCCGACCCCGTGATACTGAACGACGTTGGTAGTGGCATCACAAGTGCCACTTTGGTGCTGACGCCTGTTTTGACGAAGGCGATAACAATTGCGCCGGGGATCAATGTCCGACTGCTAATGAAGCGCCCTAGTGGCAATCAGCCGAGAGATATCGCAATGTTGGTAAGCGTGGGGTACGCCAACGGCAGTGGTGGTCCAGTGACCCAGATTGGGTCTCTGATAGAAACAAAAACGCTAAACAATGTCGTGCAGGCTTTTGAGTTTGACCTGCCCTCGACCACCGTTGTTGTCCCGCAAGGCTCGGTCATTGTGTTGACGGTAGAAAATCAGCAAGCGAATAATGGTCGCGATGCCGAACTCTATGCTTTTGACGCTGGGGATTTCTCACGGGTGGCCATTGTACCTACGCCAGTGATCAACGTAGATTCCATTGTTTTTTATGAAAATAGTGTTGTCGACGAGGGCGCAAAGGTTGTCTCGAGCGTTGGCACGGTTGTCACAAACCCTGAGCCTGGGGATATTGTTTATGCAGAGGTTGTTATCAGTGATCCGTTTGGTGAAGCGGACATCCAGGGGCCGGAGGATGAGAACCCGTCGACTGTCACGATAAACAATCCTGATAGTAACGCGGCCTTGTCATTGATCGCCGCTTGTCAGGTAGCGGGTGATGCGCCGTGCTATGCCTATGCGGGTGAGTTTGTTGATGCAGATGCTGGCACGCGTACCTTCTTGTATAAAATCATCACAGCAGTGGCGGGTACGCGGGGTACCTGGACCGTGCAGGCTACGGCGAATGAGGGGCTGGAGACTGCCCCGTTGATTAGTCATACCGAGGCCGGCGCTTTTACGACCTTGTCCCAGTCGAATCTGTCGACGTCTACTAAAATGGCTACCTACGCCGGTGACCTGGACGTCGGCGAGGCGTTGATATATGTGATTACCATCGTTAACAGCGGTGGTCAGGTGGCTAACAATGCCAGCGTCACAGACACGCTTCAGTCTGCGCCAGTCTCGCTGACTATTAGTGGTGTCACAACGACTTGTACTGATGGCTCTAGCGCTTTGGTTCCACTCGTCAGCGTCCAAGATGTCAGTCTGTCGGGCATTTCACTCGCGGCTAGCGGCGGTAGTTGTACGTTGACAATCAACACCACTGTCGCCAGTGGCGCTATCGGCGCGACCATTGATAACAGCGCGACGATTACCAACCTCGCCGGACCCGGTGCCGTGGTGACGGCCACCACGATTTTGCTGTCTGAATCTCAAATTCCTGCTGCCGGCAGCAAGCAGCTGTATTTAACCGGCTTGGGTGGTGACAACTTTCTGCGGCGTTCGGTCCCTGGCGCATCATCGACAGTGCTGGCTACTCAGGGGGGTTCGGTGACATTGACGCTGGATTTAAACCCGGGTGCAGGTATCGTCAGGCCCATGACAATTACTGCGGGCGCGGTGGACGTGAAGCTGTACATGAGTAGTGACGGTGCGAATAACAATCAAAATCGGGACATACAGGTGGAGTTGTTGATCGACGAGAATGATACCAATGGTTTTCAGGTGGCGTCGAGTCAGTCGAGAGTTATTCGGCTCAATAATGCGATTCAATTTGAAACGTTCAATCTGTCAGTTAGCGCCCCTATTGCCATGCCGGTTGGCGCTTCAGTCCAAGTTCGAATAACGAATTTACAAGGTGGTGGTACTCGTGTCGTCAAGCTCGACCAAGTAGCGCAGGCTGGGCCTGTTTTTGACTATTCTACGTACGCGCAGGTGGTGATACCGGTTGAGGATTCGATAGCCGTCACCAATATAAAATTCTTTGACAAAAGCGCGATAGACAACGGTGGTGTGCCGGGTTGTGAGGCCGATTTTAGTTGTGCCACAGAGATAGTCCCCGGGACTATTACAACCGGGTTTAGTCTTTGGGCACAAGCAACAATTGCGGATGCCTTCGGCGCGGCTGACGTTAACAGTGACTGCAGCACTGTTAATGCTGCGGGGCCACTATGTCCGGCGATAGTCCTTACGGATCCTAACGCAGTTGATCAAACAGCGAATGTTTCTTTCCTGGCGTCCACTACTCTGACGTATTTGGGTGCCGCACCGCCGTCCGCTACAGACTCTCGGCTCTACGAAATTGAAATTATGGCGCCTGGTGTGATGGCGGGTCTTGAGGGTGACTGGAGCCTTAGCATCACGGGTAGTGAAGGAAGCGAGGGCGTAATCTTTGACTCACTGATTAGCGGCTACGAGGTGTTCGGTCAGCCTGTCTTGACCATCTTGAAATCGGCCTCGGGTGTTTACAGTCCGGGTTCGGTTGTTACTTATACTAACGTGGTAGAAAACTCGGGTTTTGGGCCTGCGGCGCAAGTGACATTGACCAACACTGTAGGTGCCTTTCTGACATTAGAGTTGACGAAGCCTGGCGCAGAATGGACGGCAGTTGATACGCTAACAGGGAGCTATTCGGTCGAAAGCGTGAGTTTTGATGACACGATTCCTCCTGCTACTGCGCCTCTGATTTTCGTTTACGACCCCAACGCAACAGGTCCATGCTTAGCGGTTACGCCACCAGCGCCATGTTATGACCCCGCTATCAGGCAATGGCGCATCAAATTAGTAGAACCGATACCCGTGAATGACATCGTGACTGAAACTTACAAAGTACGCATCGACTGATATCACTTTTTCTGCGGATCGGTGCCGAGGGTGTTATATTCCCGCGATCATTGAGGAGGAGGTAACCATGAGTGACGCGTTGATCGCATCGGACGGTCTTTCTGACTTTGAGTCGCTGTCGATCACTTTGTTAGATCAGACGAAGCGGGTGTTTAAATCGGGTACTGGTCCTGCGGTGATTGTGATGGCAGAGATGCCAGGTATTTACGGGCTCGTGGTGGCGTTTGCGCGCAAAGTACGTGACGCCGGCTTCACAGTCTGGATGCCACATTTGTTTGGCGAGGTTGGCCGCGACCCAACAACAGGTTACCTGCTGAAATCTGTGGCGAAAACCTGCATTAGTCGTGAGTTTGCCGCTTTTTCAGCCAACCAGAGCAGTCCTGTGGTGGACTGGCTGAAGGCCTTGTCGGCGTATGTACACCCTCTTTGCGGGGGTAAAGGAGTAGGCGCCATTGGCATGTGCTTTACCGGTAATTTCGCGCTGTCGATGATGGTAGAGCCGTCGATGCTAGCCCCAGTATTGTCACAACCCTCATTGCCGTTAATGCAAAAAGGTGGGATGCATATCTCACCCGCTGATCTGCGCTGTGTGAAAGACCGCCTCGATAAAGAGGATTTAACAGTGCTGGCTTATCGATTCGCAGGCGACACGTTTTGCCGCGCAGAGCGTTTTGCCGATTACGCCGCCGCGCTGGGTGAGCGTTTTCAGGGTTCGGTTTTACCGGATGAATCTGCCTTTGCAGAATCCGGTGCGCCGCCGCACAGTGTAGTGACCAGACACCTGATTGATAAAGAGGGCGAACCGACCCGTGCAGCTGTTGATGAGATACTGGCGTTTTATCAAAAACGGTTGTTGGACTAGGTTGTTGGACTAGGTTGTTGGGCAAGTTTTTGGGCTAGGTAGTGGATTGACGAGTGGGCGAGGAAGTGGCCAGATTCTCGATAACGTATTGGACAATGGTTGCGATCGCGTTAGCCTGCACACATTTGAGCGATAGGAATACAGATGGCGACCTGCGGTGAATTGTTAATCAAGATGCTTGAAGCCTATGGTATCGAGGTGGCATTCGGTATTCCGGGTACCCACACCATTGAGTTGTATCGGGGTATTCCGCAAACCCGCATTCGGCACGTAACCCCTCGCCACGAGCAGGGAGCAGGCTTTATGGCGGATGGCTATGCGCGGGTCTCGGGCCGGCCGGCCGCTTGCCTGACCGTATCGGGCCCCGGGGCATTCAATATTGCTACGGCTATGGGGCAGGCCCTGCAAGACTCTGTGCCCATGTTGGTCATCTCGGCTGATAATAAAACCCATGAACGCGGCTTGGGTGAGGGGCGCCTACATGAGACCCGCAATTTGCAGGCCGCTATGGCGGAGTGCAGTATTTGGAGTCATGTGCTGACTCGCCCAGACGAATTGCCCAAAGTACTTGCCCGCGTTTTCGCCATTTTTCACACCGAACGTCCAGGGCCCGTGCATTTGTCTATTCCTCAGGACGTGATCACGGCTAATGCCGATCATGTGGTCTGGCAAACATGGCCCTTGCCATCGCGCCCGGCTGCAGACCCGGCGGCTCTGCAGCGTGCTGCCGATTTAATTAGCACGGCCAGCCGTCCGGTTATTGCCCTAGGTGGTGGGGCAATAGATGCTGCAGACGTTGTGCGTCAATTGGTTGAGCTTGTTGATGCGCCGGTGACCCTGACACATAACGCCAAGGGCCTTCTGCCGCCGGGGCACCCGCTGCTGATCAATACCAGCCCGTCTTACGGGCCCGTTCGTGATTTGTATCGAGAAGCTGACCTGGTCGTAGGTATCGGAACTGAGTTCAGTGAGACAGACTATGATTTTTTCTTCAACGGGGAGTTTGCTCTCGGTGGTCAGTTGGTGCGGGTTGATATCGATGTGCAGCAATTGACCCGCAACGTGCGCCCGGATGTAGCGATTGTCGCCGACGCCCGACTTGCGATAGAGAGTTTGTTGCCGCTGTTAGAACAAGGTGCCAATGCGGGTGCCGAGCGCTCCCAACAGGTACGTGAAGCCCTGGTGTCGTTAAACGACCCAGACTATCAGGCATTTTTAGACACTTTGCTCGAGGCGCTGCCAGAGGCCGTTGTGATCGGTGATTCGACCCAACCCGTATATTTTGCAGCCGCGCAGTTTGATGCCAGAGCGCCTAGGCGCTTTGCCAGTGCCGCGACCGGTTACGGCACGCTGGGTTATGCACTGCCTGCTGCTTTTGGCGCGAAGCTGGCGCAACCAGACTTGCCCGTGATCGCGCTGATTGGTGATGGCGGGCTGCAATTTACGATCAATGAACTGGCGACGGCAGTCGAGGCGCAGTTAGGCGTGGTGGTACTTGTTTGGAATAATCAACGGTATGAGATGATTGCTCAGAATTTTATCGCTGCCGGCATGGAGCCCATCGCCTGTGATATTTATACGCCAGACTTTTTGGCCATTGCTAAAGGCTATGGTTGCGCTGCCCATCGAGCCCACAATCTAGAGGATTTGCATGGGTTGCTACTGGCGAGTCAAGGCCAGCAAGTACCGACGATCATTGAACTACGTGAAGAAGATTTTTTAACGGTCGCGCCAGACAGCATGTCACACTGACGCATTCGAGCTCAGTTGGTTAGCCGAGATTGAAATGAAAATTGATCTAACGATTAAAAAGAAGGTGTAAGTAAATGACAGACACACGTTACAACCAACCTCAGAGTGGTAACGATATGCCACGTTTTGCGGGTCACGCAAGCATGTTTCGGCTGCCTACGCAGACCAGCGCAGAGGGTGTTGATATTGCGTTAATCGGTGTGCCCTTGGATATCGGTACCAGTAATCGTGCCGGCTCTCGGTTTGGTCCGCGCGAGATTCGTGCTGAGTCGGTGATGGTGCGACCTTATGGGATGTACACGCGGGCAGCACCGTTTGATTCGTTTCAGATTGCCGACCTAGGTGATGTGCCTATCAACGCCTTCAACCTGCTGAAGTCTATAGATATTATCGAGGAGTTCTATGACGAGGCGTTGCAGCACAATGTTAAGCCCGTGTCGTTTGGTGGCGATCATACTATTTCTTTGCCCATTCTCCGGGCGATTGCCCGCAAGCATGGTCCCGTCGCACTAGTGCACGTCGATGCGCATGCAGACATCAATGATGAGATGTTTGGCGAGAAAATTGCCCATGGAACGATCTTTCGCCGCGCCTTGGAAGAGGGTCTGGTGCAGGGCGATAAGATGTTTCAGATAGGTTTGAGAACGACCGGTTACAGTGCAGACGACTTTGATTGGTCGAGACAACAAGGTGCGCGAATAGTGCCGGCTGAGGAGTGCTGGTATCAATCGATGGCGCCGTTGATGAATGAAATTCGCACGCACATTGGGCCGACAACCCCAGTTTATTTGACGTTCGATATTGACGGTCTTGACCCTTCTTGTGCGCCGGGTACGGGTACGCCTGAGCCCGGTGGTCTAACGAGCATTCAGGGTATTGAGATTATTCGTGGCTGTTGGGGGCTGAACTTGGTCGGTGCTGATCTTGTAGAAGTGTCGCCACCCTATGATACGTCGGGCAACACCTCGTTACTGGCTGCTAATTTGCTATTTGAAATGCTCTGCAGTTTCCCCGGCTGTTCGCGCCGCGATTAGCGCTGCGAATAGCTTTCAACGAAACGTTGGATGCGCTCAAAAGCTTTGTTAAGGACGGGTAGGGGTTGTGCCAGCGTGATGCGCACAAATCCCTCGCCAGAGGGGCCAAAACCGCGCCCCGGCACCGTGGACACTTTCTCGGCCGCGAGCAGTTGCTCAGCAAAAGTCACATCGTTTTCACCCAAGCCCCGAACGTCCATCATGACAAACATGCCGGCTGCTGGGCGAGCGCAACTCACGCCTTCGATTTCAGTGATACGCGAGACGCAAAAGTCACGTCTGCGTTGATATTCTTCGCGCATTTCTGCCACGTAGTATTCATCATTAGACAGCGCGAAAGCTGCCGCGTCTTGGATGAATTGTGGCATGCCGAATAACGTCGCGGTAGAAAACCGTTCTAGGTGCGGCACCAGAGCGCGCGGGCAAATGGCCCAGCCCATACGCCAGCCGCTCATGGCATGAGATTTTGATAGGCCGTCAATCATTATAACGTTCTCAAGATTGTTGGCAGAGGCGCGTAGCGAGCGATGCGTCTGATCAAAGGTGATCATTGAGTAGACCTCATCACATACCAGCCACAGATTTGCCTCAAGACAAAATTGCGCAAGGTCACGCAGGGCGGCCTTACCAATCATAGAGCCGGTTGGGTTGTTGGGCGTATTTACCAGCACCACGCGCGTCTTGTCAGTCACCGCGGTTTTAATATGTTCAATATCCAGTGCGAAGTCAGCGTCAGCAAGTAAAGGTATGGATGTGACGTGTGCACCAATGGCCTGTGCGAGCCCCTGATAGCCTACATACATGGGTTCTGGAATTATTATTTCGTCGCCCGGATTAAGCAGGCACGACAAAACCGCAAACAGAGCCTGAGTTGCGCCGGGAAAAATCACCACCTCTTCCATGTCGCATGGGTGCGGCGATGTACGTGTCTCCAGATCAGCCACCGCGCGTCGCAGGTTGACCTCACCTAACGCAGGTGAATAGTGCGTGCGGCCTACCCGCAGATAGCTGACGGCATTGTCGACAATCGGCTCGGGGGTGCGAAAGTCAGGATCGCCGACGCACAGTAAAATGACGTCATCACCCTGACGTTTTAGGTCGAGGGCTTTTTCGTGGACTCCCCAGGCAGAACTGTTGTCGGTGTCTAGGCGTTGTGTCAGGTTGCTGAATTCAATGTGTTTGCTCATGGCTTTGGTGTCCGTGGCGCTTGTTGCCAGCATCTCATCATGGCGTGTTCAGGGAGGTGGGCGTTTGGTGGGTGCGCGCTGAGGTCCAGCGTGGTACTAGCTTACTATAGATCGACGTCGCATGGTTAAATCGGCGACCATGGGACCCCAACACGGCGCTGTAGTAGAGGGCTGCTAGCTGGATGCGAATGAGCGTCCAGGTGAGTCATGGCGTTGTGATTCTGCCCATTTCTACTGCGCGAAAATTCGAGTACGATACACCGCTGGGTTGGAACGCAAAGCGCATGGACATCGCCTCATGGCCGAAGATATAAGCAACAAACACATCAGTGATATTGAAATTTTCTCGCGGATCGCAGAGAGCCGACGTGGCATGATCAGTGCGCTGTTCTCTTCGCGGCAACATACTCAAGGTACTCTGTTGATTCGCTTTGGCGAGCCAGTTGATGGTTTATATTTGCTGCAAGATGGCGAGGTAACGGTCTCCATACCTGGATTCCAAGGTGCTCTTGCGACCCTCCATAAGGGTAGTTCGTTCGGCGAATTGTCGTTGTTTAATGCGAATGACGCGGCCTCAGCGACCGTCACTGTGTCGACACCCACCGCTCGGCTGAGCTTTTGTCCACGCAAAGCGTTGGTTGCTGCGCTGGCTGAGGACGAGTTGCTGGCGGCCGGCTTCTATCACGGTAGCGCTATTCTGGTAGCGGAGCGTTTGCGTACCACCAATCAAAAAATCAGTGGCGAGATCTCCAAATCAATTAGGACCGCCTCGGCACTGATTGAAGAGATTTCGACGAGCGGTAATCTTGGGTTTGCTCAGCAAGAGATACAGACTTCCGGCTCGCAGATTGTCTCTGGCATGACGGAGATTTTAAAGCGTTTGCTGGTCATGAAAGCCAGCGGTGAAGCGATTCCTCCTGAGGATATCGGTGTGTTGGCCGATCGGGCGAAAAGTATTTACTACTCAGAGTTTCAGGTATTCGAGAAGGTACATAAGCAGCTGCAGGTTTTAGGTGGCCACCTTGAGAATGTGACACGAATTCTAAATCAGCAGGACACTAAGGAAGTCGAAGGCGAGATGTCACTGTTGGACTTGTGAGCGCGTATTGCAGTGCGCTGAGGCCCGTATCCGCGCCTTTCTTGGCACGATCTCAGTGGACGTTTCCTGCTGCGAAACAGACGTCAATCGAGGCCAGCCCGGCTTAACGAAAGTCCCATTCCATCTTCCCCTTTGCCATCGGCTGCCGGTTACCCCCTTTTGTTGTGAGTCTATTCGACATTGCGGTCGAAACTCTATATGCTGCGCGCGCGCAATCACGTAGGTCACGCAGGGTGACATCTACGTTCCCACCCCTTTATGCCCCAGGATAGTCCATTGATTACTACAGCTAACATCACCATGCAATTTGGCGCAGCGCCGTTGTTCGAAAATATCTCGGCCAAGTTCGGTAATGGCAATCGCTACGGATTGATCGGTGCCAATGGTTGCGGAAAATCGACCTTCATGAAAATTCTCACGGGTGAGCTTGTGCCCACGTCAGGCAATGTCTCGGTAAGCCCCGGTCAAAGGGTCGGCACATTGAGCCAAGACCAGTTCGCGTTTGAAGACTTTAGCGTCGTTGATGCGGTGATTATGGGCGATGCGAAGCTGTGGAAGATCAAGCAAGAACGTGATCGTATCTATGGTTTGGCTGAAATGAGTGAGGCCGACGGCATGAAGGTCGCTGAGCTTGAAACTGACTTTGCAGAGCTTGACGGTTATACAGCCGAAAGCCGAGCCGGAGAGATTCTAATCGAGGCAGGTATCGACGAGTCCTTGCACTTTGGGCTGATGAGTCAGGTAGCGCCGGGTTGGAAACTTCGTGTACTACTGGCCCAAGCGCTGTTTTCTAACCCTGACATCTTGTTGCTAGACGAACCCACTAACAACCTGGACATACACAGCATCAGCTGGCTGGCGGGTGTGTTAAACGAACGCAAATGCACCATGATCGTGATCTCTCACGACCGCCATTTTCTTAACTCGGTATGCACGCATATGGCTGACATTGATTATGGTGAGCTGCGTATTTATCCGGGTAACTACGAGAAATTCGTTGAGGCCTCGTCACTCATCCGTCAGCAATTACTCACGGAAAATTCGAAAAAGAGTGCTGAGATCGACGAGCTGCAGGGCTTCGTCAATCGTTTTTCAGCGAATGCCTCGAAAGCCAAGCAGGCGAGCTCTCGCGCGAAAAAACTCGACAAAATTCAACTTGATGAGGTGAAGTCATCAAGCCGTTTGACCCCTTCGATCAGTCTTAAGCAGGAGAAGCGTTTGCATCGGCAGGCACTGGTGCTGGAGGATGTGTCGCACGGTTTTGAAGGTGAGGAACTGTTTGCAGGCGCCAACATGATCCTAGACGCTGGCGCTCGATTAGCTGTTATCGGTGAGAATGGTGTGGGTAAAACTACCTTGCTACGTTGTTTGATGAGCAAGATCACTGCCAATTCAGGTGAGGTCAAATGGGCGGAGAACGCCACTATCGCTTACTGCCCCCAAGACAATACTGAAGACTTTGATTGCGATTTAACGTTGTTTGACTGGATGGCGCAATGGCGCAAGCCAGGTGATGATGACCTGATGATCCGCGGTATGCTGGGTCGCCTTTTGTTCACTGCAGATGATGCTAACAAGAAGGCTCGGGTGTGTTCCGGTGGCGAAAAGAATCGACTGTTGTTTGGCAAGCTGATGCTGTCTGATGCTAATGTGCTGATTATGGATGAGCCGACTAACCACTTGGATATGGAAGCGATCGAGGCGTTAAATAAGGCGCTTAAGGGCTATGACGGTACGCTGATTTTTGTCAGCCACGACCGCGAGTTTGTTTCGTCACTGGCGACGCGCGTCATTGAGATCAAAGACAAAGAAGTCGTGGACTTTCAGGGCACTTATGATGAGTACCTGGCGAGTCAGCAGCCGGAGCATAAGGCAGCTTAGGCGCCGTGATATCGCTCGGTCAATGGGTCTTGATCGAGTCGTTATCGAAGTATAGGGGCCTGATGGCCCCTACCGAACTACCCGGCGGCTATTTAGTCTCCAAATAATCTGTCCGTCAGGTAAGTAAACTCTAGGGCAGTGCGCTTGGCTCGCTCCTCTTGGTTCGCGGCAGCGGAATGCCCGCCATCAATGTTCTCATAATATAGAAAAGGCTTGCCTGCGGCTTCGAACAGTTTTGCCATCTTTCGCGCGTGCCCTGGATGCACTCGGTCATCTTTGGTGGAGGTCACGAAATACGGTGTGGGGTAGTCTTTGCTGGCGTCAAAGTTTTGGTAAGGTGAAATAGTCTCCAGAAAAGTCCGTTCTGCAGGAACGTCTGGATCGCCGTATTCATCGACCCAGGAAGCGCCAGCTAACAGCTTGTGATAGCGCAGCATGTCGAGTAGCGGTACTTGGATAACGACGGCATTCCACAGGTCGGGCCGTTGGTTTAACATTACGCCCATCAGTAGACCACCGTTTGAGCCGCCCATAATGCCCAAGTGTTTTGGCGATGTGATTTTTAGGTCGATCAGTGCTTCGCCTACCGCAATAAAATCATCATAGATGCGCTGGCGATTTCCCTTTAGGCCAGCTTGGTGCCATGTTGGCCCGAATTCGCCGCCACCACGGATATTGGCCAGCACATATACGCCGCCTTTTTCTAGCCACAAACGACCAATGCCACCCGAGTAGCTCGGGTTCATCGATACCTCGAAACCCCCGTAGCCATAAAGCAGTGTTGGTGTTGAGCTATCAAGTTTGATGTCTTTATGGTGAATCACAAAAAAGGGGACTTGGGTGCCGTCTTTTGATGTGGTTTGTTTTTGATGTACCACCAGACCGTCGGCGTTGAACTTCGGTGGTAGTGACTTTACGTGCGATACCGAGTTCGTCAACGTGTCGAACATCAATAGCGAGTCGGGGGTAAGGAAATCTTCGTAATTGATAAAGGCAGTATCAGTGTGTCGGTTTGCAAATATCACTCTGGCCTGCCCAGTGCCGGGTAAATCGATTGAGTGGTTCGTCCAGCCTGCCTCGCTGTGTTTAAGGCGTAGCAGCTTACTGACAACGTTGTCGTTGATAGACAGTAAGGCGGTTGTCCCTGCGATGGAGACATTATTGACGGCCTGGCGATCGTTAGCGCGAAAGACAAGTTCTACGCATGGCAGCTGCCGGGTGTTGAGAAACTCCTGCAAGTTGAATGACACAAGGTCGCCGGTCCTAAAAGTTTTGTCTTGATCAGTAAGCGCCCAATCTTGTTGTAGCGTGACAAGCTGTTGGCCATCGAAAACTGCGCCGAGTGAACACTTCAGCGGAACAGGAAATTGTAGAGGTTCACCATCGCCTAGACGCCAGTAACTTGACGTGAAGAAGGTCTCTGCCTTGATAGCCCCGTAAACCACCTCACCCGTTGTTAGCTCTGTCACCCATGGCCAGACGCCGACGTCTGATGCCTGTGCTTTATAAACTTCCTGGGCCTCGCTCAGGGTCTGCCCACGTTTCCATAGGCGCGCGCTAAAAGGATAACCCGATTCGGTTAATGTTGTGCCGTCATTGCCCCAGTCCGTTGCCACCAGCAGAGTGTCTTGGTCGATCCAGGCGAGTTCCTGTTTTGCTTCGGTGGTAACGAAACCTGCCTCAACAAAGGCTTTAGTTGTCAGGTCGAACTCGCGATTAACCACTGCGTCTTTCCCACCATCGGATAGCGCCATCATGCAGCGAGTTACTTTTATGCCATTACGTTGCAAGCATGTAACGCCTTTGTAGACCCAGTTTTTACCTTCGTTGTCAGAAAGTTGGTCAACATCCAAGACGATCTCCCAAGCCGGTTCGTCGCTCTGATAGCTATTCAGCGTTGCGCGCCGCCACAGGCCTCGTACGTTGGCTGCATCTTGCCAGAAGTTATAGACCATGCCATCTCGGATAGCGCCATAAGGAATGCGTTGTTGTGAATTGGCCAGCGCTATCGCGGCGGCGAAATTGGCGTCATAAGCGGAGTGCTTTTGGATGTTCAGTAACGATCGTTGATTTTGCTCGCGCACCCAAGCGAGTGCCGCCTCGCCTTCGACTTCTTCAAGCCATAGATAGGGGTCGATGTCAGTGACGTTTTGCATGTTGTCTGTGTCCGTTATGTTGCTGGTTTGCTCGTCGGATGGCTGCAAGCGTTCTATAGGCCTCGGCATCTCGCCCATGCTAACGACATCAGTTGCGGTCGTCAGGAAAATCGTTGACGCCGTCGCCGGGTCGGCCACAAACCGTCGCAGCACTAAGGGGATCATCAATACGTCGGCCACGCCAGCAGCCGAGCATGGCAGCGATGACAATGCCTGCCAGCATCATCGGCTCTGCGCTACCGTTTAGGATTGCGTAGCCCAGCATAGCTGCACCCGCGGTAAGGCCCACCAACATCCCGCTTATGATGCCAAGAATGGCTTCTTTGCGGACTAATTGTGCCTCCATGCCTGGCTTAGTTTCGTTGAGTGTCATAGCCCGAAGCGTTACAGTCAGTGCCTGACAGCCGGTGTTGCCGGATTGTCCCGCCAGCACGGGTAGGAAAGCCGGCAGTGCGAGCACCTGCTGGATTGTGTCTTCAAAAATGCCAACGACCGCGCCAGTCGAGAAAGCCGTTATAAGGTTCAGCTGTAACCAGGGGTGACGCTTTTTCAGGCTGGTCCACCAGGGCGTGGTTAGGCGTTCTTCTTTTTCAACACCAACTATGCGTCCAGCTTGTGCGGTCAGCGCGTACTGTTGCTGTTCGAACAAGGAATAACCGCGGACAACGCCGAGTAACTTGCCCGCTTCGTCGCACACGGGATACATCGGGTAGTGTCGGCTCAGGACTGCTTGTATAGCTTCGTCGAGGCGTGTTGCTGCGGTAAAACTAAACGGCTCTGTGATCATTAGGTCAGTGATGCTGTTGGTAGGGTCAGCGAATAGTAGTTCACGCATGGTCACCAAACCGACCAGTTGTTGCGTGTCATCAACTACGTAGGCATAGGCTGCTAGCGGATGTTGCTGGGCGTGAGGTCGCAATATCTCGACGGCCTCACTGACCTTATGGTCGCGACTAAGGGTCGATGTGATGGGCTCGATCAGTCTGCCTACGGCATTTTCTGGGAATAGCATGTTCTGCGACCATAGTCCGCCAAGACTGGTTTCAAACAGCGAGGCGAGCTTTTGTGCGCGCGCCTTTGGCAGGCAAGCCAGTACTTGCAGAGCATGCGCCACCTCTAATTTTTCGAGCACCGCTGTGACAACGGTTTCAGATTCGCGATTTAGTAGCCCAACACCGTTAATCGGGGCCCGCCGGCTGACCGCGCTGGCTAGTTGGTCCCGGTGGGGGGTTGTGCTTGATTCCACGGTTGGGGTCTCGTCGCTTGGGTTTATGGAGGACTACTTTGAGGAAATAGCTATGGTTAGTGGGGCGCTCGGAATTAATGCGTATGACCTAGTGTGGCGCATACACCCAATCTAGCCAGGCGGCGATGCGGACGCCTGCTTGGCTGAGTCGTCGTTCAAGTGTGGGCAGGTGAGTGTAGCGATAGTCGTAACCTAAATTTTTGCCGGCAGGGTAGACGCCAGGCAGCAGTGCGGCGCTCTCAGCGATCCAGACCAAGGGGTTTGGTTCGCGCCATTGCTCGCGCAGTGACGGCGTGATGCCGCGGTCGAGTGAACGTGAGAGCTCGGTGTATGACAGATCTGTTGAAGCGATGATGTCGGTGTCCCAGACACGATGCAGATTAGACGGTTCACCAAACCATTGAAGTTTTACGTTGTTGCCGCCGCGGTCAGTACCGTTGCCAACATGCAGTGGTTGATGTAGGTCGCCGATCAGGTGTATGGCAAACTTCAGTGCCAAGCGCTGTTCATCAAGGCTGGCGTCGGCGTCGCGTAAGGTTGCCGCGAATTGGGTTAGCGCTTGCATAGCATCGCCTTGCGGTGGTGCGCCAACGTCGCTATAGCGTTTGCCGGCGGGCACGGTGACATAGTGCCAGGGGCTGGCTGTTTTTTGCCAGAAGAGGTCGGGTGATGAGCGCATGTCGTCGGCATAAGTCGATGCCTGGGCAAGGTCTTGAGTGCCCAGTAAGACGTTGACGCGTGCCTGGGTCTGGGGAGCCATATATCGCTCGGCAATGTCACCGGTAACTCGGTGTCCTGTCGCGCCCCAGCCGAAGGCGTTTGTGCTCAAGCATATCAGCAGTACCGCGAACCAAATGTGCATGCTCTCTCCAGCAAAATCCATAGTATATGTGCAAAATCAATCTGCGCGCGTTAGCGGGTGTGCGGTAGCGGGCGAGCCGTTAGCTTACGTTAGCGCGAGGCGATGGAGCAATGCTTGTGTGGGGCCGGGCACCAAATGATGAGTAGATATTATGCGTTTGACAATGATTCGCATTTAGATTATCGTTTCGCCACAAGCCGCCAAGATATGTCGTAAATATGTACGTCTGCCTATGTAACAACATTAATGATCACGCCATCCGCGAGGCGGCAATGCAAGGTGTCCAAGACTTGGACGATCTGCGAGAAAAGCTCGGTGTCGCCAGTCAGTGCGGCCAGTGCGCGTGCTTGGCCAATGAAGTTTTGCAGACACAGCTGGCTTTGATGAAGCCGCTTATGGCACCGGGACAAAATCTTGGTTTGGCCTACGAGGCTCGACTTCAACGCTAGTGCGATCTATCATTACTCGATGTAACGGCACACTTGTTAGTGATAGTCGTTGCGCTATGGTCTGAAAGTAGACTAACAGTGAGTAACATAGAGACAAGTTGAAAGGAGTCCACGTGAAAGGTGACAGCAAGGTTATTGAACTGCTGAATAAAGTCTTAGGTAATGAATTAGTTGCCATTAATCAGTACTTTCTGCATTCGCGGATGTACAAAGATTGGGGGTTGATAGAGCTCGCTGATTACGAATACCACGAGTCTATTGATGAGATGAAGCACGCAGATCAACTCATCGAACGCATCTTATTCCTCGAAGGTCTTCCGAACTTACAGCACTTAGGTAAGTTGATGGTTGGTGAGAATACCTTAGAAATGCTGAAATGCGATTTGGCGCTTGAAATGCTAGCGCTCCCTGATCTTCGCGAAGGCGTAGAACATAGCGTAAGTGTTGGCGACTTCGTCAGCCGCGATCTGTTTGCATCAATCCTTGCATCAGAGGAAGAGCATGTTGATTGGATAGAAACTCAATTGGGTTTGGTCGACAAAGTCGGCATTGAGAACTACCAGCTGTCTAAAATCTCAGCATAGAAAGCACGAGGCGTAGCTAGTCACGGTGCTTGTGATTAGCTACGCCGCAGGCGTGTTTGCAAGCAGCAGTGTCTATCTTGACATTGCACCCGACAGACTGCTTCGCCAGAAGCCAGTTAAAAGTCCATCATACGGTCAATGTCATCATCCAGCGTGTTGCCGCTCTGGGTCATTAACGAAACGCCAATAAACAACACAATTGCACTCACAAAAGCTAGGAACCCGGCGTTCATGCCGTGGGGCAGGGCAATGGATGCGACATTAACTACCACGTTAATTACAAGGCTCGTGACGATAGCTACGATGGCGCCCTCTTTTGTTGCGCCTTTCCAGTTAAGGCCGATAGCGAGTACGGGGAAAATAGCGGCAGCGAAAGTGCCCCAGCCAATAGTGCCGAGTAAAGCCACCAGCGTATCGCTGGCAAGTGCGATGATGGCGGCGGCGACAGCTAGGATTACTGTTACCACCCGGGCTTTGAATAACTCGTTAGTAATTTCTTTGGCACCGAACGCCTTCGGCATATCGTGAATTAGGGCGGCGGTACCGACATTCAAAAACGCGTCGGCAGTAGACATGATGGCTGCGAATAGTCCCGCGAACACAATGCCAGCAAGTATTGGGCTGGCAAATACCGACAAAAAGAACGGTGCCGCCTGATCTGGCGATGTCAGGGGCTCAGTTTGGCCATCAATGACGAGAGCCCGCATCACCGTACCAATCGATATCCACAACAGCGCGGCAAATGCGTAGCCGATAACCGACACGGGCAGTACTGTGCGATTGTCAGCAATGCGCCGATTCATCATCATCTTGGTGACTAGGTGCGGCTGGCCGGCAATGCCTAAGCCAAAAATAAAAGCCCAGCCAAGGCACGTCACCACGCCGGCAGTGCCAAACGGCATCATCGCCTCAGCATCATCAAGAAGAATAATTTGAGTGGCCTCGGCAAATCCGCCATCAAAAATTTGCGTCGCTGTGTAAAGTATCAACAAGCCGGCAACCATCATGATGCCGCCCTGCACGACGTCAGTGTAAACCGAGGCGATGATGCCGCCGGTAACACAATAGAATACCAGGACTGTTGATGAGACCACGACGCAGGAGATCAGGCTTATGTCAGCGAACATGACGGTGCCACTTAGCAGGGATTTCATGACAACAGCCATAGCCAGTATTTGCGTTGCCAAGTAGCCCATAACGCCCAATACAATTGTCAGTGCGATAAGAAAACGTACCGCTTCACTTCGATATCGCGCAGCGACAATATCGGGCAGTGAGATGGCATCCCGAACTTCGGCAATCATCCGAATGCGTTTGGCGACTAAAAAGAAACCCAGCGCATAACCTGTGGTTGACAGAATAATCATCCAGAAAGAACTCACGCCTTGGGAATACACAAGACCAGGGCCTCCAACAAAACCAAAGCCGCTTAGTGTGCTCGAGAAAATAGCCAGGGCCACGACAATGGGCCCAAGGCTGCGTCCGGCGATAAAGAAGTCACTGGAGGAATGTGTGCGGCGCATCGCCCAGAGACCGACAGCGATGCAGAAAACCATGTAGATACCAATGGCTGACAAAATGATTTCTTGACGAAATTCTTCCACGAAAATCCTTATGGTGTTGTGTTATTGCGAGTTTTGCCACGGGGCTAACTTTTAGGAACTGGGTGTCTCGGGGGTGTATTGCTTCACGAGTTGCTCAAATTCCTTCTGGTCGCTGTCAGACCATACGTATGACTTAAAGCCAAACACATAAAGCGCGACGAGCCCAAGGCCGGCGAGCCAGACGGCGTAAACAAGCCACGTTGTAGCAACAGGAAAGCCCGCTACGCTGGCTGTTTCGCCTGTTGCTAGAAAGCGTTCGTAGGATGAAACCAGTGCCGTCCAGACAAATACTGATAGCCCGAAGCACGCTGTCAGCATAGTCCAGAAAAATGTGGAACGACGTGAGGGTTTGACGCCGAGTGCCAGCAAGCAGCATATCTGTGCGAGCACCACGATTTGAAATAGGTAGGCGAATCGTGCGATAGGAAGAAAGCGCGCACTGCCATCGCCGCCAGCACGCATGCCGTTGTAAACCGCATGAGCGACACCGCTGATGTTTTCTGGCAGGGGCGTCACGGCCATGAGTGCGAGCAGCAGGCACTGGGCAAGGCCAAGAGTGAGAATGACGAGGGAAAGACGGGTCTGCTGCATAACGCAATCGATTTGTGAATTCAATATTGGGAATATACTGGAACTAAGCTGCAATGAGAAACAAAGCCAGTGTGATGGCATAAATATCAACGTTGGTGAGCTAGTCGACGAACAGGTCAACGGCTCTTTCAATCAGTGCGGCGCCCACCCATGTTAGTGGGACGAGAATGAGGTAAAGCCCAAAACGGGTGACGACGCCAATATCCAGAGGCCACTCGTGGACATTGCTAATTTCGCGACGATAAGCCAGTAGTGGTGTGATATCAGCGTAGTCTTGAACCTGACGCAGCTTATAAGTGTTAATTTTTGCCTGCACTAACGCGGTTTCTTGAATTTTGGCTCGCCTGAGAGCTGTGTGGAGCGGCCACACCGGTGCAACAAATAGATAGATCAATGCTGCGCTCGTCGTCAGTAATCCAGGGATGGTCGTCCAGGGGTTTACGCTGCCCCCTAGCCACATGATGGAAAATGACGCCTGTGTGCCAATGACCATCAACGTAGAACTTACAGCCATTCGACCAACAGGCGTCAGGGCGTTTGTGTTGAGTAGGTCAATCTCCATGTTGAAGGTGATTTGCCGAAACATTCGGGAGTTGTCTATTAAGCAACTGTAGGCGGTAGTTATCGTGAGCCATACCAGCAGGGGTATAACAGCACTGAGAAAGTGGGCGGGACTTTCCATGAGTTGATACCCCATGCTACTTACGCTGCCCGATAGTAGCCAGCTTTGAAGTAACCAAAAGCCGGTGGCTATGAATAGGGTTAAGCTCAGCCAGCTTGGGGACTTGTGGCTAATGCTGCGTCGCAGGCTGTCGCGGGATGCTGTGTCGAGCGTCAAGTAGGGTGTTATCTCATCGAATGCTTTAACAGTATGCGCCGTAATCAAATGAAAGACAGGGATGACATAAGCAATGACGACACAAAAGAATATTGCCAAGGGCCAGTCATAGCGTTGACCTCCAGCGGGGTCTAGGTACATTTGTAGTGCAATTAGCGCGGCGATGGCGAGGAATAACAGCGCGGCGCAAATCCAGCGGCCATATGGTAGCGATGGAACTAGATGGAGTAACCAAACGCGACTCACAGCGTAATGGTCGAATTTACGTAGCCGTCGGGCTGTATCAACACTTCATATAGGTTTGACATGGTGTTTTTCCAAGGTGTCGAGTATTGGGCTGCCTAGAGTCTATCAACCTAGCGTGTGTACCGGTATCTGTCTGGGCAGTAAAACCTTGTTTTGACCTTAATAAATATTTTCCGACAGCATTGCGAATCGGTTTAAACTGGCCTAAACCAGTCACATGCAGGCACGGGTAAGATGAGCAGGTCAATGGATTTAGCACTGAAGGACAAGCGAGCGATAACGACGGGTGATGGTAAGCGTATTGGTCGTTCAATTAGCGAGGCGTTTCTTCAAGAGGCCGTGTCGGTAGCTATCTGTGTGCGAGATGCAACGACGCTGGCTGATGCGGCGGCGGCAAGGATGGTGGGTCTGGACGTTCTTATGCGCAGTATCAGTGCCATAAGTGCCGTTTTTCGCGTCATGTTGTTGGTGGACGGCGCAGCAACCACAAGTTTGCAACGCCAGTCATGAGCAGCGACCAACCAGGAAACCCGCTGCACGGATTGACTTTGAAATATATCGTGACCCGGCTGAGCGAGCAGTTGGGTTGGGATGGGCTTGCCGTTCAGGTCAACATCAACTGCTTTAAGTCGGACCCGAGCGTACAGTCGAGTCTCAAATTTTTGCGTAAGACGCCTTGGGCGAGACTGCAAGTGGAAGACCTGTATATCGCGACCTTCGAGCAGCAGCGCTCGCCGTGGCAGAAGTAGGTTGTCGCTGTGTTGTGTTCGCCGGACGGATGTATATCGATGCATCGCTGACCGGAACCGAGCGTAATGACAGCAGATAGCACCAAAAATGCCGATATTGTAGTCATTGGTGCTGGTGTCATAGGCATGGCTATTGCCCAGCAACTGCTTGAGACAGGCCGCTCGGTGCTATTGGTAGACCCGGGGGCACCGGGTGGTGGCGCCTCATATGGTAATGCCGGCACGATTGCAGACTACGCAATACTGCCGGTTGGCTCGCCGGCAGTATTGCGCGACTTACCGGCGCTGTTGTTCAATAAAAACAGCCCTTTATCGATTCGTAGGGCGGCCTTGTTTAGCCTTGCGCCTTGGTTGATACGTTTTTTTCGGCAATCGTTTCCTGGCGCAACGCAGAGAAACATAGTGGCACTAGCCGGTATTGTTGCTGACGCAGCGCCACGCTGGCAAACATTGGCGCGTCAGGTCGGAGCCCAAGAGACAGTGCGGGCGCGTGGCTGCCTCTACCTATATGAGACTCAAGCAAGCTTCCGTCGAGGCAAGCAGGATATCGCATACCGCCAGACACTGGGTGTTAAGGGGGAGATGCTTAACCCCCAGGAGCTGAGCCAACTGGAGCCACGGTTAACGGCAATGGGCGGCGGTGCGGCTTACTTCCCTGATGCGGTTTTCTTGAGCGATCCGGGCAAGGTTATGGCATTGCTGTATCAATATATCCTTCAAGCCGGGGCCGAATTTCATCAGGCTGCAGCTGTGAGCATCGATCGTCAGCCGTCTGGCATTCGCGTAGTGCTGAGTGACGGGGTGGTGGTGCATGCTCGCCAAGTGGTGATTGCCGCTGGCGCCCATTCGAGAGATCTCGCGCGCCAAGCCGGCGATAAAATTCCGTTAGATACTGAGCGCGGCTATCATCTGGAATATGACACTAACGAGGCGTTACTGCATCGGCCTGCCTGTGGTAATGCTCAGGGGTTCTATATGTGCCCAATGAGTGGCCGTTTACGAGTTGCCGGGACGGTTGAGCTAGGGGGTTTGAACCCGAAGCCTTCGCAGCACCGGCTGGATAATTTGCAGCGCGGTGTGGCCAGGTATTTACCCGGTCTGGGCGATCCAAGCCGCTCTTGGCTTGGGTTTCGGCCGTCGATCCCAGACAGCCGCCCCGTGATTTCGGCCTCTAAAATGGGCAATGATATCGTCTACGCATTCGGCCATGGACACATAGGTCTGACGCTTGCGCCCATCACAGCTGAGGCGGTCAGTGCGATTATTGCCGGGACAACATCACCGATTAAGCGTGAGGACTTTGCCGCGCAACGGTTCTAAGAAAAGGGGTCGGAGTGTCAACAACGACCATCAACTACCATGCAATACCATAGTCATCGCCATAATCACTGGCGCCACCCTGCATGGTGCCGTGTTCGGCATCAAACCAGATGGCAGTGATGGGGCTGTAGGTGCGGTCCACGGGCTTGACGTCATAGCCCATGCGTTCTAATTCCGACTGGCTATAGGGCGCCAAGGTGCGTTTGACATCTATGCGGCCAGGCTGCGATCCGTGTGCGCCGAATGAGCTTTGCATTTGGTAGCTGGTGAAGTTGGGTGCTTCAGCGGCTTCCTGGACGTTCATGTCGAACTCCACCATGTTAAGAAAAAACTGGAGTAGATTTTGGTCTTGGGTGTCACCACCCTGCACCGAAAACGCCATCAGCGGCTTGCCGTCTTTGAGTGCCATGCTAGGTGTCAGTGTAGCGCGTGGACGTTGACCGGGTTGGACGACATTGTAGGGATTGACGCGTTCGTCGAGTACAAAGCTTTGCATGCGTTGGCTCAAGCCGATGCCGCTTTTACCCGCGATAAATGCGGGAATCCAACCGCCGCTGGGTGTCACAGAAACAACCCAACCCTCGGCATCAGCGGCTTGTATGGAGGTGGTGCCCTTGGTAAAGCCTTCGTCGTGAGTGCTATTGCCTGCTTGTTGAAAGCCATCAACGCCCGCTGCGTCTGCAGCGGGTGGTACGGGGGTCCACTGCTGGCGTAGTGCTTCAAACGGATTGTCACCTGATTGATAGCGGTAAGGATCGCCTGGTTTTATATCTATGTTATTCATAGCCGGATTAATCAGTTTGCGACGATCGGCCGCGTACTGCTTTGACAATAGCCCCTCAATAGGCTCGGCAGGCGGTACGTACGGGTCGCCGTAATAGAAGTCTCGGTCTGCAAACGACAGGTTCATCGCCTGATATAGATGATGAATATAGCGTGGGCTGTTGTAGCCCATGTCTTTTAGATTAATGGTTTCAAGTATATTTAAGGCTTGCAGCATTACCGGCCCTTGAACCCAAGTAGTGAGTTTGTAGACATCGATGCCCTTATAGTTAGTGGTGACGGGCTCCTCAATATGGACTTGCCATTTGTCCAGATCTTGCATGGTAAATAGGCCGCCTTGGGCGCGGCTACCCCGAACGATTTCCTCAGCAATATCGCCTCGGTAGAAGCGATCATAGGCAGCGTATATAGCGGCTTTGCGGTCTTTGCCTGCAGCGAGTGCGGCGGCTTCAGTGTCGACGAGTTTCTGTAGGGTCGCGAGTAAATCGGGTTGTTTGAATATTTCGCCGGCAAAAGGTGCTGCGCGCTGTGACAAATCGTCTTCATTGAGGTGTGGCAGAAAAATTCTTTTCGAGTCCGGCCATTGACGAATAATGTCACGCCGCTTCTCGATGTTGTTGGCTTGTACTTCCTCAATAGGGTAGCCGGTTGCCATTTGGATGGAGGGGGCAAGTACTTCGGCGAGACTGAGTCGACCGTATTCCGCCAACATAACCATCAGGCCACCCGGCGTACCGGGTGTCACCGCAGCGAGTGGACCATTCTCGGGCGGATACAGCATGCCCTTTTCTTTGAAAAAAGCAGGCGTTGCGCCGGTGGGCGCAACGCCGAGAGCGTTGATGCCCTTGACCTCGCCCGTCTTGGGGTTATAGATCAATGCTTGGGTTTCGCCTCCCCAGCCGAGCGTGTCCCACATGGTTGATGTGGCGCCGAGCATGGCGCACGCGGCGTCGACAGCGTTGCCGCCGCGCGCGAAGGTCAAGGCTCCGGCGGTGGCCGCTAAGGGTTTGCCTGTCATGGCGACCCAGTGTTTACCGTGCAGCACGGGCTTGTTGGTTCGCTGCGCCTGCGCAGGCGTGGTGAAGGTGATAGCGACAACAGAGGCGACCAGAAGATTGGTTAGGGTGCGACTAAATTCGCGAGCGTGTAGACCCTGTAGCATTAACGGACTCCAAACAAAGATCGGTGATAGTTAAACCGTCAGTAAAACATGTTCATCGTAGAAAATCAGCAGAACCAAGCGCAATGATTGTTGGCACAGCTTATGAGGTTTCGCCGGCGATAATCATATCCAAGTTACGGTAGTGGAAAGCGCTCGGCTTTTGATTTTCTTGAAGTTAAGCGGGTGTCGAGCGGCGCTATCAATTTTTCGGTTGATCTTGTGACTAACAAAGCTGGTCTGCAGCAGTCAAAGACTATTTACAGGTGCTTTTAGCCCGGATCCTCAAGCGCGTTGGGTTGTGGCTTAGGCATTTTCCAGCTCAGTACTCTGGCGTTTTCCAGTTGCGGCGAATCCTTGCGCTATCAATGGCATTATCAATGGCAATGTACATTACAGATCTATTCAATGGTCTAACGACTGCTGCAAGCCGCGAGAATATCCTTCGTAAAGTCGTTTTTGCTGAAGGTTTATCACGATTACAGCGCTGTCAATGACGCGCCACAGGCCGAGTGTTTTATTCGACGTCATCGCTTGCAGCAGAAGCAAGTTTGGCCGTGCTTGATGAAACGCTCAGTGAGTCCCCAGAGGTTAGAGGTTAGAGGCCAGAGGTTATAAGAACGCATTTCAATTGTGTTTGCTACATATCCGTCTCGACTTTACGGGTAGCGAGAGTTTGACAGACCGCTATGCCACCGGCATTGGGTTCATTCCACTGGCGCACACGGACGGCGTTGCTCGCAGGAAAACCCTACTGGCCTGCTTGCTAGATTCTGTTTCTGTGGCGGAGACGGCTGCGCAACTGACGCTGGACATTGTCATGTGTCCAGCGCGATTGGCGCGGTTAACGCTGAATTACGCGCGCCATAACAAAGCGCTCGGTCTAGCAAGTCTGCTCACGGCGCTTGATAAGCAGATCCTTAAGCGCCGCGACACAGGCCGTGAACGCGAGATTCAACAACGCGCATGCGCTATAGCATCAGGCGACGCGGATCATGCGCTTGCCGCGATTGTCACCGGCGAGTAGCCCGATCAACCCTCTTGGGGCGTTTTCAAGTCCATCTAGGATGTCTTCCGCGACGACTAACTCACCCTGTTTGGCCCACATAGACAGATCGTGGATGGCGTCAGCGTCAAACTGCGGAAAATCTGAGACAATGAAACCCTCCATTCGCAATCGTTTGGTAACAAGTAAGCCGGGGATACCCATGGGTCCGGGTTTAGGCTTGCCGTCATACATAGAGACGGCGCCGCAACAAGAGATCCTACCCTTCATTTTCATGGCGAAGAGGGCTGTCTGGAGGATGTCACCGCCGGTATTGTCGAAGTATACATCAACGCCATCGGGGGCAACCGCGCTCAACTGATGGCGCAAGGGTGCGCTGGTATCTTTGTAATCGATGCAGGCGTCAAAGCCCAATTCTTCGACAACCCACTGACATTTTTCTTGGCCTCCCGCGATGCCAATAACTGTGGCACCCTTGATACGTCCGATTTGACCGACTAATGAGCCCACTGACCCACCGGCAGCAGACACCAAAAGCACTTCTCCGGCATGGATGGCGGGGACATTGATTAGGCCATGGTAGGCTGTTAGTCCAGCAACGCCCAATAATGACAGGCCGTGACTCAGCGGTCCGCCGTGCACTGGCGCGTGACTTAGTTGGCGTGCGGCTAACGTGGCATATTGTTGCCAGCCAAGATCGCCTGTGACGATTTGACCAACGCTGAAGTCTTCACTGTTACTCTCAATAACCTCGCCAATTCCGCCGCTCGACATAACCTGTCCTGTTGACAGTGCACTACGATAGGTCGCGCCCTGCATCCAGGCGCGGTTGGCCGCATCCTGCGACAGAATCAGCGTTTTTACGAGTACTTCCCCCTCGCCGGGCGCTTTGGTGCTCACCTCGTCTTGGCTGAAATGTTCTTCACCCAACTGGCCCGTTGGAAGTTCGCTTAATAATATCCGCTTGTTAGTTGGCATAGGATTTCCTTAATTTATGTAGGGTTGATATGAGCATGATTTGTGATGGATAGGGTGCTTTTTAGCAGTCGATTCTGTCAGTCGTCGACTGGTTCAGCAAGTCGGACATGTGTAGCCTAATATTCTCGATTAAAGATGGTTCGATTCCGTCGAACTCGAGCCTCATTTGTTTGTCTTATTCCATGACTCCAAGTAAGCTTTGGAGCCGTGTATTTCTTATAGAGTAATTATCTTTTGGCAGATAAAGAGGTCGATCTCGATCGTGTGCGCCAAGTTCTAGGCGAGTTGATTGCGCCGGAGAGCGGCTACTTCAAAGCGGCAATTGTTTACGGCATCGCTATCAGTTTATTAACTCTGGCAGTTCCTATAGCTGTCCAAACGCTGGTTAATACAGTGGCCAATATAGCGTCCACCCGGGCCGTTCTCATCCTGTCAGGTCTGCTGCTGGTAATGCTGGTGCTTTCAGGGGCGTTGAACGCGCTACGTACCCATGTCATGGAAATGTATGAGCGAAAAATCTACGCGCGTTTAATGTCGGAGATTAGCCTGAAGGCCATATTGGCTCCTCACAGTGTGTTTGAGGGGCGACAGAATTCGACGATTACACAGCGTTACTTCGAAATTATGACATTGCAAAAAAATATTCCGTCGTTGTTGATCGACGGCTTTGCCTTGTTACTCCAGCTTTTGGTCGGTTTTACACTGGTGTCGTTTTACCATCCGGTACTGTTCGTTTTCAATTTGGTGGTTATGCTTTTTATCTATCTTATTTGGCGTATTTGGGGTGCCGATGCGAAACGGACGGCAATTCAACTATCGGCGGCAAAATATGCGTCAGCTAAATGGCTCAGTGATCTGACCGCCGCCCATGAATTTTTTAAGTCTAGCCGTCATATGGATTACGCGGGAAGGACCACCGAGACACTGATCGGTAACTACGTGAACGAGCACCGACAGCACTTCAAGTACACTTTCACCCAGAATATTGCATTTTTGGCTCTTTATGCGTTGGCCAGTGCAGGGCTTTTGGGGTTGGGCGGTTGGCTGGTGGTGCGGGGCGAATTGTCGCTCGGCCAACTCGTTGCCGCGGAACTTATTATGTCAGCTGTTTTCGTCGGCATATCGCAATTTACGATCTACCTAAAAATGTACTACGAACTCTTTGGTGCAGCGGACAAAATCGGCCAAATACTCGCGTTACCCCAAGAAGTTCTCCACGAAGATCAAGATTTGCTTCCTGCCGATGGTACGCTGCAATGTAAAGATCTCGAGTTAAGCCATCAGGGTGAGTTGGTTAACCTCTCGTTTTCAATAGAATCGGGCGCCAAGGTATGGGTGGTCACAGACAAAGGCTGGATTCAGCGCCGGTTGTCTAAGCTTCTGAAGCTGCAAGAGCCGGTCGTTAAGGGTTGGTTGCGACTCGGTAGGCAAGCGATGGAAGAGTACGATGTCTATGAATTACGCCAGGCTATAGACGTTATTGATCGGTC
Organism: Candidatus Azotimanducaceae bacterium; assembly: GCA_047630175.1. Classification (GTDB taxonomy): domain Bacteria; phylum Pseudomonadota; class Gammaproteobacteria; order Pseudomonadales; family Azotimanducaceae; genus UBA4582. Next base: position 29,249 of record JBLHVI010000031.1, read on the forward strand.
TTTGATTGTCGAATGTACCATCAAGGATTATTTCAAGATGGCCGCACCAGACGTGTCGTTGGTCGAGATGAATGCAGCATTAGCACTGGTCGACCTAGAGCAAACCGTTGTGGCGCTGCCTGATGCTATGGACACCCGCCTATCGTCGTTAGGAGCGCCGCTACTGCCGTTGGAGTTATTGCTGCTTAAGCTCGCTGTAGCGATTGTGGCACAGCCGAAAATCGTTTTGCTCAACCAAGATTTTGACAACTTGCTGATGGCGCAGCATGAAAACGTTATGAAGGCGATTAGTTGTCAGCCGTTCAGTGTTTTGTATTTCACCCATAATCCCAAGCCTCAATTTTTTGATGCAACGTTGCAGCTAACCTCTGATGGCTTGGGTAACGGATCAAATGGACTGGAAGTTAGCGGGAATAGTTCTCATGAATAAGGCCCAGCAGCGCTATTTGTTACACATCAAAACGCTGGATAAAATTCAGGTGCCGCGCGTTGCACGTTTGTTAACCTGGCTTTTGTTGGTGGTCATTGTGGGAGGGCTGATGGTTTTAAGGTTAACGCCCTGGGTACAAACAGCGCAAGGCAATGGCGTAGTGGATGCGACACGTCCAGAACAGCGTATTCAAGCGATTTCGGCGCTTGTACCTGGGCAGATTAAAACTTGGCATGTTAGGGAGGGCGACCGAGTCGTGATGGGTGATCCGATAGTGACACTCAGTGACACTGACATTGCTATCATTAGCCGACTCAATGCTCAGATTGTCGCAATGGACCAACAAGTGGCGGCCAGCACTGCCGCATTAGAAACCGCAGAGCGAGATTTAGTGCGGCAGAATAATTTATTCGACCAGGGTCTCGTGTCAAAACGAGAGGTTGAGCAAGTTGAAATCCGGCTGGGTGATTTGCGCGCTAAAGTTGCCGTTGCGGTGGTTGATATGAACCAAGCACGGGTGGGGCTAGCACGCCAAGCAATTCAAACTAAGGTAGCGCCGACTAACGGTATTATTATGCGGCTGCTGTCCGCTGGTAACGCCACATTTGTCAAAGCTGGCGATATGCTAGCGTCTTTTATCCCTGATGGTGTCGAGCGCTCCGTGGTGATCTCGGTCAGTGGTTTAGACGCACCGCTGGTGTATCCGGGACGTAAGGTAAGGTTGCAGTTCGACGGCTGGCCGGTGTTCCAAATAACAGGCTGGCCATCGTCCGCCGTGGGAACCTTTGGCGGTGTTGTTGAGTTCATTGAGCCCATTGCCGATACGCGAGGGCAATTTCGAGTATGGATTAGAGAAGACCGTCTAGACGAAGCCTGGCCCAGTGCGAAATATGTACGGTTGGGTAGCCGCGTGCGTGGCTGGGTGTTGTTGGATGAAGTTAAGCTGGGTTACGAGCTTTGGCGTCAACTGAATAATTTCCCCCCAGTGAACTCAGACTTGGTGGATGAAGCTAATGCGCCCTAGGCTACTGCTAGCTAAACTCGTCTTATTACCCAGCTTAGTGCTCGCCAGCGTACTGAGTCACGGTGCCGCCCAAGCGTCGAGGGCGTTGACAGTCACTGACCTGATAGCAGCGATAAAGATCTATCACCCTGTTATTCAGTCTGCTAAGGCGCGGCGCGAACAAACCGACACCGAACAACAGCGCGCTCAAGGGGCGTTTGATTTGAGACTGAATCAAACTACACGGTCGCGTGTCGCTGGATTTTATGACGGTCAGTACCTTGACCAGTCGGTGACCAAACCACTGGCGTTCTCTGGCGTCGATGTGACTGCTGGTTATCGGTACTCGAATGGCGATTTCCCTGTGTATGAAGACGAGCTATTCACGCAGTCTGCGGGCGAAGCAAGCCTAGGTATCAAGGTACCTCTGCTTCGGGATCGCAATATTGATGCGCGCAGAATGGGTCTTATGAATGCCGACAGGCTCAGATCTTTGGGTCTCACCGAGGAAGAAATCGCGATTAACCAGTTTATATTTGAAGGTGTTAATGCCTATTTCAACTGGTATCAGGCTTTTCTTCAAAATAGGGCCGTGGCTGAATTGGTCACGCTTGTCGAAACCCGTCGAGAGGGCGTTGTGCAAAGGGTGGCTAATGGTGACCTGGCGGCCATCACGTTGACGGAATTTGAGACCACGTTACTGACGCGCCAAATTGGGCTTGCAGAAGCTCAGCAAACGCTAGCGGTTGCGCAACAGCAGCTCATGTTTTACTGGCGAGATACCGCCGGCGCTAGCATGCCCGTTGCGGCGCTCGAACTCCCCGGCCTGCCAATTACGTGGCCTTTTCCTGTGGTCGATTTTAACGAAAGTTGGCAGCAGGCGTTAGTCAGAAACCACCCCAGCGTTCTCGCACTAGAAGATAGAATTCGTTTGGCCGAGAATGAGGCACGCCTTGCGGAAAACAATCTGTTGCCTGACTTCGACCTTGATATGAAGTTAGGGCAAGACTTCGGCAATGGTCCTGACAATCTGAATCGCCCAGAAACCTACATCGGCCTTACTTTCTCGATGCCGCTTGAGCGGAACCAGGCCAAGGCAGATCAGCAGTCTGCGGACGCGAAAATTCGCGAGTTAACAATGCTCAGGCTGGCTCAGCTTGATCGCCTGCGCGTGCAGCTCAATGAAGGTCTCTTACGGCTTGCCACATTCGCTGAGTTGCGGGCGCTAAGACGCCAGCAAGCGACGGTAGCAAAGCAGCTAGAGCGCCAGGAGCATGCCCGCTTCGATGCGGGTGACAGCGATCAGTTTTTGTTGAATGCCCGGGAATCTCAAGCAGCCCAAGCGCAGCTTGAATCAATCGGAGCAGAAGTCGATTGGATCAGGCAGAAGCTTGTACTGAGCCGCTTAAGTTTTGACTTAGCGCGGTTTTAGCGGATCGACCAGCTGCCCGAAACAGTTTGTCGGGGCTGTTGATTCGGCACGGCCGACTTTCGTGATAGAGTACCGATCGTTTGCGAATCTACCTTGGCCATTTGTGCCTGCCTAATACTTAGTTGACTTATGATGACTGATACTACTGCTGTGCCCGGCGGAACTATGAAGCGGTGGCTGCTGCTTTCGCTGGTCTGTCTGGTGCTTATAGCTGGCCTAGCAGGTTTGAAATATATTCAAATTCAAAAGGCTATGGCCTTTGCGGCGTCGTTCCCTGAGCGCTCGGCGTCGGTCACTGCGGTGACTGCTCAGACCGGTAGCTGGGCGCAGACATACCGCACTATCGGCGAGGTGCGTGCGACACGTTACGTGCAGCTTCGGAATGAGTTAGAGGGACGTATTACGACTATTGGTTTTGCCGGCGGCGATACGGTTGAATCCGGGCAGGTGCTGCTGAGTCTCGACAGCCGCGAGGAAGTTGCGCAGTTAGAGGCAACCCGCGCCCAGTTGCAGTTAGCACATCTGCGGCTGCAGCGTGTCAGTGATCTACGCGAGAAGAAGATGGCGAGCCCGGAAGACTATGACAGCGCAGCTGCAGACAAAGCAGTGCTGCAAGCTAACGTTGCAGCCCTTGTTGCCCTTATTGATAAGAAACAACTAACTGCTCCCTTTGCAGCAACAACGAGTCTGCACACTTTAGAAGTCGGGCAGTACCTTGCGATTAATAGTTTGATTGCGGGTTTGACGGGTAATGCCAGTCAACTCTGGCTGGATTTTGATTTGCCGCAAGATAACGCGAATATAGGTATTGGTACATTGGTGAGCCTGTCAGGACCCGGGCTGGAGAATGCGGCGTTGGTCGCTCAGGTCATTTCAGCCGAGCCAGCGATTGATGTAGAGTCTCGAACGAGAGGCTATCGAGCGCTGTTGCAGAATGCTGGCGCCAAGTTGTCCCCGGGTGCGGTGGTGGATGTTGCGGTGCAGATCGGCGCAATAGAGGGTGTTATTCGTCTACCAGCAACGTCAGTGCGGCGGAGCAATTTTGGCGCCTTTGTTTATTTGTTGAAAGATGCTGAGGCTGGCGCGGTGGCCCCCTATCGTGCGGAACGTCGACCGGTATCCGTTGTCTGGGCAGAGGGTGAACAGGTCGTGATCACTACCGGGCTTAAGGCGGGTGACTTAGTTGCGGCACTTGGCGCTTTTAAGCTACAAGAGGGTTTGTTGGTGAACGTGGTTGAGCGTGTCGCGGTTGATACCTTGGGTGCAGACACACTAACGTCAGAAACACCATGAGCGCGTCGGACGATCGGCCTAGTTTGTTTGACATATTCGTCGAGCGCCCGGCGGTTGCCATAGTGATTTCCCTAGCCCTGATCCTGTTGGGACTGCGTGCGGCCATAGAAATGCCCGTTCTGGAATTCCCGGAAATCGAAAGTTCTTCCCTCGTAATCACCACGCCCTATGTAGGCGCCTCGGCTGAAACCGTGAAAGGTTTTGTGACAGACCCCATTGAGCGCGCAGCAGCGACGGTCCCGGGTGTTGATTATATAGAGTCCACGACGACCGCTGGCGTGAGCATTGTAACGGCTTGGCTGAAGCTCAATGAACCCAGTAATTTGGCGCTGGCTGAACTCAATACTCGGTTGGGTCAAATCCGCTTTGAGCTGCCTGCCGGGGCCGAGGACCCCTCCATCAATGTCAATCGAGCGGACGCTAATAACGCCATTTTTTATCTGGACGTGTTGATGGAAAAGCGCTCGCGCTCGGAAACCGCAGACTACATGACGCGTAATGTTGTGCCGATTTTGTCTTCCATCCCTGGCGTCCAGCGGGTGCGTGTGGCGGGTGGGCGTGACCCTGCTATGCGTATCTGGCTCAACCCGTCGAGACTTAATTTTTTGAAGGTGAGCGCGTCGCAGGTACGGCAGGCGTTAACGGAAAACAACGTAATTGCGCCTATTGGCCGAGTTGAGAATGCGCAACAGCGAATCGACTTGCAGACTAGTGCTACGTTAAAAACGACGGCAGACTTTGAGCAACTGGTGATCAGCAATATCGATGGTGCCATCGTACGCCTTGGCGAAGTCGCTAGGGTCGAGTTAGGTGAGGTCGAAGGTAATCAGATTGCTCGCATCAGTCAGCGTGACAATCTGTTTTTGGCGGTATATGGCCTGCCGGGTGCTAACGAGCTGGAAATTGGGGATGAACTCTATACGGTGCTCGATGAGATCAACACTACGTTGCCTGATGGTATGCGCGTTGAGATGGGTTACGACGGCACCCTGTATATGCGTGATGCTATCCTCGAGATTTTTATTACCTTGGCCGAGACAGTGTTGCTGGTAGGCCTTGTTGTTCTGCTTTTTATGGGCTCTTTGCGCAGTGCGTTAGTGCCTTTAGTCACGATTCCCATATCTTTACTTGGTGCTATGGCGTTGATGATGGCCATGGGTTTCTCGTTTAACCTGCTGACTATCCTTGCCATTGTTCTGTCGGTGGGGCTGGTGGTAGATGATGCGATTGTCGTCGTGGAGAATGTTGCGCGCTTTATGCGCGAGGGCATGGGCCGCAAGCAAGCCGCATTAGCTAGCTCTCGCCAGTTACTGACCCCCATTATTGGCATGTCGATCACGCTGGCGGCTGTCTACGTGCCCATTGGTTTTCTGTCTGGTTTGACGGGGGTGCTGATCAAGGAGTTTGCGTTTACGCTGGCTGTGGCCGTGTTGATATCTGGTTTAGTAGCATTGACTCTGTCGCCCATTATGAGTGCCTATGCGAGTCCTGCACGCGGCAGGGAGGGCGCCATGACGCGCTGGGTGAATGTGCGCTTCGACGGTCTACGGCGACGTTATGAGATTTTCTTGTCACACAGCTTGCGCTGGACACCGCAGATACTGGTGTTTGCGCTGGTGTTTTCACTATTGGCTATTCCGTTCTTAATGCTATCGCAGCAGGAACTTGCGCCTATTGAAGATCAGGGCGAGATATTTGTGATCTCATCGCCGCCGCCGGAAGCTTCGTTAGAATACACTCACGAGCACATGCACGATGTCGTGGATGTGATGAATGGGCTGCCACAAGCGACTTTCATGTGGCAGATCGTTAACCCAGGCGGTGCCATCGGGGGGCAGCAATTTGTTGATTCGGGAGAGCGTGACTTCACTACCCTCGACATGATGCCTATGACCTATGGCCGCTTGTCGCAGGTGCCCGGGTTACAGGCGTTCCCCAATTCATCGCCGTCGCTACCCAGTGCGGGTCAGTTTTCTGTTGAGATGGTGGTTACCTCCGCCGCCAGTGCAGAAGAGATGCAACCCTATGCTGAAAAGCTGCTGGCTGCCGCGTACGCGACCAACTTGTTCTTATTCGTTGATACCAACCTAAAGATAGATTTTCCTCAGGCCTATTTTGAGCTGGACCGTGATCGCATCGCCGACCTTGGATTAACTGTCGCGGGTGTTAGTCAGCAGTTGTCGACTTATTTATCGGGTAACTTTGTCAACCGTTTCGACCTAGATGGGAAGGCTTATCGTGTTATCCCCATGTTGGAAGACAAGGATCGATTAGACATTTACGCGCTGCAGGACCTTAAAATACAAACACCGACAGGCGCTTTAGTGCCGTTCTCGTTAATGGCGAAATTGGAAGAAAAAGTCGGTCCTCGGGTGCTCACGAAATTCCAGCAGCGTAATTCATTCACGCTTTATGCAGGGATGATTCCTGCATATACCAAGGAGCAGGGGCTGAGCGCGATTGAAGCGGCAGCAGCAGATATTCTTCCGCCAGGGTACGTTGTTGATTACGCGGGTGAGTCGCGACAGATTCGGCAGGAGGGTAATACCTTGTTCGGCGCTCTAGGTATGTCGTTGGCCTTTGTGTTCCTGGTGTTGGTAGTATTGTTCAACCGCTTCAGAGATCCGTTGGTCGTGCTGTTGGGCTGTGTACCTTTGGCTTTGGCTGGCGCGTTGATGTTTACTTTTTTGGGGTGGACCACGTTAAATATTTACTCGCAGATCGGCCTTATCACACTGATTGGATTGGTGACTAAGAACGGCATACTGATTGTCGAATTTGCCAACCATCTGCAAGCACAGGGGCTAAGCAAATTTGAGGCTATCAAGCAGGGCGCGAGTGTTAGATTGCGACCGGTATTGATGACTACCGGGGCAACGGTGATTGGTCATTTTCCGTTAGTCTTGGTCTCAGGCGCTGGCGCTGAAGCGCGTAACAGTATTGGCATCATTTTAGTGGCTGGTATGTTGCTGGGTACGTTCTTTAGCCTGATCATCTTACCCAGCATGTATCTGGCACTGGCCTCAAAACATGAGCCAGAATCTTCTGCTACAGGTGATTTGGCGACAGAGAGCTAAGCTGGTCAAGACCAGAGATCTTTCATGCTGGCAAAGAATGCTTTGTGCTCGCTCAATATTCGTTGGGGTTGGACTGGGTCTGGTGTTAAGTCCCAATTGTTATGCTCAAAGGTGCCACCCAAGACAATGCCATCGCTGCGGGGAAACATATACGTACTGTCGGTGATTGTGATGTAGTCGATTTCTTTTTGAGGCAGAACAAAACTGAGCTGGCCTTTTATGGGGAATAACGCGTTGTCGGCGAACAGCTGCCGAGCACCGAGACCTGTGCAGTTGAAGATCACAGGTTCACTCAACGTGAGCACTTCATCTAGCCCGGACATCGCTTTGACTTTTATATGACCGCCAGCGCGATAGAAATCTTGCATCAGTCGGTTAAGAAAGATGGCGGGTTCGATGAGCATAGTACTTTAATGAGTAACGTATTTCATCGGAAAAGGGTGCTCGCCCGGGCCAAGAATGCTGAGCTGCGGATACATGCTGGCATAATTGTGGACGAGGTCGTCGGTGGGTCGCATTTCATCAGAAAGTTGATAGTTGCTTATCCAGCGAACGCCGTATTTTGGGCCGACGAGAGGCTGGAAATAGCGATAAGACAGCTTCATTGCCGTCTCGAATTGCTGGCGAAATGCCGGTGTCAGAGACGCTTCTTCGTAAACTGAGGCCGGTGACCACTGGCCGCCAGCGATGTTAGATGTCGTGTGCGGTGGAAGGTCCTTTGAGTAAATTGTGACATCCCAGCCGCGACCCTGCATCAGGCGCGCGGTAGTGAGTCCCATGATACCGCAACCCAATATGGCACATTTCTGATGCGCGGTTCTATCAGTTATGCCCGCGGTTCAGTCAGTGACCGTCGAATCTTCTGATGGCTGTTATCTGCCATCAGTGAACTGTTAGTTCTCAGGGTATCAGTATGAATTCCGTTTGGCGGCCATCGATATACTGCACGCCTTGCTCGTCAAAATACGCGTCTTCCTCGAGCATAATGCGTACTTCTTTGTCCCACTCTTCAATGAAGGTTGCTGCATTAAGCTCAATTGAATAAGCGGTCTTGACGTGTAATGGATAGTCCCCTGAGCCCGTTACGCCGCCTTGGCTATCCCACATGCCTAGGGTCGTGCCGGCGGCGTGTCCATGGTAACCAAGTGGGTGGGTGTATATTGATGGCCTAATGCCTTCGCTGATGGCTTGCTCTCGGGATTCTTTGAGTACCTGATTGCCTGTTTTACCGGCTTTGAAATTGTTGGTGAAGATGTCTTGTAAGCGATTGGCGCTTCGTAGCGCTCGCTTGAGGTATTCAGGTGCATCGACTTCGCCGAGCTTCAATACATAGGCGTGTTGTTGGGTATCTGTATTGAGGCGCAAGTATGTGATACCGAAATCAACGTGTAGCAGGTCGCCGGGCAGTATGACATTGGTTTCATGTCCTTGTGAAAAAGCGGTTAGGTGCTCGAACGCCGCTGTACCGTTGCGCTGAATGGCAACGGAAGGGTGAAACCAAGTGTTCAGTTTTAGCGCACGTATTCTTTCTCGATACCACCAGATAACGTCTTCGGTTGTGGTAACGCCGGGTTGAATGACTTTGTTAGAAAAACCTTCGGCAATGATCTCGTGAGCGACACGGGCGATTTGAGGGTATATTTGCATCTCTAGTGCTGTGCGGGTTTCCAGCCAACCGACGCCCAGTAATTCGGCAGACGTTACGCGTCGGCTGTACTTCTTTGGCAAACTCTCTTTGAGCATTTGTAGTTCTGTGGCGACAATACCGTCGGCTAGGCCCCAGTGGTCAGACTGATTAACGCCAATTTTCTTCGGGTCGCGCTCAGCGACGAGTTCGGCAAAGCGTTGCCACTGATCAGGTTCTTCTTCTTTGTCCCAGGCGCTTTCGAAGCGCTCCCCTACTTTGTAACGTGATACGGCGATGGTTTCGACTTTTTTGCTGCCGCCTGGATCAAACATCACCAAAATGGTGCGGCGGCGAGCGGCATGCCAGGTAGCTGGCAACATGGTTTTTATGATTGGGTCTTCGTTATATTCCCGCGATACGACCACCCACATATCAATACCCTCGCGGCGCATCAGTTCCGGCAGGACAGTATCAATTTTGTCGATCAAGAGTCTATCGATGACCTCGGCTCGGTCGCGCATAGTGAGAATTAATGGGCCATCACTGGCAAAGACGTCGGCGGTTATGGAAGCACAGAGGACGAGCAAGGCAAGCAGACGTGTCAGGTGATTGGTCATGATAGAACGCTCCAAGAGGTCGACGATATGCGCGTGACGATAGGGCCACAATATGACCGCCTGACGAGGTTTCAAAGGATATCATGATTCAGCGAGAAGTGGCGTCAGCAAAATCGGCTGCGCCAGATAGCGGTGTTAGGGTTTTTGTTTCCGGCTACGCAGGCGCCGGTTCAGCGCAGTACCTCTCGCGTAGAGAAATGCTTACCGGCACTAACAAATTTATCCGGAAGGCGGGAAACATACGTACATAAAAAGCTTCCCGGCTGATTGAACGATCACTAGCGCCGGTGTCATAACGAACGCTCTGGAGATGCTGGTAACGCTAATGGTCCGTGTTTCTGCCTAGCAGGTTTTGCGCTGGCGTATTTTAAATCGGAAGTCTTCTTTTTTGATAATTAGCCCAGCCATGTGGGCCCCAAGCGCCGGGTGAAAGCTGAAGTAGTGCGCAATTAATTCAACAACCAGCTAAAAAAACCGATACCTCGCTGCTCTTGATGCCGCAGTTAAAATTCTCCTGATTATTCTCATCTACGAATAAAGTTTTCGTGGCAATGCTCGTTGTCGTGCAAGCAGAGGGTATAACCTGCAATCGGGTCGTCGGCGTTATAGATGAGCGCGATTCAGGGAAGGTTTCACCGAAGAGAAATTGATCAATCTTGGTAGGGTCTACAAGCAGTCAACCGATATGTGAACAACCTGTAACGGGTTTACACCGGGTGATATGCTAAGAATTACTGTGACCAGCAGGAATTTGCCGAAATTGGCGAGTAGTCCGAGCGTCCAGCAGCAAATCGCGCACATGAGCAGCTGCCCTTGGTTTGTGGTATGACCGTTTATTCCTTGTTGCGAGGCTCTGCCGCGTAAGCTTCTTTGAAGTGTTTGCGACACAGTGACTCATAGCGATCGTTGCCGCCAATTTCTACTTGCGAGCCTTGCTGTATGGCATTGCCATCGGGATCTAGCCGAACGACCATGTTTGCCTTAGTGCCGCAGTAACAGATGGTTTTTAGCTCTTCAAGAATATCAGCCCACGCGAGCAACCACTGACTGCCGGTGAATAGTTGGCCCTGAAAGTCGGTG
>JBLHVI010000032.1:0-39054 GCA_047630175.1 Candidatus Azotimanducaceae bacterium
TTTAATCTCAGTCAGCCTGAGCTAAACTGATCAGCATTAACCGGTGGTAAGGTCCGGCAGGCTAAAATTTCTCAAAATACGGTGGGGACATGCAAGAAAGTAAAATGGAACAGCTATGGCGTAGTGGTCATATTTCCGGCGGAAATGCAGCATACGTTGAAGAACTGTACGAAAAGTACCTTGAAGACCCCTCCGATGTCCCCGATCAATGGCGTAGTTATTTTGAAACATTGCCGATGGTCGAAGGTGCTATGGCACCAGATATTTCTCACTCCACCGTACGCGACCATTTTTTATTGTTATCTAAAAACCAATCTCGTGTCACGCCAGTGTCACCCGCTAGCATCAACGCTGAGCACGAACGCAAAGAGATGGCTGTAGGTGAGCTGATCAGCGGCTATAGGCGTCGTGGCCACTTGAAAGCCAACCTGGATCCTTTGGAATTAGAAGAAAAGCCGCCAGTACCCATTTTGTCACTCGAATACCATCGTCTGTCCGCAGCTGACCTTGATACGCCATTCCAGACAGGTACGCTGTTTTTTGGCGATACCGTGGCGCCCCTCAAAGACATTATTCACTCGTTAGAGCAGACCTATTGCGACAGTGTCGGCGCCGAGTACATGCACATCGAAGATCAGGCCGAGCAACTCTGGGTGCAGCAGCGCATGGAGAGTGCGCGCTCGAATCCATCCTATAGCGACGGCGTTAAGCGTCGTATCCTCGACCGTCTAATTGCTGCCGAGGGACTCGAGAAATATTTACACACTAAATATCCTGGCACCAAGCGATTCGGTTTGGAAGGCAGCGAAAGTTTTATCCCGTGTATGGCAGAACTTATTCATAGAGCCGGAACGGCCGGCGTTGTTGAGACGGTGATCGGTATGGCTCACCGCGGCCGCATCAACGTGCTAGTTAACCTGATGGGCAAAGATCCGGGTGAACTCTTCAATGAATTCGAGGGCCGCTATACGCCAGGCTTTGGTTCTGGGGATGTTAAATATCATCAAGGCTTTTCATCTAATTTGATGACCCCAGGTGGTGAGATGCACCTAGCGTTGGGATTTAACCCGTCTCATCTGGAAATTGCTGCACCGGTTATCGAGGGTTCTGTGCGCGCGCGCATGGACCGCCGTAAAGACGTGACTGGTGACAAAGTATTGGCTATCAATATTCATGGTGACGCTGCGTTTGCAGGCCAAGGTGTGGTGATGGAGACTTTTCAGATGTCCCAGACCCGTGGTTTCTATACTGGCGGTACGGTCCACGTGATCATCAACAATCAGATTGGTTACACCATGAGTAAGCAGGAAGATTCGCGCTCGACTCGGTACTGTACTGAGATCGCGAAGATGGTCCAGGCGCCAATTTTCCACGTCAATGGTGATGACCCTGAAGCCGTAGTTTTCGTCTCTCAACTGGCGCTTGACTACCGAATGGAGTTCCATAAAGACGTCGTTATTGATCTGGTCTCTTATCGACGCCGTGGTCATAACGAAGGCGACGAGCCCTCCATCACCCAACCTGTGATGTACACGAAAATTCGTCAGCATCCGACCACTCTCACATTGTTTTCTGAAAAGTCCATTCGCGAAGGCGTGATTGATGAAGCCGAGTATCAGCGTCGCATTGAAGCCTACCGTGATGCCCTAGACCGCGGCGAAGCAGTAGCTTGGGATTTTCTGAAAGAACCCGATACCAGCATGTTCGTAGACTGGACAGCCTACCTTGGCCACGAATGGACGGCCCCTGCTGATACCGGCTACCCGCTGAAGAAGTTTCAGGCAGTTGCTAACCAGTTGATGGAATTACCTGACGGTTTTGTACTCCAAAAGCAGGTAGGCAAAATTCTTGAAGATCGTAAAAAGATGACTGCCGGGGCGCTGGCTTTGAACTGGGGTTATGGCGAGATCATGGCCTATGCGACTCTAATTAAGGAAGGTCACAATATTCGGCTGATTGGCCAAGATGTGGCGCGGGGCACTTTCTCTCATCGGCATGCAATGCTCCATGATCAAAAAGCAGGTGTTGAGCATGTGCCGTTGAGGAATATTCCTGATTCTGAAGCGCGGTTTGATATGTATGATTCGTTCTTATCTGAAGAAGCAGTATTGGCGTTCGAATATGGTTATGCCCAGACGAGTCCCAACACATTGGTAATCTGGGAGGCGCAGTTTGGTGATTTTGCCAACGGTGCGCAGGTAGTTATCGATCAGTTTATTACCAGCGGAGAGCACAAGTGGGCTAGGCTTTGCGGCCTGACGATGTTGTTACCGCACGGTTACGAGGGTGCTGGTCCAGAGCATTCTTCTGCACGCTTAGAGCGTTTCTTACAACTCTGCGCTGAACACAATATTCAGGTCTGTGTCCCAACCACCCCGGCGCAGATGTTCCACTTGCTGCGCCGGCAGGTGCTGCGGCCGTTACGGCGCCCTTTGATTGTTATGACACCGAAGAGTCTGTTGCGTCACAAGGACGCGATATCGACACTCGAAGACCTGTCAGAAGGGAGCTTCTTGAACGTGATTGACGATAAATCAGTTGCGAAAGTAGCGGACATTACGCGGGTTGTGTTCTGTAGTGGAAAGGTTTACTACGATTTGGAGGCGAAACGCCAAGAAGATAATCTTACTCATGTCGCCATACTGCGGATCGAACAGTTATACCCTTTCCCAGATGAAGAATTTAAAGCCATCCTCAAACGTTACAAGAACATTGCGGTTGCGGCTTGGTGTCAAGAAGAGCCCATGAACCAGGGTGCTTGGTACAGCAGCCAACACCATTTGCGACGTGCTATGAATGCCTGTTTTCCAGGTTTACACCTACATTACGCAGGTCGTGACGCGTCTGCAGCGCCTGCAGCGGGTTACATGTCACTGCACGTGCGCCAGCAAGAAAATCTAGTACATGAAGCGCTATACAACACTCGCGTTGAGTGACCATACACCGCAGTTAAGCCGTTTAAGGACGATAATATGATTGAAATAAAAGCGCCCGAATTTCCAGAGTCCATCGCTGATGGCGAGATCGCGACCTGGCACGTACAGGTAGGCGACAATGTCAAACGAGATCAGATCCTGGTAGATATTGAGACTGACAAAGTAGTGTTGGAAGTTGTAGCCCCAGTGGACGGTCATTTGTCAGATATCCTGAAACAGGAAGGTGATACAGTCCTTGCTGAAGAAATTTTGGCGCATTTCGTTGCCGGCGATAGCAGTGCGGCAGAAACACCAAAGGCGGCTGCTAGCACGCCTGCCGCCACGCCAGAAAAGGCAAGCGCAGTACCTGCTGAAGTTGCTCCGGTTGCGGCCAGCATAGAAGAACCGATGGTCAGTCCCGCGGCGAAGAAAATGGCTGAAGAGAACAAAGTTGATGTGACGCAAATCGCAGGCACCGGTAAGGGCGGCAGAGTCACTAAAGAAGACGTATTGATGGCCGTTGCCAGCATGAGTACTGCAACAGCGGCTGTCAGTCGTGCGCCGGTAGCAGCCGTTGCACCTGCCGCGAACGAGGCCGATGGTGCCAGCGGTCGCATTGAGCGACGTGTGCCGATGACTCGGTTGCGTGCTAGTGTGGCTCGTCGTCTACTGGAAGCGCAGCAAACTGCCGCTATTCTGACGACCTTCAATGAAGTCGATATGACGGCGATTATGGAATTGCGTAACCAGTACAAAGAGGCGTTTGCTAAGGCTCACAATGGCACGCGCTTGGGCTTTATGTCCTTCTTCGTGCGGGCCTGTATTGAGGCCTTGAAGCGATTCCCAGCAGTAAATGCTTCGATTGACGGCAGTGACATTGTCTACCACGGCTACCAAGATATTGGTGTTGCGGTGGGTTCGCCCCGCGGCTTAGTGGTCCCAGTGGTGCGTGATGCTGACAGCTTAACGTTAGCAGAAATAGAAGAGCACATCCGCGAGTACGGCAGTCGAGCACAGGAAAACAAGCTGTCGATCGATGATATGACTGGCGGTACATTTACTATATCTAATGGGGGCACTTTTGGATCGTTGCTCTCCACACCAATTTTAAATCCGCCACAAACGGCGATTCTTGGTATGCACAAGATTCAAGACCGTCCTATGGCCATCAACGGCGAAGTGCAAATCCGCCCGATGATGTATCTCGCTTTGTCCTATGACCATCGTTTGATTGACGGCCAGGAAGCGGTGCGCTTTTTAGTGACCATCAAGGACTTCCTCGAAGAACCAGCTCGTATTTTGCTGGATATCTAACTAAACACCACGCGGAGAAGTATAAGCATGGCGACCAAATTTGATGTAATCGTGATCGGCGCGGGGCCAGCGGGCTACCACGCCGCGATCAGGGCGGCACAACTGGGCTTGAAAACAGCCTGTATCGATAAATGGATAAATAAGCATAACAAACCCGCCTTTGGTGGCACTTGTTTGAACGTTGGCTGCATCCCTTCCAAGGCCTTGTTAGAAACATCTCACAAGTTCGTGCAGGCAAGAGACGAGTTTTCTGTGGTGGGAATCAAGGTTTCGGGTTTAAAAGTAGACGTGCCAGCGATGATGGCGCGCAAGGATGAGATTGTCGAGAACCTGACGAAAGGGATCGCCGGTCTGTTGAAATCGAACGGGGTGACGGCGTTTGAAGGTAGTGCCAAATTAGTCGCTGGTCGATCTGTGGAATTCGTCGGTCACGACGGTAAAAGCGAAACACTCGAGGCTGACAATGTTATTCTGGCGACTGGCTCGATTCCGGTGGCTATTCCACCTTGCCCATTGACAGACGATTTGATCGTAGATTCTACAGGTGCACTTGAATTTACCGCGGTACCTAAACGTCTAGGTGTTATTGGCGCTGGTGTTATTGGTCTAGAGCTTGGCAGTGTCTGGGCTCGACTGGGTGCGGAAGTTGTTGTTCTGGAAGCATTGGAAGAGTTTTTGCCCATGGCCGACAAGCAAATTGCCAAGGAGTCTGCCAAATTGTTCAAGAAGCAGGGTCTGGATGTGCGTCTGGGTACCCGCGTTACGGGCTCCAAAATTAAGGCAAAGAAGGTTCACGTGACCTATTCGAACGCTGAGGGTGAAAAGACGGAAGTATTCGACCAAGTAATCGTCGCAGTCGGCCGTCGTCCGTTCACGGCAAACCTGCTGGCTGCCGATAGTGGTGTGACCCTTGATGAGCGTGGCTTTATTTACGTAGACGACCTATGCGCAACCGATGTGCCAGGGGTCTATGCCGTGGGTGATGTCGTGCGTGGTCCTATGCTGGCGCATAAAGGTATGGAAGAAGGGTGTATGGTGGCAGAACGCATTGCAGGCCATAAACCTATGGTCAACTATGACTGTGTGCCTTCCGTTATCTACACGCACCCTGAAGTTGCATGGGTTGGTAAGACTGAGCAAGAGCTTAAGAGCAGCGGCGACGAATATAACATCGGCGTGTTTCCAATGGCCGCTAGCGGCCGGGCAATGGCTGCCAACGACACGGACGGGTTGATCAAGGTTATAGCCGACGCCAAAACTGATCGTATTTTGGGTGTCCATATGATTGGTGGACATGCTTCGGAGATGATCAGCGAGGCGGTGATTGCTATGGAGTTTGGTTCCAGCGCCGAAGATATTGGTCTGACGATGTTTGCCCACCCAACCCTTTCAGAGGGCTTCCACGAAGCTGCTCTGGCGGTGAGCGGCCATGCGATTCACATTGCCAATCGAAAACGAAAAAAATAGCACCCGGCGAGTTGCGGGATAATTATCAACACACACTAAGGATTTTGTAGTTATGAACCTTCATGAATATCAGGCGAAACAATTGTTCGCTGAATACGGTTTGCCCGTATCCAAGGGCATCGCCGTGGATACAGCTGATGAGGCTGTCGCCGCTGCCAAAACGATCGGCGGTGAACGCTGGGTCATCAAAGTGCAGGTCCATGCAGGTGGCCGCGGTAAAGCTGGCGGCGTTAAGTTGGTCTCTACAGAAGCCGAGATTCGCGAGTTTGCGGATAGGCATATCGGTACCAATCTTGTGACTTTCCAGACGGACCAGCATGGCCAGCCTGTTAGCAAGATATATATCGAAGACTGTACAGATATTGCTCGTGAGCTATATCTCGGTGCTGTTATTGACCGTTCCTCACGTCGCGTGGTGTTCATGGCATCCACTGAAGGTGGTGTCGAGATTGAAACTGTTGCTGAAGAAACCCCTGAGAAAATTTTGAAAGCTGAGATTGACCCGGCACTGGGCGGCATGCCCTATCAAGGTCGTGACCTTGCGTTTCAATTAGGTTTAGAAGGCAAGCAAGTTAATCAGTTTGCTAATGTATTTACGACCCTAGCGAAATTGTTTGTTGAAAGTGATCTGGCATTACTTGAAATCAATCCGTTAGTGATCACAGAAGCAGGTGATATTCACTGCCTAGACGCGAAGGTGTCCCTTGATGGAAATGCGCTGTATCGTCAGAAGAAGCTCGGGGCTATGCAGGATCCTTCTCAGGAAGACGCGCGTGAGAGTCAGGCAGCAGAATTCGGTCTGAACTATGTGGCGCTCGAAGGCAATATCGGCTGTATGGTGAACGGCGCCGGATTGGCCATGGGCACTATGGACCTGGTAAAGCTGCATGGCGGCCAACCTGCCAACTTCCTTGATGTAGGCGGCGGTGCAACGAAAGAAACAGTGACCGAAGCGTTTAAAATCATTCTGTCTGACAGCAACGTGCAGGCAGTATTGATCAATATATTTGGCGGTATTGTCCGCTGCGACATTATTGCCGAGGGTATTCTTGGCGCCATTAAGGAAGTCGGCGTGACTGTGCCGGTCGTTGTCCGTTTTGAAGGAAACAATGCTGAACTGGGTGTGAAAGCCCTAGCTGACAGTGATATAGATATCATTGCTGCTACCAGCCTCACGGATGCCGTGCAGCAAGCTGTTAAAGCCGCCGGAGGTGCATCATGAGTATATTAATCAATAAAGACACAAAGGTTATCTGCCAAGGTTTTACCGGTTCTCAAGGTACTCTGCATTCTAAGCAGGCGCTTGAATATGGCACGCAGTTGGTGGGTGGTATCACGCCAGGTAAGGGTGGCCAGACGCATCTTGACCTTCCGGTGTTCAACACGGTTAAACAAGCGGTGAGTGAAACAGGCGCCACTGCGTCGGTTATCTATGTGCCTGCGGCTTTCGCTAAAGACGGCATTCTTGAGGCGGCAGACGCTGGTATCGAATTAATCGTTTGTATCACAGAAGGTGTGCCGACACTGGATATGCTAGCGGTTAAAGCCAGTCTAGACGCGCGTGGCATTCGGCTAATTGGGCCAAACTGCCCCGGCGTTATTACGCCAGGCGAGTGTAAGATCGGTATCATGCCGGGTTCAATTCACCTGCCAGGTAAGGTTGGTATCGTGTCACGCTCAGGTACCCTGACCTATGAGGCTGTTAAGCAGACAACGGATCTGGGCTTTGGTCAAAGCACGTGCGTTGGTATCGGTGGCGATCCTATTCCAGGCAGCAACTTCATCGATATTCTCGCGATGTTCGAGGCTGATCCTGATACGCACGCCATCATCATGGTGGGTGAAATTGGTGGTAATGCTGAGGAAGAAGCTGCTGAGTTCATTAAGTCTAATGTCACCAAACCTGTTGTTGGTTATATCGCTGGTGTAACAGCGCCTGCTGGAAAGCGCATGGGTCATGCCGGTGCCATCATCGCAGGCGGAAAGGGAACGGCTGATGATAAGTTTGCTGCCCTGCATGCGGCTGGCGTTAGCACAACTAAGAGCCTTGCAGAGATTGGTAATACGCTGAAGGATCTTACCGGCTGGTAAGATCCAGACGCGCGCTGGTGCGCGCGTTGTAGGCTCAGATAAAAAGAGAGTGGTATTGCTTTGCATGCCACTCTTTTTTTTAAGTTTTTTAAGTTTTTTTGTATTTTTTCTTGCCCTGCTTTTAAGCATTTTTACGCGCAGTGCTTGAAATAGGTCGGGCTTACCCCCATCTAGCATCACAATGCACCTAACTTGGAGGCCGGTAACATAATGACTGTCGACGCAAAAAAAGAAACTCTAGGATTTCAATCTGAAGCGAAACAACTACTGCAGCTGATGATCCACTCACTGTATTCCAACAAGGAAATCTTCCTGCGCGAGCTGATCTCTAACTCGTCGGATGCGATTGACAAGTTGCGTTTTGAATCACTCTCTCACAGCGATTTGTTGGGTGCCGATAGTGAGTTCAAAATTCAGATTGATATCGATAAAGAAGCTGGCACGGTCACTATCACTGATAACGGCATAGGTCTGACTCGAGATGACGCTATCAGCCATCTGGGTACCATCGCCAAGTCAGGTACAGCGCAGTTTTTTAGCGCGCTAACGGGTGACCAGAAGAAAGATGCACAGCTCATAGGTCAATTTGGTGTGGGTTTCTATTCCTCATTTATTGTTGCTGACAAGGTTGTGGTCGAGTCTCGTGCTGTCAGTGCCGCAACCGATGAGGCGATTCGATGGATCTCCACCGGCGAGGCAGACTTTGAGATAGAAAATATCGATAGGCCCGCTCGGGGGACCTCGGTGATCTTACATCTGAAACCTGAAGAAAGTGATTTCCTAGACGATTATCGCGTCCGTAGCGTCGTCAAGAAGTATGCCGATCATGTGGCGGTACCCGTCATGATGAAGCCACAGTCTGCGCCTGCTCCGGAAGGTGAGGAAGCTGCTGAGACACCAGATTACGAGGCGATTAATATCGCCAAAGCGCTTTGGACACGATCACGCACGGACGTTACTGATGAAGAATATAAGGAGTTCTACAACCTGGTATCTCACGATTATCAGGCGCCGCTAACGTGGAGTCATAATAAGGTTGAGGGTAAGTTAGATTATACGAGCCTGATTTATATACCTTCTAAAGCGCCCTTCGATATGTGGCAACGGGAAGCGCCCCGCGGCTTGAAGCTTTACGTACAGCGTGTGTTTATTATGGACGAGGCTGAACAGTTCCTGCCTTTGTACCTACGATTCGTCAAGGGTGTGGTTGATTCTAACAATCTGTCGCTGAACGTTTCTCGAGAAATTCTACAGAAAGATCCTGCCATTGATTCGATGCGTAGCGCGCTTACCAAACGCGTATTGGACATGTTAGACAAACTCGCCAAGAAAGAACCTGAAAAATTTCAGGCATTCTGGAATGAATTCGGCCAAGTTATCAAAGAGGGTGTCGCAGAGGACTTTGCGAACAAGGATAAGATTGCCAAATTGTTGCGCTTTGCGACGACGAGTAGCGATAGTAAGGATCAAAGTCAGTCGTTAACAGATTACGTCGGTCGGATGAAAGAAGGGCAGGCGACTATTTATTATGTAGCGGCCGATAACTACCACACAGCCATCAATAGTCCTCATCTGGAAGTCTTTAAGAAGAAAGGGATCGAGGTGTTAATTCTCACGGATCGCATTGATGAATGGCTCATGAGTCACCTGTCGGAGTTCGAAGACAAGAAATTCCAAGATGTTGCGAAGGGTTCTTTGGACCTAGGTGATCTCGAAGATCCGGAGGAGAAAGAGGCCAACGAAGCGGTGGAAAAAGAGTTCGGTGATCTTCTAGAGCGCATTAAGGCCGTACTCGGTGACGACCAAGTAGAATCAGTGCGCGTAACACACCGCTTGACAGACTCGCCAGCGTGTTTGGTTGTTAATGAAGACGAGATGGGTATGCAGATGCGTCGTATCTTAGAGTCTGCCGGTCAAGACGTGCCAGGTAACAAACGTATCTTTGAATTGAATCCAGCTCATCCGTTGGTGCTAAAGCTCAATGATGAGAAAGACGAAGCGCGTTTTGCCGATTTAACGTTGGTTCTGTTTGACCAGGCTATGCTAGCGGAGGGAAGTCATTTGGAAGAGCCAACGAGCTACGTGCGACGTTTGAACAAGTTGTTACTGGAGTTATCAGCAAGCTAACTCAACAAGCCAGCAGTACGTGTAAGTATAAAAAAAGGCGAGTAATCGCCTTTTTTTATACCTGTAGACTAACGAGGTTCTGCAGGCTGATAAGCGCCACCCGTCTGTTGTTCTTGTTGAGATATCCGCAGGTTACCAATGACAGATTCGAGCGCTCGACTGAAGAGCAGGCCCTCGCTGATCATTTTGACAGTACCGTCTTTCAGTTCCCTCGCGAGACCCATACGAGTTTTCTCGATTACTTTGACACCCTGACGATTAACAAAGATGTATTTGTCGATAGCATTGATCTTGGCAGCGAGTTTGCAGCGGATAGTCTGATCACCCTCTCCGAGGAACTCTACCCAGACACCCACGCTTAATTTGTCCACGCGTTGCATATCGGCATCCTCATCATCGAGATCCTCGTTGCCAGCGGCAGGGGCCCCAGAGTCGACAGGCGCTACGGTCTCTCCTACTTCTCTCTCAAATAGGTCGCGCCTATAGCCAGTGGACTCTTCACCTGCAGGTCGGGCAAGTTCGCTACCCAGCAATGAAGCTTCTTGAATTTGTTTGAGCCGACTGATGAGATCGTCAACTTGACTGCTTTCAACTTGCGCAATTCTAAATGCCTTACGAAGATTGTTCAGTAGGCGGGGATTGACGGTTTCAAGTCGCACACGGTCACCTCGCTGGTCTTTTGGCTGAACGCTCCACAACAAGACATCGATCGTGTTGATACACTGCGTCCAGGCGTTGCTGCCGGGGCCTTCCTTTATGACAAGCATAACCATGAATTTGTGATAGATAGTATCCAGCAGTTCTTGCACGAAGCTCTGTAAATCGCGGCCTAAAACGCGTTCTGCAATCTTCCGAGTGACCAGTTCGTGGATGTCCTCCAGTCGCTCCTTGCGCTCTTTAGCACGCATGATACGTTGCTCGAGGCGTTGGGTCTTAGCGGCTTCTTTCGCTCGAAATTGTTTGAAGTCCTTCACTAGGTCATCAAAGAAGCTAATTTCACCTTTGTAATCTCTCATCAGTTTAGTGACGAGTTGGCTGATCTTTTGGTAAAGAGGGTCTTCGTCAAGATGTTCAACCTCGGTCCAACCAAGTCCGGCTTCAGCAAATTCGTTAAGTATGCGCCGGGCAGGATGGTTCTCGCGATTAAAAAACGTCGTGTCTGACAGTGCGACCTTGATGATAGTCACTTGAGTTCGACCAATCAGCTCTTTGATAGGAATGGCCAGAGAGTCATCCTTCCATATAGCATCAAACAACAAGGACACTAGATTGATTACATCTGCGGACTGTTCGTCAATAGCTTGGGTGCCGCCAGAATCTCCGTGCTGCAGCATCTCTGTCAGAGAGCCGTTAACATCTAGCTTCTCGACATCGTCAATGGTTTTGGGAATATCTTTGCTGTCGCGTTCCTGAAGTGATTGCTGAATATTTGTCAGAATCGCCATCAACGTTTGCTGATCGACCATCTCTACCGCTTCTCCGGCGGCGGGCTTCAGCAAATCGTTAGTGACCCCTGCAGCCATTAATGACGCGGGTATCGCGTATTGCTGTTTACTACCGGCAGGACCGGTGGTGGGCTGTGCTGCTGGTGGCTGCGCGGGCACGTCGCGGCGCAGCAGGTTCTGCATCATGCTGAACAATTCAGGGTTTTCTGAGTCAGCGTCGTAAGGGTCTTCCTCTACCATGCCAAAACCTTGGACAGCATCGGGAGCTTGACGAGGCTTGGTCCGCACAGCGCTCGTGTTGTTGGTTTGATTTGTGCCTGTTTCCATTCCAAGCTTGGGAATAACGCCGTGCTCTATCAAAATTTTGTTGGCGTCGTGCAACACGTGGTCCAAACGTTTCAAAACGACTTCGTTGAAGCGCCGATACAGTAACAGGTTTTCTTGTGGGGAGCGTCCAAGGCCTTTCGTCGCAGCGGTGAAGGCACCGGCGATTTGTTGCGGGTCTAACGGGTTAGTTGCCTCGTCGACGCGTATTTTTTGGTCCGCAAGAATATTATTAAGGCGGGTATTAAAGCTGATGAAACTCGGTAAATGCTGATTCCTAGCGGTAGCTATCATGCCTTCCATTGCAACCATCGCTGTGAGCTCTTCATCTTGCACGAGAGACAACGTCTCAAAGTCGACAACTATGTCGCGGGGCGGGCTCCTGCCCATCAGGTCGTCGAATTCGACATTCATATTAGTGATGAATTCTTCGAGCAAAATAGTGCCGATCTGGCCAAAAATCAGACCGCTTGAATCGCCCTCAGTCACCTCTTTGACAAGTTGGTACAACGCGCGAATAGCGCTTTTTTGTACTTTTTCGACGACGTCGGACACGCAGATCAACCAGAAGAGAATAATAATTGACAAAGATAACCTGAATAAATCCTGATGTATAGGAATAAGCGCTAATTACGCCATTGTTTTTTGTAAACAAATTGTATGTTTATTATAAGCTTACGCGGTGATGCTATGATGGCTTCTAGCAAGGGAAGGCGGACATAACATCAATCTGAAAGATCATATTCGTGTCTTATGCTAGGCTGCGTTGTTAGACGCGCGACAGCCAGAATCCATCTGATTACGTCAGCAAAAATGTCTGCAACATATCCCTGGGAGTTTTATGAGATTGATGTTGATGCGTCACGGTGACGCGCTTGAGACACGACCCGACGCGAGTCGCGCATTGTCGCCTTTGGGTATTGCGGAAGTGCGGAGTAATGTCTTGCGTTTGCAAGATGCGTCTTGGCAACCCTTGCTGATTGTCACAAGTCCACTGCGGCGAGCAGTTGAGACGGGGCAGATTGCCAGTCAATGTTTGGCGCACAAAAGCCCGCTCGCTGCATGGGATGAACTGGTGCCGAGTGGCGATTGTTTACTTTTACTGCGCAAGTTGGCAGCCTGCAACGCTGAAACCGCGTTGCTGGTGACACATCAGCCATTGATTAGTACGTTTATCGCGTATCTGACGGGTGAATCCGTGCGGGTGAACACGGCGTATATAGCGGGCATTAACCTCGATGAAAATCTCGATAAATTTTCCCCATCAACAGGGCACCTACAATGGTTTTTGGATACGCCGGTATGAACGAGGGACAGCTACTTACTTATCGATTGGCGCTGATATTAGGCTTGCTGATGACTTTGCTGAGCATGTCAGGTGCACTGGTTGCAGCGATGCCCTCAGATCAAGTTCTTGACGGGGTCATTAGTCTATATCCGCGTGCACAACGGGTAGAGACGGTGGAGGAGACGTCGGTCACCACCCACCAAATAATGCTTGGCCCGTTAAAGAAAATTAATAGTGAAATTACGCCCGATGCGTCCTTGTACGTGCAGGGCTTGCGTAGTCGGCATACCTATTTGATACCGGATGAGCCGCGTACCGGGCTCGTGTTCGATTTTTTTGCGGCGCAACTCCAACAGAAAGGCCAAATCTTGTACCAATGCGCTGCTAGAGAGTGCGGTAGGAGCAACTACTGGGCGAACAGTGTTTTTGAGCGGCGCATTTTGTTTGGTCCAGATCAACACCAGCATTACATCATCGGCATCATCAATGGCTACTACACCGCTATTTATGTTGCCCAACGGGCGACCGGTCAGGTGTATGCGCACCTTGACGTCATTGAGGATCAGCAGGCATCTTTGCTCGATGGCGACAACTTGTTGCGCGCCTTACAAACGTTATTGGGTGTGCAACTCAGTGCTGAGCCGAGCGACGAGATCACGAAAAAGCTTGCACAGATACTCAACGACGATGTGTCTATCAACATTTATGTGGTCGCTCATGACGGCTTGATGGCGGCGGAAAGTGTCCCCTCTGCCATCAAGCGCACTGACAAATTGGCGGTGGCGCTCAAATCACGGCTGGTGACGGCGGGCATTAGTGCCGAGCGCCTGCAAGCATATGGTGTTGGGCCATTGGCGCCGCTGGAGGGCGCCGCACCGAGGCGGTTGGAGCTGATCCTAGTTCAATGACCCTAGTTCAATAACCCTAGTTCAATGACCTTAGTTCAATGATCCTTGGTCGATGACATGTAGGTAAACTTTTATCGAAGATGATGCTGACGCGTTGATGTAGGTTGAAGGCAAACGCTGGCTCTCAACTAGAGGACAGGTTTAATAGTGACATAAACTCCATCCGCGTCGCTTGACTATCACGAAAGTCTCCCAGCATGACGGAAGTCTTCATCACCGAGTTCTGTTTTTCCACGCCTCGCATCATCATGCACATATGCTTGGCTTCAATAATGACGCTGACGCCGGAAGCTTCCGTGACGAAGCTGATAGCTTCAGCAATTTGCTTTGTCAGATTTTCCTGAATTTGCAATCTGCGCGCGTACATGTCCACCACCCGCGCGACTTTTGACAAACCCAGCACCTTGCCGGTGGGTATGTACGCAACGTGGCACTTGCCAATAAAGGGCAGCATGTGGTGCTCGCACATGGAATATAGTTCGATGTCTTGAACAATAACCATCTCGTTAGTATCAGATTCGAACAGCGCTTTGTTAACGATATCGTCAAGGGTTTGACCGTAGCCATGAGTCAGGAAAGACATTGCCTTAGCCGCCCGCTTAGGCGTATCAACTAGGCCCTCCCGCTCAGGATCTTCACCGATATCGATCAGGATTTTCTTAAAGGCGTCTTGCATGATGTTTGGTCCATTCATTAGTAGCGATACCCTAAGGTAAACTCGCGATGTCGTAAAGCGCGATGTTATGGGCGCTGTATCGGCGAGATGATCGGGTTATACTAAGTGGCTTGAAGTGGAGCAAGTTATGCCAGGCAGTAGTATTGGAAGTATGTTCAGAGTCACAACTTTTGGCGAGAGTCACGGTCCAGCCCTCGGCTGTATTGTCGATGGATGTCCTCCGGGGCTGCCGCTCACCGAAGCAGATATGCAGGTCGACTTAGATCGTCGTAAGCCTGGAACCTCTAAATACGCAACTCAGCGAAAGGAGCCTGATCAGGTCAAGATCCTCTCGGGTGTATTCGAGGGCGTTACAACGGGCACGCCTATTGGCCTGTTGATCGAGAACCAAGACCAGAAGTCGAAAGACTATTCAGACATCAAGGATGTTTATAGGCCAGCACACGCCGATTACACCTATGCGCAAAAATACGGGATTCGTGACTATCGCGGGGGTGGCCGCTCGTCGGCACGTGAAACTGCGATGCGGGTCGCCGCAGGCGCTATCGCTAAAAAATACCTGCAGGTGAGACATGGTATTGCAGTACGAGGTTATATGGCGCAAATGGGTGATTTGGTGCCATCCGTGGTTGATTGGGATGAGGTTTACAACAACCCGTTCTTCTGTCCTGACCCTTCGCTGGTGCCGCAGCTTGAGCAGATGATTGACTCATTGAGACGTGAAGGTGAATCGGTGGGTGCGCGTATCAATCTGGTAGCGTCGGGCATGGTAACAGGACTCGGCGAGCCGGTGTTTGATCGTCTCGATGCCGACATCGCCCATGCCATGATGAGTATTAATGCGGTGAAAGGTGTGGAGATTGGGGCCGGGTTCGCCAGCGTGGAGCAAAAGGGCTCCGCTCACCGCGATGAAATGTCGCCCAACGGTTTCACCTCAAATAATGCAGGTGGTATTCTCGGCGGGATTTCATCGGGGCAAGACATTCTTGTGAGTATTGCGCTGAAACCGACATCAAGTATTACCACACCGGGTAAAACTGTTGATAGTCAGGGGTTGTCAGCCGAGGTCGTCACCAAGGGGCGGCATGACCCGTGTGTCGGTGTGCGTGCCACACCTATCGCCGAGGCTATGTTGGCGATCGTGCTGCTCGATCATCTATTGCGACATCGCGGCCAGAATGCTGACGTTGTACCGGGCGGCCCGAGCTTTTAGTCGCGTTTAGTCGCGTTTTTTATTTAGCTCGTCATAAAGAGGTGCGTCGCCATGCTCCGCCAGCAACGCCATAAAGGCTCGGGCGGCGTTAGACAGAGTGCGCTGGACGTGATGAATAACGCCTAGTTGTCGGGTAATGCTGACATCGGGTAGGCGCAGTATGTGGGTGTTGGTGTCCAACATAGAACGGGGTAAGACACTCCAGCCGAGGCCAATCGATATAAGCATTTTGATGGTTTCTAGGTAGTTGGTCGACATGCTGACATTAATCCCTAGCCCCTGATCTTCGAACAATTGTTTAACGATACGGCCGGTAAACGTGCTCATATCTGGCAGAATCGCGGGATACTCAGCGATTTGTTCGAGACTGATCTGGTCGAACTGACTAAGACTATGGTCAGGGGCGCACACAAAGACCAGTTCATCGGTCCAAACAGGATGGGCGGTCAAGCGGCTGTGGCCGTGAGGCGCCATGGTGATGATACCGAGTTCAAGATTGCCCTGTTTAATTTGCTCGTGTGCCACTTCGGAATCCATGAAATGAAGGTCCAGTGCAACCTCGGGAAACTGCTCGGAATAGGCTTTGAGTACGCGGGGTAGGCGCCATAGTCCAATGTGGTGACTCGTTGCTAGGGATAAACGGCCAGCGATCGTGCCGCTTAAATTTCTTATCGCGCGCTGAGTGTCGTCTACCTCATGCAGAATATGACGGGCCCTGGGCGCGAGCTCGCGGCCGGCTTCGGTCAATGTTATCGTCCGGCCAATTCGGTCGAACAGACGCACGTCCATTTGCCCTTCAAGCATTGCGATACGTTTACTGACGGCTGGCTGCGTTAGGTGGAGCCGTGACGCGGCAATAGAAAAGGATCCGGTTTCGGCAACGGCGACAAAGGCTTTAATGCTATCGAGATCTATCATTCCTGGCACTTATAGAATTAATAATTAATATGAATTTGAGTTATGAGTGAATTGATCATAGCATCGTCGCCGCAAGGTCAGTACTAGCAGTGAAAAGTGGCTGATGAATCGCAGATGATCGCGAGCTGTTAGGCCACAGCCTGCAGGCACCAGCAAATGACGGCAATCAATAACAAGCAATTTAAGTAAAAATGGAGTTTCGTGTGGATAAGGTAAATGTGGCAATAGTGGGTGCGACCGGTGCCGTGGGTGAGGCAATGTTGGAGTTACTGGCGGAGCGTAATTTCCCAGTGGACAACCTGGTGCTGTTAGCGAGCGAGAATTCTGCGGGTACAGCGCTGCAGTTTAGGGGAAAGTCTATCAGGGTTGGGAATCTGGCCACTTTCGATTTTAGTCAGACGCACATTGGCCTGTTTTCGGCAGGCGGCGCTGTTTCAGCGCAGTATGCGCCGATTGCAGCCTCTCAGGGCTGTGTTGTCATCGATAACACCTCGTACTTTCGCCGTGACCCAGAGATTCCCCTTATTATCCCTGAGGTTAATCCTGAGCGCATCGATGATTATAAAAAGCGCAATATCATTGCTAATCCGAACTGCTCGACGATTCAGATGCTGGTGGCATTGAAGCCTTTGCATGACGCCGTCGGGATTCGGCGCATCAACGTCTGCACCTACCAAGCGGTTTCAGGCGCCGGCAAGCGTGCAATCGAGGAGTTGGCCGGGCAAACTGCACGCCTGCTTAATGGTCAGCCCACGGAACTCAAGGTCTTTACCCGCCAGATTAGCTTCAACGTTATTCCACATATCGGTAGCTTTGAAGACAATGGCTATACCAACGAAGAAATGAAGATGGTCTGGGAGACACATAAAATTTTGGAGGATGACAGCATTGAGGTGAATCCCACCTGCGTCCGGGTGCCGGTGTTTTATGGGCACTCCGAGGCAATACATATCGAGTTGAAAGCGCCTTTGACAGCAGCGGCAGCCAGAGAATTACTGGCGGTTGCGCCGGGCGTGACCTTAATAGATGAGTTAGCGGATGGTGGCTACCCAACGCCAGTTTCAGATTCCGCAGGCAACGACCCGGTATTTGTCGGACGCCTACGTGCAGATATTTCTGCAGCCAACGGTCTGAACCTATGGGTCGTCTCAGACAATGTCCGCAAAGGTGCTGCGCTTAACAGTATACAAATCGCTGAAGTTTTGGTAAAACGTCTGTAATAAGCGACACTTATGGCAACATTTGTAGACTGTTTCTAGGTTTGATCCCTAAGCTATTTGAGGTCGATGCGTGCGTTTCGGTGCGGCGTTCCGACTCTTTTGGGGAAAAGAGAGGTAATAACAACAATGATTCAACGTTTATTATGGTTTGGCGCTGTCGTTCTGACCTTCAGCGCGCCTGCAACGTTCGGTTTGGGGTTAGGCAAACTCGACCTGAAATCTGCACTCAATCAGCAATTTAAGGCCGAAGTCGAACTCACCGGGGTACGTAACCTGGCACTCGAAGAGATTCTGGTGAATCTGGCGACCCCAAAAGACTTCCAGCGCGTTGGCGTAGAGCGTAACTATGCGTTGACTGACCTGCGTTTTAAGGTGGTTGACGCAGACGGTGGTGGTAAGCTTTTGCGCATATCCAGCACGCGACCCATTACTGAGCCCTATCTGAACTTTCTGGTCGAGGCCATGTGGCCAAGCGGTCGGATTCTGCGTGAATACACCGTCTTACTTGACCCGCCCGTTTTCACTGAAAGCCGTGTCGAACCATTACAAACTGCTGAACTACAGCGTGCACCAGCGTCGAAGCCGACGCCAGCGCCTGTGCGGCAAGCGACACCACGTATCGTTGAGCCTGCCGCCAGCGTCGCAACACTGACGGCAGGCATGCAGGAAGGTGCAGTAGACGCAGACGCAGACGATTACGGCGTTACTGGCGCGGGTGACACGTTGTGGACAATCGCCTTGAAGGTTCGGCCGTCTGACCAAGTCACTGTTCAGCAAACCATGTTGGCGTTGCAGCAGGCCAATCCTAATGCCTTCATCAATAATAATATCAATCTGTTAAAAGCCGGTTATGTGCTGCGCATCCCCGATGCCAGCGAAATTCGCGATCGTACCGCGACTGCGGCGGTCGGAGAAGTCCGTGCCCAGAATGACGAATTTGATGCTTACAGGAGTGGGCGGCCCGTCGCTCAGCTAGATGGTTCAGCGCGCCGCAATCGCAATCAAGAGAGTGACGCTGCTAGCGAAAGCGGTGAGCTAAAACTGTTGGCTGGTGATCGGCGCGAAGACGATGAGGCAGGCGAGCGAGCTGTCGGCGGTAATTCCATTACCCCAGAGATGCAGGCTAATTTAGCCGTCGCTCGTGAGGACCTTGATCGGACCCGACGCGCGAACGCTGATTTGACCGGCCGCTTAGATGACCTGGCAGGCCAGATCGAGACGCTCAACGAGATCGTAAAACTTAAGGACGATCAACTCGCAGCCCTGCGTGCCGAAATTCAAAACGCACAAGCAACGGACACTGCTGTCAGTAAGCCAGCATCTGTTCCTAGTGAGTCTGACGAGAACCTGCTGGCCAATCTGTTTGTACAGGTTGGGCTGGGGCTGCTCTTGATTGGTTGTTTGGCGGCCGGACTGCTAGTACGCAAGCGACGTCAAGACGCGGCGTCTTTGGACGAAGATGAGTTCGATCATCAATCCTTGGAAGAGGCTGCAGACATTGAGGAAGAAGTTTTGTTGCCCGCAGAGATCGATGATGACGGCGCAGAGGACTTTGACGAGGATGTATCTCCAGAAACGTCAGATGTACTGGGTGAGGTGGAGATTTATATTGCTTACGGGCGTTTTCCTCAGGCGACAAGCTTTCTTGAAAAAGCTATTGATGCGGAACCTTCACGCACCGACCTAAGGCTAAAGTTGCTAGAGGTGTTGGTACAGACCGGCGACGGCACTGCCTTCAACCTGGCGCTTGAACAACTCCGTCCTATGGGCGATGTCGTAGCGCTGGAGCATGCGCTGGCACTTCAGGCACAAATTCCAGGTGCTGCGGCGAATGCTGCCGCAGCTATGGACTCTACCATTATTAACTACGAACCCGTTGAGGCCATTGAAGCGCCTGATGACGACGGAGATCTGTCCTTTGATTTAGATGACCTTGACAGTGAGACCGAAGACAATGTCTTTGAATATGACGGTGCCGATGACTTAGAACTGGACCTTGATGATGACGACAGCATCGGTGCTGCTGATGACAAAACCGTCGTACTCGACACACCTGCCGTCGCCGAATTAGACGATGACGATGACGAGCTCGACCTTGACCTTGATCTTGACCTTGATTTAGATCTCGGCGACGAAACACTGTCTTTGGATGGCGATTTTGACTTAGACCTTGAAGATGAACTTGACGGTGAACTCGATGATGATCTTGATTTAGAAAGCAGTCTTGATCTTGATGTAGACGAAGATTTAACCATGGATGAGTTGTCTCTGGACGCAGTTGCGTCGCTGCCCAGTGAGGACGCAGTGACGGCGGCGTCCGACGACGATGCTCTCGATCTCGATGATACACTGACGCTCGATGCTGACGATAAAGCACTCAGTCTCGATGGTGCGTTGGATCCTGAAGACGATGAACTAAGCCTCGATCTAGAAGACGACGGCCTAAGCCTCGATCTAGAAGACGACGGCCTAAGCCTTGATCTAGAAGATGATGGTTTAACGCTTGACCTAGAAGAAGATGACCTGACTCCTGATCTAGAAGACGACGGCCTAAGCCTTGATCTAGAAGATGATGGCTTTACTCTTGACCTAGAAGAAGATGATGATGGGCTGACCTTGGATCTTGACGACGATGCGCTAAGTCTTGATCTAGAAGACGATGGCCTGTCGCTTGATCTTGAAGATGATGGCTTAACCCTTGATCTTGAAGAAGATGCGTTAGTCCTCGGCGAAGCCGATGAAGATGGCGCTTTCAGTCTCGATATGGAAGATGACGACCTTGATCTAGATGATGACAGTTTTAGTCTCGATCTTGACGAGGACGTAGAGTCGAAAATGAATCTAGCCCGGGCTTATATCGACATGGATGACAAAGATAGTGCGCGCAAGACTCTCGGTGAGGTTCTCGAGATGGGTAACGATGCCGAGATTGAGCAAGCCAAGTCGATGCTTGAGCAAATAGGCTAGTGCCGAGCTGTCCTCATGCCATCAACGCAGGCCCGGTTTTTCCGGGCCTTTTCTTTCCTACCAGCGCGACGTGTCTCTGCAAGCCGTTTTCTAGGACATGTCCTTTATGAATAGCTCCCTATGAAATGCGCTATATGAACAGTTTTTTATGCAAAGGATAGCGCTAGGCGTCAACTATACGGGCTCTGCTTTTGTCGGCTGGCAGGCCCAGCGCCAAGGCGCCACCGTCCAGCAGGCAGTTGAAGCTGCATTGTCAAAAATTGCCGCCGGCCCCATCAAGGTCATCTGCGCGGGTCGCACTGATACCGGGGTGCACGCCACTAGGCAAGTTATACATTTTGATTCTCTTGTTGACCGGCCCACCAGAGCCTGGGTGTTAGGGACGAACGCGCACTTGCCTGACACCGTAGCAGTGCACTGGAGTTGCCCTGTTGATGATGCTTTCAGTGCACGCTTTAGCGCAACCGCGCGCCGTTATCTTTACACCATTCACAATACGTCAGTGCGCTCGTCCATTGGCGCTGGGATGTTCACACGAGAGCATCGTCCGCTGGACGTTGACAGAATGCAGGCCGCCGCTCAGGCACTCGTCGGTGAGCATGATTTTTCTGCGTTCCGCGCGTCTAAGTGTCAGTCTCGTACCCCCATGCGTAATATTCATGAGATTTCGGTTCAGCGGCGTGGCGATATGGTGTTGATCAATGTTGCTGCAAACGCTTTTTTACATCATATGGTACGTAATATCGCCGGTGTTTTGATGGATATTGGCGCCGGTGAGCAGGCGCTCGATTGGGCTGCCCGCTTATTGGCCCAGCGCGATCGAACGTTGGCTGCTATGACCGCGCCACCCCATGGCTTGTACTTGGTGGACGTAGTTTATCCGGCTCGGTTTGGCTTACCTCAGGGGCCAGTGATACCGCACTTTTTCGCCGGCGAATAAGCCTGCAGGTGTTATCGAACCTGCAGATTCTGTTATACTCACGCTCCTTTTCAGCACCCGAAATAGTAGATTTATGGTTACCCGGGTAAAAATTTGCGGCCTTACAAATACAGCGGATGTCTTTGCTGCCGTCGGCGCTGGCGCGTCTGCTCTAGGTTTCAATATGTACCAACCCAGCCCGCGCTATGTAACGCCCATGCAGGCGCAGCTGCTTTGTGCTGCCGTGCCTGTGTTCGTCAGTCGAGTAGGGTTGTTCGTTAATCATAGTCGTGACCAAATATTGCAAATATGTGAAGAGGTGGACTTCGATCTCCTGCAATTTCATGGTGACGAGTCCAATGAGTTTTGTGCGAGCTTCGACCGCCCTTTTATCAAGGCGATAAGGGTAGCGCCCGGAGATGATCTGGTGGCGGTGGTTGACCGTTTTCCTGATAGCCGAGGAATCTTGTTGGACGCATTCACTGATGGTCTGTATGGCGGTACTGGTCGTACTATTGATTGGCAACAGATTCCGGCGCTCAAGCAGGCTGTAATTCTTGCAGGCGGGCTCGATGAAGATAATGTCGGCGATGCTATTCGCCAAGCAAGGCCATTTGCTGTTGATGTCAGTGGTGGCGTTGAACGCAGTCGTGGCGTGAAAGATGCAGACAAGATGCGGCGATTTATGGCTGCAGTAAACAGGACTGATACAGCGCCCGATGTGTCGCTTAATGGCGATGGGCGAATGGGTAATCAGAGCCAGGTAATTAAGACAGATCTCGAACAGAACGGATGATGTTATGACAGAATCAGTGCAATCAGACCGGTTAGCCGGTAGCAACTTGGCTAGTGCGAATGAGGCTATGGCCGTCATGCCGGATGAAACAGGTCACTTCGGTCCATATGGTGGTCGATTTGTTTCCGAAACGTTGATGACCGCATTGGCGGAACTCGATCAAGCCTACAATCGATTGAAAAACGACAAGAAATTCTTGGCAAGTTTTCACGGTGACCTAGAGCATTATGTCGGCCGTCCATCGCCTTTGTATTTTGCTGAGCGCCTGACACAAGCAGCGGGTGGCGCGCGGATTATGCTCAAGCGTGAGGATCTAAACCACACGGGCTCGCACAAGATCAATAACTGCATCGGACAGGCGTTGCTGGCCAAGTACATGGGCAAGCCACGCGTGATTGCTGAAACGGGCGCCGGTCAACATGGCGTTGCCTCAGCGACGGTCGCCGCACGCTTCGGTTTGAAGTGTCGGGTGTATATGGGGGCTGATGATATTGCTCGTCAAAGTCCTAATGTTTATCGCATGAAATTGCTCGGTGCGGAAGTCGTGTCGGTCACCGGTGGGTCTCGGACACTAAAGGATGCGTTGAGCGAAGCTATGCGCGATTGGGTAACTAATGTCGATGACACCTACTACATCATCGGCACCGTGGCTGGTCCACACCCTTATCCAATGATGGTCCGTGACTTCCAGTCTGTTATAGGGATTGAGGCACGACAGCAAAGCCAGAAACAATTCGGCCGCTTACCCGATGCCGTGGTGGCCTGCGTTGGTGGCGGGTCAAACGCCATGGGTATTTTTCACCCATTTATAGAAGACCAAGGTGTCCGCTTAATTGGGGTCGAGCCAGCCGGACGGGGTTTACATACCGTAGAGCACGCTGCGCCACTGAGTAAGGGGCGTGTCGGGATACTGCATGGTACGCGTACCTACTTGATGCAAGATGAAGAAGGGCAGGTAAGCGACACGCACTGTATTTCAGCGGGTTTGGATTACCCGGGCGTGGGTCCAGAACATGCGTGGTTGAAAGATATCAATCGGGCGGAGTATGTTGCCATTGATGATCAAAAAGCACTGCATGCGTTCCGCCAATTAAATTTGCTGGAAGGTATTTTACCAGCGCTCGAGTCGGCTCACGCAGTGGCCTATGCGATGGAACTGGCTGCCACCATGAGCCCAGAGCAGACGATTGTTGTGAACATGTCTGGCAGGGGCGATAAAGACATTCCAACCATGGCGAAGCTTGATGGTATGCGCCTTGATTAGTCAGTATCTCTTGGGAGTTTTAACGTGAGTCGTATTACCGCGTGTTTTCAAACGCTGGCTGAGCGTAAGCGCAAGGCATTGATCGTGTACTTGGTAGCTGGCGATCCAAATCCAACCGTTACGGTACCGTTGATGCACGCGATGGTGGCACGAGGAGCCAGCATTATCGAGTTGGGTTTCCCATTTACAGATCCTGAGGCAGAAGGGCCTGTGATTCAACTAGCCCACGAGCGTGCTATGCATCATCGGGTGAGCCTGCGCCAGACCATGGATATGGTGGAAGAATTCCGCCACCAAGACCAAACAACGCCGGTAGTTCTGATGGGCTACGTCAACCCTATCGAGTCCATGGGCTACGAGGCATTCGCTGTTCGTGCTGCGGAAGCTGGGGCCGATGGCACTATTTTGGTTAACGTGCCGCCCGAGGAAGGCGTGGTACTAGACAAGGCCATGATCGCCAGTGGTCTTGACCCCATTTATCTGCTCGCACCGACCACGCTGGAAGCTAGGGCTAAGATGATCTTCGAACGTAGTCGTGGTTTTACCTACTACGTGTCGCTGAAAGGCACAACGGGTGCGGCGAATCTTGATATTGACGACGTGCGAGAAAAGGTTTCCGCCTTCAAGCAATATGCAACAACGCCTTTGGTTGTTGGATTTGGGATCAAAGATGGAAAATCTGCGGCGCAGGTCGCTCAGGTATGCGACGGCGCCGTCGTGGGAACAGCACTGGTAAGTTTGATGGAAGCGCATGTGAATGACCCTGAAGCCATGCAGCAAGCCGTTGGGGATTTGATCGCCGAGATGCGCCAAGCCATGGACGCCGTCTCTTAAGGGTTTTGTACAAGCCCGCCATGCAAACTTGTTATATGTGTAAGCCTAGCCAGTATTGGATGGAAAAAAGATCATGACGCTTGCTGACTGGCTGCTCGTTATTGAGCAGCAACACCCTGTGAAGTGGGACCTGGGACTTGACCGAGTGGCCGAGGTGGGACGTCGCTTAGATGTTCTGAAGCCTGCACCTTTGACATTTTTGGTGGCTGGCACCAATGGCAAGGGATCGACCTGCGAATATCTAGCGCAACTTTGCCGAACTCAAGGTCATCGTGTCGGTAAGTCGACATCGCCGCATCTGCAGCGCTTCAATGAACGCATTGAGGTGCAGGGTACGGACGCGTCTGACGATGAGATTTGTCGTGCGTTCGATGCTATTGACGCAGCTCGAGGCGAAATTTCTCTGAGCTATTTTGAATATGGCACTTTGGCCGCGCTGCAAATCTTCAAATGGCAGGCGGTGGATGTCGCCATACTTGAAATCGGTCTAGGTGGGCGCCTAGACGCCATGAACATTATAGACCCTGATGTTTCAGTCATTACCCGCATTGCGTTAGATCATCAGGCTTGGCTGGGGAACACGCGAGCACTCATTAGCGTCGAGAAAGCTGGTATTCTACGTGCCGGTAAGCCGTGGGTGCTTGCAGACCGAGAGCCCCCGGCAGAGATGCTGGCGGTTGGCGAGAGGCTAGATGCGCCGGTATTCCGCATAGGCCAGACATTTGATATCGACTCGCAGCGGCTGTGGTTCACCCACCCTCAAGGGCAGCAAGCAGTAGAGCACTTGCCGGCACTGGCGTTGCCCGCTGACAGTCTGGCCGCGGCGGTGCAGGCCATGATGTGTGCGGGCGTCAGGTTAACAGCCGATGAGATTATACACGCAGCCGCCACCGCTCAAGTAGCGGGTCGGCTGCAGCGCCCCGTAGCGCCAAAACCTACGTTGCTGGATGTCGCCCATAATCCAGATGCAGCAGTTTACCTTAGCCAAAGACTCGTGAAATTGCCCCAAGCTGGGCGGATCCATGCTGTTGTCGGCATGTACGCCGACAAGGACCACGCCGCTGTGCTCGGTCCGCTGTTGCCGCTGATGAGCCATTTCTATTGCACCGCTGTTGACGAGGCGCGAGCCTTGCCAGCAACAGAAATGGCAGCCGCAGTGAACAATCTTGGTGGGTCTGTTGTCGATGCTTATGATAAAGTAGACGAGGCTTATGCAGCCGCCTTAGATAACTGCCATGATGACGACCTGATCGTTGTTTTTGGCTCATTTCCTATTGTCGCGGGCGTGCTCAATTATCTTGACGCGGCAGTAGCTAAGCCGGGCTTACAGCAACCTTTGAAGAGAAGTGAACCGCCAGGTGGAAGCAAGACTTAAACAGCGGGTTACCGGCGCAATCGTCCTGACGACGCTCGCCATTATTATTCTGCCTATGTTGCTGGATGGCACCTCTGACGACAGGGCTAGGGTCATGGCGACTATCCCTGAGCCGCCGACCATTGATTTCAAGAAACTGACTTTCGACGATGCTCGGCTTAAGATGCGGCAGATGGAAATCGAGAGTGCGGCTCAGTTACCGCAAATGCAGGAAGACCCTATCGCCGATACCATACCCCCAACAGCTTTCAACCTAGACATGAACAATTTGCCGGTAAGCTGGAGTCTCCAGCTCGGTAGTTTCCAGAACCCCAACAATGCCACTCGTCTGCGTCAGGATTTGCGCGAAGCTGAGTATCGAAGCTATGTGATTGAGTCAAAGGGTGACGAGGATAATGCTGATACGTTCAAGGTTTTTATTGGTCCCATGCTCCAAAAGCGTCAGCTTGAGAAGATTCAGCTCGAAGTGCAGAAAACGTTTGGTTTGCAGGGACAAATAGTCCGCTACCGGATAGAAGACGACAAAGGCCAGTTGGGTGGCTAACGCCGTGCCATCCCGCACCCGAAATTCGGGACCATGCAGTTCGTAAAGTTGTGTTACATGAGGAATCTTGTTTGGACCATATTACCGCCATTGACTGGTTGATCATTGGTATCATTGCGATATCCACCCTGATCAGCATTGTGCGTGGTTTCGTCAAAGAAGCACTTTCGCTGGTGACTCTGGTTGCCGCCATACTGATCGCGAGGCTTTTTGGCGGACAAGTCGCTGGTCTCTTGATTGATGTCATCAGTGTACCGTCCCTACGTTTGGCTGCAGCCTACGGTGGGCTATACCTAGCCGTGATGATCATTGGCGGCATGATAAATTATCTGATTTATCAGGTTATTAAGTTAGCGGGTCTTTCAACATTTAATCGAATTTTGGGAATGGCTTTTGGCTTCGTCCGCGGTGGCTTGATCGTAGTGGTGGCGGTGGCAATTTTTAGTCGTATGCCGGTCAGTGACGACGAATGGTGGCAGACATCAATACTGATTCCCCCTGCACTGGATACAGCCAACTGGCTGCAAGTTTATGTCATTGAGAAGGTCAGTGAATTCACAGCGCCCGAGCGCTCGGTATAGATGGCCTGATTCAAAATAGATCCGATAAAACAGATTTGAGAAAACACGCTCGATATTAATCGAGCAGCGCATAACGGGAAATTAGGCAGTGGTTGAACGGCTATCGTTCAGGAGTGACAGATTATGTGCGGTATAGTTGGAATGGTTGGCAGAAACGAGGTTGCATATGATCTTTACGATGCCCTGACGGTGCTTCAGCATCGCGGTCAGGACGCGGCGGGTATTGTCACCTGCCATGGCGACAAGCTCGACATGCGCAAGAGTAATGGTCTGGTTAAGGATGTTTTCCAGCAGGACCATATGAACCAGCTGAAGGGCAACATGGGCATTGCGCATGTGCGCTACCCCACGGCAGGGACGTCGAGTTCCGCTGAAGCCCAGCCTATGTATGTTAATTCGCCTTTTGGGATCTGTCTTGCCCATAACGGCAATCTCATCAACGATCGAGAGTTGAACGAGGACCTGTTTCGCACGGATCGTCGGCATATCAATACCAGCTCAGATTCAGAGGTTCTGCTGAACGTGTTTGCCCATGAACTGCAGAACGTCGCTGGTCTGCGGGTCAGACCTGAAGATGTATTTGAGGCTGTCGGTCGGGTCCATCAGCGTGCAGTGGGTGGCTATGCCGCCATAGCAATGATTATCGGGTATGGCATTGTTGGCTTTCGTGACCCTAATGGGATTCGCCCCGTGTGTTACGGCAAGCGCAGCACCCCGCAGGGCGATGAGTACATGATTGCCTCCGAGAGCGTCGCGTTAAACGTCCTAGGTTTTGAGTTGATTAACGATATTCTGCCGGGCGAGGCAGTGTGCATACAAACCAACGGTGAAGTCTCTGTTAAGCAGTGCGCGACCCATACGACCTACAGTCCCTGTATTTTCGAGCAGGTATACTTAGCTCGGCCGGACTCTATTATCGATCACGTCTCGGTGTATAAGTCCCGCTTGAAGATGGGTGAGAAGCTTGCAGACAAGATTCTGCGGGAACACCCAAACCATGACATTGATGTGGTCATACCTATCCCCGATACGAGCTGTACCGCCGCTCTCCCCATGGCTCACCGGTTGGATGTAAAGTATCGTGATGGATTGGTTAAAAATCGTTACATAGGTCGCACGTTCATCATGCCGGGCCAACAGCAGCGCCTGAAATCCGTGCGCCAAAAGTTCAACACCGTTGAACTTGAGTTTCGTGGCAAAAATGTGCTGTTGGTCGACGACTCGATTGTTCGTGGAACCACGACCAAGCAGCTCGTGCAGATGGCCAAAGAAGCCGGCGCGAAGAAAGTTTATCTTGCTTCCGCCGCACCTCCGGTGCGTTTCCCTAATGTCTATGGCATTGATATGCCCGCAGCCTGTGAATTTGTCGCTGACGGTAATTCCGTGCAGGAGATCGCCGACTACATTGGCGTTGACTGGCTAGTCTATCAGGACCTTGAAGACCTGATTGACTGCGCTCTGGGTATTAACCCCAAGATTACCGGGTTCGATACCAGCGTTTTTGATGGTGTTTACATCACCGGTGGGGTCGATGAAAAATACCTCAAGCGTATTGAGTCAATGCGCAATGACGAAACGAAAGAGGCGAAACGACTCGCCGATATGGAAATTATCGAACTACACAATCAAAGCTGAGCACCTCACGGGTCTTGTCTAGGTTTTCTCCCTCGGTAGGTACAAAATTCTTCCGGGGACAACGGCGGCTGCTACAAATAACGGAAACGCTATGCAGGAAGTGATTAAGCATACTATTGCCCAGGTAGGAACTGTGCTGTTGGGTAAAGAGCCACAAATTCGCCTCGCATTAGCCTGCCTGCTATCACGTGGGCATCTTTTGATAGAAGACTTGCCGGGCATGGGGAAGACTACTTTATCTCATGCGCTCGCGCGAGTAATGGGGCTTAGTTACACCCGAATACAATTCACTAGTGACCTGTTGCCCGCAGATATTTTAGGCGTTTCAGTGTTTGACAAAAACGCCGGAAGCTTTGAGTTTCATCCAGGCCCCATATTTAGCCAGTTGGTTTTGGCCGACGAGATCAACCGGACTACACCAAAAAGCCAAAGTGCATTGCTCGAAGCTATGGAAGAGCAGCAGGTCACCGTTGAGGGTGAGACACGGCCCTTGCCAAAACCGTTTTTTGTGATTGCGACGCAGAACCCGAACAACCAAGGGGGTACGTTCGCGTTGCCTGAATCCCAGTTAGACCGTTTCTTAATGCGTATCGAGTTGGGTTATCCTGATCCAGCGGCTGAACGCCAGTTGCTCAAGGGTGAGGACCGACGGGACGTGCTAGGTCGGCTACAGGCGACGATGACACCGGCGCAATTGGCAGAAATGCAAACTCAGTGTAAGCAGGTCAGCGTCTCTGATGCCTTGCTAGATTACATACAGCGACTGGTGCTGTTTACTCGGCAAGCACCTGAGTTTGCTTATGGTCTGTCGCCGCGGGGCGCTTTGGCTTTGTTGGCCAGTGCTAAGAGTTGGGCGTTTCTCGAAGACCGACAACATGTGGTGCCTGAGGACGTGCAAGCAGTATTGCCATCAGTAGTTGAGCATCGCTTGCGTGAAACGGCGGACTTTAGTGGTCACGGCGCGGGCGGGTTGACTCAGCGTCTGTTATCCAAAGTCGACATCATAGGGTAGCCAATGGACACTGCCAGTCGCCATGAAACAACACCTGACAGCCGGCTGTGGCGTTCGGTGCGTTTTCAGCGTTGGCTCAACCGGCGGCTGCCGCCCGCCAATACCGTCGTTCTCAATCAAGGTAATATTTTCATACTGCCCACCCGCCAAGGCGTTTACTTCCTGGTACTGGTGTTTTTTATGGTTATGGCGGCGATTAACTATCAGAACAGCTTAATTTTTGGCCTGGCATTTCTACTCCTCAGCCTATTCATGGTCAGTATTCTCCACACCTTTGGGAATTTGTCAGGATTGAATGTGCAAGCCGGTAGCGCGAGTCCTGTGTTCGCTGGGGAAGATGCAGGCTTTAGTGTGCGATTGTCACGCAAGGGCAATCGCCGCCATGAGGCGATATTGCTGGGCTGGGATAGCGACGGCCTAGTAGGTGCCGATCTGCTGGAGAGCGAAATGGAGATGGTGCGCTTGTATGTGCAGAGCCACCAGCGAGGTCAGTTGAATCCTGGCCGACTGTTGATTCAGACTCACTATCCTGTTGGTCTATTTAGGGCTTGGTCATGGATAGACTTGGATATGTCAGCGATCATCTACCCGCGGCCCGAAGTCGCTGGTGAAATGCCCGCGGCTATGGGCAGCAATCCTGATGGTGAGTTGCTACAGCGTATCGGTGTAGACGACTTCTATGGTATGCGGGCTTACCAGCCGGGCGATTCATTAAAGCATCTGTCTTGGAAATCTTACGCCCGCACTGATCAATTGCTGACGAAGGAGTTCGCCACCAGTGTTGATCAACGAGTGTGGATAGACTGGGATTACTTCCCGAATTTAGACCGTGAGCGCCGACTGAGTCGCTTGTGCTACTGGGTCGTGCAGTTAGGCAAAACTAATGATGAATACGGCCTACGTTTGCCCGGGTCAGAAATAATGCCTGGCAAGGGCGCACCCCATCAAGCGCGTCTGTTACGTGAACTGGCATTATTTGAACTGACACCGCCTCCGAAAGGTGACACGTGACTGGTTTTCAAATTCCACGTAACTCCTTGGCATGGCTACTCGCGGCGCAGGTTGCGGTTATCGCGCCACATTTCTCTCGTCTACCTATCTGGGTCACCCTTATCTGTGTGGTCTGCGTCACTTGGCGAATCTTGGTATTTCAGGGCCGCTGGTCTTTTCCTCGACGCTGGACAAAGACCGTTATGGTCGTGGGTGGTCTGGTGGGTATCGGTGTCGGCTATCGTGGTCGGGTCTATGGTCTAGAGCCAGCGGTGGCGCTTCTCGTTATTGCGTTCGTACTGAAGCTACTGGAGATGCAGCATAAACGCGATGCCTACATCGTTATTTTATTGGGGTACTTTGTCGCTATTACAGAGTTCCTATTTTTTCAGACGATTGCGTATACCTTGTATATGTTATTTGCAGTAACGCTGATCACCGCCGCGTTGATCGGGTTGAATCAAACTCAGTCGCACCATCGGCCCTTGGCAACATTCAAGCTTGCGGTGCGATTACTGGCGCAGTCTTTACCCATGATGATCGTATTGTTTGTCTTGTTTCCAAGAATAACGCCATTGTGGACCGTACCTTTGGAATCTCAAGCCGCCAAAACCGGGGTCACAGACAGCATGAAGCCTGGGGATATTGCCAACCTGATACAGTCGCCAGATCTGGCTTTTAAGGCAACGTTCGCAGGTGATCTTCCAGCATTTAATCAGCTTTACTGGCGCGGGCTAGTACTTGAGACCTACGATGGTCGTGGTTGGACCCGGCGCAGTAGTCTGCGAGATGGGATTTGGCGTGACGGTGATGAAGCGCCCCGCTGGAAAGACAATATTCAGCGACTTGGGCGGTCTGTTAGCTACAGTATTATTTTAGAGCCGACTCAGCAGAACTGGCTGTTCAGTTTGTCAGTGCCCCAACTGCCCGCGACAACTGATGTCGCTATGCTATCGGATTTCACGTTGGCTTATGCACAGCGTCGTGGTGTTACCAGCAAATTTAAGTACGACGTCACGTCTGACCAGAATTTTTTGTTGCAAGCTAAGTTAGGTGATTACGTGAGGGCGCGGAACACTATGCTGCCTGACGGCGTAAATCCGCGGGCGCGCGCCTTAGCCGTGTCCCTGCGCGCATTGGCCAGTGATGAGGCGGATTACGTGCGCCGGGTTATGGTCAACTACAACGCCAGCGGTTTTGTCTATACCCTACAGCCACCGGTGCTCGGTGAGAACGACATTGATGAGTTTTTGTTTGATAGTCAGCGTGGTTTTTGCGAACACTACGCGGGTAGCTTTGTGTTTATGATGCGCGCTGTAGGTATCCCTGCGCGTGTAGTGGTGGGTTATCAGGGTGGCGAATACAATACTCGGGCGAACTATATTGCGGTGCGTCAGTTCGACGCCCATGCCTGGGCCGAGGTCTGGTATGAAGAGCGCGGGTGGGTGCGCATTGACCCCACACAGATGGTGGCGCCTGATCGTATCGAGCGAGGTCTGGAAAGCGCACTGTCTGAGGACGAAACATTTCTGTCGGATTCGCCTTTGTCGTTGCTTAAATACCGGCAGCTACTGTGGTTGTCTGAGTTACGGCAGCAGGTTGAAGCCATTGGTCATTATTGGGATAGCTGGGTTGTTGGTTACAATCCTGTCACCCAGATGGACTTGTTGTCGCAATATTTCG
Source organism: Candidatus Azotimanducaceae bacterium (assembly GCA_047630175.1). GTDB lineage: Bacteria > Pseudomonadota > Gammaproteobacteria > Pseudomonadales > Azotimanducaceae > UBA4582. Next base: position 32,507 of record JBLHVI010000032.1, read on the forward strand.
ATAAAGTGAACCCGACACGCATGGGCATTATGATGCTGAGTTCATTTTTCGCACTACTGGGTATTGTTGGCTTGTTTGTGCTGAGTACCCGCAGTCATCACATTGTGACGCCTGTGGACCAGCAATACCTGCGGTTCTGTCAGTTACTCCAAAAGCACGGCCTACCACGCAAAGCGGGTGAGGGGCCGTCCGATTATGCTGCGCGCGTTACGCTGGTGAGGCCTGATCTTGCTGACGCGATTGAGCGCGTGACGGAGGCTTACATCGCGCTCAACTATGCGACTGAAGTGCCCGGTGACAGTGCCGATTTAAAGAAGGCCGTGACGGTATTTCGACTCAAGGCACTCAGAGCGAATGTGTAATTAATACGAGCAGCTATGCGTGAAAACGCGCTGAGGGCCAGACAAAAAAATGCCGAGTGAAACTCGGCATTTTTTATTATGTCGCCCGCTTCTATGCTCGAAGCGGGGTCGATTTCACCCACTACAATTTACCGCAAGTGCTAGGCAACATTCACAATATTCACTGCAGGAATCACCGCACTCGCCGCTGACTTCTGGAAAGCTTCGATCTGGTCGAAGTTCAAGTAGCGATAGATGTGGTCAGAGAATGCATCGAGTTCCTTTGCGTGATGCATGTATTCTTCAACGGTTGGCAAGTGGCCTAGAATAGCAGCAATCGCTGCCAGCTCTGCTGATGCGAGATATACATCGGCACCGTCGCCTAATCGGTTCGGAAAATTCCGTGTTGAGGTAGAGACGGCTGTTGAATTGGGTGCTATCCGCGCCTGGTTACCCATGCATAGTGAGCAACCTGGCATCTCGGTACGTGCGCCGGCAGCCGCGAAAATGTTGTATACGCCTTCCTCTCGCAGTTGGTGCTCGTCCATCTTCGTCGGTGGCGATATCCACAGCCGAGTCGGAATACCTTTAGTCTTCTCAAGCAGCTGTGCAGCAGCACGGAAGTGACCAATGTTTGTCATGCATGAACCGATGAAAACCTCGTCAATGTGCGCGCCTTGTACTTCTGATAATGGTTTTACATCATCAGGGTCGTTAGGGCAGGCCAGCAACGGCTCCTTGATCTCGTCGAGGTTGATCTCGATAATTTCAGCGTACTCAGCATCGGCATCCGGTTGCATCAACACGGGGTTGTCCAGCCAGTCTTGCATGGCGGTAATCCGGCGACCGATGGTACGCGCATCGCCATAGCCTTCACTGATCATCCACTTCAACAAGGTCACGTTGGAGGTAATGTATTCTTTGATGGGCGCTTCACCTAAGCGAATTGTGCAACCACCGGCAGAACGTTCGGCAGACGCATCACTGATCTCGAAGGCTTGCTCGACCTTTAAGTCCGGAAGGCCTTCGATCTCGAGAATCTTGCCCGAGAAGATGTTCTTCTTGCCTTCTTTGGCAACGGTCAAAAGACCACTTTGGATTGCCGCATAAGGAATGGCGTTGACCAAGTCACGCAAGGTGATGCCTGGTTGCATGGTGCCTTTGAAACGCACTAGGACAGACTCAGGCATATCCAGTGGCATAACGCCGATGGCTGAGGCGAAAGCGACTAAACCAGAGCCCGCTGGAAAGCTGATGCCCATGGGAAAGCGTGTATGTGAATCACCACCTGTACCGACGGTGTCGGGTAGCAGCATACGGTTCAGCCAAGAGTGGATAATGCCGTCACCTGGGCGTAACGCAACACCGCCTCGGGTCTGGATAAAGTCTGGCAGGGTATGCTGGGTATCGATGTCCACAGGCTTGGGGTAAGCCGCAGTGTGGCAGAAAGACTGCATCACGAGATCCGCAGAGAAGCCCAGGCAAGCCAGTTCTTTAAGCTCATCGCGCGTCATGGGGCCGGTGGTGTCCTGAGAGCCAACGGTGGTCATTTTCGGCTCGCAATAAGTGCCAGGACGTATCCCTGCAACACCGCAGGCCTTGCCGACAATTTTTTGCGCCAGCGTGAAGCCCTTGGTTGAAGCCTCTTCTGGTACGGGGCGACGGAAGATATCATTTTGCGGCATCCCTAGCGCTTCGCGCGCACGCTCGGTGAGGCCTCGGCCAATGATCAACGGGATTCGACCGCCCGCCTGAACTTCGTCGAGTAATACTTGTGTTGCCAACGTGAAGGTAGTGATGACTTCGCCGCTGGCTTCGCTTGTAATCTTGCCTTCATAGGGATGGACAATGATCACATCACCCATTTCCATTTTGCTGATATCACATTCAATGGGCAGGGCACCGGCGTCTTCCATGGTGTTAAAGAAAATAGGCGCAATCTTGCCGCCCAGCACTACGCCGCCGTCACGCTTGTTAGGAATGTTGGGGATATCATCGCCCATATGCCAAAGCACAGAGTTGGTTGCTGACTTACGTGATGAACCTGTGCCAACTACATCGCCTACATAAGCGATGGGGTTGCCAGAACGCTTGAGTTCCTCGATCTTTTGCAGTGGGTTTTCCATTGTTTTCTGCAACATAGCGAGTGCGTGCAGCGGAATATCTGGGCGGCTCCACGCGTCACCAGCAGGGGATAGATCGTCAGTATTGGTTTCGCCTTCAACCATAAATACCGTGACCTTGATTTGCTCAGGCACTTTAGGCTTGTTGATGAACCACTCACCGTTTGCCCATGATTCCAGCACTTTCTTGGCATGGGGGTTGGTCTTGGATTTCTCCACGACGTCATGGAACGCATCGAACATGAGTAAAGTACGAGACAGAGCGGTAGCTGCGGCCTCGGCCGTGACATCATCATCAAGCAATTCAATCAATGGCTCGATGTTATACCCGCCCAGCATGGTGCCCAGCAGTTTGGTCGCATGTATGCGATCAATCATTGGGCATGTGTCGGTGCCCTTGGCGACGGCGGTTAAGAAGGCGGCCTTCACATAGGCTGCATCATCGACACCAGCAGGGGTGCGATTGGTGATCAAGTCGAGAATAAAATCCTCTTCGCCGGTTGGCGGCGCTTTTAATAGCTCCACTAACTCGTTAACCTGTGCAGCGGAGAGAGGTAATGGGTCGATACCCATTTCTGATCGTTCGGCGGCGTGTTGTCGGTAAGCATCAAGCACAGCAGTAGCCCTCATAAAAGCATGTTATTAAGGTGCGCGCTGCTTTGGGGCAGCACGCGTAAAATCGGGTGTTAGTTTACCTTAAAAGGCCTTTAAAGTTAAGCTGTGCGGGTTAATTCCTGCCATGTTTAATCGTCGAATAGCCCTTATCTAACAGTGGAATAACAGTCGAGTAAAGGTTGGTTTCTTGTATGACAATAGATGATTTTTTATATTGCCAAACCCCCCAGAGTTGGGTTGCAGCGGTCAACGACAATCTGGATGTTTTGCTCATTGATCACGCTAACTGTGAGAAAAAGGCTGCCTCCACAGCGCTCAACCTTATGTACCGTTACGTGGACAAGCCAGAGATGTTACTCCAGTTTTCAAAGCTCGCCCGGGAGGAATTACGCCATTTCGAACAGGTAGTGGGTTTGCTGAATGCCCGTGGGATTGAATACAGTAATGTGTCTTCGGCCCGCTATGCCGGCGAGTTGCGTAAGGGAGTGCGGACCCATGAACCTGCTCGGCTGGTGGATATGATGGTGGTCAGCGCCATTGTCGAAGCCCGCAGTTGTGAACGATTTGAGCGTGTTATACCTGTACTGGACAATCAGCTCGCCGATTTTTATGGCTCGCTGCTCAAATCAGAGGCCCGGCATTTCAAAATCTATCTAGATTTTGCCGAAGAATACGCTGAGGGGGCCGCAGAGACCGGAGCCATTGATCTCGACGCTCGTATCGCGTTCTTCTTGGCAGAAGACCAGCGGCTAGTTGAGTCACCTGACGCCGATTTTCGGTTCCATAGCGGGGTTCCTGAGGCCAGTCTAGCGTCGAGTTCGTTGGCCGCCATGGGCTAAAATAAACGCGGTTAGGCACTTACGGTAGTAATCACCCAATCGCAAAGGACCGCAGGCTTAACCCATGGGTGTCGGCGGTGATAAACCAGCCTTGCTTGTCCCAATCCCCGAGCACGACACGTTCTGCAGGTCTATCATTGACTGCTAGCGCATGTCGCGCGGGTCTGTGGGTGTGGCCATGAATCATCTGTTGCACACCCTGTTCGGCCATGACTCGGACAACCTCTGACAGCGTAACGTCCATGATGTCGGCGCGACTGTCATTGGCTTTGGCAGCTAGCGTGTGTTGCTGCGTATGGGTCTGACTCTGCTGACGGGCACTGGCGGCAAAAGCGGCGCGCTCAGCTAGCGTCTTGCTGAGAAAATCAGTTTGGAATGCTGAGCTGCGCAGCATCGCACGTACCTGCATGTACTGGGTATCGCCGGTACATAGACTGTCACCATGCATCAAGAGGGTAGGGGTACCGTAGAGATCAATCACCGTCGGGTCATCAAGCAGGGTGGCACCAATACGGGCACAGAATTGCTGACCCAGCAAGAAATCTCGATTGCCGTGCATAATATAGATTGGCACCGTCAAATCTCGCAGGGCATCGATGATAGTGGTGGTAAAGGTGTTCTCGTCATCATCGCCGAGCCAGACCTCAAAAAAGTCACCAAGAATGTAAAGTGTTTCGCAAAGCGGCACCTGATGCTCCAAAAACTCGAGAAAAGACTGCTGTATATCAGGCCTGGCGGGGTCTAGATGTAAATCAGATATGAACAGGGTGCTAGGGTCTGCGGGCATAAAAGGCGGTTCCATCGGTGAATTTTCGACTTAACACGGACATTATTCATAAAATACTGCCTAGAATCCATTTTCGTGTTTGACGGGCCCGCATTCGGTTCAGTAGAATGCGCCCTCTCGCGAGGAAGAGTGAGCCAATAAGCAAACTTCAGTCAACACGAGAACGACTTGAGTCGCTGAGCCTTAGGCAGCGTATCAGGTCATTGCTTCGAGCCAGTACGTTCTGGTTCAGCAAAGGTTAAGTAAGAAAATCGGGGTATAGCGCAGTCTGGTAGCGCGCCTGCTTTGGGAGCAGGATGTCGGGAGTTCGAATCTCTCTACCCCGACCATTTTCAAGACATTGTGTCAGCCAAGTCGAAGGGTTTAGCGCCCGTAGCTCAATCGGATAGAGCACCGGCCTTCTAAGCCGGGGGTTACAGGTTCGATTCCTGTCGGGCGCACCACAAAATTCCGGAAAAAAGCGCAAGACTTAAAGAGTAGCGTCAGTGCGACCAATGTAGCGGTTATTTTGCGTGTGCGGCCAGCGTTGCTCAGGTAGATGTTGGCGCTAGAATCTTGCATTTGTTGTTTTATCGGCCTGCAGTGGCTCGTAGCGTCTGGCCGTAAGGCAGTGATATTCGCAATCGAGCGTGTTACTCAATAATAGCCAAGCACAAGCGTGACGCGAAAATGCGCGATTACCAAACATTCATTCGCCTTGGCTGCTTGGAAAACTCGTAACATTAGTGGTAAATCCTCGCGAGAGCATGTCGCACAGCAGCGAGTTCCTAAGAGCCTGCGCGGCACCAATAAGCAAAATAAAGACAATGCTCTGCAACAGCAGATTCTGTTTGAAAGACGACATCGTTACCGCGCCGATGACTCACTGCAAGTTGTCAATTTTGCGCGATATTGCTGTCCAATTCTCAATCCCATCAGCTAACGGCTTGACCAGGGTGAATAGCAAGTTGTCCAGCGCTATAGGTACATGCACACCTGCCCCTTGGGTCTTGCTGTTAGTCTGATTAGCAGTGCCGTATTAAGAAATAGCATCAATGGGATGTCACGTTGTTGCTCTACTGTCTCCGTTTGGACATTAGTTTCGATCAGTGTTTGCTGTTATTCCCTGCCGACTAGAGGACGTCTTTCCGTCAACTACCCACGGCTTAAAAACCTCCTGGCCATGCTAATACTAGGCGCTGACAATTCACAAGGTGGCAGATTGTTGCATGGGTGCGAGGTCGAGCGCTTCGGCAGATCAGGTGAGTTGCAACAGTGGGTGTTTTGCCCAGCCATTAACTTTGGCGGACGCTCGGTTAGGTCGAATTTCCACCTTTACAGCACAGAAATGTTGAAGATAAAAAGGCTAAAGCGAGGATATCAGTCTGCTCGCAACGCCTAGTGTGCCATCACGCAGTGATCGCTATGACTTACCGGTACTCGTTGGTGCTAGCGAACACCTTCATGTTGGTGTTTAGTGTGTATTCGTTGTCAGCGCGTCTAGCGAGTTATATTGCCTTTGATAACGCGGGTAAATACAGTAATCTTCGAACGTGAAATGATGGGACAAGCACCTCAGGACTTAATTTGGCCTGGTATCCGTTGTACGCACAATAACAATAATCTATTTGGACTCCGCCATGAATAAATTTTTCTTCGCCACGGTAACGGTTGTGGCGCTGCTGGCTAGCCCGGTATTTGCTGATAAAATCGATGCTGCGCAGACCGCTTTTGAGGTAGGTGATTCGGTTACAGCGGAGTTGAACTACCAGGCCGCGATCGGCCTCGACCGCAAAAATGCCAGCGCTTATCTTGGTTTGGGACGTTTGTATCTTGCAGGTGGTCAATTTGACAAGAGCGCCGA
>JBLHVI010000033.1:0-36715 GCA_047630175.1 Candidatus Azotimanducaceae bacterium
TATCGAACAGAATTTTCTTAACCATCGCATAGGCCTTAGCCTGAGCATGCTGAACAGAATCACCCATCGCTGTCACTCCTAGCACGCGACCACCCGCTGTCACGACCTGGCCACTACTGACTCGCGTACCTCCATGAAACACTTTGCCCAACGCATTAGCAGCATCTATGCCGCTGATAACAGCGCCACTAGCATAACTATCGGGATAGCCGCCAGCTGCCATGACGACGGTTAGCGCCACCTGATTGTCAAATGCTATGGTATGGCTTGCCAATTCGCCGGCTATCGCAGCCAAGCATAACTGCGCCAGATCAGAGCGCATCCGCATCATAACCGGCTGGGTTTCAGGGTCACCGAATCGACAGTTAAATTCGATCACTTGCGGATTACCGTGCCCATCAATCATCAAACCTGCATACAAGAAGCCTGTGTAAGGGTAACCGTCGCTCGCCATACCTTTGAGCGTCGGCTGTATGACTTGATCAATGATTTTTTGCAAGACCTCTGGCGTTACCACTGGCGCCGGGGAGTATGCACCCATGCCACCCGTGTTGGGACCGACGTCACCATCGAAGGCAGCCTTGTGATCTTGAGATGTAGCGAAGGACAAAAAGTGCTCACCATCGGCCATGATGATAAAGCTGGCCTCCTCGCCCACCAGAAATTCTTCAATCACAACCCTCGCGCCCGCAGCTCCGAACGCATTGCCACTGAGCATATCCTTGATAGTAGCCTCGGCCTCGGTTTGACTCTGAGCAATAACAACGCCCTTACCCGCCGCCAAACCATCGGCTTTGATTACTACGGGTATAGACATCTGCTGTAAAAAGGCAATCGCGGCCATCGGATCATCGAAGCTACCGTATGCAGCGGTGGGGATTTCGTGACGCGCAAGAAACGCCTTAGTGAAGCTCTTTGAGCCCTCTAGCTGCGCCTGAAAACGCTCTGGTCCGAAACACTTAAGACCAGCCGCTTTGAACTGATCGACTACCCCGGCTACCAAGGGCGCTTCAGGACCTATAATGGTCAAATCGATAGCGTTAGCGCGAACGAAATCCATCTGCGCAGCGAAGTCCATCACATCGATCGCCACATTTATTAGCTTGTCATCTGCAGCAGTGCCAGCATTTCCGGGCGCAACAAAAACAGCAGACACCGACTCTGACTGCGCGATGCGCCACGCCAGTGCATGCTCTCGGCCACCGCTACCGGTAATCAGAATTTTCATCGCGTCCCCTCATTCAATCTTACCCGTCGTATCAATGCCTAAAATGGCGCATCCCGGTGAACATCATGGCCATGCCCGCTTCATCAGCAGCCTTAATCACTTCATCATCGCGCATCGAGCCACCGGGTTGAATGACGGCTGTAATGCCCGCCGCCGCCGCCGAATCAATGCCGTCACGGAACGGGAAGAACGCGTCAGATGCCATCACTGAACCGGCTACCGTTAGGTTTTCATCAGCCGCCTTAATGCCTGCTATTTTAGCACTGTAGACGCGGCTCATTTGTCCTGCACCTACGCCGATAGTGCTCTGGTTCGATGCATACACAATCGCATTCGACTTGACGTACTTGGCCACTGTCCAGGCAAACAACAAATCACGACGTTCCTCAGATGTTGGTTGGCGCTGGCTGACAACCTTCAAATCTTCTGCATCAACCCCCTCCGGGATAAGCGCCAGGTCACTTTCCTGAATTAGCATGCCGTCCAACACCTGTTTAAAACTCAGCTCTCCACGACGCTCAATAGTGAGGTCTCCGCAAACCAAAACTCGCACATTCTTCTTAGTCGAAAACACCGCAAGAGCAGCCTCGTCAATTTCCGGCGCAATCACGACTTCGACAAACTGTCGGTCGACGATAGCGTTGGCAACCTCAACTGAAACACGGCGATTAAAAGCAATAATACCCCCAAAAGCTGAAGTTGGGTCCGTCGCAAATGCGGCCTCGTAGGCTGCCAACACGTCATCGGCAACAGCAACACCACAGGGGTTTGCATGTTTGACGATAACGCATGCAGGCTCAGCAAAAGCACGAACGCATTCCAGCGCAGCATCTGTGTCAGCTACGTTGTTAAAAGACAGTGCTTTACCCTGCAGCTGTGTGGCAGTGGCGACACTGCCACCGCTCGGTTCACTATTCGCCTTAGACAGCGTGTAGAACGCCGCCGCTTGATGCGGATTTTCCCCGTAACGCATGGACTGCTTATGTTGATACTGCAGCGTCATAGTTTGCGGGAATTGTTGACCCGCCGTATGCTTCAGTAACGTGCTATCCGGCTTACCTTCGCCTAGCACCACACTACCTAAATAATTACTGATAGCGGCGTCATAGCGCGCAACATGTTCAAAGGTCTTAACTGCCAGTCGAAATCGGGTTGCATAAGACAGCGCGCCATCAAACTCTAACATTTCCGCCAACACGACGTCGTAATCAGCCACATCCACGAGCACCGCGACGCTGGCAAAATTTTTGGCCGCCGAGCGCAACATGGCAGGCCCCCCGATATCAATGTTCTCTATAGCTTCGTTGAAACTGGTACCCGGCCGGGCAATGGTTTGCTCAAACGGGTACAAATTGACAACAACCAAATCGATAGGACGAATACCATGGTCCTGCATAACGCCGACGTCCACACCCGTACCGTCGGCTTGTCGTCGCCCTAGCAGTCCACCATGGATTCGTGGGTGGAGCGTCTTCACTCGACCGTCCATCATCTCTGGAAAACCCGTGTAGTCAGAGACCTCCTGAACAGCTAAACCCCGCTCTGCGAGCAGTTTATGCGTACCGCCAGTCGAAAGCAGATGCACACCAAGCGCTTCAAGACCTTGGGCCAGCGTCGTCAAACCTGTTTTATCTGAAACGCTCAGCAGCGCGGTATTGATCTTATAATTTTCCATAGTTGCAAACCGGGATCACAATTCAAGGGGGATTAAGATTGTTCTATTTCTGACCTTAGCCAGAGTACACAAGCCATTTAGCGAATATTAGAAATAAAAAAAGGACGGTTACCCGTCCTTTTCATTAATCGCTAATCTTACACATCAAGCTGGCGAATTGGAATTACCGCCAGTGTCAGAGCATGCCGTATTTTTTTAGCTTTTTGCGCAGAGTGCCGCGATTTAGACCCAATATTTGCGCCGTGTGGCTTTGATTATTACCCGTATGTCGTAAAACACAGCTGAGTAGAGGTGCTTCAACTTCAGAGAGTACCATCTCGTAAAGATCGGTAATCGCTTGGTCGTCCATGCTGTCAAAATAATTTTCGACGGCGATTTCTACAGATTTACTCAGCACAGGCTGTGGCAGCGATGACTCAACGGTCATACTAGCGGTCATGGTGTCCGTCATGCCATCGGTCAAATCGTTCACATCGTTCATATCGTTCATATCGGCTCTCAGATCAGTAGCAAGGTTTATCGCCGACACCTTCGCGCCTCAATGTACCTTTATGCAGCGATTTCTCGCTCAAATGTCTCGACTATCGCCGAAAGCTGCTCTCCTGTCGTCTGCAGCTTGTTGAATCTCCTAATGAAATCCACTTCCGCTCGGTTCGACAGGTACCAGCCGACGTGCTTTCTGGCGATACGGACGCCCATCACCTCCCCATAAAACTCGGCAAGGTTAACTACATGTGCCACCAACGCCTGCTTTATCTCACCTTGAGATGGAATTTTTTTCTCTAGTCCGGTACTCAAATACGCATCGACCGACGCAGCAAGCCATGGATTGCCTTGCGTTGCGCGCCCCAGCATGACGCCGGCCGCACCGGTATTGTCCAAGACGGCTTTGGCCTTGGCAGACGAATCTATGTCCCCATTAGCGATAACGGGAATCTTGACGGTATCGACCACGCGTCCGATCGCGTCATAATCCACCGTGCCACCGAATTTGCAGGCCCGGGTACGGCCATGGACAGTTAGCAGCTGAACCCCCGCATTCTCAGCAATTCGGGCTATGGTCGGCGCATTTTGGGTATTTTGACACCAGCCGAGGCGTATTTTCAAAGTAACGGGCACTGTCACCGCCGATACCACCGCCTCAAGAATCTCGGCGACTAATTTTTCGTCTCGCAGCAATGCTGAACCAGCGGCTTTATTACAGACTTTTTTCGCCGGGCAACCCATGTTGATATCGATAATATCGGCACCGCGATCTTCATTAAAGCGGGCAGCATCGGCCATCATAGCTGGCTCGGCGCCGGCGATCTGAATCCAACGTAGCCCTGCCTCATCATGGTAGGCTAGACGATGCCTAGACTTGGCTGTGTGCCAAAGGCGTCTGTCACTGGTGATCATCTCCGAGACCATCCACTGGGCACCAAATTGCCGACACATGTCTCGAAAAGGACGGTCAGTGACGCCCGCCATCGGCGCAATAATCACCTGCCCCGGCTGTTCATGCTTGCCGATTTTCAACATCTTTTCATCACTCTGCTCATGTTGCCCTACATTCCGCTGATGCTTGGGGCTCGCCATAGTCGCGGTCTGGGTACTTATTGCCGCCAATCTACTGCGACATTTTTTACCGCGTCAAACACATCCCCGAGACCTGCCCGCCCATTCTATCGATATCTTTTTTATGCCGTCAAGAATCAGGTGCGATGGCTAGGCTGTAGCCCAGAGCATCGTCCCCGGGGTCGACGATTTCTAACGATAACCGCACCTCAGTATACGCTGGAAAATAACTCATACCCGTCATCTCGCCGGCTAAATATTCTGCGGGACTAAAACGGCGACCAGCAACGAGACGATTTTCAGCATCAGTGAACTGTAGCTCCAGGTCCGGGAATACCTGTCGAAATGCGCCCGAATTTTTAATAATCGCATCAACGATGAGTGCAGGCGGATCATTTTGTTGGCTACGCACAACAAGGTCGGTCGCCTCAATGGCACGACGATTACGATAGACCGGCAGCCTGCAGCCCAAGTAGCCGCAAACCAAGTGGTAGTAGGGCCGTACTGTAGCATCCTGCGCTAATACATCTTTGCCATACCAAGCATACTGGCCACCGAGCACCGCCATTAGTGCCAATCCGGCAATTATCCAAGGCCACGATTTTTGGCGCGGCGCGGACACTATTCCTACAATTTCTTGCGGAGTCTCTCTTGCTATGTCTAATTGTGCAATATCAAGGTTGGTGATGTCGACGTTGGTCGAGTCCGTCGTTGGTAAGTCTGTTTCTACTCCCCAAGAGGTCGAGGCCTCAGCAGCAGCATCATTATTAACCGTCACTGAATCAGGCGCTGCTGACTTGAGATCTGCCGCATCGCCCAAGGGTAGCTGTTCGGGCAGATCCATCGCGTTATACCACATCGACGCCAGCGCCGAGGCCCCTGTTAAGCTCGCACTCGTCCCGGCGTCTCGAGCCGCGCCACCATCGTCTGGCGAGTTCTCAGTGCCTGACAACGCCGGAGCGTCAATCTCGTCAGTAACAGCAATGGTGCGTGTATCAGAACCATCTATAAACGCGAGCCCAGAACTCTCAGATAGACTTCCTAACGCCTCCGAGATTTCTGGTTTGGTCAACTCTTCCAGAACGGCCCGATCTTCTAAGTAGTCTTCTGAATCAGCAATAGCCTCCAGATTCGACCTAATTTCTCGATCAGTCGCCACACTCGTTGCCGCTACTTTTGCAGTGGCAGTTTCGGTCGTAGCCTCTGCCTCGACGACGACAAAGTAATCTCGCGCTTGGAACACTTGCAGACAGGAACCGCAGCGAACAGCACCGTTCGCCGCCTGCAACTGAACATCGATGACCCTGAATGATGTTAGACAGAAGGGACAGCGAGTAATGTTGTCTGGCTCAGACATCATTTATCTCGGCTTTTTCGCTGCGAGGCAAACCCATCCGTCCAGCTCCTTCTCAACCACAAAATCCAAGCCGGCGTAAGCAGCTTTCACCCATTCGCTTTGGCTACTCATGATACCGGAGAGGAGTAAATGACCACCGGGTTTGAGGCTTGCGCTGAGCGTTTCAGCCAACTCGATCAACGGTTGCGCAAGAATGTTAGCAACAACGGTGTCATAGTGCTCGGCGAGCAGCGTGTCAGGCATGCTGACCTGAACACCCCCCTGCACCCCGTTACGCGTTGCGTTATCGAGTGTCGCCACCAGCGCCTGCGGATCGTTGTCGATTGCCCGGACTTTTTCTGCACCTAGCAGCAGCGCCGCGATCCCCAGAATACCCGACCCACACCCAAAATCCAGAACCATATCACCTGTTGAAACATTACCGTCCAGCCATTCAAGGCAAAGATGGGTGGTGGCATGAGTGCCTGTGCCGAATGCAAGCCCAGGGTCCAGATGCAAGATAATCGCATTGTCAGCCGTGACCTCACGACCCGAAGGACAGACCCACAAACGTTGACCAAATTGCATCGGATGAAACCTAGTTAGCCACTCGCGCTCCCACACGCGGTCACCTAAGGTCTCGACAAAAAGAACCTCTGCACTGATCTTTTGCAATGCTGCACGCACTTGGCCCAGATCCACATCCTCTTCATACAACCCACTGACCACGACATTTTCCCAAACGGGCTCTTCACCGGGTCCCGGCTCGTAAATAGGCTGGTCTTCTGCATCGATCACCGACACTGAAACCGCGCCCGTATCCCAGAACACCTCTTCAACGATGGCCAAGCTATGAGTGGTACCAGCAACGGCGACGGTCTTCCATTCCACGAGCATCTGTATCCTGTATTATGGGAAGCACCGAAACGGGACTTCTTTCGCTAATTTTTGTGGTTGTTACACCTACTGGTTTTGTAAACCTAGACGCGCGCCATAGCCGCCTGCAGAGCCAACCCATAACCCTGGGCACCCAAACCTGTGACTACGCCAATGGCCACATCTGATAGATATGATTGCTGCCGGAAAACTTCACGGCTGTACACATTTGACAGATGCACTTCGATAAAAGGGATAGCGACTCCCAGCAACGCATCCCTAATAGCAATACTGGTATGCGTGAAGGCGCCGGGATTAATAATGATAAAAACGACGCCCTGACTCGCCGCTAGCTGAATGCGGTCGACTAAGGCATGCTCGGCATTGCTCTGCATAGACAGCAATTCATGCCCGCTCGCTGCCGCTTGGACAGCTAAACCTTCGTCGATGCTGGCCAACGTGTCGTGACCATAGACTTCCGGCTCACGTTGTCCTAACAAGTTCAGGTTAGGACCATGTAAAACAAGTATTTTTGCCATATTTTGACCCACTAACTCTTAAATACATGCGCAGAATGCGCACCTTCGCCGCTTGAAAGCAGCAGGCGAAACCATGACATCACTGCAGTGCCACGACTTGTGAGCGCGGCGGGTAACATAGTCCCGCATCTGCGCAGCCTTGATACTGAATCTCAACAGCCTCGCCCTGTGGATCAACTGGCAGACTCAACTCCAGCAGCGCGTAATAGACCTGCACATCACCGAAGTACTCGTCTGTCTTGTCCAATCCTGTTGGCAATATCACATCCATCACTTGCTCGCCTTGGCGAAATAACAACCGCTCTCGATACAAATAATAGCCGGAGGCTATTTGCCAGCGCAGAAGTAGCTGATCATTGTCTTGCAACGCGGTAAACTGGAAAGCATTATCCACCGGCAGGAACTGCACTGGAACTATTGGCCTTGAACTGCCGATGCTGAACTCAGCAGCTATGACCGGCGTTATGCAGACCAACATCGCGGTCATTAGCGACATACCCCAGCCGTTTACCCATCGCAAGCGACAAAGGATATCGAACATCAATTTCTTTGCGCTGAACATAATGTACTCTCTACGGTTATTGCCACGAACGCCGTTTTCACCTGCCTGTCGCAAGGCAATTATATAGGTCCGTATGTTGCAGTACAAATTGACCCATTGCTGGATTATTTTGTCGTTGCTCTCTATCGGCGGCTGTCAGTCACCGGTGACGATTCGCGATACGGCTATCCAGCCCGACATACCCGAGCACCCGCCAGCAGCCAACCAGCTTGCACCCGATGTTAGTAGCGACACACGAACTGACTTGATCAACCTCTATCTTCACCAAGCACGTATTGCACGCGCGAAAAATCGCTTGACCACTCCCGTCGACGACAACGCTTACTTGCGCTATCTCCAAGTGCTTGCGCTAGCCCCCGAACATCCGCTAGCACTCATGGGTCTCGCAGACATAGCAGATCAGTACCTTGCTTGGGCCCTCGACGAAGTCAACAGCGGTGATCTTCGCGGTGCCACAGACTACACTAACAAGGCTCGGTCAATTGATGAAAATCATCTAGGTATTAGCGCAGTCGAGGCCATGATACGCGATAGGCGTAAGACCCAGAACATCGACTACGCATTACAAAACATTACGTTGAGTGCTTTTTCATCAGCAACCGAATCCCAAACGAATGCGCGTACTGAACTTGATGCACTGAAGAGGATCGCCCGTCTGATTGATGAGTCAGGCGCGCCGATCGTTATCTTTGCCAACTCAGACGTACTGGGCAGACAAATTTATCAATTTTTGAACAATCTGACCCAGGATCGTATCAGCGCCCAATTTGAATTACGTGAAAAGCCCCTTGTGCGCCTTATGGTCCGATAGACCAGCCGCTATGAAAATGCCTTCCTCAATACTTACCTCAACATAAGCAGGCTCCTCGTAGCCCCCTCAATAGTTACTTTTGTCGGGTCCTTTTCGGCCACGCCTTTGACTTTTTTTTAGACTCCGTACCAGGGAAGGGCGAACTCTTGATCTAGCGACTATAGTTACACGATAGCCCGCCATCGCGAGCGATCATTCACTCTCAATTCACCTTACATTGGTGGCTTCACGGCCAATTACGCACCTATGGCACTGTTGTTTGTCAGGCCGTCGCAAAATGCGCACGTCGTTCAGCGCACTGGCTATATTTTAGTTTGCTTATGGCTGGCCGGCACTGCGGTGGCCGGTGGACTCGGTATCACAACCGAAATGCTGGCAATGGTGGCGAGTGAGTACGGCCGCAGTGCACGCGGACGGGTGATCGAATGGCAGAGTTTAATTGACAACAATATGGCCGCAAGTGAACTGGACAAGCTTCGCGCCGTCAACCGCTTCTTCAATCGAAATCGATTTCTGACAGATCTTGAGCATTGGCACAAGGAAGACTATTGGGCAACGCCCATCGAATTTATTAGCACCAAAGGTGGCGATTGCGAGGATTTCGCCATCGCCAAATACATCACGCTCAGAGCGCTGGAAATTCCTGACGAGAAACTTAGAATTACATACGTCAAATCGCTGAGACTGAATCAGGCCCATATGGTATTGACCTATTACTCGTCTCCAAGAGACGTGCCCCTGGTACTGGACAACCTCATCATGGAAATAAAGCCCGCCGACAGACGTACTGACCTGGAACCTGTCTACAGCTTTAACGGTGACGGCTTGTGGACGGCAAAAATGCGCGGCGAGGGTCAGCGTGTGGGTGGCCCCGAGGATTTAGATATGTGGCGAGATTTCATTGGACGAATGCAGCGAGAAAAGGACCTAAAATGACGCTTTTACGCCAATTGATGATGGTTATTACCCTCATTTTCGTGATTCTATTTTCAGCTAACTTTGTGTTGACGGTGTATGAGTCTCGCATTTACCTAGAGCAGCAGTTACATGCACACGCGCAGGACACGGCCACGTCGCTGGGCGTGTCAATGGCGACAGCGCTTGCCGAGTCGGACAACGTCAATTTGGAACTCATGGCCAGCGCCGTTTTTGATAGAGGCTTCTATAAAAGTATGACGCTGATCGACCTCGACGGAAAGGTACTACTGAACAAATCCAACAACATGAACATCGACGATGTACCGTCATGGTTTATTAACTTAGTTAATTTACCCGCACCCGCCGGCCGTACCGAAATCACCAGCGGCTGGTCGCTGCTAGGCACATTGACAGTCATTGCCAACCCGGGACACGCGCAACGGGACCTGTGGCGCATCACAACGGATTATCTCTATCTTTTTTGCTTTATCGTCATCTTCAGTTATGGGCTGATCGGCCTAGTATTGCACCTTGTGCTCCGCCCGCTACTGGCTGTTGAAAAACAGGCGAACGATATCTGCGAGCGGCGTTTCACGATCAATGAGACGACGCCCAAAACGCGAGAACTAAGGCGTGTCGTTGAGGCCATGAATCGTATGACGCTGAAGATTCGCGAAATGTTCGAGCGCCAGGTGAAGCTCACAGAAAGCTTGCGGGATGAGGCTCGCATCGATCACCTAACAGGGCTGTCAAATCGCAAGGAATTTAATGCATTAACCACGGCGCTTCTGGAGACCGAAAAGGGCGGCCCGGGACCAAGTGCCCTTATGCTAATGCAGATTAAAGATTTTGCCGACCTCAATACCACTCTTGGTCGCGATGCGGGCGATGAACTATTGAATCAGGTAGCCATGCGTCTACAGACGGCTGTCGAAGCCAGAAATGGTTCTATTTTGGCGCGTTACAATGGCGCCGACTTCGCGATTTTTTTGCCCGGTATTAGCCTCGAGCACGCACGGGTAACACTCCAAAGTTGCTTCACGGCAGTTGCCTCATTGACAACTTTCACAGACGACACCCTCCTTGATGCTATCCATATAGGCATGACTTTCGACAACGAACCTCAGCAGCTAGCTGGCCTGCTAACTGAGGCTGATACCGCCCTGCGAAATGCACAAAGCATTGGCCACAGCAATGCCTATTTTCTAGTGCACGGTGACCGTCAGAACCACCTCATAGACATCATCAAGCAGGCCAATGATTGGAAGCATATACTTGAACGTGCCATCGAAGACCAACAGGTTATCTTCCATTTTCAACCGGTACTTAGGCTCCCAGACCGACAGCTTATGGCAGAGGAAGTCTACGTCCGCATTTCCCTTGATGACCAAGTTATTCAGGCCGGAGTATTTATGCCGATGGCCGAACGTTTTAACCTGTTGGCGAGCTTGGACCAACTCATCATCACCCGCGCTTTCGAAGAAATAACAACCTCATCACCGACGCTCATCATCAACCTGTCTACGCGCTCTATTCAAGACGGACAGTTCGTCCAATGGCTAACCAGTCATATCCGCGATCATAGTGCCCTTGCCTCCAAGGTAATCTTTGAGCTGCAAGAATACGCGGTCCATCTTGCCTATGACACGATTAAGTTTCTCATTGATAGTGCCGGGCCCCTAGGCTATCGATTCTCAATAGATCATTTTGGTCTAGGGACTGTGGCTTTTTCCTACTTGCAAAGCCTAGACGTGCACTTTATCAAGGTCGATCGCAGCTTTGTGACCGACATTGCCAACAATACAGACAATCAGTTCTTTATTCAGTCAGTTGTCCAGATCGCGCATACCCGCGATATGCTATTGATCGCTGAAGGGGTCGAAACTGAGGGGGACTTGGCCACGCTTGAGCGCCTTGGCGTTGACGCCGCCATGGGTTACCTGCTCGGACGCCCAGGACCAAGGTCATAAACAGACAAAGACCCGCAGGGCATTTTTCGTTAACATGGGTACATACTCTTCACCCATGGTGGATCAAACGTGAGCGCTATTGACAGCCTAAAAACGAAAATTTCTGACGATCTTGAGACCCAATCTTTGTCCGGCAAGCTCGGCAAAGGTCTTGGGATTATCCTCATCGCCTTATTGACGTTTATCGGTATTCTCGGTTTTCTTTGGGATAGCGAGCCAGAACAATTTGATGTTAATCAACTCGCAAGCACACTCACCAGTCAGTTAGGCGTACCCGTGGTCAGCGGCAGTACCACAGTGGCAGCCACGATAGGCTTGGCTGATAATTTGCTGCACAAACGCGGCGGTTATCTTACCAACGATATTTTGCCGCCGGGGATCTGGATGGACAACCAACCCAACTGGGAATTCGGTGTTTTGGTCCAAATTCGAGATATGTCACGGACGCTACGCAACAACATGAGTCGCTCACAGTCACAGTCCACTGAAGATATTGGCTTGGTCACCGCTGAAAATCAATTTTACTTTGATAGCGGCAGCTGGATGCTGCCAGAAACCGAAAGTGAATACCGAAAAGGTATTACTGGCTTAGAGGACTACCTGCAACGCCTCGGTGACGAGGACCAGCAGGCAGCGCAGTTCTATGCCAGATCGGATAATCTCCGTACTTGGTTATCAGAGGTTGAAACCAGACTCGGTAGCCTGTCCCAACGTCTCAGCGCTAGTGTAGGCAAGCGCCAGCTCAACACCGCTTTGGCCGGTGACCCCGCAGCCCGCCAGTCTACCGCAACACAGCCGGATAATGAGGTAAAAACACCCTGGTCCGAACTTGATGACGTGTTTTTTGAAGCCCGCGGCACCACGTGGGCGCTACTGCACTTGCTCAGGGCCATCGAGGTAGATTTCAAAGATGTACTACAGAAGAAGAACGCTGTTATTAGCCTGCAGCAGATTATTCGTGAATTAGAGCCGACCCAAGAGACCCTCTGGAGTCCGATCATTTTCAATGGCGACGGTTTCGGTGTACTGGCAAACCACTCCCTCGTCATGGGTTCTCATATATCCGGCGCAAACGCAGCCCTAATAGACCTTCGCCGCCTTTTGGCAGAGGGCTGACAGATGGTTAAAAGCAGGCCAAGCAGCCGCTCAATCGGTCAAAATTTACCGCCCAGCGTTGTTTAACACCCCCACTAGTTCATCAACCTGACAGCGTTGAGGCGCTAGGTTGATGAATTCAGCGATAATTAGCGGTTTTACACCGCCCCAGTCTTTTGTAGTATGTAGAGCGACCTCCGCTGCCTAAGGGATGAGAGTTGAGCGCCCATAGGGCCAAATAATAATAATCCGAACGGAATTGACTATGATTGATATTACAAGCTTGCCGCCATTTTTTGGTGTGCTGGGAATGATTTGCGCCTTTATAATCTATGTCGTTATGACCCGTTATGAGGAAGGCGGGGAAAAGATTAAGAAAATTGCTGCGGCTATCCATGAGGGCGCCATGGTGTTCATGCACAGGGAATACCGTATGTTGGCCTTGTTTGCCGGGCCTTTATTCTTCATCATCTTGTTTTCGCCCCTGGGTTTAAACACTGCCTTATCCTTTGCTGTAGGCGCTATTTCCTCAGCTTTGGCAGGCTACCTCGGCATGTTCGCCGCTACCAAAGCCAACGTTCGCACCACTCATGCGGCTCAGACCAGTGGCGCAGCACGCGCCTTGACCGTGGCATTTTATGGCGGCTCCGTTATGGGGCTATGCGTAGCCTCCTTGGGCCTTTTAGGTCTCGGCAGCCTGTATTGGTATTTTGGTGGTGACCCTGAAACCGCCCACGCTATCCACGGCTTTGGGATGGGCGCCTCCAGTGTTGCGCTGTTCTCGAGAGTTGGCGGCGGTATCTTCACCAAAAGTGCCGATGTGGGCGCGGATCTTGTGGGTAAGATTGAAGCCGGCATCCCTGAAGATGACCCCCGCAATCCTGGTGTTATCGCCGATAACGTCGGTGACAACGTCGGCGATGTTGCCGGGATGGGTTCCGATATATTCGAGTCATACTGTGGCGCTATGATCGCGACTATCGCTATCGCTTCGACCATGGTGATGACCGGCGAGTTTGGCATCGAAGCGCTAGCACCAGGATCTGGTCAGCAGGCACTGATGTTTCTACCCTTGGCCCTCGCTTCATTAGGTTTGCTTTGCTCAATCCTTGGTATTTTGATCGTCCGCGCCATGTCCAATAGCGCACCGGAAACTGCCCTGCGTATGGGTCATCAACTATCCGCGGTTGCCTTAATCATTGGCGCCTACTTCCTGACCGACTACACCGGCGTTCATATCAATGTCTGGTGGGCCGTTGTCGCGGGTACTGCCGGGGGCATCTTAATTGGCCTGGTCACGGAATATTATACCGCCAAGGGACCTGTCATACGGATCGCCGAGTCAGGTAAAACCGGCACAGCCACTGTTATGATCACTGGCTTAGCCGTGGGCATGCAGTCAGTCGTCATTCCCATTATTACCATCAGCGCTATTATTTACGCGTCCACAGACCTCGCCGGGTTATACGGCGTCGGCATCGCCGCGGTCGGTATGTTAGCGACGGTTGGCATGACCATGGCGCTTGATGCATATGGTCCAGTCGCTGACAACGCCGGCGGCATCGCCGAGATGGGTGGCCTTGGAGAAGAAGTACGCAAAATTACCGACGGCCTTGATGAAGTTGGTAATACGACGGCAGCCATTGGCAAGGGTTTTGCGATTGGTGCAGCAGCACTAGCAGCACTGGCTATTATTGCCGCCTTTGTCGAAACCATGCATGTCCATCATCCTGGCTTTACGCTAGAGTTGTCTAACCCTAAAGTATTGGTCGGCATGTTTATTGGAGGCGCACTCCCCTTTCTTATCGCGTCAATCACCATGACCGCGGTGGGTGATGCAGCGATGGAAATGATCGAGGAAATCCGACGTCAGTTCCGCGAAATCAAAGGTTTAATGGAAGGCACAGCTGATCCCGATCATGCAAAATGTGTCGATATCGCCACCAAAGCAGCGTTAAAGAAAATGATACTTCCTGGCGTCATTGCTATTGCCATGCCAGCAGTTGTCGGCTTTGGACTCGGTGGTGAGAGTCTCGGCGGCATGCTCGCCGGGGCTTTACTGGGCTGCGTTCTGCTTGCGTTGATGATGGCGAATGCCGGTGGCGCTTGGGACAACGCAAAAAAATACGTTGAGAAAGGCAATCTTGGTGGCAAAGGCTCTGATGTCCATGCCGCGGTCGTCGTGGGCGATACGGTAGGTGATCCGTTCAAAGATACGTCCGGACCAGCTATGAACATTCTGATCAACGTCATGGCTATTGTCAGCTTGGTGATTGCACCACTGCTATAGTGTTGTGAAAAAAGCTTATAAACACGTTTAACGATAAAAAAAGCGGGCCCCAGCCCGCTTTTTTTTATACCCCGACTCAACATCCGTGGCATGCTTGGCAATTGTGAACATCTGGGCCCTGCATTGAACAAGATCCTACATATTTATCTGCTAGCCGACGCGGTCGCTTTCAATTTCAGCGCATCACAGCAACAGCTGCTGCAAAGTTTAATGCCAGACTGGACTGTGATCCTACTCCGCAACGAGACCGAGCTCATGCAGGCACTGCCCGATATAGAGTGGCTCGATACCTGGCGTTTTGATGAGACTTGGTATGCCAAAGCCCCGCTACTCAAACAACTATTTACGCCAGCTGCTGGGCGCGACTGGATCATGGCGGATCCACGCGGTCAGGTTAGCGTCACCCATGGCACATTCCATGGCCCCATGATTGCTGAAACGATGCTCAGTTTAATGCTGTATTTTAATCGTCAGATGCCAAACATGCTCGCGCTGCAACAACGTCATCAATGGGATCGCAATGAACAACAGCGCTCGAGACTGCTTGGCAGCCAGACTGCGTTGATTCTTGGCTATGGCAGTATTGGTGAAACCTGTGCTCGCTATCTAACACAGTTAGGCATGCAGGTATTTGCATATCGCCGATCTGTGGTGACAGGCACAGATCCTAAATCCGGCGCGGTCTACATCGAGCCGCATAATCTCAAAATGCATCTGACCGACGCTGATCATATTATCTTATTGCTGCCTGGAGGCTCTGATACTCATGGCTTTATGCACCGAGAATACCTCAGCTTGATGAAACCCGGCGCCTGCTTGTATAACTTCGGCCGCGGCACGACCTTACTCACTGACGATTTGCTCTGGGCACTGAACAATACCGGACTGGCAGGCGCTGGGATAGACGTGACAGAGGAAGAGCCCTTGCCCGCTGACAATGAATTGTGGGACCACCCCAACGCCGTAGTGCTACCGCATTCCGCCTGCATCTATGCTGATTATCTGACCTTACACTGCGCTGAATTGAGTAACAGCCTGAACTGTCTAGAAGGCTGAGCGCGCTCGGTACCAATGCTAGGGTTCATTCCAGAATCGTGTCATCTCAACATACAAGAATGAGGCCGTCCAACCGATCAATACCAGACCCGTCAATGATTCTAGCCCCGCCGTAAAACGCAAATCCCCTAACGGTTCAATATCACCGTAGCCTAAGGACGTATAATTAGTGAACGAGAAATACACGCAGTCCAGCAGGTCACCATTGAAGTTGCCATGCAAGCCACCAAAACTCGGCCACTTCAGCATGGTGTAGTAGCCGATTCCAAATAACCAAATCTCTGCGACATGCGCTAGCAAGGCGCCGTAGACGCCAACGACGATACGCAGTCGATGTGGAATCTTTATGCCAGGAATAAGTTTCGACAAGTGTCTAAGTATCTCGTAATGCACAAGCACTGCGAAAGTAACCAGCAACGTGTTGATGACGTAGATTCCTAGCACAGTCTAGTCCTGTGATAATAGCGCCACATTGATAACGGCGGTCTGCACCGAGGCGCTCTAACCTGAAAGCGCCATCGCTAAACGGCTACATTTTAAATCGGGGCAATTTCTTCGCCAGTAATTGTCCCTTCAATTGAACATAGTCAGGCAGCCCATGTTTGAAGGGCGGATAGTCCTCACCCTGGATCAACGGCGCTAAGTAGTCTCGCGCGCTATCAGTAATCCCATACCCATCACGGCTGATATAACCACGAGGCATCTTCTTCTCGATGTTCGCCACCTTAGATAGCGGGATTTCACCAATCGACCAGCTATATTTTTTACCCTTGCCGCGAACGATCGTTGGCATCACCGCATTCTTGCCCGCAGCTGCAAAATCTACGGCTGCTCGACCAACCGCGTAGGCCTGCTCGACATCCGTTGCAGAAGCAATATGGCGCGCCGCGCGCTGCAAATAGTCCGCAACAGACCAATGACATTTGAAACCGTGCTCGAGCGTTATCATATCAACCAGTGACGGCGCTACTCCGCCTAATTGCGTATGACCGAAGGCATCTTTGCGGCCAGCATCAGCAACAAAGCTACCATCGTCGTACTGCGCTCCTTCAGACGCAACAACGACACAGTAACCCACCTTCTTCACGACCTTTGCCACACGTTTCAGGAACGCGGCCTTATCAAAGGCAATTTCAGGAAAAACAATAATGTGCGGCGGCGCGTCCGGCTGATCTTGTGCCAGGCCCGCAGCGGCAGCGATCCAGCCTGCGTGCCGACCCATCACCTCCAGCACAAATATTTTCGTCGAACTCTCATGCATAGACGCTACATCGAGCCCAGCCTCGCGCGTTGAGACTGCCACATATTTGGCCACAGACCCAAACCCCGGGCTGCAGTCGGTGAATGGCAAGTCGTTATCAACCGTTTTAGGTATCCCGATACACGTCACAGGGTAATCTACCGACTGGCTGTATTCAGCGATTTTATTTGCCGTATCTTGCGAATCACCACCCCCGTTATAAAAGAAGTAACCAATGTTGTGGGCCTTAAAGACAGCAATTAGACGTTCATATTCAGCTTTCGCTTCGGCGGCGGACTTCAGCTTATAACGGCAAGAACCAAACGCCCCGGCAGGCGTGTGGCGCAAACCAGCAATGGTTTTCTTGGTTTCTTTAGACGTATCGATCAGTTCTTCGCGAAGCGCACCGATAATGCCGTTCTTGCCTGCTAATACTTTACCGAACTGCTTGTTTTCTCGCGCCGCTTCGATCACCCCACACGCACTAGCGTTAATCACAGCGGTTACCCCGCCCGACTGGGCATAAAATATGTTTTTACCGGCCATTTATGCTCCTTTACTGTTAAATACCCTTGACAGTTTCGTCAATAAGCCAATCCACCACATCGTGGAGCGCCTCAGTCGATGTTCTGCCCGCCGCAATCGACGCTTCGTGCACGCGCACTTGCTGATGAGCACTCGTGCCAGAAATCAAAATATCATTAACATGCGCCAGCTCTTCTTCGCAACCTAAGGCTGCCGCATCTTCCGCGACAAAGCCTAACAGCTCATCAAGTAATTCACGAAAGGGAATTATCTCACCCTGCGCCAGATCGATCATGCCCTCATCAAAGGAATAGCGCATCGCTCGCCACCGGTTCTCGTTAATAAGCATGCTCGCATAACGTCGCCAACGTTGGTTGCTGCGCCGCAACCGGTATAACATGCGCATCAGACAGACTGTCAGCGCCACCATACTGACGCCGTGCTGAACGTTCGTACAAACGTCCATGATCCGGGTTTCCAGCGTAGGGAATTGAGCGCTTGGGCGCAAATCCCACCAGATCCGTGAGGCGTCCTCAATTAAGCCAGCCTGTTTGAGAATACCGACATGCCTCTCGTACTCAGCATAGCTGGCGAACTGCTCTGGCAAGCCAGTTCGCGGCAAGCCCCCAAAAACCGTCAATCTATATGACTTCAAACCTGTATTCTCACCCTCCCAGAAAGGTGACGAGCAAGAAAGTGCGAGCAAATGTGGCAAAAAGTAGCTTAATTGACTCATTAAATCGATGCGTAACTCTGGGTCAGCAACCCCAACATGCACATGCATACCACAGATCAGAAGGCGTCGGGCGGTTGCCTGCATCTCTTGTGTCAGCCCAATGTATCGAGCCTTAGCGGTCTGCTTCTGTGTCATCCAGCGAGCAAACGGATGCGTTGAGACAGCTATCGGCGCATAGTTATATTGGTTACTTACCCTGGAGATAATGCCCCGTAATCGTTTGATTTCAGCTTCCGCTTGGCTCACGTCGCGACAGACCGTGGTGCCGATCTCAATCTGAGACCGCATTAATTCAGGACTAACCTGCTCGCCACAAAGCGCTGCACATTCCCGCATCAGCTCCTCTGGCGGATCGCTCACTAGGTCGCGAGTATCCCTGTCAACCAGCAGATACTCTTCTTCAACACCCAGAGTAAACTCAGGTTCAGTTAACTTCATGAATTATCTTCCGTCTCTGCGTGTCATTTTAGCCAGTTGGATGCTTCGCTAGTCTATAATAGGCTAGCTTTTTTGTAACCGTGTACCGACAAACCGCATGAGTTGTGCTGGTTTTACGAGAATTACCTCGCCGGCCTTGTTTGTGAAGGGGTTTCTAAAGAGAGCTTGCGACTGTATCGAACCTGACGATAGCGAGCGCATATTACGAATTAATTTCTGTTAGCAACAAACACAGCTAAAAAATTGCCATTCGGGCCTCGGCAAGCAAGCATTAAACAAGCGAATCTAAATGAATTTGATTGAATGAACCAGACTCCCGAGCAAATTATTGACTGGCCTGCACCTGCCGTTAACGCGCTGGGTGATAGCCATATTGATTTTTTACGCATCCTGAAGAACCCAACTTGGATTACCGTCAAGGGCAAGGATGCCAGTCGCAGCCGCGCCATCGTGACGCTGTTACACGGCAACGAGCCGTCGGGGCTCAAGGCGGTGCATGATTTCCTAAAAAGTGGCGAACAACCTGCCACCAATCTCGGCATTTTCGTCGCCTCTGTGAATGCGGCACTAGACCCACCGATACTTTCTCAACGGTTTCTCCCCGGCGAAGAAGACTTAAATCGCTGTTTCAATCCCCCGGTGAACACGCACCAACGCGCCTTGGCCAAAAATCTGCTACAGCAGCTACGAGACTTCGCACCAGAGGCTATAGTGGACACTCACAACACTTCAGGGCGTAGCTTGCCATTCGCCGTCAGCATCTGCGCTGACACACTCTCGCGCCAATTAACTCAGGTTTTTACCCATCGCCTAGTGGTCATTGACCAAGCGCTGGGCACACTGATGGAACAAAGAGAGATGAACTGCCCTGTAGTTACTATCGAGTTTGGAGGGTTCAGTGACCCAGACGCCGACGCACTCGCCACTAAAAGTCTGTACTCTTTTATCAGCACTGATCAATTATTTAGCGGCGAGTCAATGCCACTGCAGATTTTGCGTAACCCGTTACGACTTGAAATTGACCGGCGGACAACGCTACGTTATTCAAGCATGAAACAGTCGGCGGCAGATATCACTTTGTTTGATACTATAGACCAGATGAACTTCTCTCGACTGAAACCTGGCACGGCGCTGGGATGGATTACTGCTAAAGGCCTCGCGGGACTCAACGTTTTAAACGCAAAAGGCGAGGACTTAGCCTCAGTATTTTTTACCGAAGAGAATGGACTATTGATCACCTTAAAAACCATCACCCTTTTCATGGCCACCACCGATCCTGATGCCGCACATCAAGATTGCTTACTTTACTTAACATCGGAATACAAATGACTCTATACAGCGCAACCTACTTTGTTCATCTGACTTGCGTCATGCTGTCAATCAGCTTCTTCCTGGTGAGGGGCGTCTGGATGCTGACCGACAGTAGCATGCTCGCGTACAAGTTCACAAAAATTGCTCCCCACGTTATCGACACCTTGCTGCTTGGCTCAGCAATTACGTTACTCTTTATAATTGGGCAATATCCGTTCATTAATCACTGGCTAACAGCCAAGCTTATCGGCTTGGTCGTTTATATTGTGTTGGGTACTATCGCCATCAAGCGAGGCAAGACGAAGGGTCAACGCAGCGTCGCACTGGTTGCCGCATTGATTACCTTCGGATATATCCTGTCTGTCGCGATCCGCCGCGACCCTATGGGGTTTCTGGGCAGTTAATCTCTATTCACCCACTCGCACAGCGAGAATATCGCAGCCAGCACCGTGCAGTACGCTATTAGCGGTAGACCCCAGCAAGAGCTTAAGACCTGACTGCCCATGGGTACCCATGACGATCAGGTCGATCGCCATTTCTTCGGCTGCCGCATGCATTTCAATTGCCGGCTTGCCTTCGCGAGTGATGCAGTTTTCAACGGCCACCCCAAGCTTTGTTCCTGTCTCAGTCATTTTTTGTTTAGCTTGCTGACGGATACTGATTTCCAGTTCAACTACTTGATTACTCCAACTCATCCCGTCCGCAGCGTAAGCGATGGCTAGAGGTTCATTCACGTGAATCAAGAACACTTCTGCTTCGTTGGCATTCGCTATCATCATGCCTTTATCGATAATCTCTTCATTGTCACCATGGAAATCGAGCGCTATTAAGATCTTTTTATACATGGGCATATTATCTTCCTTTAGTTTTTACTAGCGTATTTTGAGCCTATAAATCGATAAGAGACGCCGAATCTAGCAGCCGCACCTACCTTGTCCTCTATGATTGGACATAAGGTCAGATTATCAAATATCAACCAGCCGGAGGCGGCGACTTGAACTCATCTGGCTTTATAGTCAGGACATCGCTTGTTAGGTGGCCAACAACCTTGTCCGTTGAATTACCCACGAACACACCAGACATGATGTTCCGTGAAATTGCCCCCATCACCACCGGATCGGCTGACAGTTCTTTTTCAAGTACCTGCAAACCAAATTCCGCGGCCGCTTCAACAAGGTGAACTTGATCTGCAAACAGAGAAAAATCAACAAAAAGCTTCTGTAAGGCTTGTTGATGCTCCTCTTTGGCTTGCTTGCAGCAGGAACCAGATAAAGGAATCTGACGGTAAGCGTGCACCGCATCCATGGCCTCAATAACCACCGCCTTATAACGTGAATAACCCCAGCCCGATTGAGCCTCAACCACCAGTCCTTGCTGACGCGATGACTCAGCCATAGCCTCGAGGATTTACTTGCACTCGTCGAAATACACATCCAAACGTCGAACAACATCTACGGCGTCAAAATAGAGGCCTTCGACAAGATCGTCAGTGTCATCGCAGGCAATCAGCAGGATCTCAATTTCAGCCAAGCAAGCTAACGCTATGATCTTATCAAGGGCAGGCTGCATTTATTGGTCAGGGGCAACGACAACAAAAAACCAGAACCTTTTTCAGTTTCAATACCCAAATGACCTCAATGCAGTCGTGACGACATGCTAACGCGCACAGGCGATACAGGTTTCAGTCGCCGTCAGCGCCTGCAAGCGGGCATCGGCAATACGCAGCCCACAGTGGATACACAGACCATATTGCCCAGTGTTGAGACGGTTCAGGGCCCGATCAATTTTTCCTAACTCTTCACGCCCGTCAGCATCCAGTGTCATCATCAACTCTCGACCTTCCATTTCTATAGACTGCTCACCAAAATCAGCACTTACGCGCTCGTCCCTTCCATGCAAATCCTTGTGAGTTTGCTGGAGCCGAAGTAATAAATCCTGACGTTTGACCAAGAGTTGTTCGCGAGCCAGTTTTTGATCCACATCAACCTCCTGCACGGTGAGCGTACATTCCACTCTACTTCACTGACACTAAATGAACTTGACCCTTATCAAGCGACTCACCCATCGCGCTCGTCTCAAACAACGCTGTATGGAGGCCTTAACTCTCTAAAAATAGACCGCGCGTAAGCACAACATACCGGGCTCTAGAATAAGGGTGGGTTAGCAGAAAATTTACTCGACGATCACGCGTTGGCGGATTTCATGGCACATAATGCATTCGACGTAGGCATTGCTGGGGGCGAACGCAATGCGAAGTCCGGTTTAAACTAACACGTTTGCTAGGACCATTTCTCAACGATAGGAATGCGACGCCCTGTGCCGAAAGCGACCTTCGAGACTTTCGTGCCCGGGCAAGTCTGACGGCGCTTGTACTCCATTCGCCCCATCAGGCTAACAATCCGGTCAAAGTCTGGTTGGGCCATCGGTTTGCTGATCCAGTCCTGCAGAATCGATGGCTCCATAGAAATTCGCGCTGACTCGTCGTTGCGTTGAGTAACCCATTCCTCGAAGCGCGCAAAAGTGCTGATATAGTCCTCGACGTAAGCCCGCACAATGGGGTCTAAAATGGCGTATGACAACAGTGAGGCTTCATCAATTTGGCCCGGTGCCAGTTCTGCGCTAGGGGGTTTGCGCCAGATATTGTCCGGAATGCGCGAAGACTCTTGAGCAATATCCATTACCTGATATTTGAACAAATCTTTTATTGGTGCATAGCTAAAGTTCATATCGAAGTGTGTGTAATAACCGCAGGCTGATTCGGTCTTATTACCCGTCGATAAGGGCATAGCACCATAGGCATTACTGAAGTGCATAAGATAGACATCACGAATACGCGCTTGGATATTCTCGTCGGCAACTTTGGCGTATTTACCTGCAGCAAGCTTTCCCGTAACCAGATTATTGGCATCACCTTGGTGACGGCTGAACTGCTGATTTAACATCTGCACGACTGATTCGTGTTCAATCCCTACTTCATAGTCCCAGCAACCAAGCTTTGCATGCAGCTCAACAGCATCGTCGATGGAATGTTGGCTACTAAAAACCGAAGGCATTCTAATCGCATGCACATTACTCGCGCCAAGCGCATCACAGGCAATCTGAGCCACGACGGCACTGTCTACACCACCGCTGGACGCAAGAACTAACTGAGCGAAACCTGATTTCTGTGCATAGTCGCGCAAACCTAGAACTAACAAATCGTATAGGCTAGCCGTGCGCCGAATGACATCTTCTTTGTGTTGCAACTGATACACTCGCTTGAGTTGTATTGGCGCCTTCGCAAGGTCAATCACATCAAAGCTGTCTTCAAACACCTCGGTAGCTAGGTGTAACAAATCGCCATCCCGAACAACAAAGCTTTGACCATCAAAAACGAGTTCGTCTTGACCCCCTCGTTGATTAACATACACCACTGTCAAATCTGGTTCGGTGCCTGGACTGATCACTTTCAGGCGCTGCCAGCACTTGTCATGGATGTAGGGCGAACTGTTTAGCGATAGGATGACGTCAACACCGGCCTCTCGGTATTGCTGCAGCGGGTTGCTATCGTAGTTATAGTCATCTGAGCCCTTGTCATTCCAAAGATCCTCACAGATTGTAATACCCACTGAACGACCGGCAATTTCTAGGCACAATAAATTCTCACCGGGCTGAAAGTAGCGTAATTCGTCGAACACATCATAAAAGGGCAAAAGCTGCTTGGCATACGTGCCTTTAATTTTTCCTTGGCAAAGTACCGCCGCCATATTGAAGAAAGGCTTACCGGGGCCAAGATTACGATCGATGTAGCCTACAACCACGTTCAGTCGACCGGGCAATCGTGCTGTGTACATACAAATCTCTGCCAGCATCTCCAAATTTCTATCAATAAACTCTGAGTGATAGATCAGGTCTTGGCTCAGGTAACCTGGCAGGGTTAGTTCTGGGAACACAATAAGATCACAATCCTGTTGATTTGCAAGATCAATGCCTCGGCGGACAGCGGCGGCGTTGCCAGCAAAATCTCCGGGCGTGGTATTAATCTGGCCCAGGCAGACTTTCACGACCCGGCGACTGCTTGTTTCGCCACTGCAAGTTGGTCCACAGCAAATTGGTCCACAGCTTTTTGTGGATGCTGAACAACATAGATCAGGTACACCGTTGATAGCAGTACAACGCAGGCCCACGCCTGGTGAAGGCTAGCCAAGCCTATCGGGATAACATGGATCAGCGTCAACACACCAATACCAAACTGCGCAAGCGTTGCCGCTAAGGTAGCGCTGGCTGCGATTTTCACTCGCCGGCTTTGTCCGGTCATGGCCATCACCCAACCGACGACGCCGAGCAATAACAAAGCTGCCCCAACCCAACGATGAACGAACTGCATAGCTGCTGTATTTTCAAACAAATTTAACCACAGTGGCTGCATCGCAAACACCGCGTCGGCGACCCACTGCTCATTCATTTTTGGATAGGTGTTGTAGCCCACACCAGCGTCGCTGCCGGCCGTAAAGGCTCCCCAGGTTAACTGAACCACCAAACACCCGGCGAAAGCGTAGGCAACGGTCTTTAACCCGCGCTTAACATCGCTTGCTCGCTCAATCTTCAGCAATCCGAGTGTCAGCCAAAACAAATACGCGAGTATCGACATTGCCAGCATCAAGTGTGCAGCCAATCGATAGTGACTAACACGGGGCATATCAATCAGACCACTCTTCACCATGTACCAACCCATAAGCCCTTGCATACCGCCCAAAGCTAGGCCAAGCAGCAGTTTCGGCAGCAAGGGCTTGTCGATACGCCCCAACAAAAAAAACGTCAGCAACGGGATAAAGTAAAGAATGCCAATAAATCGACCCAGCACTCGATGCCCATACTCCCAATAAAAAATCGTCTTGAAACCCGCCAAATCCATGTGCAGGTTCTCTAGCTTGTACTCAGGGTATTGTTGATAGGCGTTAAACGCGGACTGCCACTCGGCAGCATTCAAGGGCGGTAACACGCCCATAATAGGCCGCCAGTCAACCATCGAGAGCCCACTGTCTGTCAGCCGGGTGATACCGCCAACGACAATCATAGTAAAGATAGTGGCGCACATGATCGTCAGCCAGCCTGCTATATATTTGTTAGAATTGGTTATCATCGGTGTTTAAAACTTCGCCAGGTGGATTCAAAGAATTTTACGGCTAGTTTACCGCGATGGATCCCCATAAATCACCTCTACTGACATACAACTGGGATACGCCCGAAAACAAGCCGAAAGTTTACTTGAACTCAGGTGTCACGGGCCTATAGTGTATCAATAACGGTATAAAAGGCACGTAAGGTTTTGGTTCTAGCTGCACCCTGAATTCGTAATCTACATTTGCAGATTCACACGGATATATTTTGTTGCACCCTGGTTCTAATTTCGGAGTCGCCATGAACGATCCAAAAAAATATGTAGTATCTTGCAGGGCATGCAACCTCAATGCGCTTTGCGTTCCTCACTCTCTCACCGAAAAAGAAGTTGATATCGTCGACGCGATGGTCAAACGCAGCAAGCCGACACAACGAAACAGAACGGTCTTTGAGTCTGGGGATAAGTTTACATCTTTGTACGCGGTGCGATCTGGCGCTATCAAAACCTTCGGTGTAGATCAGGACGGTAACGAACACGTTATTAACTTCTACTTGCCCGGCGAGATGTTTGGTCTGGATGCCATCAGCTCCGGACAGCACATAAGCTCTGCAAAAGCACTTGAAACCACCGCTATTTGCGAGTTCCCATTCAATCGAATAGAGGAACTCTCCTCCCAGATTCACAACCTCCAGTCCCATATGTACCGCCTGCTTAGCAAGGAAATCAGCGAGGATCAACGTCTACAGTGGCTCTTAAGTAAAAAAACGGCCGAAGAACGTATCGGTAATTTCCTCCTAGATTTGTCTCATCGCTACCAGCAGCGTCATCTGTCCCCGACAGCCTTTCGGTTGCCAATGGCCAGAACAGACATCGGTAACTACCTAGGCTTGGCTGTGGAGACCGTGAGTCGCATATTCACCCGCTTACAAAAAAGCGAGATCCTGCGAGTTGAGGGCAAAGAAGTGGAAATCCTCAATCACCAACAGCTTTGCATGCTTTCACATACTGGAGAGGCCGAACCCCTGAAGGTGTGACACATCCCCAAGACTCTTGATCCACTTAGATGCGGAGATCCGAACGCAAGACAGACGCGTACTTCGTTTAGGTTAATTACATACCGTATAGCGCAAAAACAAAAATTGGCCCTCATTAGCCGGACAAATAGTCATTCTCACCTTGATCTATTTGTGGCCTACTGCGCGGCAGACGATTTTAAGGAGCACATCATGTCAAATCTGGATACCTTTCGAGCAGAGACTCGAACTTGGCTCGAAGCCAACTGCCCACAAAGTATGCGAAACCTCTCGTTCCATTGGGAAGACGCCCACCAAATCTACGACAATGATGACGCCCGTCAATGGCTAAAGGTCATGGCAGCCCGTGGCTGGACAGCACCCACTTGGCCAGAAGCCTATAGTGGCGGGGGCTTAGCACCTGCCGAGGCTCAGATTCTTGCTCAAGAGATGTCGCGGATCAAGGCCGTCGCACCTACTTCAGGCATGGGTTTGGCCATGATTGGCCCGACGCTGCTAGAGTATGGCACCGAAGAGCAAAAGCAACGCCATCTGCCGAAAATTGTGAGCGGCGAAGTGAGCTGGTGCCAAGGCTATAGTGAGCCTGGTGCAGGCTCCGACTTGGCGGCACTGCAAACCAAAGCTGTCGTCGATGGTGACAATTTTGTACTGAACGGCCAAAAGGTTTGGACTTCTGGGGCACAATACGCCGATTGGATGTTCGCGCTCGTCCGCACCAACCCCGAGGCGTCAAAGCACGAAGGCATCAGCTTTGTACTCCTCGACATGCATCAAGCTGGGGTCACCATCAAACCTATTTCTCTAATTTCCGGTTCGTCACCCTTCTGTGAGACTTTCTTTGACAATGCCCTCGCTAAACGCGAAGACCTAGTGGGGGAACTCAACAAAGGTTGGACAGTGGGCAAACGCTTACTCCAATTCGAACGTTCAGGCATTGGTGGCTTGTCGGGCGGCGCTAAGAAGCGTAAACCCGGAGAAGTTAAACGCAACGAGTACGTCGAAATAGCCACCAAATATATAGGCAAGGCAGACGGCAAAGTGGCCGACGAAGGTGTTCGTACGGAAATTCTGAATCATTCAATGTTAGAACGTGCTTTTCAGCTGACAGCCCAGCGTGTCGGCCAAGAAATGCAGAATTCTAAGACGCCGGGCGCAGCAACGTCTATCTTCAAACTCGTCGGCTCTAATTTGGCTCGAAACGGCTCAGAATTGAAGTCTAAATTGATGGGCACTCAAGGAATTGGCTGGCAGGGAGAAGGTTTTGACGATAACGAACTCGAAACGACTAAAAACTGGCTCAGCGGTCGCGCCGTAACTATTTATGGTGGCACCAATGAAGTACAAATGAATATCATCAGCAAACGTGTACTTGGCCTACCCGATTGAGAGCTAGCTAGCGGTCAGGCTGCGATACACTTCACAGCCTGGCTCATTCGCTGACCATTAATTGTCTTATCCACTGATTTTGCTTCCTTTGCCGATAGTGTTGCCCTTGTTAGTACCAATAGGACCTGCCCAAAAGCCGACATCCTGCTGACTGGACAACCTATCGTGTGAGGAGAGCTCAAACGACTATCGACACTCTTCCTGTTGCATATCAAGCTTTTTTAAGCCATCCGCCTCCTCAAAACAGCTGCCTCAAGGCTTATACTCACAACCCAACGCAGCGTCGGCACTATTGCAGTACACGCGCGCGCAGGATAACTCTGTCGTGGTAGCTAAGAACTACGAAAGTCGCGCAAAACCCCGTTGGTTTCTAAACCACAAAGAGCCGCCCATCGTTCAACTGCGAATAGGCGACGCGAAACTTTCACATGAGCAATCACTCGGCTAGGCAGGAATATTTTGTTGCTGGTTTTCTTTGCAACTGGCTCGGATTGCTTACGCCAAGGTCATAAGGGGAGCATCTTTTTGCCCTGCCACACCCCGATTATTGGCTTAGACCGAAGACCGCTAACGACTTTATAATGCCGCGATAAAAGCGAGCACTAACCCACCTCGTTGAATGAGCGATTGTCAGCAGCACCGATTATCGGGGATAATCCCTTTTATGTTAAAAATCGCTTTTTACTTCTGGCAGATGTGCCTGCTTCGCGTCGGTCCCGAGAAGGTCCCCGCCAGCCTACCTGTCGTTTCGATGGCATTGGGTATTTATCTTGTCATTGCATTTATTTCAATCAACGTGACACGCCCGAGCCTGACACTCGGTGCACTGGTGGGCAGCCTGTTGATAGGTGTAGTGACCGAGGTCGTACTGGTTTATGGCATCTTGCGGTTCAAAAAATGCGCAGCTCGCATTATCCCCACCCTCACATCGTTGTTTGGTACCAACACCATCATTTTGTTGTTTCTGATGGTCGTTAATCTGCTATTGATGAAATCTGACGTACCGATATTCGAAATGCTCGCCGAATCTGCCTTCTGGGTGATTTTCTTCTGGTGGATGGCTATCGTTGGCTTTATCTTTCATCGAGCGATGGATATTAGTATTTTGCAGGGCGTCGCGATTGCATTCACCTTGGAGTTGTTAACTAACATCGCGTCCCAGACTCTATTTCCAACGCCTCCACTTGCATAAGCCGCGACCATAGGCCGCCCAACCAAGCCGCTCAATTAAGGAGCTTCTGATTTGCACGTTCATATTCTCGGCATCTGCGGCACATTGATGGGCAGCATCGCCTTGCTGGCCAAACAGCAGGGGCATCAGGTCAGTGGCTGCGACAGCAATGTCTATCCACCCATGAGTGATCAACTACGCCAAGCGGGTATCGAGATCAGCAGTGGCTTAATCGCGGAGAATATTCCTGCCGATGTAGATTTGGTTATGATCGGCAACGCCAATTTGCCTCGTGGCAATCCCGCCGTCGAATATGTTTTGGACCAAGGTATCCCTTACACATCCGGTGCAGAGTGGCTAGGCCGCTACCTGCTCACTGACCGCTGGGTCATCGCTGTAGCAGGCACACACGGCAAAACAACCACCACCAGCATGGTCGCCTGGATTCTCGAATACGCCGGCATGGCCCCCGGGTTTCTAGTGGGCGGCGTACCATCTAACTTTAAAGAGTCCGCGCGTCTCGGTGAAACCCCGTTCTTCGTCATTGAAGCTGACGAATATGACACCTCGTACTTTGATCGACGCTCGAAATTTTTACACTACCGTCCTCGCACCGTAATCCTCAACAATCTTGAATATGATCACGCTGACATCTTTCCCGATCTCGCTGCGATCCAGAACCAGTTTCATCTGCTAATCCGCACCCTGCCGGCCAGCGGCTTGATTATTCACCCCGCAGATGATGACAACCTTGAAGCCGTGTTTCAGCAGGGCTGCTGGACCCCAAGGTTAAGCTATGGCGATGCCGCGGCAAATAGCGAGACCGCCGGCTTAAGCGCTGACCTACAAGGCGAACTATTATCCGCCGACGCAAGCCGTTTCCAGGTGAGCCTGGATAAGGCGCCGGTCGCAATCGTCGATTGGGCCATGACCGGCAATCACAATATGAACAATGCCTTGGCGGCGATCGGTGCGGCAAGACATGTCGGCGTTACTCCAGCTATCGCCTGCGCCGCGCTAAATGAGTTCAAAGGTGTCAAGCGCCGCATGGAAGTGATCTATGAGTCGGCCGCACAACCCACGCCGCCTAATATCGCACAACGTTACACATCCCTGACGGTCTATGAGGACTTTGCCCATCACCCAACGGCTATCACCAGCACCTTGGCAGGTTTACGCCACAAGGTAGGCGCGGCGAAGGTTCTTGCTATCATAGAGCCCGGCTCACACACGATGCGCAAGGGTACTCACGAACATACCTTGAAGGCCTCCGTTGTTAACGCCGATCAAGTGATTTGGTTTCAACCCGCTAATACCGGATGGGACATGGCTGGCAATCTCCAACAGCAGAACACCCAGATTATCGACAACATTGACGGCATCGTTACTCAGGCCTTGCAGACGGTCAACACCCCCGGTGACTGGCATTTGGTGATCATGAGCAATAGTGGCTTCGGCGGCCTGTATGCAAAACTCCTCGCGCAATTGCCTTAAAATGCTAAGAGAATTCAACAGTGCGTGAATCTGACCTCTACGCGCCGGTCAAAGCCTACCTGCAGGATCACGGCTTTGAGGTCCAAGCTGAGGTCAAAGACTGTGATCTCGTTGCCCGCAAAGACGAACAACTGCTAATCGTTGAGTTAAAAAAGAGCATCAACCTAACCCTGCTAATACAAGCGACAACCCGACAAGCGATCACTTCCAATATCTATGTGGCAATTCCAGAGATCGCGAACCGCCGCAGCCGCCAGTGGCGGGGTACGGTAAGCATTCTGCGCCGCCTAGAAATTGGTTTGTTGGTTGTCACCTTCGGCCCGCTTGGCTCACGTGTCATCCGTGAACTCGACCCCCCTGGTGGGCTAGAGCACAGCGCGTCCGTGTCAAAGCCCAACACGCGCAACACGAAAAAACTCAAAGCCATTCAGCAAGAACTCGACGGCCGCTCAGCAAGTTACAACACGGGTGGTGTCAGCCAACAACAATTAATGACAGCTTACCGGGAAAATACGATTTTCATTGCCTGCTGCCTGCGCCGCCATGGCCCCCTCAAAACACGGGTGCTACGGACTATCGGTACTGGCGACAAGACTCAAAAAATACTTGGCGACAACCACTACGGCTGGTTTAACCGTGTATCAAGAGGCATTTATTGCCTGAATGAAAAAGGCGCACAGGCATTACCTGCCTACCCCGAACTCTGCCTACTGGCAGAAAACCTTCTTGACCAGCTGGATCAGCACGCCTAATCGACCAAAACACTGACTGCTTGACCGTCGTCACTTGCGCCACTTCATTTCGCCAGCCAGTATTGGTAGCCACCGCCTTGGAAAAGGTTATGTTACCTCATGGATGAGATACGTGATCGGTTGCGCATGCTTGGAGATAGTCATCTACCAGCGCTTCAAGCCGACAATACAGTCAACTGCAGCCATCTTGACTGGCTACTGCACTGGCGACTTAAGCACCGACCCGAACTTGCCGACCCTAATAAGGGTGCAAGCAAACCATTCGCGATGCTCCAGCCGACCATCGCCTTTATACAATGGGCAGAATTTAGGCGCTTAACAACGTTGCTGACCGTCGACTTAAGCAATCATGAATTGTTGACCGTCGGTGAAAAATCTTGGGAAAGTCACCACTTTCAACCCTTCCGTGCCATGGCCCAGTCTATGTCTCGCATTCATGATAGTTACGAGTTGGTCTTCGGCGCGGACGGAATTTTCAGTCAATTTCTACCTTGCACCATGCAATTGAAGGTTATGTCCCACCGCCATATGGCACTCGAAATTCACATGAATAAGGGCCTCCAACCCTGTCAGAATCTACATCAAATGCTTTGCGGACAGCTCTGTAGCTTGCTCCAATTTGAGCCCCAAACTCCTGCTAAATTAGCATCACACGGCAGGATGGCAACAAAGAATCCAATGACATCAGTTACACTCCAGCCCATGCAGAACGGTGCGGTCTTCGACATACGCTGGCGATGGACTACACCGATAATGTATCACCTGCAGCGCTGGCTGGCACCACAACGCTTGCAGCGGCAAACTCTCTGCGCTTTGACAATCCAGACCGACGCCCGCCTGAGCGGTGACCGGCGGACATACCATATAAGCCAAGAACTTGAGAAAACGCAGCAAAAATCGAGAATCCTCAAGCACGAGTACGAGACAATTACTGGCCACATGACCGAGGCTGTCTGCGTGTTGGATGCATCCCAACAGATACTGTTCGCGACGCCCTCTGTTGAGCGTTGGTTAGGCTACACTCCCAAACAACTGCAGGCATTTAACGTAACACAAATTCTCGCACCAACCTGCGCCAAACGCCTCATCCATCAGCTCGACACCCACAACGTTAAGACTATTGGCTCAACACTACTTGAAGTTGAATTCGTGCATCGCGATGGCTACACCTTGCCCGCCGAAATTGAATATCAACACCACGCTAAACACGGTCTAGTTATCGTTGCTCGATCACTGTCGCACGTTCGCAACCTACAAAGCCAAGTGGCGGAGGCTGCCGCTAACTACGAGTCAGTCGTCAGACATACTCCAGAGGCTATCATTCAGATTAATCATGCTTTCGAAATCGACACCGTCAATGACGCGACTCAGCAAATATTTGGCTACGATAAACAGGCTCTCGTTGGCAAAACGCTCACACTGCTGTTACCCGATATAGACAAACACAAAGCGTCGGAAAAGCAACCGGATGGCAGCGAACACCCGTGGCAAACTCTTCAAGGTTGCCACCAAAATGGCCACCAAATCCCTGTCGAGATACATCTGAATTGGCAGCGACAACAGGACTTGCAGCTCACCACCGTGATCATCCGAGATATTTCCCATCGAACTCGCGGCAATACGGAGCGAATAATACTGCAACAGCAGCTACAGGCTGCGCAGCGAATGGAGGCGGTAGGTCAGCTCACTAGCGGCGTCGCCCACGATTTTAATAACTTACTGGTCGCTATCAATGGCTATACAGACCTGTGCTTAAAGCAGAATGTTGGCCAAAAAAAACGCAGCGGCTATCTCAATGAGATCCGTTTAGCCGGCAAACTTGCAGCAGAACTCACCCACAAGTTACTCGCCTTTAGCCGTCCACAAAACGCGCAAACCGGCACTGTTGATCTCCATCAGGTCATTGCTAGCCTAGAGATTCTGATTCGTCGTTTGCTACCGACCTCCATTAATATCGATATCGACACCATGACAGAAACCGCCTGGATACGGGCGGACCCGGGTCAGTTAGAGCAGGTCATCCTAAATCTTGTCATCAATGCGCGAGATGCCATTTCTGACGTTGGGGAACTGCAAATAACAACGCGACGAGTCATTATTGAGCCTGAACTGGACATGCCCTGTCAATTATTGCCTGCTGGCAACTACATTCAGTTGATCATTACCGACTCAGGTGCCGGCATGAACAGCGACGAACTCACACACCTATTCGAGCCATTTTTTACCACCAAGCCTGAAGGACTAGGAACAGGCTTGGGTCTGTCAGTCGTGCATGACATCGTCAAACAACACCGAGGCGTCATTCAGGTTGATAGTGAACCAGGGCAGGGCTCACGCTTTTGTGTCTACCTCCCGGCCAGCCACGCCGGGGTCACCCCTCTGACAGCGACGCAACCTGCCAAGATCATGGGCGGCACGGAGACCCTGCTATTGGTCGAAGACAGTCAGCCTGTTAGAGATTTGGCGCGCCTGATTCTAAGAGGTGTCGGTTATAACGTCATCGAGGCCCGCGATGGCCCTGAGGCGCTCAGCATATTCGCTGCAAGCCATACGGAGATTGCACTTGTTATCATGGACGTTGTAATGCCTCGAATGGGAGGCCAACAGACTATGCTCGAAATGCGCCGAGTCGATCCCAACGTACGCCTGGTATTCACCAGCGGCTATGGATATCAGGGCTTACACACCAAATTCGTCTACGACCAAGGACTGCCCTTCATCCCTAAACCCTACAGCACGGATGTGCTTTGTGACCGCATTCGCACGCTGCTTGACACCCACATCGACGACGGTTTGTAAACCAAGAGACCTTAATCAAGGGGTTAACTATAGCCAATCAGAGGTTTTAATTCCCAATACGAGTATCGCCAGGCTGCGACAGCAGACCGATATTGTGGCGCAGCGATAGCGAAACCGATAGTATGATCAGGTTCTGCTATACCGATATGCATCCCCGTCAATCGCACCTATGAATAAGCACCCATGAATCTCAAATTACTTATCGATCACGCCGTACGCGCCGCCCTGTTAAAAGCCGGTGCTGGAGACAGCCCTGCGGTCATTAAAAATTCCCAGCGTCTCGAGTTTGGCCACTATCAAGCTAATGGTGTGATGGGTGCGGCCAAGAAAATCGGCCAGAATCCGCGGGCATTGGCCAGCGAAATTATCGAACATATCG
The DNA here is from genome assembly GCA_047630175.1 of Candidatus Azotimanducaceae bacterium. Taxonomy (GTDB): domain Bacteria; phylum Pseudomonadota; class Gammaproteobacteria; order Pseudomonadales; family Azotimanducaceae; genus UBA4582. Next base: position 34,280 of record JBLHVI010000033.1, read on the forward strand.
CCCTACCAGCCGCCCAGTCTCTGGAGGTTGCCGGCCCAGGCTTTATCAATATACATTTGTCAGCAGAGTTTATTGCCAACGGTTTATCGCAGCTGCGAAAAGATTCGCGCTTGGGTATCGAGAGCCGATCTGCAGAGAAAATTGTTATCGACTACTCGGCACCGAACCTAGCGAAAGAGATGCACATCGGACATCTACGCAGCACGTCAATCGGCGACGCCGCGGCGCGGGTGCTGGAATTTCAGGGTCACCATGTCATCCGCGCCAATCATGTGGGTGACTGGGGAGCCCAGTTTGGCAGTCTACTGGCTTATATGGATCAGCTAGACGCCCAAGGCGAGACACTCGGTAGTGAGTTAAAAGACCTAGAAAAGTTTTACATGGCCGCCAGCAAGCTGTTCAAGTCCGACCTTGATTTCGCCAGCCGGGCGCGTGAGTATGTTGTGCGCCTGCAGTCTGGCGACAGCCACTGCCTTACTTTATGGCAGCAGTTTATTACTGAGTCCATCAATCACTGTCAGGCAGTCTACGACAAACTCAATATCAGCCTACGCCGCGAAGACATTATGGCCGAGAGCTCTTACAACAGTGACCTGCCTGTGGTCGTGACAGAACTAAATGCCATGGGCCTTCTTCATGAATCGAACGGCGCGAAATGTGTATTCCTTGACCAATTCAAGGGCAAGGATGGTAGTCCTCTGCCCGCCATTGTTCAAAAGTCAGATCAAGGCTATCCCTACTTAGCCAGTGATATCGCGGCGGTACGCCATAGAACACAAGACTTAAACGTCGACCGCGCCTTATATTTTGTTGATGCACGCCAGAAGTTGCACCTTGCTCAACTCTTTGCAGTCGCCAAGGTCGCCGGCTACATTAATGAAAAGCAGAATTTTCTTCACCTACCTTTCGGTGTCATTCTCAAAGAAGATGGCAAACCTTTCAAAACCCGTGATGGTGCAGACGTCAAGCTGGTCGAGGTCATCGATGAAGCTGTTAGTCGTGCTTATGATCTGGTTAGCAGCAAAAATCCTGGGCTGGGTGATGAGCAACGTCGTGCTATCGCTCGGGTCGTGGGTGTTGGTGCCATAAAGTACGCCGAGCTGTCGAAAAACCGCCTGACAGACTATGTGTTCGACTGGGACACTATGCTGTCATTCGAAGGTAATACAGCACCCTACCTGCAATATGCGTACACGCGCATTCGCAGTGTATTTCGCAAGGCGGCTATCGACCCGCTAAAACTTACCGGCAGCATCTCCATTAATGAGCCGCTGGAAATGCAGCTGGGACTGAAGTTACTTCAGTTCAGCGAAACCCTGGAGGCGGTCACCGAAGATTACCAGGCTAATATTTTGTGCAACTATTTGTTTGAGCTTGCCGGTCTATTTATGTCGTTCTACGAGGCTTGTCCAATTCTTAAAGCAGAGCCAGAAATCAGTAACAGTCGCTTAATGCTGGCTGACCTTACCGCAAGAGTGCTGCAGCAGGGACTTGACCTGCTCGGCATTGAAACCGTCGAGCAAATGTAGATGACTGTCAGCTTGGTCGCGGCACGCGCACTTAACCATGTCATCGGCAACGGCCCGAATATACCTTGGCGAGTTAAGGGTGAGCAGAAGCTTTTTCGGGAGATCACCCTCGGCGGCATACTGATCATGGGACGTAAAACCTTCGAGTCTATCGGTAAACCGCTCCCCGGACGCAGCACCATTATTGTCAGCCGCGACCTTACTTACCAAGCGCAGGACTGTCAAAGCGCCGGCTCACTTGAAGCTGCCTTAACACTTACTAACGAAGATCCACGCCCCGTTTTTATTGTAGGCGGTGGTGAAATATATCGTCTAGCATTGGAGCTGCAGTTAGTCGATACGGTGCATCTCACGACAATCCAGACTAACGTCGAGGGCGATGTCATATTCCCCGAATTTCCTACGCCAGAGTTTACTTTGGTGCAAGAGACAATCGTTGAGTCCAACATCAACTATGTCTATCAATACTTTGAAAAGACCTCGTAGCGAAGCACAGCAATACCTTCCTGGATAGCTCGATCACAGCTGTCAGCAGCTGCATCCTATGCAGGGGGCGTTGACTGGCTGAGGGTAGCTTAAATCACTCGCTGCACAATACCTGTAGTCCCCAGTTGAATCGACGCCCTAGCCGGAAAATACGCTTTAGCACTCGCCAACAGTTAACAAATACCCGATTCCTCTCGCATTCGAACAGGTGCTGCGCCGTCAGATGTTGTCTAGCTTTGCGCCATCTGCTACTAAGCTATCCATCAAGACCCCTAAGCGCTGACGAAGTTCATGAACACGTCGACGATTAGTACCCAGATCATAGAACCCTACCCGCGACTCAGAACGTAGGTGAATCACGCGCATCTGAAGGTCAATGCGACAGGTGAGATCGTCAACAAAGCCTAGCAGCGAGCTGCTA
>JBLHVI010000034.1:0-36654 GCA_047630175.1 Candidatus Azotimanducaceae bacterium
ATCGATGCGGTAGAAAGTACCCTTTCAGAAAAAAAAGCCGGAAGCTAATGACGTAATGCGTTAAGACACCCAGCAAAGTTCAGAAGAGCAAAGTTCAGGAAGCGTAAAGTTCAGGACACCCATGATCCTGAAGAAAAGTTCAGGACACCCATGATCCTGTGGCAGATATAGATTACCTACCCTGGCGTCACCTAACCTGTGGAATATTCGCCCTTCTTGGGTTCAGTGGATAACCTAGCAATGGATATTGCTGCATTTCCCAGCGTCGCCATGAATGCTTGGCACGCTCTTCTTTGCACTATCAAACCAGCATCAATCAGCAATTGACCATCGAGCACAAAAAAGCACCACCAGATCAGTCACTGCCATATTTCCCGTTCGGATGACGTTTGTTATCAGTCAACAACACGCAGTTTTTGATCGCTGTTCCCCACACTAGGTTCATCGCAAAAAAAATCAGACGAACGCTGCAATACATTGCGACTATAGCCAATAGACGTAGATTTGAGGGGCCGGTGACACAAAGTTAGGTCTTGCGCCTTACTTGTGATCCGTCAATGACGGTAGTGCCGTATGACTACCACGCAAAGCATTTCGAAAGTCAACTTCCGCCTTTTGGCTTGCGCAAAGCTAACGGTCGCAAGACCAGCGCTTACACAGACAAGCGGTTGTGAGCGACGCATTGACGCTGGCTAGCGCACGCGACGGATCGAACCTTCGATTCGACAGAAGTGCATGCAACTAGCCATTAAATGAATGGGCGACATGACGCCAAACGCTTATAGATGGCGGGCAAGTCGACAATTAATTTGTTAGACGCCTTGAAGCGCTAAGAGCATCGCGTAGTAGTACGCAAATCGTGGCCATACTCGACGATGAACATCGTTATTGGGAACGCCATAGCTAGTCCCTGATTCAACAACACGTTTCTTTGGGACTTTACATTTTTATTTTGGAGATCGTTGGCATGAGCGACGCATTGGAATATTTTTCACCAGCACCCAACCACGACCCGTTGAGCAAACACCGAGTGCCCGCAGGGTTTTCAGACCGGATAGCCTATCACTTGACCAAGCTGCTACGCTTTTTTGCGGATCTTTTTTTCGCGAAGCGCTACGGCCACCGCGCAGTTGTGTTGGAAACCGTCGCCGCGGTCCCGGGAATGGTCGGTGGAATGGTGCGGCACATGCGCTCGCTGCGACGGATGGAAGACGATCGAGAGTCGATTCACACATTGCTGGAGGAGGCCGAGAACGAACGCATGCATTTGTTTACGTTTGTGGAGATTGCCCAACCCAGTTTTCTAGAACGGATGCTAATCCTTCTGGCGCAAGGCATTTTCTTCACGAGTTTTTTGTTTCTATATGTTGTCTCTGGCCGCACAGCGCATCGACTGGTTGGTTACTTTGAAGAAGAGGCAGTTTACAGCTATAGCGAATACCTAACCGAGGTGGATAGTGGCCGCTTGGAAAACGTACCAGCGCCGAAGATTGCAATCGACTATTGGCATTTGCCTGCCGATGCGACCCTACGGGATGTGATCATCGCGGTTAGGAGCGATGAGATTGGTCATCGAGATGCTAACCATGTATTTGCTGATCAATTTGATCATTAGCCTGAATTGATGCCTCTTTGAGAGGCATCTGTGGCTGGCATCTGCCTTCTCATAAGCTTCCAGCAGCACTATGTTCTTTATTGGCCGGCCGCGCCAACGGCCGATTGGCAAAGCGTATAAGCCAAGCCAATGGGCGCACCCTAGATGGTTGCGGGCATCAATAAGGGTACCGCTCTCTTACCCACGACGCTGCTACAACCATGCCCGGCAAGGAGCAAGTGGCCTCAAACGGAACCATTGTTTTATGACGACACACACGTTTCGTCCATAAATCTACACAGATAAGCGCTCGTTATCCGCGACAATAGCAGAATGTGATAGACAGCCTGCCACTGTACAAATGCAATTCAGATTCACATAATGCTTCCAGAATTCATCTGCAGGCTGATATCAGCAGCGCTATTTGGCGCCCACGCCTTACTTATTAAGGGATACCACGTGACTCTGAAAAATATCGACAAACTGGCCAGCGTTGCGGTCATTCAAGAAAACTTCGAAAAGTTGAACTATATTTGCAGTCAGCAGATAGCTACGGCTGTCTTCCTCGCCTACCATCTGGGCAAGCCCATCCTCATTGAAGGCCCCCCAGGCGTGGGCAAGACTGAACTGGCAAAGACCACTGCCGAGCTTTTAGATATCGAATGCATTCGTCTGCAATGTTATGAAGGGCTGGATGAGTCAAAAGCCATCTACGAATGGAAGTACGGCAAGCAGTTACTGTATACCCAAGTGCTGAAGGAAACTCTCAGCGAGATCCTTGATGGTGCCAAGGGCTTGACAGAGTCTGTCGAAAAGCTACATGAGTTTGGTGACATTTTCTTCTCAGAAGACTTCCTTGAGCCACGACCGCTGCTCAAAGCCCTGAAAAACACGGAAGGCTGCGTGTTGCTCATCGACGAAGTCGACAAATCAGACCATGAGTTCGAGTCCTTATTGCTCGAAATGTTGTCTGACTTTCAATTGTCGATTCCAGAGATTGGCACGGTTAAGGCCCATCCTGACCGCAAGCCGTTGGTTTTCCTGACCAGCAACAATACACGAGAAATCAGCGACGCCCTCAAACGCCGCTGCCTACACCTTTACATCCCATTCCCTGACGCGGCACTGGAAAAACAGATTATTGCGGCCCGCGTGCCCGAGGTTTCAGAGAGCCTGCGCCATCAACTCGTCACATTCATCCAAGAGTTACGCGAGATGGACCTTAAAAAGGTGCCTGCCATCAGCGAAACCATTGACTGGGCCAGAACGCTTATCTTGTTGCACTCAGAGACACTGGATGCAGACCTGATACGACAGACATTGAATGTCATCCTCAAGTTCCAAGAAGATGTCGAGACTGTCGAGGCTGAAGTGCAAAGCCTGACTAACAAGGCCCTTAAAGGAAGCTAGCGCAGTGGACACGACACTCGTCGATTTCGTCAAAGCACTGCGCACGGCAGACCTAAAGGTGTCGCCTGCAGAAACCCTAGAGGCCATGCACTGCATGGATCTTGTCGGCGTGCAGGATAGACGCTTTCTGAAGAACTCTTTGTCCATGGTGCTGGCCAAAACCACTGATGAGAAACAAGCGTTCGATGAGTGCTTCGATCGGTTCTTCACGATCGACAAGTTTCGCGCGGGCAAGGATGAAGAAATTGCCGATGATGACATGTCCACGGACGGCGATGACGACGAATTCGACACCGATGAGCAAAGCGGTGAAGCCTCCGGTAAAAGTGGTGGTCAGGGAGGTGGTCAGGGCAGTGGCGAGGCAGAGGATGACACCAATGCGCTTTCACCCACATCGGATCTCGGCAAACTTCTGCTAGAAGGACGGCGCTCCGACATCATGATTCAGATCGCCGAGGCTGGCCGCAAGGTCGACGTTAACCAGATAGTTGTGTTCACTCAAAAAGGGCTCTATACCCGCAAGATCATGGACGCTATGGGTCTCAAAGGCTTGCAGGAAGAGATAGGCGAACTCCAAATACAATCAGGTAAGCCCGAACAACGGCTTGCTGGCAAGCTCAAGAGCGCTCGAGAACTACTCCGCGAACAAGTTCGAGATCACGTGGAGCGGCAGTTCTTCCTGCATGCAGACGAGACCGGCAAACAATTGCGCGAGGAACTGTTAAAAAAGGTCAAACTGTCTAACTTAGAGCGACGTAACTTCAAGGACGTACAGGCAATCGTCCTGAAGATGGCGAAAAAGCTTATCGCCATTCACTCGAAACGGCGTAAAACCTATAAACGTGGCCAGTTAGATGTGCGCAAAACCTTGCGCCATAACATGCAATACGACGGTATGTTTTTCGACCTGCGATGGAAAGCGACAAAGGTCGATCGACCAAAGATAATGTGCATTTGTGATGTGAGTGGCTCAGTTAGCAACTATTCTCGATTCCTACTGATGTTCCTCTACAGCCTTGCTAGCATTCTGCCTAAAGCACGTTCGTTCGCATTTTCATCAGACCTTGGGGAAGTGACGAAGCTATTTGAACAAAGCAGTCTTGAAGACGCGCTCTCTAAGACCATGCGTGATTATGGCAATGGCTCAACAGATTATGGTCGTATGTTTCTGGACTTCAAGAACCACTGCATGGACGATGTGGACAACAAGACCACGATTATTATTTTGGGTGATGCACGCAACAACTATGGCGATCCTAAATCAGAAATCTTGCGGGAGATGTTTGACAAGGCCAAGCGGGTTGTCTGGCTCAATCCAGAGCCACGTTCCAGTTGGACTGTCGGTGATGCAGAAATGAAAAAATATGCACCCGCGTGTCACCAGACAGAGGTTTGCAATTCTCTTAGCCATTTAGAGCGTGTTGTCTCAAACTTGCTAAAGACTGCTGGTTAGCCTTTGAAAGCCAGCAAGGTCTCAGTGTATTGACACGCTAATCTGCGTTGCATCACCCAACAGCGCTGTCTTGCACGCATACTGCCCCAGACCACATCTCGTGCTACACTCCGCCGATACTTTTTTGCTTGAGTGTCAGAATGATTCCACGTCACATCCTCGCCTTTATGGTTCTGATCTTCGTTAGTAGCAACTTATTGGCAAGCTCAGCTACCGATTTTGAAACACAAACCATCACTATTGCTCTGCCGCAAGAGCCACCACAACTTAGTAGCGTGAAGTCCACCGATCAGGTGAGCATTATGATCTTGGGTCATGTCATGGAAGGCTTAACCCGTTACGACCGGCGCGGTAAGGTTATCCCTGGCGTCGCCGAACGCTGGGAAGTCAACGACAAAGAAGCCACTTTCTGGTTACGTAAGGACGCGCTCTGGAACGATGGCGAGCCAGTTACTGCCCATGATTTCGTGTTTGCATGGCAAACAGCCCTGAAGCCCGAAACCGCTTCTGAATACGCGTTTATTCTCTACCCACTGCTGAACGGCGAGGCCATCAACAAAGGCGAGCTAGATGCCTCAGAGTTGGGGGTTCAGGCCGTCGACGATTACACGTTGAAGATTCAGTTTGAGCGTCCTACTGGCTACTTTGAAAAGCTCACCGCGTTTGTCAGCTATCTCCCATTGCGGCGTGACTTCTTCGAGAGCAAAGGTGCACGCTATGCCGCTGATGCCAAAGATCTGTTGTACAACGGCCCTTTTGTCATTGATGACTGGGTTCACAGCGCATCGTTGCACATGACTAAAAATCAGCAATACTGGGATAAAGACAGCATTACCCTGAACGCTATTAACGCTGACTACATCACGGCTGATACACGTGCCCGCCTCAATTTGTTTATTGATAACAAAGTAGTTTTAACAGCGCTAGATGGAGAAACCTATAAGGACGCACTGACCCAGAAATTTCGAATTCGACGATTCACGACAGGTAGCGTGTATTTTATTGAATACAATCACCGGGCCGAACGCGTCACCAGCAACCTGAACTTACGGCGCGCTATACAACACGTGTTCGATCCCGACGAGATGGTCAACAAAGTGCTGGCGACACCTGGTAATCTGCCAGGTAAAAGCGTTTTTCCTGTCTGGCTGTCTGGTAAGACGGGCAAGTTTCGTCAGGAATATCCCGCACCTGAAGCACCTTTAGACCTTGTGCTGGCAAAAGAGTATCTGGAAAAAGCCAAAACAGAGTTGGGTCTGGCAGAGCTTCCACCGCTGATATTACTCGTTGGCGATAGCCCTACTGCCGCTAAACAGGCGGAATATATGCAAGGTATGCTGAAGGCGAAATTAGGCCTAGACCTCAAGATTGATATTCAGACGTTTAAACAGCGCTTAGCGAAAATGACGTCAGGCGACTTTGACATGGTAGCCGCTGGTTGGGGACCTGACTATGACGACGTGATGACTTTTGGTGATTTGGCGGCTTCCTGGAACCTCAATAATCGGGGTCGCTACAGCAATCCAAAATATGATGCCCTCGTGCGAAAAGCCATGAGTAGCGCTGACACCACAGTGCGCATGGATGCCATGGGCAAGCTGCAACAAATTTCGTTCGACGATGCCGTCGTATTACCCCAGTATGAACAAGGCATCATTTATTTATTGCACCCCAAGGTCCGCGGTGTCATGCGGCGCGTGATTGGTCACGATCCAGACTATACTTATGCACGCGTCATTGAATAAAAAATTTATAGAAATTAAGCGACTAGTGAGAGATAAACGCCCATGTTAGCTTACACTCTGAGGCGCCTCTTAGCGGGCGTTATCACCGTTTGGTTTATTGCGACCGCCACTTTTATCGCCATGCATCAGGTGCCGGGCGACCCACTGATGAATGATAAAGCCGTCAGCGCCGAGATTCGCAAAAACCTAGAGCGTAAGTACGGCCTCGACAAACCCGTGGTAGAACAGTACTTCATCTTTCTGGGGAATATGGCCACCGGTGACTTTGGCATCTCCTTTACCCAGCAAAACCGTCGGGTCAACGACATCATTCGAGACCATTTTCCCGTTTCAGCGACACTAGGCATTTTAGCCATCGTCTTTGCCACGACAGGGGGTATTTTGTGGGGCGCGTTGACGGCTATTTATCGCAACCGACTACCCGATATTATTATCATGTTTTTAGTCATCTTAGGTATTTCAGTACCGAGCTTTGTGTTCGCGGCCCTCGGTCAATTATTACTGGTCAACCTCAACGGCGCCCTCGGATTTTCACTCATTCCGGTCGCGGGCTGGGGCACCTTTTCCCATATGCTTATGCCGTCCATGGTGCTGGGTTTAGGCACCATGGCACTACTAACCCGCCTGATGCGCTCGTCTATGCTAGAGATCGTTAATGAGGACTACATCAAGACTGCCAAAGCCAAGGGCCTTTCACCCCTCCGAATATTCTTTAAGCACCAATTGCGCAATGCCATTCTGCCGGTAATCACGGTTTTGGGGCCACAGATTGCCGCGATCACTACCGGCGGCTTTGTTGTTGAGCTAGTGTTCGCTATCCCGGGGCTTGGACGCTACTTTGTCCAAGCAGTACAACAGCTAGACTATACAGTCATCATGGGGACAGCCGTTTTCTACGGCGCCTTTCTGGTACTGATGGTGATTATTGTTGATATTGCCTACGGTTTTATAGACCCCCGCGTGAGGTTACAGTAGATGACCGCGCACTTCGTTCCAGACTTCACACCCGTAAAACATGACTTAGGTGTTGAACAGCTCTCTCGTCCATCGCTGTCTTATTGGCAGGACGCCTGGATTCGACTCAAAAAAAATACCCGGGCGATCATCTCTCTTTATATCGTTATCGCTCTAGCGCTGTTCACTTTGGTCGGACCCATTGTTTGGACGGTCGACCCGGCGCTGCAAGACTTAAATCAAATATCTCAGGCGCCTTCAATGCCTAAACCGGCAATTCTGGCCGAGAATTATCAACGCTGGCGGCCTATTGTTCTTGATGACTTCCCCAGCGAACCCGACACCTATCTCGATGTTATCCCTGCACCAGACGGCCTGATGCCTATCGGCAATCCAACGACCCAAAAAATTCGCCTACGTTGGAACCCCGTCGAAGGGGCTGGCGGTTACAGCGTCTATCGTAATCAGCATGCACCCGAAGGACTCAATGACCTAGGCCTGCCGCTAGCGACGACAATGGGTGGCAATGAGATCAGCTATGAAGACCGTCTGAATCTCGAAGCTCGAGATTACTTCTACTCTATTGTTCCCACTGACGGTTTCGATGAGTCAGACAAGTACGTCAGCATTAAAATCACGCCAACGATTGCCATTACCCGCGAAGAGGCACTCGAACGCGAGATCATCACAGCCGATAGTTTGATCAAAGTGGGTGACACCTTATCTCTGCGATTTCACCCCCTCGGGACTGATTATTTAGGCAGAGACATGCTTGCACGACTAATGCAGGGTGCGCGGGTGTCGTTGTTCATTGGTATCTGTGCTCCTTTTTTGTTTGTCTTCTTCGGCATTATTTACGGCGGCTTCGCTGGCTATTTCGGCGGCACCCTAGATTCTATGATGATGCGCTTTGCCGATTTTGTCGTCGCCCTGCCTTTCCTATTGTTTATGATTTTATTCAAAATTGGCTTCGGTATCGGTCCCGGGGAAAGCGGCGTTCTACCGATGCTCATGGCGCTTGTGCTGTTGGGCTGGCCATCGACTGCGCGTTTAGTACGCGGCCAAGTACTGAAGATTCGTAACAATGGCTTTATTGATGCTGCCCGCCTGCTCGGCGCCACCGACAGCTACCTCATCATCCGCCATATACTGCCCAATACTATGGGGGTCATTCTCGTGACACTGACCTTTGCCGTGCCTGCTGCCATTTTTACCGAGGCGTTCCTGTCATTTATTGGTATGGGAGTGGCACCACCCACGCCTTCTTGGGGGTCTATGTGCAACGAGGGTGTCAAGACCATGCTCAGCCATCCGCACGAGTTGATATTTCCAGCGACACTTATCAGCATTACCGTGTTGGCATTCAACTTACTCGGCGACGGTCTTACCGAGGCGCTTGATTCACGCATGCGGTCTAGGTGACAGATATGGTTGATAAAATTCTTGAGGTTAAAGACTTGCATGTCGAATTCGCCACCTATGGCGGTAGCGTACAAGCCGTTCGTGGTGTCAGCTTTGACGTTAATCGCGGCGAAACCCTCGCGATTGTTGGCGAATCTGGCTGCGGCAAATCAGTCACTGTACAGGCCATCATGGGCCTAATTCCTATACCACCCGGCAAAATCACCGGCGGCTCGGCGAAACTTAATGGCAAAGAAATCCTCGGCCTATCGCCCAAGGAGACCAATAAGTTTAGAGGCGTGGAGATAGGCATGATCTTCCAAGATCCCATGACCTCACTCAACCCTACCATGACTATCGGCAACCAGATCTCCGAGACATTAATGGTGCACCGTGGAATGAGTCATCGAGACGCATCGAAGCAGGCGATTGAACTGCTCGACAAAACCAAGATTGCCGAGGCGTCCAAGCGTGCCAAACAGTATCCCTTCGAGTTCTCCGGCGGGATGCTCCAGCGCGCCATGATTGCCCAAAGCCTAGCCTGTAACCCGGCAATCCTGCTAGCGGACGAGCCCACCACAGCACTAGATGTCACCATCCAAGCGCAGATTTTGGAGTTGATGAGTGAGCTGCAGCGTACAGAAAATATGTCGATCATTCTCATCACTCACGACCTCGCAGTTGTTGCACGGATGGCAGACAGGGTCGCCGTGATGTATGCCGGACAGATCGTTGAGGCGGGCAGTGTTGATGATATTTTTTATCGCAGCGCTCATCCGTATACACTGGGTCTTAAACAAGCAATGCCGTCCAACAAAGGCAATCGAGATAAGCAGCTCACACCCATACTTGGTAGTCCTCCCGATTTGTTTCATCCGCCCGCTGGCTGCGCCTATTTCGCCCGCTGTCCCTATGCTATGGCTGTTTGCGAACACAATAGCCCTGCTGAGACAACCCAGCCGGATGACTCCGAGCATCATGCTCGCTGCTGGCTGCAGCACGACGGCGCACCGCGTCAAGAGCGGCTGACCCAAGGGGGAGTGACTCATGCTGATTGAAACCAAGGACTTGAAAAAACATTTCCAGGTCGGCCGCAACCAGACCCTTCATGCGGTAGACGGGATTAGCCTACAAATTGAGGAGAACGAAATTCTCGGTCTGGTGGGCGAAAGTGGATCTGGAAAATCGACCTTCGGCAAGACGCTGATTGGACTACACCCAAGAACCAGCGGCTCTGCGACCTACAATGGCCAGCTGCTACCCAAAAAATTCAGCGCTGCAGATCACCTTAAGTATTCAAAAGAATTGCAGATGATTTTTCAGGACCCCTATTCATCCCTTAACCCGCGTATGACTGTCCTCGATATTGTTGGCGAAGGGCTAATGATTCAGGGCGAGATGAAGCGCAGTGATATCAGGGACCAAGTCGCGCAGTGGATGGACAAAGTCGGACTCAATGCCGATCACATGTCACGTTATCCGCATGAATTCTCTGGCGGTCAGCGGCAACGTATCGGTATCGCCCGCGCCATGATTATCAAACCACGCTTTGTGGTTTGTGACGAGCCTATCTCAGCGCTGGACGTTTCAGTACAGGCACAAGTCGTTAATCTGCTGGATGAACTCAAACATGAATTGGGCCTGACAATGCTGTTTATCGCGCACGATCTGTCGATGGTGCGTTATGTGTCAGACCGCATGGCAGTGATGTATCTTGGGTCAGTAGTTGAGTCAGGCCCGGCGGACGAGGTGTTCTTTAATCCGCAGCACCCCTACACTCAGCTGCTTATTGAGGCTAACCCTGAGCCCAACCCGGAACTCGAGCGCGCACGCCCGCATGTACCCATTGTTGGCGAGATTACTTCGCCGATTAATTTAGGCCCGGGTTGCCGATTTGCTGACCGTTGCCCCAAGATGTTAAGTCATTGCAAAACCGTGACACCCAAGCAAACTCAGATCTCTGACAAACATACAGTAAGTTGTCACTTATTTGATTAGTTCTGCGCAACGGCTAGGGCTGCAAGCGTCGACTTCAATCGTGAAAAAAAATGCGGGTTTTAGCTACCATGCGTAACAGTGACGGCTCGCTCGACAGGCTCGCTACGTTGGCAAGCTCAATCCATGCTAAATCATGCGACTCGTCACTCACCACATAGTCTTCAGCACCGGTGGCTTGCACTAGAAATCGGCAGTCATAGTGCCAGTGTTCAACTTCGTCACCTCGAGCAGGAATGGCATGAATATCAATATCAAAAATATTCGGCGACACTAGGTGCAGGTTTAGTAGCCCCGACTCTTCCTCAGCTTCGTTCATGGCTACCCGCGCCACATCTGACTCGCCGTCAGCATGGCCGCCTAACTGTACCCAGATATTCAACTTGCGGTGGTGAGTCAGCAGCACCCGTTGTTGTGACTGGTCAATCAGCCAAGCAGAACCGGTGATATGTCCCATCGCTAACTGACGCTGAAAGCACAGGCGCTGCTCTGTCACAAAATTACGAATACGCGCCGTAGTCGCCGCTTCATCCGGATGCTGCTGGCTATAACTATCAATGAGGGTGAGCAGAGGCTGACGATGCGGCATAGTATGTTCAGCCAGCCTGAACAGGCTTCGCTGGCACCTTCTTTCGATTTAAGCCTTCGTCAAACAAACCGACAAGTTGCTCCGTCATCGCATCACCGAGCTGCTCTGCATCGGTAATGGTCACCGCGCGATGATAGTGGTGCGTCACATCATGACCAATACCAATGGCCACCAACTCGACTGGTGAATGATTTTCAATCCGGTCGATCGCGTACTTAAGATGCTGCTCCAAGTAGTTACTGGGGTTCACCAACAACGTGCTGTTATCAACCGGTAAACCATCGGAGATTACCATCAATATACGACGATCCTCTGGTCGACCAACAATTCGGTTGTGGGCCCACAATAGTGCCTCACCATCAATGTTCTCTTTCAGTAGTTCCTCGCGCATCATCAGCCCAAGATTTCGCCGCGCGCGACGCCAAGGCATATCTGCTGACTTATAGACAATGTGCCGTAAGTCGTTCAAGCGACCCGGCTGCGAAGGTTTACCTTGCTGCAACCACTGCTCTCTTGACTGACCACCGCGCCAGGCGCGCGTGGTAAAGCCGAGGATCTCAACTTTAACGGTACAACGCTCAAGCGTACGACCCAGAATATCTGCACACATTGCAGCGATGGTAATTGACCGACCACGCATCGAACCAGAACTATCAATTAGTAACGACACAACAGTGTCGCGGAACTTCATTTCTTTTTCTTGTTTGAAGGCAAGCGGATGAAAAGGGTCAATAATAATATTTGTCAGGCGTGAAGAATCGAGCATCCCTTCTTCAAGATCAAATTCCCAGGTCCGATTCTGCTGCGCCATCAACTTGCGCTGTAAGCGGTTCGCCAGTTTACTGATGATCACCTGGGAACTCTGCAAGTGCTTGTCGAGCACACCCCGAAGCCGATCCAGCTCTAACGGATCACATAGCTCGTCTGCAAAAACGACTTCGTCAAAGGCCTCCGTATAGGCTTTGTACTCACTCTCGCGGGGACGTAACCAATTAGGTTCGACAGGCGCATCTGGTGGAGCACCTGCATCATCCTGATCGCCCTCTGCTTCCATCATGTCCATGGCGTCAACATCAACGGGTACGTCGCCTTCAATGGCGTCAGACATGTCAGCGTCGCCAGACATTTCCTGCTCAGAGGCGTCTTCGCCGGCTTCCGACTCTATTTCTTCTGGCTCTTCGGCCTGGTCCTCAGCTTCACCTTCGCCGCTGTCTTCACCCCATTCGCCGCTCAAGCCTAAGTCGTGAATCAGCTTCCGTGTGAGACGGGAAAATTCAGCTTGGTCGTACATGATCTCGGGTAAACGCTGCAGCTGGTCACCCAAATGATCTTCAATAAAGGTGCGCCAAGGTGCCAATCCGCTAGCAGCCGCAGGTGGCAATGAACCTATCATCTTTTCACGAATCAGCCAGCCAACTGCCTGGCCCAGGGGTACGTCCTGCTGAGAGGCAGCCTGATCATAGCCATGGGATTCACAATCCGCCTGTAGCTGCGCGCCAAGGTTATCTTGTACGCCCTGCATCAAGTAAGAACCAATAGCCGCCACACGAGCAGATTCAACGGCGTCGAACACTTCCTGCGCATCGCCAGTTTCCGGCTGATTACGGCGGTGTAAAGCCTCATCATGGAACCGCAGGTCCAGCGCAAATTGATCCGCAGTGCCGCGCAAGATGGCCAGCTGTTCAGCGTCAAGGTCCGTTTCAGGCAGAGGGATGCGGGCACGACTCCCCTGAATGTAAGGTTTACCGAGACCAAAACTAACCATCAGTTCCGCATCACCGGAAATGGCCCGCATGGTGGAGGTCACTGCCTCCTTGAAAAGCTCTATGGTATCTTCAGACACCCTTGTCCTCCATCGCCTCAGCGCTCGCGCACTGCAACTTATCGAGCGAGATTAGCCCTGTACTATTCACATATACAATTAATATGGGCCCTAAAAACAAGACTGTTAACCTAACACCAGGCGCGATGCAGACTCAGGCAATTCTTCACCCATGCAACGCTGATAGTATTCAGCAACAATCGAACGCTCTGTCTCATCGCACTTGTTAAGAAAGGTCAGACGGAAAGCAAAACCATAATCATTAAAGATGCGCGCGTTCTCGGCCCACATAATGACGGTTCGAGGCGACATCACGATAGAAATATCGCCGTTAATAAATCCCTGCCGTGTCAACTCAGCCACTGAAACCATGTTAGCGATGCGCTTGCGATCAATCTCGGGCAACTTCGCGCTAACAATGTCTGTCTCTTTCTCATGAGACAAGTAGTTCAGTGTCGTGACGATATTCCAGCGGTCCATCTGGCCCTGGTTAATCTGTTGGGTGCCGTGGTAAAGACCGGTGGGGTCGCCCAAACCGATAGTATTGGTAGTCGCAAACATACGAAATGACGAGTGCGGGCTGATAACCTTACTCTGGTCTAGCAATGTGAGTTTGCCTTCAACCTCAAGCACCCGTTGAATAACAAACATCACGTCAGGTCGACCCGCGTCATACTCATCGAACACCAACGCACAAGCACGTTGAAGTGCCCAAGGAAGCAGGCCCTCTTTAAACTCTGTGATTTGCTGACCATCTTTCAAAACAATGGCGTCTTTACCGACTAGGTCAATGCGACTGACATGGCTATCAAGGTTGATACGAATACAAGGCCAGTTAAGGCGTGCGGCGACTTGTTCGATATGGGTCGATTTACCGGTGCCGTGATAGCCTTGAACCATGACTCGACGGTTATGCGCATAGCCGGCCAAAATAGCCAGAGTAGTCTCGAAGTTAAACAGATAGCTCGAATCTATCTCGGGAACATGCTCGCTTCTCTGAGAAAATGCAGGCACCTTAAGGTCAATATCAAGGCCGAAGGTCTCGCGAACATCGACTTGGGTATCGGGTATGCCATTGCCCGCGAGGGCATTACCTTTTTCTGTCATGACTACAATTGCCTATAGCTAGTGAATGATCCTCAGCCCGTACCAAACGGGACGCACAGGATATCTTTAAACCCATCAAAATACCAATTCAGGGAATTCAAGCCTCGCGCGTGTTTCGCACTACCGCAGAGCGTCACTGAACTACGTCAGGAAGCAATCTATGGCTCATTTTTACGCCATTTAGCCTACTGTTTGTTTTGCAACGGAGAAGCCACGGTAATCGTCACGCAGGCTGGCGTTTAATGACGGGTTGACCCGCCAGCGCCAGCATCAGGCTGGTGAGCAGGTCCCAGACATTCCCCTTGCCAATACCTTTGCTAAGCTTGTCAAGTCGGCCGACCATGCGCTGCACCGCCTCAAGGCGTTGCCGGCCCTGCGCTTGCACGCAGCGGGTCACCAAGCTTCGACGATTCGGAAAAACATACACCTTCTGCATGGCCGCTTCGACTTTCTGACCTTTTTCCACCGCTCCAGCAATGTTGATTAAGGTCCGTAGCTCGCGACTTAAGAGGATAGCCACTAGCGGCATGGCTATGCCTTCAATGCGCAGCCCCTCGATCACCTTCAGGGTACGTTTTGGGTCTTGGCCCACAGCTGCATCGATAAGGTTGAAAACATTGTAGCGCGAGCTATCGCCAACACCATCGAGGACATGTTCGAGATCGATAACGTCACCTTCAACGATCAGGCGCAAGCGCTGAATTTCCTGCACTGCAGCGAGCAAGTTTCCCTCGATACGATCGACCATGGCGCGTACAGCGTCGTTGCTGGCGCGCAGGCCTGCTGTCTGAAACCGCGCCGCGACCCAGCGCGGCAGATCATCGACCGCAACGGGCCAAACCGCCACATGCACGCCTACGGCATCAAGCGACTTAAACCAAGCTGTTGCCTCGAGTTTTTTATCGATTTTAGGCAGCACCAGCAGCAGACTAGTGTCTGCGGGTACGTTCGCAGCATAGATTTTCAGTGCTTCAACCGCAACCTTGTCAGGCTTCGCTGTACAACGGATTTCCAGCAGCCTCTGCTCGGCAAACAAACTCATGCTGTTGGCGCTAAACAACACTTCTTGCCAGTCAAAGCCGGGATTAACGTGAAACACTTCGCGCTCACTAAAGCCTGCCGTACGCAAACCAGTACGAATAAGGTCGCAATTTTCTTGCACGAGCAAAGGCTCGTCACCACTAACAATATAGACAGAGCTAATGCCCTGCTTAAGCCGCGCCGCTAGCTTCTCGGGATAGACCTTCATGGTGTTTGCGAAGCCTCGCGTTCAGGTGTAGCGGACTTTTCAGTGTGATCTTGAATCGCGGCCAACACCCGGCTAATCATGCGGTCAATAAGATCAGCCTGCATTTCCCCACTCAGTAGTGTTTCTTCCTCTGAGTTGCCGATAAAGCTGCCGCGATCAAAGCTATAGGTACGCTCGGTCACCACCGTTGTGAGGGGCAAAACCCAGTTGCCCGCAGCATCTTGCAACTGAAAATCCACATCGAGCTGCAGTTCATACTCAGCAACACTGATCTGACTGGTAGTGGATACCGCTCGACGGCTAGAGCGCTCGCTAACGAGATCTAATTGATATGCACCGACCTCATCTGAGTTAACCTCAACACCGCGTAGTTGCAGCGACTTTTCCACCGCCTTCACTAACGGACCATATTGATTGGTGGCCGTTAGCTGAATGGACTTAAGCTGAGTGACAGTTGAGCCACTGCCTCGCAAAGCAAAACCACAACCGGAAATCAGCAGTAGCAAACCCACTAGTATCATGGCGCTAACGACTTTCATCAGCCAACCACAAAATTGATAAGTTTATTGGGCACGTATATCACCTTGCGAATGGTTTTGCCGTCAATAAAACGGGCAACATTGTCGTCCCTCAAAGCAAATGCCTCGACCTGATCTTTAGGCGCATCCACATCAGTCTGAAACTTGCTGCGTAATTTGCCGTTGACCTGTATTACCAATTCAATGCTGGTTTTCGTCAAGGCGGCATCATCGACCACCAACCAGCGCGCCTGATCGATAGATTCATGCGCCAGCTTTTGCCATAACAGCTCAGAAATATGCGGCGTGATGGGCGACATAATCAACACTGCAGCGCGCAAGGCCTCATGCACCACAGCCCGCCCCTGCTTTGAGCCGTCATCAAAACGATTAACATCATTCATCAGCGCCATAACCGCTGCGATTACGGTATTAAAGGTCAGGCGTCGACCGTAGTCATCCCCGGCCTTGTTAATCGTCTCATGCACTACTCGCCGTAAATCTTTCTGGGCATCGGTCAACGCGCTTTTGTCCAGGGCTGACACGCCGCCGCCAGCCACATGTTCTTCAACGGTATGCCACAAACGTGTTCGTAACCACCGCGCTGCAGACTCAACGCCGCGCTCTGACCATTCAAATGATTGCTCAGGAGGGGCTGCAAACATCATCGCCATACGCACGGCGTCAGCACCGTGCTGATTCATCAAATGTTGAGGATCGCCAGCGTCACCTGCTGACTTCGACATCTTGGCTCCGTCTTTTAAGACCATACCAAGTGACAGCAATTTTTTGAACGGCTCGTTGCCATCAACCAGCCCCGCATCGCGCATGACTTTGTAAAAGAATCGTGCATACAGAAGGTGCAGAATCGCATGCTCCTCACCACCCACGTAGTGATCAACTTGGCCCCAGTATTTCGCGCGTTCATCAACCATTCCTTCCGTGCTTTGACTCGACGCAAAACGAGCGTGATACCACGAAGACTCCATAAAGGTGTCAAACGTGTCGGTCTCTCGTTGCGCCGCGGCACCACATGTTGGACAGGTTGTCTCATACCACTCTGGCATCTTCTTCAGCGGCGAGCCAACACCCTCCAACACCACATCTGCGGGCAATTCGACGGGCAATTCGCTGTCGGGTACAGGTACTGGACCGCAGGCTTCGCAATTAATTATGGGGATAGGGCAGCCCCAGTAGCGTTGCCGTGATACACCCCAATCACGCAAGCGAAAATTTACCTGCCGCTCACCCAGTTGGCGAGCTATCAAGGCATTCGCCACGGCTTCAAACGCCGGCCTAAATGCCAACTCATCGAACTCCCCGGAATTTATACACACACCCTGCTTTGAAACATAGGCTTGGGCTTCGATGTCACAAACCTCATCACTGCCGGCGGCCGGGGCGATAACCTGAACAATGGGCAACGCGTACTTGATCGCGAACTCCCAGTCACGCTGATCATGACCGGGCACGGCCATCACGGCGCCAGAGCCATATTCCATTAAGACAAAATTCGCCACCCAGATGGGCACCTGCTCGCCGCTTAAAGGATGCGCGGCATACAAGCCCGTCGCCATACCACGCTTCTCGAGTTTGGCCATATCCGCTTCAGCCATTTTGCCCTGTTGGCAGTCCAACAAAAACGCCTGCAATGTGGGATTATCGATAGCAGCTGCTTGCGCCAGAGGATGCTGGGCCGCAACGGCTAAATAGGTAACACCCATCAAGGTATCTGGGCGCGTTGTGTAAACCGTCAGGGCAGTGCCACCGGCAGAATCTGCCGGCAAGGGGAAACTGACCTGCACGCCCTCGGAACGGCCGATCCAGTTACGCTGCATGGTCTTGATTTTGTCTGGCCAGCCATCGAGGGTATCAAGATCATCGAGCAACTCTTGGGCGTAATCGGTGATCTTCAAAAACCACTGAGCCAGCTCGCGCCGCTCAACCAACGCACCAGAGCGCCAGCCACGACCATCAACCACTTGTTCGTTGGCAAGTACCGTCTGATCAACTGGGTCCCAGTTAACCATCGCTGCTTTCTTGTAAACCAGACCTCGCTGGAACATCTGATTGAAGAACCACTGCTCCCATCGATAATACTCAGGATCGCACGTCGCCAACTCACGACTCCAGTCATAGGCAAACCCCAGTGCTTGCAGCTGCTGCTTCATGTACTCGATGTTTTCTCGCGTCCATTTCATCGGCGACTCATTGTGCTTAATCGCGGCATTTTCAGCGGGCAATCCGAAGGCGTCCCAGCCCATGGGCTGCATGACATTTTTACCCTGTAACCGGGCAAATCGGCCAATGACATCACCCAGTGTATAGTTGCGCACGTGCCCCATATGAAGCTGACCGCTGGGATAAGGGAACATGGACAGGCAGTAGAATTTTTCCTCGCCAGGCAACTCCCGAGCAGTATAAGTGCCCTCGTCTGCCCAGCGCTGTTGGACTTCGCGTTCTGCCTTCTGGGGGTTGTAGCCTGTGGTCTCTGTCATCTTATCGCCTTGCATTACCGTGGTCTGCGTGGCATTCCACGCTCGCAAACCACCAATTCTACCTGAACACGCGCATGGATACATGAGGCATTACCCGTCGCTCGTATCAACAACGCTGACCTAGCCTAACCGACGAGTCATCACACGCACGCTAACGCTAATCCACATAAAGCCCATTAACATCGCCAACCCCAAAAGCCCCCAACGCGCATAGGGCGTGACACCTACCATGACCGGCACATCTGCACGCAGCACGCCCGTTTCAAATTGAGGCAACTGGCCAGTGATATGACCTTGCGCATCAATCACAGCCGTGAGGCCGTTGTTTGTTGCTCGCACCATATAACGACCATTTTCCAGGGCGCGCATTTGTGCCATCTGTAAGTGCTGCCAGGGGCCCAGAGACGCACCGAACCATGTGTCGTTGCTTATAGTGACCAACAGGTCAGGCGTTGCCACCGAGCGCCGCACAAGTTCAGGGTAAATGACCTCGTAACAGATCGACATAGCGATAAAATGCTCACCAACACGCAGTGGCAGCTGCTCCTCAGGTCCCGACACATTGCGCGACATGGGCAGATCAAAGAGCCTAATCAGACCACGCAACCACTGCTCTAACGGCACGTATTCTCCGAAGGGCACAAGACGTCGCTTGACGTAGCGGCCCTCGCCGGTGCCCACAACGAGTGCCGAATTAAGGAATCGGCCTTGTTCGTCACGATCAGGGATACCGAGCAGTAGCGCAGAGCCATTGGCTAGCGCTCGCTCGGCGATGGGGTCGAGGAACTCGTCGGCATATTCCCGGAAAACAGTCACCGACGCTTCAGGCCAGACCACTAAATCGCGCTGCCACTCCGACTCACTCAGATCGGTGTAGGTCTGCATGATAGGTTGCACCATCGCACGAGACCATTTTGTGTGCTGGTCAATGTTGCCCTGCACAGCACTAACGCGCAGCACATCAGGTCCGGGAACCACAAACGGCTGCTGCTGCAGAACCCAGCCGCCCAGCCACAGCAAGCAGACAGTTCCAATACTGACAACCCTGTCGCGCGCGATGGATGATCCCGTTGGCCTTAACAGGCCGCTCAATAGGGCTGCTTGCCAAGCCACCAGAAAAGAGATGCCCAACACCCCAAGTACAGGTCCATACCCGGCCATTGGATTGTCGAGAAAACCATAACCGCTAAACAACCAAGGAAAACCTGTCAAAAACCAAGTCAGCAGCCATTCCCGCGCCACCCAGACAGACGCAAAACCAAGGCTTAAGCCAAATGGTAAAGATCGAAAACACCGTAAATAGACATAGCCCTGAAGTAGGAAAAATAATGCCAGCGCAAGTACGAACAATGACACCAGCAATGCAGCCAACAGGATAGACGCGCCACCATGTTCGTGAATGCTAACAAAAACCCAAGAAACACCGACGCCATAGAAGCCGACACCATAAAGATAAAATAGGCATAGCCCTGCGCGCAGAGGCACGTCACGTACTAACCACGACAACGCTGCCATCGAGATAATCGCGCTGGCCCACCAGTCTATCGGCGCCAGAGCCAATGGAAACGCAGCACCCACCAACAGGGCGGTTAAACCGCGACGAACAAGCGCAGTCCTGCTCAGTGACTTAAGCGCAGGCTCAAGCTCAGTGAAGGGCTCAGGCGCTACGTTAAGTGTCATTCTTCGGGAGGTTTGAGCTGCAGCAGTTTGATGCGACGATTATCTGCGTTGAGGACTTTAAACCGATAGCCATCGATGGAAACAGCCTCGTCTCGCTTCGGCAGGTGACCAAAGTACTGGGTAACGATGCCACCGATAGTGTCAAACTCGCCCTCGCTAAATGCCGAAGAAAAATAAGCATTAAACTCATCGATCGGCGTAAGCGCCTTGATTGTAAAACTACCGTCGGTATGCCGTTTAATTAGGTCGTCGTCATTAAAGTCGAATTCGTCTTCGATATCGCCAACGATCTGCTCTAACACATCTTCAATGGTGACGATGCCAGATACACCACCGTACTCATCATAAACCACCGCCAAGTGATTCCGAGTTGCCCTAAACTCCTGCAACAGCACATTTAAGCGTTTGCTCTCCGGGATCGCGGTGCAAGGTCGCAGGATATCGCGCAGATTAAATTTTTGCCGACGATCCGCCAGCGCCAAAGGTAGTAAATCCTTGGCCAGCAAAATGCCGATCACATCATCCGGACCCTCACCCAAAACGGGGAAGCGCGAGTGACCCGATTCAATAACCACCGGCAGCAATTCTTCGAAACTCATATCCAGACCAACAACAGCAACTTGGGAGCGGGGAATCATGATTTCTCGTGCCTGCATATCAGACACGACAAGGGCGCCTTCGATAATACTCAGCACCTCTGCATCGAGCAGATCACGCTGATGCGCCGAACGCAGCAGCACTATCAGCTCATCACGGGAGGATGGCTCGCCAGTGAACGCATTAGACAGACGCTCCAGCCAGCTCTTGTCGTTACTCGATCCTTCCTCACTCATGCGTGCTCTCTTGCTTGCTCTGCTGCTTGCCCCAGTGCTCACTAGCATAGGGGTTTTGATGGCCCAAACTGGCCATCAAATTGATTTCAATAGATTCCATCAGCGTTGCCTGATCTTCCTCAACATGATCGTGACCAAGCAGGTGCAATACGCCATGAATCACAAGATGAGTCAAATGCACGGCAACCGGCTTGCCCTGAGACTGCGCTTCAGCAACCAAAACATCAGGACAGATCACCAGATCACCCAGCAATAGTCGTTGCTGTTCGGTGAGGCTTCGTGCTGGAAATGATAGTACGTTGGTCGGTTTGTCCTGCTGACGGTAATCACGATTAAGCTGCTGCACCGTCAGGCTATCCGTAAACAACATAGATATCTCGACACCGCCGGCAGGGACTGTCTCATCCGCCAAACAGGCGTCACCCTGAATCGCCAAAACCCGACCCGACCAGTCTGTTAAATCAGACAAGGACGGCCCCCAGCTAGGCTCTTCGACCTCCCAACGAACGTCAACATCACACGATATTGTCGGTCCTTGGTTCAGCCGCTCGCCGGTCACCATCAGGACTTGCCGTCTGCTGCATCAAATTTTTCGTAGGCCTCAACGATACGTTGGACCAGTGGGTGCCGAACCACATCACGGGAGCTGAAATGCGTGAACGACAAACCCTTCACCTCAGACAAAACATCCAGCACGTGACGCAAACCCGAGGTGGTGCGATGAGGTAAATCAACTTGGGTGATATCCCCCGTCACTACAACCGTGGATCCAAAACCTACCCGGGTTAGGAACATCTTCATCTGTTCAGTGGTCGTATTCTGGCCTTCATCGAGGATAATAAAGGACTCGTTCAAGGTGCGGCCGCGCATGTATGCTAGCGGTGCCACCTCGATAATATTTTTCTCAATAAGCTTCTCAACTCGCTCAAAGCCAATCATCTCGTACAACGCATCGTAAAGCGGTCGCAGATAAGGATCGATCTTCTGGCTTAAGTCACCGGGCAGAAAACCCAGCTTTTCGCCCGCCTCGACCGCTGGCCGCACGAGCAGGATGCGCCGCACCAACTCTTGATCCAGCGCCTCTACCGCACAGGCCACAGCAAGGTATGTTTTACCTGTTCCCGCCGGACCCACACCGAAATTAATATCGTGGGCTCGCAATGCCTGCACATAGGCAATTTGGCTCTGGCCACGGGGCTTTATCGTCTTTTTACGGGTAGTGATAATGAAGTCATTGCCGTCGGCTTCCTCAGCCAACAACGCGTCGACGCCCGAGTCTTGCAGATATAAATGTATCATTTCGGCCGTTAGATGGACGCCGTTATTAACGTCCACGTAAAGTTGCCGTAGCAATTCACCGGCCGAGCGGACGATGGATTTCTCACCGATCAGGTGAAAATCATTCCCACGATTGTTTATAGTAATGCCAAGACGCTTTTCAATTTGACGCAGGTGCGCATCAAAAGGACCGCAGAGATTGGCTAACTGATGGCTGTCGTTCGGTTCTAGCTTGACCTGATAAGGCTCTGTATGAATATTCAAATTGGCGTTGGTAATAGACTTGGTCTCCTAGAATATACCCTCCTTGGCAGGAGGAAAAGGGAAGTTTCGATGCGCGACCCGCTATGCCCGCGCAGATCGACCGCCGCGACACTGGGCGCACCAATAATGAACACGCAGAGCCTAGCTGGCGACGTATTGTGCGTTCTTCGGGCGCCGCTGCTAGATTTCAACCGCACGCAAGGAGTTGGGGAGAGCCTCGGTGATTTCAACCATAAGCAACTGACCCGTTAAACCTTGATCGTCAGAGCGAAAATTGACTACCCGATTGTTCTCTGTACGCCCTTGCATCTGCCCAGGATCTTTTCGCGACTGACCGGTTACCAGTATTTGCTGATGACTGCCAACCATGCCTCGGCTGATTTGCATGGATTGCTGGTTGATACGATCCTGCAGCTGTTTGAGACGCGCTTTCTTGACCTCCATAGGCGTGTCATCGGGTAAATCTGCTGCTGGCGTACCGGGCCGGGCGCTGTAAATAAAGCTGAAGGACTGATCAAAACCGATCTCCTCAATCAGCTTCATCGTCAACTGGAAATCAGCATCAGTCTCACCGGGGAACCCGATAATAAAATCGGATGACATGCTCAAGTCAGGACGCAGTTTCTTTAGCCGCCGGATCTTTGATTTGTATTCAAGTATGGTGTGGCCTCGCTTCATTTTAGCAAGAATCCGGTCAGAACCACTTTGTACCGGCAAATGCAGGTGACTCACCAATTCTGGCACCTCTGCATAAACATCGATCAAACTTTCAGAAAACTCGACTGGGTGTGAGGTGGTATAGCGAATGCGATCAATACCCTCGATTTCGGCGACGAGCACGATCAAATAGGCCAAGTCGGCCTGCGTGCCATCACCCATATCGCAGCGATAAGCATTGACGTTTTGACCCAGCAAATTGACCTCTCTGACACCTTTATCAGCCAATCCCATAATCTCTTGCAGGACATCTGCCAAGGGACGACTGACTTCCTCACCCCGCGTATAGGGCACCACGCAGAAAGAACAATACTTGCTGCAGCCTTCCATGATGGAGACGAAGGCCGTAGGGCCATCCACTGACGCGTCAGGCAGTCGGTCGAATTTTTCAATTTCGGGAAAGCTGATATCAATCACAGCCGAGCCTGAACGAGCGCGGCCATCCAAAAGTTCTGGTAACCGATGCAGCGTCTGGGGCCCAAAGATCATGTCGACATAGGGCGCACGCTGACTGATAGCCTCACCCTCTTGACTGGCAACGCACCCACCAACACCAATCATCAAATCTGGGCGAGCCTGCTTCAGTTTGCGCCAGCGACCTAACTGGTGAAAGACCTTCTCTTGCGCCTTCTCACGAATAGAACAGGTATTGAGTAATAGAAGATCGGCCTCGGCCTCATTATTGGTCACTTCATAACCATGAGTTTGCTTTAGCAAATCCAGCATTCTGGCTGAGTCATACTCGTTCATCTGACAACCGTGGGTCTTGATAAATACCTTGCTCACGAGATTTTTCCGGGCCCTGGCGCCAATAGCGCCTAAATATAAAGGATCGTCAGTATAGACACTCAGACCCGCAGAAAGAACCCGAATCTTGCTTTCCCGACACCCACATCAGACGC
This sequence comes from Candidatus Azotimanducaceae bacterium, assembly GCA_047630175.1. Classification (GTDB taxonomy): domain Bacteria; phylum Pseudomonadota; class Gammaproteobacteria; order Pseudomonadales; family Azotimanducaceae; genus UBA4582. Next base: position 24,010 of record JBLHVI010000034.1, read on the forward strand.
AATCTGCAGACGACTCGACATACTTATCGCAGACACTGCCTCTAAATTTGCTTTCCGTCGGACTGTATTTGCCGACTTTACCTGTCGACAGCAGACACATTGCGTCACACTTTTAGCCGCACAGACCTTGAATTCTGGATTGGGATGACCATTACTAGCCACATCCATCTTTCATGACCAGATCTCAGTTGACATTAGGTCAACTTGGTCCAACACTGAACACATCTCACAGAGTAACCAGACCTGATGTCGAACGAACCCATCTTCAAGATTATTTTTTACAATCAGGGCGAAATCTTTCAAGTCTATGCCAAGCAGATCTATCAAAGCGATCTGTACGGTTTTATTGAGATTGAAGAGCTTGTTTTCGGTGAAAAATCGAAATTAGTTGTTGATCCCAGTGAAGAGAAGCTCAAGGCTGAATTTGAAGGTGTGTCGCGCAGCTACGTGCCCATGCATTCCATTGTGCGCATCGACGAGGTGGCCAAAGAAGGATCAGGAAAAATTAGCGAGGCAAAGACCGGCAATATTTCGCACTTCCCTGCTTCCGCCTTCAGTCCGAAGAATACCCCTAAAAAACCCGAGTAAGCCACCGAATCGTTGGCTGTCGTAGAATTTGCACCGCAGTTCCAGCATGGGCATAACATCTCCTGTTAACGCCAACACCCGTTAGACCTCGGCCAATGTTATGGTCATTACCAACTTCGACATCAATAGCGCCAATAAACTGGCGCTATTGCATATATCAACTACGCTTTACTGACACGTACTTTTTAGCGACAAGGATAGTCCCATGGCCAAGCGTAAATTTACCCTGACATCGCAGGAAATGAACGACATCAATGCCCGCATCAAGACCCTCGAGTCGCAACTCAAGCACTCCAACGCCCGGGTCGACGAGCTCGAAGACGGGTTCGGGAAAGTCGACAAGCTGCTACAAAAAAAATCCAGACCAAAAACGGCTGACGCTTTGAGCGACGCCATTCTGGACCTAGTAAACCTGACGTTGAACCCACCAGTGACCGCGCGCGTGCTTAGGGAAGAGGCCGAAGCGGCAGAATTGGCGCTGCTCGAAGCCGAGTAATCGGGTCACCGGATGCACGGCTGATTAGCGTATCGATTGATTCGAGCTGACCCGGCATAACTAGGTCTGGGCACAACTCGGCGAGGGGCACCAACACGAACAACCGCTGACACGCGCGAGGGTGAGGAATTACCAACTCCGGCGTATCGATAATCGCCTCACCGAAGCAAATAATATCAAGGTCCAGCACGCGGCTGGCATTAACCGCGTGAGATTTTGGTCGTCCTGCTTGTTGCTCAATAGCCTGCAATGCTACCAGCAACTGTTTAGCTGACAGTGATGTCTGCACTTCCACAACGCCGTTGATAAATTCCCCGGCATCGTCTGCCATCAATACTGGCGCAGAACCCCACCATGAAGAACAGCGCAGCGGCGCCTCACTAAGACTTTCTAACGCCGCCAGCGAATGGCTCAACGTCAACTCCCGGTCACCCAGATTTGAGCCGAAAGCCACCAGAGCTCGGTTATAGGATTTTTTTGTCATAGACTTATTCTACCAAAACGATTTACCTAAACGAACCATCCAACGCCACTATCCAACGCGCTATAGGGCCGGAAGGCAGAAGGAGATCCACGAATAGCAATTGCTTCGGTAATCATGCTAGCGTTACCTTGCAATAAAAGCCCGGAACTGGTGCCGGTCGCTTTATCAATTCGATACTTTATCTAAGTGATGAAAGGATTCTTACATGGGCATTACTCCAGAAGACGTTGGCCTGTCGGCCGCCAGACTCTACAAGATTGACCACCTGACCCAGCACTACATCAATGCAGGCAAGATCCCCGGCAGTGTCACGCTAGTAGCTCGACAGGGTCATATCGTCCATACAACTAGCCAGGGCAAGATGGATATCGAGGCCGATAAGGACATGAGCGACGATACGATTTTTCGTATCTATTCCATGTCCAAACCCATTACTAGTGCGGCATTAATGATGCTCTACGAAGATGGCAGGTTCCAGCTGGATGATCCCGTTACACGTTTTATACCCGCTTTCGAGCGGCTTAAAGTTTACAGCGCTGACGGCAATCACACCGCGCCTCTGCGCCCCATGACCATTCGCGATTTACTGACGCATACTTCGGGCCTAACCTACGGCTTTATGCAGAGCACAGCCGTTGATGCGATGTACCGCGAGCAGGGTGTTGAGCAGTCTGCCAGCCTCGAAGAGATGGTAGCCAAACTCGCTGATATCCCCTTGTTATTTACACCGGGTAGCCGCTGGAGCTACAGCGTCGCCACAGATGTTTGCGGACACCTCGTTGAGAAAATCTCTGACACGCCGTTTGACGAGTTCCTGCGCGAGCAAATTTTCGAGCCCTTGGAGATGGAAGATACGGGTTTTAGTGTGCCTGAGGACAAGGTGCATCGCTTTGCTGCCAACTATGAACGTACAACTGACGATCATATGGTGCTGGCAGACTCACCTGAGTCTAGTCACTATTTACAGCAGCCCGGCTTGCTGTCTGGGGGCGGTGGTCTCGTCTCGACAATTCATGACTACTATAAATTTGCCAGCATGTTATTGAATCAAGGCGAATTCGGCGGCACACGTATTCTGGGACGCAAGACCGTTGAGTTAATGCGCAGCAACCATATGCCTAACAACGGTGATCTGACCAGCATGGGTCAGGCCGTATTCAGCGAGACCCCTTACGATGGCATTGGCTTCGGCCTCGGATTTTCTGTCATGCTCGACCCTGCAACGGCACAAATACTCGGATCTGCTGGAGAATTTGCCTGGGGCGGTCTGGCCAGCACTTACTTTTTCGTTGATCCGGAAGAAGACATGCTGGTCATTTTCATGACCCAATTGATGCCTTCTTCTTCCTATCCGATTCGGCGCGAAATGCGCGTTCTGGCATATCAGTCGCTTATTGACTAGCAAACGCCAACTGGCAGACTTGCGCTGCATAGCTAGTTATGTAGCACGCCATTAAGCAAGACCGTTAGTCGCCCTTGAAGGTGCCTGGTCTTTGTTCGAAGAATGCCGCAAGACCTTCGGTTCGATCTTCAGTGAGCGTCGTTAGAATATTTTGATCAGCATCCATATGCATCAGCGCATCGTCCATCGCCGCGCTGACCGCATTGATACTCTGCTTGATCATCTGTACCGCCACAGGCGGCTGCTGCGCATACTGCTCGGCAAGCGCAATAGCCTTACCCAGCAATTGCGCTGCGGGTACAACATCATCCAAAAACCCCCAGTCCAACAGGGTACGAGCATCCTCGAAGGCACCCAACATGATCATACGCTTGGCCCGCGCCGGACCAATTAATCGCACGCACAGAGGCAAAGAGTGCCACGCAAGATTGATTCCGAGATTCACTTCGGGATAACCACAGAAACAATCATCAGCGCCGACTCTAAAGTCACAAGCTGTGGGTATGCAAGCCCCGCCACCCAAAGCTGCGCCATTGACTGCAGCGATCGTGACCTGAGGTATCTCGCTGATCGCTCTAATCATTCTCGCACCAAGACCATGCTGCCGACGTCGCATCACAAGACTCGGTGGCGGAATCGACGCAGACTGTTTCAAGTCGGCACCCGCACTGAAGTGCTTCCCATTACCGGTGAATACAACCACTCGGGTTTGCTCGTCGTCTAGGAATCCGCGACTGACTTTTTCCAAATCACTCATCAGATCCGTGTTCAGTGCATTCGATGTCGCTGGGCGATTCAGACGCACCAGCGTCACGTGCCCCATGCGTTCAATCACTAGATCCTTATAAGTCATTTCATTGTTAGCGTTCACCCTCAAAACTCCTCGCCATTGTTGGGCTCGACAAACGCTCCTGCAACGGGTTCTTCAACAAAATCAATCATTGTCCGTGCCAGCTGCTCATAGTGATACTGACCGACCCGATAGGCCCACCGATCGATATCATCACTTAATCCAAACGCCAGTCGGTCGGCGTCAGTGAGCAGGGCTCCGGCTGTGACCGCCAGCCAATATTCACCGTCTTTTTCAACGCCGCGAAGCAACAAGGTGCGATTTTCGCCCAGCTCAAACTGGGCAGTGATGGCATATTCCCAATCTAGTGCATCAAAGGGTTGAACATCCTGCAATCGCAAATTCACCAGCGACCGGGTTATCTCGTCAGCGACGCCAGGATATTTCAACGCCTTTCCTTGCGGCAGATTCACCACACGTGCATTGTCGATGGGCTTGGTTGGATCAGCAGCACTGTCTATCTCAACCATGCCGGGCTCGTCAGCGCCCAACATAATTCCGGTCACATGTTCCGCATCGATGTTCAAAATCAAGGGAGCCAACCAAGCCGCTGGGTCTGCTGACAGCGCCAGGGGCTTGTCCACGAGCCACGCCTGCGGATCATCTGCCAGACGAACATATTGACCATCCCGCTCGGCTGGCTGCTTGCCCACAAGCATCGACCAAGCTTTACCACCTGCGGATTCTTTAAGCGTCACACGCAGGGCTTGACTGCCTAACACCGTAATCGCAGACAACCCTAATTGGGCTAAGCGTTCTGGATTCGCCGTTTTCGCTTCCACAAATACCATTTCAGCACTGGCGCGTAACAGCGGCACCAGCTTGGCCATGTCAGCGCCATAACCATCGCGCTCCTGAACCTGCCAAGTGCCATTGACACGCAGCAGATGTGTTGCTTGATTTGGTCCTTGCAGATGCAGACTCGTCACTGCGTCGAGACTGGTTTTGAGGTCCGGGAATACGCGCTGGCCAGCAGCACCAACCTCGTCAACGCTCGGCCGCACGCCCAGATAAGCGATCATTGCCATCACGACAATAGCCGCGGATAAAAAGCTTAATGTGCGCTTATTCATTCTTCAACCCGACGCAATCGCACGTAATGTATCGCCATCAGCAGCAAAATCAACAACAGCGGCAACAGAGCAATATTAATAAATTTCAAGGTCGTACCGAGCGCCTCAATATCCTTATCTAGCTGATGTCGCACGTCACGCAAGTCCTTACGAATACGCAGCTTTTCAGCCTGAAATTGCAGCAAGGCCGTCTCTTGCTCAGGACTCAAACTCAGCTGGATTTGTTGGCCTCGGCTTGCTTCTAACTCGCTGAGTTGACGTTCGGTGTCGGCCAGTTGAGCCTGTAAGTCGTCGGCACTGGCCAAGTAGCGAGCTTCCGCCTCCCGCCGCAAATCTTGCACGACATCAAACGGACGAGTGAAACGGCCGCGACTACGGATGCTGATCAAGTCTGAACTACCGGCCAGGTTCTCAACAGCGTTGATGACAAAGTCGCCGTTGTTCGCCCAAGGACTGGCAATACTTTGACCAAAGAAGTCCTGCACCTGCACCCATAAGCGATCTGAGAGAAGGTCGGTATCAGCAATAACGATGACGTTGAGATTCCCGATTGCATCATCATTCACCGCACCACTGTCTTCATTAAGAGCGCCATCAGCCACTAAGCTAACGGCCCTGATGTCGCTGTTAGGATAGGCGGTTACCGCCGGGCCGGTAATCCGCACGGCCAGCGGATAACGGGTACCAGTGGCTTTAAAATCTAGCTGCAGGTCCGCTGGGTCGGTCAGGGTCTCAAAGCGAATACGATCAATGGGCATCGCGAACTCACTGGAGGCAATCAACACCTCAACGATTGTGGTGCGATCTGCTATTAGCTCCAAAATACCCGCTGAACTCACGTTCAAGGTTTCCAGAGACGCCAGGGTCACATCGTCGAGGTTGAAGTTTTCCTGCTGTAACCCAAGAATACCGAGGTGGCGCAATGGCTGGCCGTTGGGGCCGCCAACTGAAAGCGCCTGCTGGGCATCACCAAGCACCTTATCCGCCAGCAATACCACTCCCCAGTGGGACAACAACGGAAAATCGGAGGGCAGTTGCGCAGGCGCGGCTGGCATCATCGGGCTGGCCTGAGGTACTTGCGTCTCAACCAAGGGGTCAACAAAAACCAGCAGGCGGCCGCCGGCAAGTGCAAACTTATCGATGCTCATCAATAACGACTCTGACAAATTATGCGGATGCACCAGCATCAGCACATCGAGCTTGTCGGGCAAGGACTCAGCGGCAAGATCAACCGACTCGACGTCAAAGGCTTCAGCAAGCTGATCGGCGATAATCCATGCCGGGGTCGACTGAAAGGTAGTCATGTCCATATCACCCTGAATCTTCAAACTAGACAGCAAACCAATACGCGGTTTCTCAATGACCTGAAGACTTTGAATCAACTTGCTGATCTCGTATTCCAGAAACTCTTCTTTATCTGGCTGAAAAAAACCAATCACCCGTTGGTCGTCAAGGGCATTGGTCGCCGCCAGCCCAAAATACAACTCATCACCGGCATTGTTAACCGGCACTGCCTGCAGACCAAACGCCGCCGCTTGATCTTGGGCGTCAGAGAAGGGCTCAGGGTCAACGAGGGTCAGACGAATTTTGCCCCCGCCGAGCCGCTCATATTCCTGCAGTAATTCACGCACGCGACTCGCGTAGGCACGCAGCGTGGTTAAATCCTGACTGGCTTCTTCTGAGAAGAAAAAATAAAAGTTAAGCGGCTCGTCAATGCGCCCCACAATCGCTTCACTGCCCGCCGACAAGGTATAAAGTTTGTTTTCCGTCAGGTCCAACCGCGCGCCACTGAACCAGAGATTATTCACCAGCGTGAACAACAGGAACGCTACGGCCAGCAATGCCAGGCCCAATCCAGAATAAACGTTTCGACTCATTTGCATGCCTATCGTGCCTGTTTCATTTCAACGACCACCGTAGTGGCCAGCAACCAAAATAGGATCACCGAAAGAAAATAAAGTAAATCATTGAGGCCTAGAACACCTTTAGTAATGGCGCCAAAATGCGTCATAAAGCTGAGGCTCGCCACAGTATCCACCAGTAGCAGTGGCAACCAGTCCTTAAAGACATTGAGCACCATAGGAAAGCCGGCGAGGACAAACACCAAGCAGACCGAGGCGGTGAGAATAAAAGCGATCACCTGACTCTTGCTGACGGCCGACATACACGAACCCACAGCAAGGAACCCGCCGGCCATCAGCCAGCTACCAATATAACTCGCGACAATGACACCGTTATCTGGCTCACCGAGATAATTCACTGTCAGCCAGAGAGGGAAGGTCAACAACAGGGCCAAGCCCGCAAACAGCCAAGCCGCCAGAAACTTTCCCAAGACTGCCTCAAACCGCGTGATAGGCAACGTCAGCAGTAGCTCAATTGAGCCAGACTTGCGCTCCTCGGACCAAAGACGCATTGCAATTGCCGGCACCAAAAATAAATACAACCAAGGATGGAAGTTAAAAAACGGCGCCAGGTCAGCCTGCTCGCGTTCATAGAAATTGCCCATGTAAAACGTGAACACGCCCGATAAAACCAGAAATATCAGGATGAAGACGTAAGCCAACGGTGTCGCAAAGTAGCTCGCCAGTTCTCGCCCAGCAATGACTCTAATACCATTCATAGACCTGCCTCACTGGTGACTTCACGGAACACTTCATCAAGCCGACCCTTTTCTTGGACAATACTGGTGACGGCCAAATTTCGCTCACGCACTAACTGACTGACTGACAGTAAAATAGAGGCGGATCCATCACGTGGGAACAGCGTCAGCCGATTAGCCGTCGCATGAGCTTCAACCTTGCCTACCTCCTCTAAGCCGGCAAACGCGCCTATCAGGTCTGCTGCCATTGTTGTCTCATCAAGGGTCAGTGTCAGCGCACCGTGATACTTGGAGCGCTGCTCCAGTGCTGTCGGCTCACAATCAGCGACAATACGACCTTGGGCGATAATTATCGCGCGACTGCAAACCGCGGTGACCTCCTCTAAAATATGCGTCGAGATGATGACGATTTTGTCTTTTGCCAGACCGCGAATCATCTCCCGGACCTGATGCTTTTGGTTAGGGTCGAGGCCATCAGTGGGCTCATCAAGAACCAAAACCTGGGGGTCGTGTATAATAGCTTGCGCTAAACCCACGCGCCGTTTGAAGCCTTTTGACAACGTTTCAATGCGCTGATCTAGTACGCCGCCCAGTGACATGATCTCAACAACCTCACGAAGTCGACGCTGCTGCTCACTGCCAGCAAGACCACGAGCCGCGGCGATAAACTTGAGAAAACTACGAGGGGTCATTTCGTCATAGCACGGAGCACCTTCCGGCAGATAGCCCATCTGTCGCTGGGCAGCAATAGTATTGCGCTCGATATCGCAGCCAAACACCGACACAGAACCTTCGGTAGGCTTAAGAAATCCGGTGAGGATCTTCATAGTCGTCGACTTACCAGCGCCATTGGGACCTAAAAATCCCAATACCTCCCCCGGTGCCAGACGAAAAGAGACGTCATTAACAGCGACAAGGTCGTCGAAGCGCTTTACCAGGTGATTTATCTCAATCATGCGGTTCCATTCTTTTTGTCGAGCGTCTAGGCCAAGCGCTGTCGGCATTGTACCGAGGCATCGCTTATACGATATAGGGTGTGCTAAAAATGGCGAGTATATTAGCGAGTTTTACAAATTCGAGCAAAACAATCCCAGAGTGATCCGAGCATATTGGTTATTATGCGGCACCATGCACACCGTTATCACCCTTGCACACTATTACTGAGTATATTGCATCCATGCCGCGCACCCAGAGACTTACCAAGACAGACGCTATCGCGTTCTTGCTAACCCACATTGTTGTCGAGCGGGGAAAAAGCTTCGAGATGAACGCCCTTAACTTATTCCATATCATGAGTATGGCGGACATCGCAGTCGAACAATCTATACAACAGGATGATTCGATCCCCCACGAAATCATGGAAGCCATTGCTCAGCCATTTATCCAAAACCTCTCACCCTAAACATCCTTACGCTGACGTTTGTAAAAAACCAACAGCGGAAACTTACGCCTGTTGCTTAACAGAGGAATCTATTACCCTGTTTAACCTAGCCTAAGTATTCGCATAAAAGCTCGCCTATGAACCAAGAAATGATCGACAAAATGATGCTGCTCGCAAGGCCAGCAGCGCTAATATTTGACCTAGATGGGACGCTTCTCGATACCGAACCGTTGTATACCGCCGCCGCGCAAAAAGTTATGGACCCGTTTGGCGCTACCTACACCATGGCCTTAAAAAAACGTTGCATGGGCGGCGATTCACGGCGCAGCGCGCAACTTGCTATTGACCACGGCCACCTACCACTGACGGTCGATGAGTACTTAACACAACGAGAAGTCCACCTGCTTGCGCTGTTTGCCGACGCGCCAGAAATCCCTGATGCCGGCGAGTTCATCAACAAGGTCGGTCATACTGACCTACCTCTTGGCTTAGCCACCAGTTCTCATCGACATCTAATGGACATCAAACTCAGTAACAGATCTTGGCGCCAACACTTCCAGCAGATCATCAACGGGGATCATCCCGGTCTAGCTAAGGGTAAGCCGGCCCCAGATATATTTTTGATGTGCGCCCAGGCGCTGGACGTCGATCCCGCGCTATGTATCGCTTTTGAAGACTCACTGAATGGCATTGAGGCCGCTATCGGCGCTGGCATGCAGGTCATCGCCATCAACAGCCCCTACGTAGACGCCGCTGACCTTCAGGACGCGACGCTGGTGATCAATCGCTATGCGGAACTCATGCCCCTGCTGACGGTTTGGACTCAGGCACCGGACAGAACACCGATAACCGGCGGTTAAGGTTAGTCCTTACGGTCACGATCAAGGGGCTTGGGCGCGAAACCCTTCCAAAATTCCATATTTTGCTCCAGCGCTTTTCGCATCATGGACAATGGATCACCACCACCGGTAATGTCTTTAACCCGCCGCCGGTATTGCTCTTGGTATTCAAGAAACGTCATGATGCTTTGCTCGATGTATCGTCCCACCACGCTTTGCATGGGCGCGCCGTAGAAACGAATCAACTGCTCCAGTACCCGGTTAGTTAGAATAGGTTCGTGACCCTCATCTTCTTGGTCAGCGATAATCTGCAATAACACAGCGCGCGTGAGGTTTTTTTCCGTCTTGGAATCCTTCACCACAATGCTCTCACCTTTGAGTACAATCTGCCGAATATCTTCAACCGTGACGTACTTGCTTTGTGAAATGTCATAGAGCCTGCGATTGGGATATTTCTTGAACTCTCGCATTACTTCACCTCTGTTGAGCGCGACTTGCACATAAATTTATAAACCCTACATTATTCTACGAATCAACCGCCAGAAACAAATATCCGCCAGAAGTCCGACCTCTGACCTAACCTCTGACCTCACCTCTGAACTAAGCTTGGTATCTTTGCCAGTTGCCTGTTGGTTGAGCCAATCGATCAGCAATAATGCGATAGATCTGGGCGTTAAACCCCATCCCACAATGACTGCCATTGACCTCAATGTTTTCGGTCTGATGGTCTTCTCGTATTTCCCGACAGACGCGCCAGTTGACGATCCCGTCGGCCTTGCTGTAGATCGCTGTCACCGGCACCGGTGGGGTTAGGCTAGGATCCTGTGTAGAGATTGCATCGCGCATTTGCGCCACGCTCATCCCTGTCTGGCTTTCAAATAACCGCCTTACCAAGCCATTGGCCGCACCCGCATGGCGTACACCAAACGGACTCCCCAAAGTGATCACCTGCCGAATGCGCGTTGGCAAAAATCGACTAAGCTCGCGCGCATACACACCACCCAAAGATTGGCCGATGAGACTAACACCACCCTCATGCGCCTCAAAAATCTCGGTCAAGCGCACCATCAGCTGCCTCTGCATGATATCAAGCCGTCCGGTGTTGCGACCCAGTCCCCACGGTAGTGCATTGTACCCCAAATAGGCCAGATACTGGCGCAACATTGAGGTGGATCCATCGCCTGCCAGGAACCCCGGCAATACCAATACTGCGTGGTTGTCACCTCGCGGCATACGGCTCAGACTCGGCAGACTCACTAACAATGAGGTCATTTCGAGGAGTGTTCTTGGAACCTCGGTGATAGCATTCAGCGGTGATGGAGAGCGAGCGTTGTGCTGACTCAGTTCTATCGATTCGTACACTGCTTCACCTCTGACCTACATCCGCCTATGGCTCGGGCTTGCTTCGCATGCCTGCTACCAACCCGCCTCGGCTAGATAATGAGCGGCGCCAGAGTTTGTCCAAGAAAGGGGGCAGAATCAAGCCCTGCAAATTGAGCACGAACGACGCACTAAAGTAAGGCGGGTTTACGAAAAGGCGCGATATTGGCACCTTTTTTAAGTACCTGTCGTTGCCTATCGGTAATTCATCCCACCTTTATCAAGTCTACATGCGGTCAGTCTACGCTTGTTTGAGCCTATTCATCACGGCTGGCACAAGCTTTGCAACTGTCATATTGCATGCGGCAGACAACAGGATAACGGGAGACTGACTATCATGGAGAAGCTAGGCGCTGTAGATGCCAATTTTCTTTATACAGAAACCGAATCAGTATTGAATCATATTGCTTCTGTACAGCGCCTTCGCCTCGCCGCAGGGACCGACATCACAACCTTCATCAGCGAAGTCAAACAGCAGCTGATGACCCGCTTACACCAGATACCTTATCTCACACGCAAATTAGTCGAAGTGCCCGGCCAGCTGGACCACCCGTTCTGGGTGCGAGATACAGCCTTCAATATCGACAACCATATTCATCAGGTACATCTGCCAGAGCCCGGAACCTTCGCCCAGTTTGAGCGAGCAGTGGCGCAACTGCATGCCATACCTATGGATCGCAGCAAACCTATGTGGGCGATCAAAGTAATTACCGGTTTTCAGGATGGCACTATTGCCTATTACAATCAGGTGCACCACGCCTGCCTGGACGGCATTTCTGGCCAGACCGCGATTATGAATATGATGGATACAACGCCGGTACCGCGGACAGAAGTATTGCCTGACAACTTCTTTGACGAGGACATTAACGCCGGCCTGAAAGATATGCTGCTGCAATCCGTTGAAAACCTTATCAAGTTTCAGCTGGAAGCGACCAATCGCTCACTTAATGGCGCTGAATCCGCGCTGCGGATGGCTAAGCGCGCGACAACCCCAGGACTCAAGTTTGGTGCCTATGCAGAAGCTGCACCGCGAACACACTTCAACCGCGCGATTGCTAAGTCTAGAACCTATGCGGCTGGTGAGTACTCGCTAACCGATGTAAAAACCTTGGGTAAAACGCTGAACTGCAAAGTCAACGACGTCTTTATGAATATTGTCGCCGGCGGTTTTCGACGTTATCTGATGCGCCAGGGTGCCTTACCACTGGCGGGTCTCATTGCGGCCTGCCCAGTCTCTCTGCGCCAGCCGGGTGACACCCGCCAAGGTAACCAGGTGACGCTGATGCGGGTCAATCTTGCCACGGAGTTTGCAGACCCCCGCATTCGGCAGATGGCTATCCGAGATTCGTCTAATGTCGCCAAACAGGTCACTGCTGATCTTGCAGGCGGCCTTGATTTAGAGATATCACTACCCTGCCTACCCGCAGCAATACGTTCTGCAAGTCATATGTATGAAGCCAGCAAAGCCGCCAACACAATGTTACCGGCGTTCAATGTAGTAATTTCTAACATACCAGGGCCCCGGGACGTGCTGTATTCCAATGGCGCGAAAG
>JBLHVI010000035.1:0-36417 GCA_047630175.1 Candidatus Azotimanducaceae bacterium
TCATACCGTGCGTTATCAGGGCGCCTTTAGGGTGACCGGTAGTGCCGGATGTGTACATGATCATGGAAACATCATCATGGTCGCTAACAACATTAACGGCAACGTGTTGCTCAGCCAGCGCTTGCTCATAACTGGTTTGCTTATCTTCGCCACTAAGACTCAGCGTATGTTTAATACCACATTCCGCGGCTAACAAGTTGACCATTGTTTCAAAGCTAGTGTCAGCTACCAGCAGCGAAGGCGTCGAGTCACTGAGGATATAGGCTAACTCTTTGGCCGTGAGGCGCCAATTCATGGGCAAACAGATCGCACCAACTTTTGAACAGGCAAACTGTATTTCGAAAAACTCAGGGCAGTTGGCCATCAGCAAAGCCACACGATCACCTTTCTTAACACCTTGATGTTGCAGCCAGCCAGCCAGTGCAGCGGCACGAGCGTCTAGCTGTTGGTAGGTCAGATGCGTGTCATAATCAAGGTCTATAATGGCGACTTTCTCGGGTCGCATATCAGCGTGATGTGCCGTCCAATCGTAGTATTTCACTGCCATGCTATTTTTCCTCAAGCGCTTATTAGTTATTTTTAGTTGCTCGTTTTTTCCCGAACCAAGCGGTTTGTAACGCTATGCTGCTTGTCCCAGCAGCGGGCCATATGCTGGTGATCATATCGGCAAGTTGGTAGCATGCCCAGTCAAAACTTTTGGGGGACATACCCAGTACCGGGCCGTGTCTGACTTGTGTCTGGCGAGACTTACGGCTTCCGCGAGCGACCCGGCACATTGTCTTTCTTGCCCCGTGTTTTACCCCGTGTTTTACCCCCTACTGTGCCAATCGTTTTGCTGCCTGAACGCGTAGCCTTAGGTGATGCCACCGCTGATTCTCTTTTCGCGCTCGGCGCACCTCGAGCAGCAGCCGCAGGTGTCCGGCGGGCACTTGTCTTGGCAGACTGCGCTTCCCTGCCAACGTTAAGCACGGCGCCCGGTTTCTTCGGCTTCTTAGGTTTTTTCTTTTTTATTTGGCCCGACACTGCCGGTGATGCCGGTAACTGATGATCGGGTTCAAAATCGTCAATTACCTTCCGTGGCAGTACCTGTTGGATTAACTGCTCAATGGTCTTGAGACTCTCAATTTCATCGGCGCTGACCAGAGAAACAGCTTCGCCACTGGCACCTGCACGCCCCGTACGACCGATACGGTGAATATAATTCTCGGCTACTTTTGGTAGATCAAAATTTACTACTTGGGGCAACTGTTCTATATCCAAACCTCGGGCTGCAACATCGGTGGCGACCAGCACGGCAAAGCGCCCTTGCTTAAAATCGGCCAGCGCCTGCATCCGCTGCTGCTGACTGCGATCGCCATGGACCGCCGCTGCACTAACATTGTGCTCATGCAGAAACCGCACCAGTTGGTCGGCACCGCGCTTAGTCGCCGTAAAAACCAGCAGTTGTTGCCATTGATAGTCAAATATCAGCCGTACCAGCAGGGCGGGCTTACGCTTCTTATCAACCGGACAGAGCCATTGCGTGACGGTTTTGGCAGTGACCTCACGTGGGCTGATGACGATTTCAACGGGATTCTTTACCAGCATCTTGGCTAATTGGCGAATCGACTCTGAGAACGTTGCAGAGAACATCAGGCTCTGGCGCCCGGTCGGCAGCAACGACAGCACCGCACTGATTTCCTGACTAAACCCTAGGTCGAGCATTCTATCGGCCTCATCTAGCACCAGTACTTCCAAGTTTTCAAAACTGACAGCATGATTGGCCACCAGATCCAACAAACGACCCGGTGTCGCGACTAGGATATCGGCGCCACGCCGCAGCGCCATCATCTGCGGATTAATCTTGACACCACCGAAGACCACCACCGATCGCAAGCCAGTCAATTGACCATAATCCTCGACGTTCATCGCAACCTGCAATGCCAACTCCCGCGTTGGCACGAGAATCAAGGCCCTGGCCTGATTAGGCGCTACCGGCGCGCCAGCATGCAGGCGCTGCAACATTGGACAGACAAAGCCGGCGGTCTTACCCGTGCCCGTCTGGGCGGCCGCCAGGACATCGCGACCGGCGAGAATTGCCGGGATCGCCTGCTGTTGCACTGGCGTAGGTTGCCCATAGCCACGTGCGGTCAGCACCGCGGTGATCATGTCGGCCAGACCTAGGGCCGCAAAAGCTGAATTTGTCATAACATGTCACTCACTGATCACCCGACTTCAACTTCAACTTCAACTTCAGCCTACAAGGTGAGACCTGTGCGGGTTTTATGGAGGCGCATCATAACTGTTTTTCGGTGGCGTACTAACCTACCCCGAAATGTCAGCGAACATTCCAACAACCATTGTGTATCATGATGACCAGAACGTTCCGACATTCAAGATCTTTCAACAAGGAAGGTCATCCCACAGGAAATCCTGCCCATGCCAACTGAAACAAACACACCGCTGGCCAACATGCCCGAGATTGGCTTTGGTCTCTGGAAAATCGCCCCCGCCGATTGTGCCGACACTGTGTATGCAGCAATCAAGGCAGGTTATCGACATCTCGATAGTGCCTGTGACTATGGCAATGAGGTACAGGTAGGCGAGGGGATTCAGCGGGCTATTAGTGATGGACTCTGCGCTCGCGGAGACTTATGGATTACTTCGAAGCTGTGGAATACATATCATGGCGCAGAGCATGTGGGCCAAGCGCTGGCCAGGAGCCTCAACGATCTGCGGCTGGATTACCTGGATTTGTACCTCATACATTTCCCTATTGCGCTGGCCTTCGTGCCCTTTGAGACCCGCTACCCACCTGAATGGGTGCACGACCCGCAAGCCGAAAATCCCACCATGTTAGGCGCAAACGTGCCCCTGCAAGAGACATGGCAAGCCATGGAGACACTCGTCGATGAAGGCCTAGTTAGTCAGATAGGGGTTTGCAACTATGCCAGCGGCCTGCTGCATGATCTAATGCGCTACGCCCGGATCAAACCTGCGGTGTTACAGATTGAAGCACACCCTTACCTGACTCAAGAACGCCTGATCAAGCAGGCCAAAGGTTATGGCCTGCAAGTCACCGCATTTTCACCCCTCGGCGCCATGTCGTATTTGGAAATGGATATGGCTGGCAGCCACGAGCGCGTGATTGATCAACCTGTGGTGCAGACTGCCGCAAAAAGAACCGGCAAAACGCCCGCCCAAGTGGTACTACGCTGGGCCACCCAGCGAGGCACCAGCATTATTCCCAAAAGTATTCAGCCAGGCCGTATGGCAGAAAACTTGGCCATCAATGATTTCGATCTGAACGATGTCGAGATGCACGCTATCAGTGCGCTCAATTGTCAACGCCGGTTCAACGACCCGGGTGAGTTTTGTGCCGCCGCATTCAACACGTTTTATCCGATCTATGACTAGTGGCGTGCTAGAGACCCATGGTTGAAGACCCTTTTTAGTGCGGGCTGTTATGCCCAAACAGATCCTCCGCGATGGCTTCAGCGACTTTGATGCCATCGATACCTGCTGACAAAATACCGCCAGCATAGCCGGCGCCTTCGCCAGCGGGGTAAAGACCCCGCGTATTAATGCTCTGGCAGTCCCCGCCTCGACGAATGCAGATAGGCGCTGAAGTCCGTGTTTCGACACCCGTCAGCACGGCGTCGGACATCGCAAAACCTTTTATTTGCTTATCAAAAACCGGAATCGCCTCGCGGATCGCCGAGATTGCAAACGCCGGCAACACCGTCGCCAGATCAACTAACTTAACGCCCGGTTTGTAGCTCGGCGTCACCTTACCCAAGGCCGTCGATGGTCTGCCCGCGAGAAAGTCACCAACCAACTGCGCCGGTGCACTGTAATCTTCGCCGCCCACCGTGTAAGCCACGGACTCCAGTTGACGTTGTAAATCAATCCCCGCCAGCACATCACCGGGGAAATCCCGGTCTGGCTCAATACCGACCACCAAGGCCGCATTAGCGTTACGCTCATTGCGCGAATATTGCGACATACCGTTTGTCACAACCCGACCTGCCTCAGAAGTCGCCGCCACTACAGTGCCCCCCGGACACATGCAGAAGCTATACACGCTGCGCCCGTCTTTGCCATGGTGCACCAATTTATAATCGGCCGCACCCAATATAGGATTACCCGCCGCCTCACCAAAACGAGCTTGGTCGATCACCGACTGGGGGTGCTCGATACGAAAGCCAATAGAGAACGGCTTGGGTTCTACAAATACACCCTGCTTGACTAACATCTCAAAAGTGTCGCGAGCGCTGTGGCCGATTGCCAACACAACATGTCGGCTGTGGAGAACCTCACCGCTCGCCAGCACAACACCAGTGATCTGGCCTTGCTCGCTACCATTCTCACCAGCATGCTCATTTGCACTCGGCTCACGCAGGATGGTATCAACCTTTTCATCAAAACGAATCTCGCCCCCCAGTGCGATAATCTTGGCGCGGATACTTTCCACCATCTTGACAAGTTTAAAGGTGCCTATATGCGGCTTACTCACCATCAAAATCTCTGCTGGGGCACCCGACTCAACAAATTCCTGCAGCACCTTGCGCCCAAGATGACGGCGATCACGCACCTGACTCCAAAGCTTACCGTCAGAAAAAGTCCCCGCTCCGCCCTCACCAAACTGAACATTAGATTCGGTATTAAGCTTACCTTTACGCCATAACCCCCACGTGTCCTTCGTCCGCTGCCGAACATTTTGACCACGTTCCAAAACAATAGGTTTGCAACCCATCTGAGCGAGTAACAACGCAGCCAACAAGCCACAAGGCCCAAACCCAATCACAAGCGGCCGTTGCTGTTCTGGACTGGGAAAGTCAGCTGGTGCCTGGGCAACAAATTTATAGTGAGTATCGGGGGTCGGCAGCACGTGGCTTAGCTTACTGGCCAATAGCGCCTTTTCCACGCCAGCAGGAAGGCTAACGTCTAGTTGATAAATCAAAAGAATCTGGGATTTTTTACGCGCATCATAGCTACGCTTAAAAATTGTAAAGTCGAGCAGATCGATCGCGGGGATCTCTAATCGCGCAAGAATCGCCAGAGGCAGATCAGCCTCAGCATGATTAAGGGGGAGCTTGATTTCATTTAGTCGCAACATAAGCAATCAGTTTAACACGCCATCATGTGAATAGAGTAACGCATAGCGACGGTCATCGATAAGACAGCAAACCTGTGAGTAATGGCGCTCGAACCTTTGAGAAAAATGTCGCACGCTACTGAGAATTCGCAAGGCTTGCCGCAATCGGGCTTTTCAGCTTTGGGGCCCGCATTTGCGTAAGTCGCTGAGCGACGAATACAACCGGCTTTTTAGGCTCATGAGGCAGTGAGGGAAGCCCGCAGGGAAGGCCCCCAAAGCTGAGCGGCAAGTCCCATTTGAAGACCCAAATTGAACTACGAACGCTCCCTAAACAACAACCCCCGCGCTGTAACCCGAAGCCCATGCCCACTGAAAATTAAAGCCACCCAAGTGACCACTAACATCCAGCACCTCTCCAATAAAGTACAACCCCGGCTGGTCACGCGCCTCCATCGTTTTAGAACTCACCGCCGCCGTATCCACACCCCCAAGCGTCACCTCCGCAGTCCGATAACCCTCCGTCGCCGATGGTTTCAGCAGCCAAGAATTTACGTGGCCCGCGATACGATCCAAATGCTGATCACTCATTTCAGCAATAGCAATTTCAGCTAGCTCAGGCCAGTAAAGCGCTTGCAGCTCCAGCACTAACGCGCGGGGCAGCTTCTGTGACAACAGCGTACGCAGCAAACTGGTAGGCTGCTGCTGCCGAACCTGACGCAACCATTTGCTAGCGTCCTCGCCCGGCAACAGATCAACTTTCAGACCGTCGCCAGGAAACCAATAATTTGAAATTTGCAAAATCGCCGGACCGCTAATGCCCCGGTGAGTGAACAGCAGACTTTCAGTGAAAGTACGCCCGTTAACGCTCACCTCGACGTCCAAGGCCAGACCAGACAAACGCTGGCACATAGCCAAAGTAGTATCGCTGAACATCAACGGCACCAGTCCAGCCCGACGCGACGTCACCTGCAGACCAAATTGCTCTGCTATCGCATAGCCAAAGCCACTGCCGCCAAGGGTAGGGATGGATAAAGCGCCCGTAGCAACCACCAACGACTGACAGTGCAAAATCACAGGCTCACCAGCATGGTCGACCTGTAGTTGAAAGCGCGCTTCTACATCTAACGGTTTTGAATCACTGGTTATGGCGGCAATACTCAGCGGCTCACTGTGCGTGACTATTTGCACACCTGCTAGCTGGCACTCATCGAGCAGCATCTGCAAAATCTCTTTCGCAGATCCTTTGCAGAACAATTGGCCGTGCTTGCGCTCTTCGTAGTCAACTGCGTGCGCCTCTACCATGGCAATAAAATCCCAGGAGGAATAGCGCTGCAGAGAAGCTTTGGAAAAGTGTGGATTAGCCGAAATGTAGTTATCTGGCTCGACATAGTAGTTAGTGAAATTACAACGCCCACCACCGGACATCAAAATTTTTTTGCCGATTTTATTGGCCTTTTCAAGCACCAAAACCTGACGACCACGACGTGCCGCCGTCAATGCACACATCAGACCCGCCGCGCCAGCGCCTAGGACAACGACTTCAACCGATGGAGGGATAGACACGACACTGGATGCAGCGCTAGATGAGGAAACAGCAGTCACGGGAACGCCTTAATTGACTTAAGTGGCGCAACACTGCTTGTATTTTTTAGGACTACCACACGGACACGGATCGTTGCGACCCGCCAGTCGGGTACTCGTCGCGGCGGGCTGCTTGCTCTGTAAAAACACCAAATCTCGGATATCCTCGTCGAGCTCGGCATCAACCTTAATAGCAAACGCCCATCCGCCCTCAGCGCAGATCGCCGCCAACTCAGCCTTGCGATCTGGCGTCTGGACAATCAGCTGCAAAGGCGCGTACCGGCTGCCAAGCCGCGGCGCTTTCTTTTCTTTGAAAGTTGTACCTTCATACATCGATTTCTTTATCGGCAGATCTTTATGGGGATATCGAGACATGACAAACGCCTTGGGTAAATTTTCTTCGCGCAGTATACACAAACATAAGACACGGTATCCGCTGACCTTGCCATTCTAGCGCTCGATTGATGAATTTTTCTCACTCACCATAAGGCCAACTGCTACTACCCAACCGAAATCAGGGAAGGCGCTTTGATATCACGCTCGCTCAAAGATAGCCGCTAGTCCCTGACCACCACCGATACACATCGTCTCAAGACCATAGCGTGCATCGCGACGCTGCAGCTCGCGCAATAAATTCGCAAGAATTCTGCCCCCCGTTGCGCCTATGGGATGACCCAGCGAGATACCCGAACCATTGACGTTCAAGCGATCTCTATCATCCCAGCCCCAACCTTTGAGTACAGCCAACACCTGCGGCGCAAACGCTTCATTGAGCTCCACCAGATCAATGTCATCCCAGCCCAGCCCCGTCCGCTGGAACAAGCGCTCGACAGCAGGCACGGGCCCTATACCCATGCGTGCAGGATCACAGCCTGCCGCAGCCCAACCCACCAGCCAGCCCATAGGCTCAAGACCTAGCTCTTCGAGTTTGTCTTCCGCGACAACGAGGCAAGCTGCGGCAGCATCGTTTTGCTGGCTGGCATTACCGGCCGTAACCACGCCTCCCTCAAGAGGCCGAAGAGCAGCCAGACTGTCCATAGTCGCGTCTGCTCGAAACCCTTCATCACGATTGAACACCAGCGGTTCGCCACGGCGCTGAGGAATAGACACCGGCACGAGTTCATCATCAAATTTGCCAGCCTGCCAAGCGGCTGCAGCGCGCTGATGACTCATCAACGCGTACTCATCGCAAGCCTTGCGACTGATATCATAATCACGGGCCAAATTTTCCGCGGTCTCAATCATGCCGCTGATTTCACCGAAGCGTTCCACCGGTTGCGACATTACCCGTCCGCGAATTAACCGGTCATGCATGACCGAAGCGCCAGCGCGGGCACCACTACGCATATCGGTACTGTAGTACTCGACATTACTCATGCTCTCAACACCTCCGGCCAGCACCACATCGGCAGCCCCGGTCTGCACCATCATCGCCGCATCAATAACTGCCTGCAAACCACTGCCGCAGCGGCGGTCCAGTTGATATCCCGGCACCGACAGAGGCAAGCCAGCAGCCAGCGCTGCCCATCGCGCTATACACGGCGCCTCACCGTTGCCATAACCCTGAGCAAAAACCACGTCGTCAATCCGCTCAACGTCAATATTCGTCCGGGCGACGAGTGCTTTAATAATTGTCGCTGCCAAGTCGCCAGCGGAAATGTCTTTCATGGCGCCCAAAAATTTGCCTACGGGGGTTCTCAAGGGTGAAACGATGGCGGCTCGACGCATGTAGTAAATTCTCCAGATCGACAAGCGCCTGGGGATTCAGGTCGACTCGCGGTTCTTCTTTGAACCTTGTTATACCTTTTTCTCCCCACTCGCCACAACGACGGGTTAATCTGTTCACGAAGCCAGCCCGTAAAACTTCTACGTCATCCGAGGACCTACCATGTCCGCAACAATCTCTACCGAAATGCTCAAGGAACAGGACCAACTGGTTTTGATCGAACAGGCATTAGATGAAAATACCTATACCAAGGGTCCATGGCAGGCGCTCGTCCGTCGCGTCGAGCAGTTACCAAGGCACGAACGTCAGCAAATGCAGGACGACCTAGATCGTGTCAGCAACAAACTGCACAAACGTAACGGCTTCCTGCAGCTACCCGCCAGCATTGGGTTCGTGTTCGAACTGGTGTTGCTGACACTGGTTGTCGTTTTCTTAAACCATCCGGATTTATGGCTACGCATTATTGCCGTGGGCGCACTAGCACTGAGCCTGCAACCATCGATGAAGGTGCTGGCAGGCTTGCTTCTGGGCGTCCGCTACAGCTACGTCTATCTATGGTATTTTGAGCCGCGCTTCAAGCAGCGCTACGGAACCTACCTGAGCCTACCCGCAGAGCGGCGTGTCATGTTCCACCTAGCGGGTAGTGTCGGCACGCCCGTGGCACTGTTGGTAGGTTTCTTTGTACTCGCAGACCAGCCTGTTCTTGCTTGGCTCAGCCTTGCAGGCTTTGCTGCCACTACCATCATGCAGGTGGGAGCATTTATCGCGGCTTGGGTGGGTGTCACACGCGTGGGCCCGTTTCTGCTCACCAGCTTGACGACACCCGCCACCGCTGCAAAAGAACTGAAAGCCTTACTCCAACAACGCAAATAACTGAAGGCATAGTTATTCTCCAGAAACTTTACCTTTACCTTGCACCCTTGCTATTGTGGCCGCGTTTCAGCGATCAACTAAGACGCTGTCTATTTAAAATCAGGAGACCGACATGTCCATACGGCTGGAAAAATCTTTCGACGCTGAAGCATCTGCGTTATGGGCTATCTTAGGTCAACCCGAGCGGATCGACTGGGTACCCGGTATTGAATCCTGCGTCTTCGACGGCAAGGTCCGGGCTTTCACTCTGCCCGGTGCCGGCGCCCTCAAAGAAGAGATTTTGCTGCTTGATCACGACCAGCGGCGGATCGAGTACAGCTGCTTCGAAAGCCCCATTCCCTTGACACTGCACCAAGCTAGCATGCAAGTCACGGACACAGAAGGTGGCTGTCACCTTGTCTGGGAAACCCGTATTGAGCCCGAAAAATTTGAACCGTTTATTGTGGAGAGCATGGAGGGCGCGTTGCAACGCCTGCAAACGATATTAGTAAAAACCACTTAGCTCAGGCCAGCTAACACGCTTGAGCTGACGCCTTCACATCTCGTTTAATTCAAATGGGCGGGAGCGCTCATGGTGTGCGCAACATCAATTGCACGCGCCAGCAAACTGTCAATCTGTGCGAGGGCCTCATCGCTATAGGAAAGACCTACAAACGCACAATTGGACAGCTCGATAACGGTCGCTAGCACCTGCACTTCATCCTCTGGATCGTTGAGCATAAACAGCAGGTTAGCGAAGTAAGCAAATTCAGACATCGCCGCTTCTTCCGCAAACAAATCGCAGAGAGCCTGCAGTGGCTCTCTTATTTCGGTGTCGATGATTGCGGCGAATGAATTCTCTTGCATATTCCTTTTACGAGCGCTGTCGACAACTGGTTCATTGCGCCAGACGCGCCCAACCACCCCACGCCATTGATACCCGCTAGACTTAAACCTCAGCGCTCTAAATTTCTTCCGTGGCGGGCGGTAGCATTTCAATCTTGATGTTATAGATACCATAAATGGCAGCAACTACTGGGTTAATCAGATTGAAAAAGCAGAACGGCAGATAGGCCAGTGTAGCAACACCCAATGTACCGGCCATGTAGGCGCCGCAGGTATTCCAAGGAATCAGTGGCGAGGTAATCGTCGCCGAGTCTTCTAGCGTTCGCGATAGGTTGCGGGGGTCTAAATCACGCCGCTTGAACTCTGCCTTATACATACGACCGGCGAGGACGATCGCAATGTACTGGTCTGCGGCGACAATATTGATGCCGATACAGGTGCAAATCACCGTCACTATTAATGAGCCAGTACTGGTCACCATTGTCAGTGCCGCAATGACCAAGCGCTGAAGTAAGCCTGTGTGCTCAAGCACAGCGCCGAAGGTCAGGGCACAGAGAATAAGCCATACGGTATTAAGCATGCTGCTCATCCCGCCGCGACTCAACAGCTCATTGACTGCTGCGTTGGGAGTATCGATTGCAAAGCCATTAAATAACGCCTGCCAAACCGCGTTGACGGTCACAATCCAGGCGCTCTCACCACCCGATTCACCCACAAACCGGGCGATGGCCTCAGGCTGCAATACCGCAGCAAATATACCACCCACCAAAGCGCCGGTCATGATCGTCGGGAACGCGGGTAAGCCACGCGCTGCCATCGCCAGGACAATGATCAGGGGCAACAGGGCCCATCCTGAGATCGCAAAGTACGCATCGAGAATTACGAGGGTGGCATCGAGATTGATGGCTTGGTCACTACCACCATGGCTTAAGCCAATAATCAAAAACAGCAGCAAAGAGATACTGATACTCGGAACCGTAGTCCAGACCATATGGCGGATATGGGTAAACAGCTCAGTCCCCGCGACTGCTGGGGCCAGATTTGTTGTGTCAGATAAAGGCGACATTTTGTCGCCGAAATAGGCACCCGAGATAATCGCTCCGGCGGTCATCTCCAGCGATAAACCAAGACCCTGAGAGATGCCAATAAGCGCCACACCGATGGTACCTGCTGTGGTCCAAGAACTACCGATACTGATAGACACTAAAATGCAGATCGCACACGCTGCAACGTAGAAAAACGACGGATGCATGATTTGTAGGCCATAGTAAATCATGGTGGGCACGGTACCGGACAAAATCCAGGTACCAATCAACGAGCCGACGGCAAGCAGGATCAAGATCGCGCCCAAGGCTGCGGAGATGCCTTTGACAATGCCAGCCTCAATGGTTTTCCAACCATGGCCGTTCTTGACACCGATTAACGCGGCAAGACCCGCCGACAAAATCAACGCAATTTGATTCGCTCCGTAAGACGAGTTGTCGCCGTACAGATACACCGACAAGGCCAACATAGAAATCAGGAATATCACAGGGATCAAGGCGTCGAACAGAGTCGGAGTTTTAAGAGTACGGGCCATAGCTACCTTTTATCACGCAAAAAAGACGAAGAAACTCGAGGACAACTTACACTATCCCACAATGGCGGGCAGCACAAAGCCTATGGCTCAACTACGTGCCCGAGAATCTTGCCACGAGCAGTTACCTCCGACCGATAACAATACTGATCACTTATCGGTATTTCAAAGGTATACTGCCGCTAACCTCTCCCCCTTGTTCATCACTGTTGGAGTCTAGAATGATTGAGTATCTTGATCCACGGGCTGCCGTTAGCACAAAGGCAACCCCTTACACGCTAGCCATCAATCTGGCGGGCAGCAATCAGCTGACGGTTGGCATGCTGGCCAACGGTTTCCCCGATTCAGAAAATTTTCTGCACCTGATTGCCGAGGCCCTGCAAGCCGACGAACCCGGCATCAAGGTGGCGCACTATAACAAAGGTAATGCGTCGATCACTGCCAGCAACGAGATGCTCGACAGCATTAATAATGAGTGCCACGCGTTAATAACCGCTTACGGCCATTGAGGTAGCTGCACTACCGGCACCGTGCGTGACGGAATTAATGCAGCAACATTGGGCATTCCCTCAGTGGCTTTGGTCACAAAGGACTTTTGGCCACAAGGTGACTTCGTCGCTCGCTCTCTGGGCATGCCTGATTTGCCGCGCGTCAAGCTGCCTCACCCGGTGGCTGGCACAGGTAATAGCAATATGCGCGAAATTGCTCGTCAGACGGTGCCATTGATTCTTGAAGCCCTAGCTGGCAGCGCCGGTACCTGAAAAACAAGCGGAGTAATGCATGACTTTCCTAAAAGCCGTTGACGAGAGCGCGGCGCTCGAAGATCTACATCGACTGGGCTGCACCGATGGCTTACCTGTGGTCATACCTACCGACGCTAGGGTCTCACGTATGGTGTTGGCATCTATGTTGGACGCGGACATGGTGCTAGGCACCATGGGCCCTGCTGGCGGCGTCGCGACTGTCGAAAAAGTTGCCATCGCGGCAGTCATGGCAGGTTGCCTGCCTGACTATATGCCCGTGGTCATCGCTGCAGTCAAAGCGGTCATTGATCCCTCATTCGATCTGACAGAGATGCAAGCCACGACCCATTGCACAGCACCTCTGATTATTGTCAACGGCCCAGCCCGGCATAACTGTGGCCCCATCGCCTCGGGTTTTGGTGCACTAGGTCCGGGATTCCGTGCCAACGCCAGCATTGGTCGTGCCCTACGCTTGACCATGATTAACATCGGTGGTGCTCGTCCGGGCGAATCTGACATGGCATTACTCGGCCATCCGGGCAAGTTTACTTATTGCCTAGCCGAGGATGAGGAGCACAGTCCTTTTACGCCCCTGCACGTGAGCCTAGGTTTTGAAGCACAAGACAGTGTTGTAACTGTGATTGGCGCCGAGGCGCCACATTCAGTTATTTTTAGCGGCGATGCAGACGATCCTGACAACCACAAACATCTGCTGGAGATACTCGCCATAGGCCTGACCAACATGGCAACCAATAACGCCATATTGGGACGCGGCTCAGCAACAGTCGTGCTCAACCCGGAGCACGCCGAGATACTGGCGCAAGCAGGCCTTGACCGTCAACAAATTGCCCAACAGTTATTTGAGTGCTGTAAGAACTCGGTTGCTGCCATGGCCCGACTTGTGCCGGGGTTTGTGCACCACAAAGGTGAGGACAAACAACGCTACAGTTTTACTTCTGCGGACAAAATACTAATTCTGATGGCGGGCGGCAGCGGTATCTATTCGATGGTCATGCCGTCATGGTGCGCCGGCGGGCATAACAATAGCGCCAGCAGCATCAAGATCGAAACCGATCAATTCTGCGAAATACCGGGCATCGCAGACCCAACACAACAAGCTTGTTGAATCAGATCTATGCAGACACTTCCCATCGCAAAATCCAGCCAGTGGCAGGCGCAAGAGATACGTGCGTTCTTAACCGAGACAACTGTTCCCATTCGCCTAGCTTGCCATGACATCAATGGTTTCCCATTGGTCTGTTCTTTGTGGTTTTGCTATCACGACGATTATCTGTGGTGTGTGAGCCAAGACGCATCGTACATCGTCAAGCGACTTCAAGCTGATAGTAAGGTGGGGTTTGACATTGGCGTCAACGCGCCACCTTATTGTGGCATCCGAGGGCAGGGCGAGGCGACACTATTGCGCCAGCCGTCGGCCGACATGCTAGCGGCCATGCTGGATCGTTACCAGATTGATTCACGCTCAAAGCTGGCAAAATGGCTGCTGGGACGAATCGATTCAGAGTATGCAATACGCATTGATATTAAGAAGATAACCGCTTGGGACTATACGCCGCGCATGTCGTCTAACGAGTAGACTCGCCCGTTGCAAAAAGCATAACCACCCTTAAGAGCACGCCCGAAAAATGCTCACTAGCTTGTCTTTGGCGGCGGCGGTGTCCAGTCACAACCTTCACAGGCGGGCGAGATATCGTGCTCGCCTAACACCATGAAAATAAAATCTCGCCACACCGCATCGGGCTGCCAGACCGTATTCATATCTGCCTTAGCATCGGCGACAGTTACCTCATCGTAAATCACTCGGTAGAGAAAACTAAATGCCGTGGCTCGATAATTGACTTGGCAGTGTAACAACGTCCTTTTATCAGGCGCACCTAAAAGGTACGTTGCAAAGGTCTCAAACTCGTCTATCTGAGGACTGTCGAAATCAACGGGGATATGCAGATAGCTCATACCGAGCTCCTTAACTAGCTTGTCTTCATCTGAGATGGCACGACCGTTGTGCGAAAAAGCAATGTAGACGATCCGATCAAAGCCAGCCGCCTTGAGAATTTCAAACTGCTCCCTCGCTGGTTGCCCGGAACTAGCATGGACAGGACTGTACTGGCGGTAGTTGATGATCTCAGCGAGCGCTGTTGCCGTTTTTTCTGCGGTCCCGGCAGTCGCATCGATATCGCTCATGGATGCCTGAGACGAGAGGCGCGCTTTACCCGCCGTCTCTGCACCAACCGTGGCGGAGAACATGGTCACGGTCATCAACATAACCAGCACCCATCGATAAGCCGATCGCGCATGGAATGTTAAGCTGGCTAATGTATTGAGCTTTTGCATCTATCTGTCTCGATGTTCGACCCTACATTAGCGGCTAACAAGAACGGCTAACAAGGTCTTGAGTTCTATGGTATTGGTCGTTATGCACATCCACCGCCCCATGGGAACGGTATCAGCTGGATCCTTCAGTTAGCAGACAACCATCAGTTAACCAACAACAATGCTTCGACTCCGGTGCCTGCCAACACCTGATCCACCTGCTGTTGATCCAGGGGCCCCAAGGATTGATACTCCTCACGGATCCACTGCAGACAGCGGCCCTGATAGGGGAAAGTAGGCTGCTCCCAAGGCTTGTCATCAATGGTCGCTTTCATCTGCTTCTCACCCGACGCAAGCGCCTTGGCATTGGCCAGCAATGCCGGGGCATATACCCGACCGATTTCCGTCAATAGCTCACCCAACGTCTCTTTGACCGCACCCACCGACATCCAGCCCTCATCTTCTGCTGTTTGACCCGAGAGGTCATCAACCACATCTGTCCATGCAAACACCCGCGGCGCCTTCTGCAGACAAATCGCCATGGGTGTCGGGTCGAAACGCGCCAGCTGCGTTAATTGGGCATAGATCGCGAAATCCGCTGACGACGGGCGGTCACCCAAAACAAACGCCTGACGCTGCAGCAGTCGATCAAAGATACCTAGAAAACGCTGGTAACTCGCCTCGATCACAGGCGCGGTCACCGCATTAGAGCCCACCACATAGAGCCGAGAAATCTGCCGCTCGGCGATATATTGAGAGGTTTTCTGCAGCGCCTCATCGCTCATCTGCAGACCGCGCCAGCGCGGCAATATGGCTGCCGCCTGGTCGATATCGGACTGATAATGCCAGCGATAGTGAAACATTGCCTTGGTTAGCCACTCATCGGCATAGTCTTCAATCAGATAGTTAAGAAATGTCAGGGCCGGGTTGGCAGGGATTGTTTCACGTCCCTGAAAGGCAGACTCAAACCGCCTAATCAGGGGCGTCGAGTCAACAACGGCCTGTATTTGTCCCTTGGAGTCAGGCAGGTAGAAGGTTGGTAGGAGGCCAACCTTGGGCGACGGCAAACCCTGCTGGTCGGCCTGGTCACCAATGAGCAATTCATAAGGTATATGTCGAAAACGAAGATATGCGAGCATTTTGCGCGTGTAAGGGGAGCCAGGCGCCCCTTTCAGCCGCAGGGGCGTTGGCATGGTCTTGGCCTTAGCATTGGATAACGTGGACCGCGGCATGAGTAGCTCCTGCAAAGGGTTTGATTAATTTCTACATTAGCCCGCATCATATAGCGGCGCTCATAGATTTTGAAGCAGTGACTCAACTTCTCCTAACCTCGATAAACCTCAACAGGAAATTCTTCGGTGACGTCAATCACCGGCCTCCCCTGGCTGTGAATAATGTAGTCGCGAGCAACGACTACTCGGGCGCAAGCCAGGTTCGAATCTGTATCGGAGACGAAAGGATCAGGACGCGTAGGCCCATACAGACAGGGCGCTACTCGCATAATCTGACGCGAGGTTTCCAGATTTCGAGCACTGAGTAACTCACCAATACCGACGCACCCCTCAGCCAACAGGTCCCGAATCTCTCTATCGAGATACTCCAGCTGTATCAACGAGTATGCATGAGCATAAGCGGTAGAGGTTATGGCGCCTCGCAACATTACCTCGCGCGCAATAACCCCGGGGCGACACTCACCTTGCTGCAGGCATTGGACGCGGATCTCTTCCCCAAAATAGGCAGCCAGACTGTGCGTTACGGTACCATCGGTGAGCAATAGCACGCGCAGAATGGGGGGCAGGCTGACGAAGTCGAGCCCCGGATCAATAGCGCTCTGAAAACGATCTGACATGGCGGGTCACATTATAAATCTGGAATCGACGACTATTATGCCTTACAAACACAGAATCACACGGCTGCGTTTAAAGAAACCCGCGCGAGCTATCAACATAGTCTAGACACAGTTCAAACATAACCGATGAAACCTTGACTGAAAATAACGCTTCCCTGCTCGTTTGTGATAGAAAAGCCTATGCAAGTCGTTGACTGCCATTCAACGTCCAAAGACAGCAGGGTCGGCATGAAGACCATACCCGTAAATCGCCCACCAATGCGATTGACACGACCCGGCTGCCCCCCTAGCAACTCGTTAACCAAGCGGCTTACTGCCATGGCAAGGGTCGCCGTTCCATGCAAAATAACATCTGGCAATCCTGCCGCCAACGCGAATGCTTTGTCAGTATGAATTGGGTTCCAGATGCGTGCGCACTCAGTGTAGATATGCGCGGCACCTGCTTCAACAGCCATCACGTAATGCCGGTTAACCTCATCGCCAGATGTTTTCTTAGGCAACGCCGGGGGCACAAAATCAGCTGTTGTTAAGGGCTTGATAGGCTGTCGATTCACCGCATCAACCACCGACACGTTTCTTTGAATGGTCAACTGCCAGGTCCGGCAGACGAGGACGCCCTGAAGGTCACGAGTATCCAAACGCAAGGTTTGCGCAGCACCCGGCTTAATTTGCTGTAAATCCGTTATCGTTGCTTGAGTTTCGTAGGCCTGACCCGCTACCAGGGGTTGGTAAATGTGCAGATCATGCGCAGCATGTACTCCACGAGACCGTTCGGCCGCACTACAGGCGTCGAAACCTGCTAGCTCGCGACTGGCGAGAATTGCTGGCCACTCTAGGCAAACGGGGAACAAGGGGTGCGCCATCACCGCTTCCGCAGCAGTCGTGTGCATGTAAGCTTGATTGAAGTCCCTAATAGCAGCGGCGTAGGCCATGATCCAACGTGCATCAACATTATGGGTAATGCCAGGCGCCTGTGCGCCAATCATCTCAGTGGTCAAAGGCATTGCGGTCTTTTCCTGCAAATGATGGCGAATGACGAACGATTGTAGCTGTTGCTATCGCGTCCAAAGACGCGAATAAGCTTCAAGCTCCGCGTTAAGCTACTGGATTGTTTTCGGCAAGGCAATCCTGCAGCCCCGCGAGTTTCGCGCAGCTGCAAACAAACCCACCTAAACAGCCTGTGCAGACGTGCGCTGCCATTAACTACCCATGCCGCCCGCTATCAGTAGCTCGCTCAATGTGTTGTATTTCATCGAAACGTGCTATCCTACGCGCCGTTCGGGTGGTTGACCGGTTTGCACCCGTAACATTTAGCGTAATCACAACACTCTTTTAAGCGTGATATTGCCTACCAGCGACGCCATTATCTTTTGACTTGCAGTCTTTTTTGCAGCTGTCCTTCGACAATGAAATCCCTATCATGGCACTCTTGATCGTCATTAAAGCGTCAATTACGTTAGCCTTTATCATATTCTTCAATGAATTCTCACACGCCCAGACCGGCTTCCAGCAGTAAAAAACTGACTGGAGGGCAATACTGGAGTCATCACAGATGTCCTTAGAAACACTCGGCCTGTCGGCCGAATTATTACTTGCTGTGCGCGAGCAAGGTTACACGGAACCCACCCCCATTCAGGCCAAGGCTATTCCTATTGTTTTAGCTGGCGAAGATGTTATGGCTGCCGCTCAGACAGGTACAGGCAAGACCGCCGCGTTTACCCTGCCCCTACTGCACCGCTTGTCGCAAAACGCAGAGCCAGCACGCAATGGTCGACCCGTACGCGCCCTCATTCTGACACCGACGCGTGAACTGGCTGCCCAAGTAGCAGAAAATGTCGCTAGCTACGCCAAGCACCTGCCATTGACCTCTACCGTCGTTTTCGGTGGCGTCAATATCAATCCTCAAACTAGCCAGTTGCGCCGAGGTGTCGATATTCTTATCGCTACCCCAGGTCGCTTACTTGATCATGCCGGCCAGCGTAACGTTGACCTGTCAAAGGTTGAAATTTTGGTGCTCGACGAAGCCGACAGAATGCTCGACATGGGCTTCATTCATGATATTCGCAAGGTCATGGCCCTGCTTCCAGAAAAAAGCAAACGCCAAAACCTGCTATTTTCTGCCACATTTTCTGCAGACATCAAGCGGCTAGCCAATGGTCTTTTGAACTCACCAAAGATGGTCGAGGTGGCAACGCAGAACGCCACAGCAGACAAGATCAAACAAACAATTCACCCGGTTGATAAGATCCGCAAGCGTGAACTCTTGAGCTTGCTGATTCGAACTAACAACTGGGAGCAAGTGCTGGTTTTTACTCGCACGAAACACGGCGCCAATCGATTAGCGCAGCAGCTTGAGCAAGACGGCCTAAACACCGCCGCGATTCATGGCAACAAGAGTCAGGGCGCGCGCACCAAAGCACTCGCAGGATTCAAGGGCGGTACGGTCAAAGTATTGATCGCTACGGATATTGCGGCACGGGGACTCGATATAGACCAGTTGCCCCATGTTGTGAACTACGAGCTTCCGAACGTTCCGGAGGACTATGTACACCGCATTGGCCGTACCGGTCGTGCTGGACGCGAGGGTGAAGCAGTTTCACTGGTGAGCCCTGACGAGGAAAAACTGTTGCGTGATATTGAGCGTCTACTCAACACTAAGCTACCTCGGATCGTACCAGAGGGATTCAAGGCAAGCGGCATAGCACCGCCACCGGAACCAGAACACCGAGGCCGGTCTAGCAATAGTCGTGGTCGGTTGAGCCCTAGCAATAGCAATAGCACTCGCGGCAGCAGCGGCGGCCGAAGTAGCAACACCGCCCACAGCAGCAGTGGAGCCCGCAGTAGTAACAGCTCTCGCAGCAACAGTGGCAATCCCGGCCGAACGGGCAATGGTAACGGCAACCGCAGCGGCAACAGCGTCTCGGGTAATAATGCGTCTGGTAATAATGCGTCTGGTAATAGCGCCTCGGGTAATAGTGCGCAAGGAAACAATGCTTCGGGCAACACCATCTCAGGCAATAGCGTCTCGGGTAACCGTGCACCAGCTAACTCCGGCAATCAGCGCTCTGGTCAATCACGAAACCGCAGCCCACGCTCGGCGAACGTCTAAACCCGGGCTCAACGTGGCTTCAATGGACTGGATACCTACACATTGAAGCCGCCTTGATCCCGCAGGACAGGAGTAAAGTTTCATGCCCCACGCGGTAATTAATGGCGCGAGACTCTGGTATGACACACCAGGCAGCCCACCCAACGGTGCAGATGTCTTGCTGCTGCACCACGGCTATACGGCCTCACGAGTTAATTGGCTGCCCGTGGCAACACGGCTACAAGATACCTATCGAGTGATCCTGATGGAATGCCGGGGAACCGGTGACAGCGAGGACACGGTTGACGGTTATACCCTTGAGCAGTACGCCAAAGACGTCATCGGCATGGCAGATCACCTGGGGCTCGAGCGATTTACTTATGCAGGACACAGCATGGGTGGCGGCATGGGCTTTCTGCTCGGTCTGGACTATCCTGAACGCTTGCAACGCTTGATTCTGATGGCACCAATTCCTAGTGGTGGCACCAGCGTACCCGCTGATTCAACCGCACTGGAGCAGCGCATGCAGGCCCGAACGCGAGGCGATCGAGATTTTTTCAAAAACGAGATGTTGGCCGCTCAGTTCAGGGCTGATGTTCAGACCGATACTTGGTTTGAGTCGCGGGTAGATCATCTGCTACGCGTCTCCGACGGTCACCTGATCGGTGGACGGGCGACAATGCAAGCCTTGAATGTTACGCACCGATTGCACCAACTGAAGACACCAACACTGATGTTGGCGGGTGCTGTTGATGGCTTGTTGCCAGCCAATTTGCAGGATTACCTACGCCTGCCCAACGCCAGCTTGCATGTCTTTTCACGGGCCGGTCATGATGTGGCGATCCATGAACCTGCGGCTGTCAGTGAGGCAATCAGTGCCTTCATGCAGCATGGTCCAATATCATTACAACCCACAGCCGCGGCGGCAGCCCAGGCGAATGACAAAGTAACGCAATGAATAGCTGCGAGACTCGATTTTTTCACTATAACTCCCTATAGTCCGCAGCCTCGACAGGACGCAACCTCGCTTTCGTATTCATTTTTAATGCAAGACCACACTTAATGCAGGAATACTCCCTTGATCACTAGCGCTAATATCACTATGCAGTTTGGCTCTAAGCCGCTGTTTGAAAACATCTCAGTGAAGTTCGGCGACGGCAACCGTTATGGCCTGATTGGCGCTAACGGCTGCGGTAAGTCAACGTTCATGAAAATTCTAACGGGCGCTTTGACACCGACTTCGGGCAATGTCTCCATCGACCCCAATGAACGGGTGGGTGAACTCAGCCAGGATCAGTTTGCGTTCGAACATCATACGGTGATTGATACGGTAATCATGGGACACAAAGCCCTGTGGCAAGTTAAGCAGGAGCGTGACCGCATCTACAGCCTGCCAGAAATGTCAGAAGCAGACGGCATGAAAGTCGCCGACCTTGAAAGCGAATTTGCCGAACTCGACGGATATACCGCTGAGAGTCGAGCAGGTGAGATACTGCTTGGTGCCGGCATTGAACTCGACGCACACTTTGGCTTAATGAGCGAAGTGGCGCCCGGCTGGAAACTGCGTGTGCTATTAGCTCAGGCCTTGTTTTCCGACCCAGACATTCTGTTGCTGGACGAGCCCACGAACAACCTCGACATCCATACTATTCATTGGCTTGAAGATATCCTCAATGCCCGCAACAGCACGATGGTCATTATTTCTCACGACCGTCATTTTCTTAACGCGGTGTGTACCCATATGGCCGACATCGACTTTGGCGAGCTACGGGTTTACCCGGGTAACTATGACGACTTCATGATTGCCTCCACTCAGGTAAGAGAGCGCCAGCAGTCGCAAAATGCCAAAAAGAAAGCACAAATCGTCGAGCTACAGCAGTTTGTGAGTCGTTTCTCAGCAAATGCCTCAAAGGCCAAACAGGCCACCTCACGAGCTCGTCAGATAGACAAGATAGAGCTTGAGACCATCAAGCCCTCCAGCCGCGTGAGCCCTTGGATTCGGTTTAGCCAAGAAAAGAAACTACATCGTCTGGCCCTGACTTTGGAAGAACTCACCCATGGCTTTGATAACGAGACCTTATTCAAAGCTGGCAATATGTTGTTAGAGGCTGGCACGCGACTGGCCATTATTGGTGAAAATGGTGTTGGTAAATCAACCTTGCTACGCTGCCTGATAGGAGACCTAACACCCAGTGATGGCAAAGTGCAGTGGGCTGAGAATGTATCCCTAGGCTATTGCCCGCAAGACAGCACTAAAGAATTCGACAGCACCCTCAACCTATTCGACTGGATGAGCCAATGGCGCAAGCCCGAACATGATGATCATATCGTCCGTGCCACCCTGGGTCGCCTGTTGTTTTCCACGGAAGATTTTAGTAAGCAGGTCAAAGTCTGCTCTGGTGGCGAAAAGAACCGCCTATTGTTCGGCAAAATGATGATGCAGGACCATAACGTCTTGCTACTTGACGAACCCACCAACCACCTAGATATGGAGGCCATTGAATCTCTGAACTTAGCGCTGGATCACTATGAAGGCACTCTGGTGTTTGTCAGTCATGACCGCGAATTTGTCTCATCACTCGCCAACCGCATTATTGAGATCAAGGACCACAAGCTAGTGGATTTCCTTGGCACCTATGAAGAGTACTTGGCCAGCCAACTGCTTGAAGGATAAGTCATAAACATGATTGATATACCCGTTCGTATTGCCGAAGAACTTAAGGTTAGACCCGAACAAGTCATTGCCGCTATTGGTCTACTCGACGAGGGTGCTACCGTTCCTTTTATTTCTCGTTACCGAAAAGAAGTGACGGGCGCACTTGATGATACCCAGATGCGTAATCTTGCCGAGCGCCTAAGTTACTTGCGAGAGCTTGAAGAACGACGACTGGCGATTATTAGCAGCATTGACGAGCAAGGTAAGTTATCGCCGGCGCTGCGCAGTCAGATAAACCAAGCAGACACCAAGACACGTCTTGAAGACTTGTACCTACCCTATAAGCAAAAGCGTCGTACACGGGCTCAGATTGCCATTGAGGCAGGGCTGGAACCCTTGGCTGACAAGCTGCTGAACGATCCAATGCTGACCCCGGCAAACGAGGCTGTCGCATTTATTAACGCGGACGAAGCCTTCAAAGACGCTTTTCTGGAGACCAAAGGTGTACTCGACGGCGCCCGCCAGATTTTGATGGAGCGCTTTGCCGAAGATGCCTCGCTGCTGCTCACCTTGCGCGATTATCTCAGTGACCGAGCCGACCTCTTCGCCAATATTATTGAAGGCAAGGAGCGTGAGGCGGAAAAGTTTCGGGACTATTTTGAACATAAAGACAAAGTCAGCAAGGTACCTTCGCATCGGGCACTGGCCATGTTCCGGGGCCGCAAGGAAAATTTCCTGCAACTGAAAATCGATGTCGAGCATGACGAGACCGTCAGCCATCCCTGCATAACCATGATCGCCCAGCATTTTGATATTCAGGATCAAGGTCGCCCTGGTGACCCTTGGTTGGCAGAGGTCGTGCGCTTTACATGGCGCGTTAAACTGCACATGCATCTCGAAACGGAGTTTATGTCAGAGCTGCGGAGTCGTTCGGAAGATACTGCCATTGAAGTCTTTGCCCGCAACATCAAAGAACTATTATTAGCCGCACCGGCTGGCCAAAAAGCCACCATGGGCCTTGACCCAGGCTTACGTACTGGCGTCAAAATTGCCATCATCAGCAACACCGGACAATATCTGGACAGTGTAGCAATCTATCCTCATGCTCCTCGTAACCAATGGGACGATTCAATTCAGACGCTGGCAAAGTTGGCAGCCAAATATCAGGTGGAACTGTTGGCCGTTGGCAATGGCACAGCATCGCGCGAAACTGACAAGCTGTGCGGCGATCTCATGAAGCGTCATCCGGAACTCAAACTGCAGAAAATTATGGTGAGTGAAGCTGGCGCATCGATCTATTCCGCCTCAGCGTTAGCCGCTAAAGAATTTCCTGATCTGGATGTGACGATTCGCGGCGCCGTGTCTATCGCCAGACGCTTACAAGATCCGCTCGCGGAATTGGTGAAAATTGACCCGAAATCAATCGGTGTCGGCCAATACCAACACGATGTTAGCCAGGTACAACTGGCACGTCACCTCGACGCTGTTGTTGAAGATTGTGTTAATGCTGTCGGCGTTGAGGTGAACACTGCATCGGCGGCACTACTACGCCGGGTTGCTGGTCTGAGCCAGAGCATTGCTGAGAATATTGTTGAATTCCGTAACAGCAACGGCCAGTTCACCAGTCGTGAGCAACTTAAATCAGTGCCCAGGCTGGGGGAAAAAACCTTTGAGCAGGCGGCAGGATTTCTGCGTGTTCATAACGGCAGCAACCCCCTTGATTCCTCGTCAGTACATCCCGAGGCTTATTCCTTGGTAGAACACATGGCGGAAAAAACCGGCCAGCAGGTTAAAGACCTTATCGGCAGCAAGGCGTTGAAAGACTTGGATGCTCGACAGTTCATCAGCGAACACTTTGGTCTATTCACCGTCAAAGACATCATCACTGAACTGGAGAAACCTGGACGCGACCCGCGCCCGGAGTTCAAGGCAGCACAGCTACAAGAAGGCGTTGAAACACTGAAAGACTTGGAGCCCGGCATGATACTCGAGGGCACCATCAGTAACGTGACAAACTTCGGCGCCTTCGTCGACATCGGTGTTCACCAGGACGGCTTAGTGCATATCTCTGCCCTCGCTAACAAATTCGTGAAGGACCCCCACGATGTCGTCAAGGCAGGCGAAATCGTTAAAGTCAAAGTGTTGGAGATTGATCTTGATCGCAAGCGCGTCGCCCTGACCATGCGTCTGGATGACGAACTCCCCAGCGAAGAAAGTCAGGCCAGTAAACAAGCCAACCCGGGCGGCGGCGCTCGTGGTGGTGGACGCCGCAATACAAAACAGCCTCGGCAAGAAAAAGCTTCCAAACCTGCAGCGGCACCAATGAACAACGCCTTTGCTCAGGCTTTTCAGAAAGCTCAGGACAAATCTAAACCCTGACAGCAGTCGGCTCGCCATCGCATCGTCATTACCCCTCTGCAAAAAGGCGCATTATTCCATCGATCTGTTGAGGAATAACGCGCCAAAGGGAACTTGTTTTGCGGTAACTAGTTTGCGGCAACTAGAAAGTTGTGCGCGATGCGTTTCGCTTTTACGCTACATCGTACTAGCAACGTCGTGCTATTTAGAACGTTAGATTGAAACTTAGCGTCGCGGTCATTCCTGGTTTCTCTTCAAAAACAATGACGCCCGCACGCTCGATGGTCACTGTTTCGTCGAGTAGATTTTGCAGCTTGGCGTTGACAGTTATCAGATCAGTTGGGTACCAGCTATAGGTCATGTCTACCGAGTGAAACGGTTGCTCGTATCCATCTGGCTCGCCATTACGGCCAGCAAGGTAAAGGCGCTCGCCAAAAACGTTATACACTAACGTTGCTGCATGACCGCCGCCGATAGAATCAAATCCGAACATAAAATTACCCACAAAGTCGGACGCGCCACTCAATTCACGCACGTTGTTAGTCGGCGCATCAGCCTGCTCGCCCGCCACAAGTTCAGTTTCTTGTATCGTCAAGTTACCCTGTACAAAGAATGGATCGAAGGCTTGGCCCAGAAACCCAAGGGACTTCAAACTTTCAAATTCAAGTCCGGAAATGGTACCTGACTCAGCGTTGATGATCTCACGTGCGCGGTTAGTATCACTGGCTGCTGACTCAAAGAACTCAATAGGGTTATCAATCTCTTTGTGATACAGCGTCACCGTCAACGTGTCTGAGTTATTAAATATCCATTCGGCGCGCATATCAACATTCATAAAATCGGCAGGCCGAACATCGGGATTACCATCGGTCAAAAAACCTGTGCGCGCGTCGATGTAACTCGCATCAGTGATTTCCCGCAGGTCAGGTCGAACAACTGTTTTGCTCCATCCAAAGCGGAGTTGGAATACTTCTGCCCACCACTGAGTCATGTAGGTCAGCGATACCGATGGATATATCTGGTCATTCTGAAAAGCACCGCGTGCCAACACATCTGGGTCGTTAGAAACCTGTGGGCTACTGGTACTGAACGAGTAGATATTCCAGTCAAGTGCTACCTGACGGTAGTCCTCCCAGCGGGCTCCTGCTGAAACACGCCACTTGTCATCAAGGGTCCAGTCAATTTTACCAAATAACGCGTCTGTCATTGTCGCAGCAAGATAGCTCTGGTTGTTTGTGCCGGCCAGATCCAAAACAAACTGATTGCCAGGGTTGGTGATATTATCGTTCGAGAAAACATCAGTAAGCGGACCTTCCAATATTTCAGGATCAGCAACCCCTAGCACACCAAGACTCAGTTGAGTTTGTCGATAAGTTCTGGCTTTCTGGCCATGCTCACCCCCCGCGCTAAGCTCTATCGATGACCGAGCGGTCAGTATCGGCCATATAGCTTCCCAGCGAGCGCTCGTTACATCATCATCAAGCTCAGTGAACAAATAGTCCACGGCGGCTGAATCAATATCAACATTTGGCACTAGTACTTCGCCGGTTTCAGGATCAGTCACGGTGCTGGAAGTCACGAACACTTCGCTAGGTATATCCGTGTTGGCCCTCGCTTGGGAGTACATCCAATTGAACTGAAATTCTTCAGAGAGTATTTTGAAGACCTTGTCCGGTACAAAACCACTCAGACGCTCCTGAGTGGCGCCCCCGAGGAAATGCTCACCTGATATTTGATTAACCGTCAAAGACCTTTCTTCGAAACGTTGAAGTGTCTCACGAAATCCCAATCCCCCAGATTTTTCACGGTTTGCATCGAAATAATCGATGGTTGCCGTTTCATCTTCGGTGTTGCGCAGGTAAAGACTTGACGTTTTTATGAGGTGGTCATCTGTATAGCGGATGCCCGAATTGAAGGTGCTGTTCATATTAACCGCATAGGTAGACTCTTGCTCAGTCTCAAACCGCTCGTCAGGAAATACAAAATCTCGCGCCACGGCCCTAGTCTGCCGCCAGCCGGAGTTGTAACCAGCACTGGCCATCACGCCAACTTCCCAATCATCCGACAGAAAGAAATTATTACCAATATTACCTTTGAGGTTGAGGTCGGGACGACTTTTTTCAGACAGCACACTGATATCGCGATTCAGCGCTAGTGCAAGCTGACGATTTATGGCTGTTGCGTCGGCAAGGACAGCGTCCGATTGCCCTTCACGCTTTAAGCCTGCGAGAATGGTCTGGGGATCAAGGTCGCCCTTGAATCGCTGAATGGCGCCCGTTAAGACGCCTGACAAAGCCCGACTGCCGTCGTCTGTGCCAAAGTTATCATCGCCGCCACCCGCATACGTCAACATATCACCACGAGACTCAGTATTGGTCGCGGAACCAACTTGAAACGAGTAGCTAAACTCGGTGGGGATACTTTTCGTACGAATATCGACGTTACCGCCACCGAATGCAGCAGATTTGTCAGCAGAATAAGACTTTTGTACCGCTAAAGACTCAACGATTGAAGTTGGAAAAATGTCCAACGGAATAACATTTCGACTCAAGTCTGGCGATGGAATAGTTGCACCGTTGAGCGTTGTGCTCGCGTAGCGCTCTCCGAGGCCCCGTACATAAATAAATTTGTTGCCGACTAAAGACAGGCCAGACACCCGACGCAGCGCTGACGCGACATCAGTGTCGCCAACACGCGCGATCATCTCAGCGCCCAACAAGTCTGTGACGACTTCCTCGCTCATCCGCTCGTTGATTAATTGCTCGGCGGAACTACGCAGCCGACCTTCAACGACGATCTCTTCCATTTCCTGTCCGACAGCAGTTGCCGGGACAAGTCCCTGCCATACCAGCAGGGCAGTGACTACCGTCACACGTGAACCAAAATTTACATTAATTAACGGCTTCATTGCTCGCCTCAACTACATCATCTGAAAAAAGAGAGGGCACCGGCGACGGTGCCACTTTTAGGATTCTTGACTATTTTCAATGGTAGTCATGCGTCGCTTACTCAAACCACAATGGTACATCTGCGCCCGTTGCATCCACTGTCCGCGCGCCAGCGCGAATGCCGTAGGTCCAGCCGGCAGTCCAATCGGCTTGGCTCAAACTCAAAGCGCCGATAAAAGTCCCGCTAGTCGGCGCAGAAGCCGTAGGTGCTGCGCCATCAACTACCATGGTGGCGTAGTCAACTGAATAGATAGCAGGTGTACCTTCGAGTAATACCAACGCGGTGTTTGCTGTTGCTGTCACATCGTCGTTCGTCAATGTCGTGGCAAACTGGCTACCGTTAGCAATAGCCGATGCTTCCGTGGTGGTGCTGTTTGGCAAAGTGCCGCCATTGGTTTTATCGACACACGAGAAAATGACTGAATTGAACGTAAGATCGCCATCTTGGGCGGCCTGTAACGAGCGGTTTTCGATACGCAAGCAGTTGTTAGCCGTTGCAGGATCATCTGCGCTGAAAGCCGAGATCATGAGTGAATCAGCAACGGTCGCAAAGATACCTTCACGAAAGCGCCAGCCATTGCCGGGGTCGTGAGTAGCTGTGGCGGCCGAATTAGCTGACGTTATGCATGTCAGGTTTCTAATAGTCGGTCGACTGTTAAGACCCTGGGCAATAATCGCTTCGATTTGTGGTGCTTCGAAACCAGAGAAACTACCGATGCCATCAGACTCAATACATTGATTGCCATCGAATTCAGCTTGAATTACCAGCGCGTTTTGAATCGTCCCAGAATAACCCTCATCGATATCGATGGAGTCATCACGTACATAAAGTGCCACAAAATTTGATATATTTACGGCGCCGCCAAACATCTCAATGCCGTCGTCAAACGTTGAGTACACTTCCAGATGGTCAACGATAGTGTTTCGACCAACACCGCCGAATGAAATACCATTAAGCTCATCACCATTGGCAACCTGAGCACCAGTGTGCTTAACAACGACATACTCTAGTCGACCTGAGTTGTCATCGTTGTTGCCACCGCCGTACTGCGACTCATCCAGACCCGCAGCGCCTTCAGCATCTACGTGACAGTCTGTTGTTGCCAAGTCACTTGTAGCAACTGAACCCGTATAAGAACATTTATTCGTAATTCCAAAGCCATTAACAACCATGCCGCCCCACTGCTGAACAGCATCAAACGCTAGTGTGGGTGTCGCAGCACGTTGGCTCTGAATGTCAGACAGTGACGTCAAAGTGATTGGCTTTAGCGCTGTGCCTGCCGCAAAAATCTGCGATCCACGATTAACAATTAAGAAGTCCGCGTTGGACGTGAAGGCCAAGACAGCGCCTGCCTCGATTGTCAGCCTAGGTCCGTCGCCACCGCGGGCAATACCTGCTGCCAGTAATTTCGCATCCGTGTCGTGGGTTTCCCCGACAAACAGACTGCCCTCGAAGATATGCGCACCACCGCCGGTCAACTCTTGCAGATTCAAATCGAATCGCAGGTTGTTACCCGCATCGGTAAAAGTCGGGGTATAACGACAATCTATGCCATCAACTGTGCCTGTAATCGACTGCCCAGCATTGTTAACGTAAGAGGCGCACACGTTACTCGTTGTTGAGCCCTGCGTGTTATTGCTATTGTTCACCGAGTTGTCTACTGACGTATCTTGGGTCACGGGGTTGATATTAATGTCACTACCACCGCAGCCTGCTAGCACGGTCACGAATGTGGCGAGTAAAGCCTTGTTCCGAAATGCTGTCATTCTTCACCTCTAGTCTCGAATAGAAATTGCAAATATTCTTAGAAATTGACATCTCAAATAAATTGTCTATTTGATGATCAACGAATGCGCGGAGTCTAGATCGGGTTTGTTAAGCCACGATAAGTTAGATTAAGCGGAGGTTAAGATGACTTCATGATTTCGTTAAGAGTCGAATCACCTGATCTCGTAAAGGACCTTATCAAGAGGTCTAAGTATGTTTGCTGCAACTGCGGGAGTATTTCAAACCCAAACACTGCCTGTAAGATAAGTACTGCGCCAGCAGGGTCACAGTCCGGGTTCACGGCAGCGGAACACCGTATGACCTTTCAGCCGTGAGAACCGGGCTGGTGGATAATTCGCCTGTACAGCATTCAATCGAACTGCTGTATCCTGACGTGACAAGGCAACATTCAAACTTCCATGATTATTTTTATATCTCTTCCTATTCGTTTCTGATGAGTCGTTATTTATGAACGCACTTGACGTGCTCAAACAAACCTTTGGTTTCGACGCTTTCCGACCGCCCCAGGCGGACATTATCGATAGCTTAGTGGCTGGCCAGGATGCCATGGTGATTATGCCAACAGGTGGCGGCAAGTCGCTGTGCTACCAGATTCCCGCCATGGTGAGGACGGGCTGCGGCGTGGTTATCTCGCCGCTGATTGCTTTAATGCAGAACCAAGTAGACGCCCTAACTGAGCTTGGCGTTCGAGCAAGTTTTTTAAACTCAACGTTGGACGCACAGACCGCCCGGGACGTTGAAAAGGCGTTGCTTGAGGGCGAACTCGACCTGCTCTACATTGCGCCTGAACGCTTGGTGCAACCGTTCATGCTGGCACTCCTGAAGCGCGCCAAGATTAGCCTGTTTGCTATAGATGAAGCGCATTGTGTGTCCCAATGGGGACATGACTTTCGCGCCGACTATCTGCAACTGAGCCTGCTGCACGAGCAATTTCCCAATGTGCCTCGTATTGCCCTTACGGCCACGGCCGATACGCGAACACGCGAGGAGATCATCACGCGCCTAGACCTGTCTGCAGCAGGACACTTTTTTGCAGGCTTTGACCGCCCAAATATCCGCTACATTATCGGCCTCAAACAAAATCCCAGATCACAACTACTGCGCTTTTTGAAAGACCTGCATCGCGACGATGCCGGTATCGTCTATTGCCTGTCGCGTAAAAAAACTGAAGAAACCGCCACATGGCTGCAGGCACAAGGATTCAAAGCTGTGCCATATCACGCCGGCCTTGATTCTGCGGTACGTGCCCGCCACCAGACACGCTTTCTACGTGAAGAAGGCATCATCGTCGTCGCTACCATTGCCTTCGGTATGGGCATCGACAAGCCAGACGTTCGGTTCGTCGCCCATCTGGACCTGCCTAAAACCGTGGAGTCTTATTATCAGGAAACTGGCCGAGCTGGTCGTGATGGCTTACCGGCAGATGCTTGGATGATTTACGGCCTTCAAGATGTCATCAAGCTGCGCCAGATGCTTGATAACTCTGATGGCAGCGAAGCGTTCAAGCGTATTGAGCAACATCGACTCAATGCCATGCTCGGCTTGTGCGAGATCACTACTTGTCGGCGTCACGCTCTGCTGGGTTATTTTGATGAGGCGTCACCAACGAGCTGCGGTAACTGCGATACCTGCTTGTCACCGGTCGATACTTGGGATGGCACCGAGGCCTGCCGTAAGGCCTTGAGCGCAATCTATCGCACCGGCCAGCGCTTCGGTGTTAGTCATGTCGTCGATGTGCTGCAAGGTAAGATGACTGACAAGGTCGCCCAGTTCAATCATCAGCAACTGCCCGTGTTTGGTTTAGGCACAGACCTCGATGACAATCAGTGGCGCTCTGTCTTTCGGCAATTGGTGGCACGCGGTTTAGTGAGCGTCAACATGGCGGCTTATGGCGCGCTCCAACTGGAGGAAAAGTCCCGGCCCGTGTTACGCGGTGAAGAGCCTGTTGAACTAAGGCGTGATTCGAAAGCTACCGTGGCCAGCAAGCAAACCCGTACAGTCTTGTCCGAGGATATAGATGTCGAACTCTGGGAGGCCTTGCGCGAGTGTCGCCGGGTATTGGCGGAAGCCCAAGGTGTGCCACCGTATGTCATCTTCAAAAATGCAACGCTGGAAGCCATGGCAGAAGAGATGCCTCAAACTATCGAAGCGTTCAGTCGTTTGTCAGGCGTCGGTGAGCGTAAGCGCGATAAGTACGGCCCGGCGTTC
Source organism: Candidatus Azotimanducaceae bacterium (assembly GCA_047630175.1). Classification (GTDB taxonomy): domain Bacteria; phylum Pseudomonadota; class Gammaproteobacteria; order Pseudomonadales; family Azotimanducaceae; genus UBA4582. The sequence continues at coordinate 31,629 of JBLHVI010000035.1, forward strand.
CTGAACGTACTAAGGCAAGTCGGCGGCTAACCAAACTTCCTGATTGTTAGTGCGGCCAATCGATCGCGACAATCGTGCCGTTAGCAACGGCGTTAGACCGCAACGGCCAGTCAGTGCAACGATGCCTGCCCGCTCTGACGTACTTGATTCATCATAAACCTGCTGGGCTCGCGCCAGCAGATAGAATCGATAAGGTTGCGCAAGGGCTTTGATAGGCATTGCGTCAATCGCAAATTCGCACATGCCAAGCCCGCGTTCAATTGCCATTTGAGCAGGCGGATTTTCAGATTCCAGCCAGTCATTGATGACTTGGCAGGCAGCGAGGGTTTCTGGAACTAGATCACGCGCCATATGCTGTAATACGTTGATCAGCGTTTCTGGCACCTCATCAGCCAATCGTCTGGCACGCAGCTGCTCGGTGCTTAGCGCTGGGAATTCACCCATATCAGGTTCCGGTCGATTCATACGCTCAACCCATCGAAAAACATGCACAGCACGTTGCTGCATAATTGCCAAAGGTTTCGGGTCACGTCCCAAATGGGCATACAAAGGCGCCATCATGCCATAGTCGGCAATTGTCGGCTGATACCCCAGCATGTAGGGATTATCGCGCAGATGTTCATTCAACAAAAACAGAAATTCCAGATAAAGCTCTTCAACCAGAGAAGCGGTCTCCGGCACGGCGCCGAACGCCCGACCCGCATTTTGCATACGTTCCATGGTCTTAGCCGCCAAGGCCACGGCGTCCATCCCTGCTGGCACCATCGTCCGAAAGTGGAACGCTAAAAATGTGGCATTCTCCTGCGGGTAGTTCCAACGATAGTGCATCGCCGGGCGCAGCAGGCCCTCGTTGCCAATCACATCAAACAGTCTCTCGACAAACCTGCACTGCGGGCCCAACGGCTCTCTAACCTGCCCAGTTTGCGTCTCAAAGAAATCAATAATAGCGGTGCTATCGCGAATAACGACACCATCAGCGGTTTCCAGCACGGGTATAGATTGGCCGCCCGCATGAGGACGCACCTGATCGCGAAAATGCGCCGTAGTAGGCGTTATCTCCTGGTAGGCAATACCTTGCTTGATAAGGTATGACCTTGCCTTGCCCGTGTACAAAGACAACGGTGTGCCATATAAAGTATGCATGTTGTTGCTCCGGCCGTGCCTGCCTGTGACTTGATTTGATAGGTGTGCATGGCTAATCTGCATGCCATTCTAACATACCTATTATCACCCAAGATCACCTGAAGAAACTTATCAAGGAGTCGTTTATGCCAGCTTATAGCGTTGAGGTTAAAAAATCAGATCTGGGAACTACCCGCACTTTGCCCCTTCCTGCTGCAGCGGATGTGGTCGTTGACAGCCAGAGCGTGCTTTTGAACATTGACCGATTCGCGCTTACCGCCAACAACATCACCTATGGCGTGGCCGGCGATATGATCGGCTACTGGCAGTTTTTTCCAGCGCAAGACGACTGGGGCCGTATACCGGTCTGGGGCATGGCCACCGTTGTCGTCAGTCATGTGGACGGTATTGAGGCAGGCCAGCGTTACTATGGCTACTTCCCCATGTCGAGCTACTTGGTGGTCACGCCCGAGCGCGTTAATGAACGCGGCTTTGTTGATGGCGTCAGTCATCGGGCAGCCTTACCGGTCGTTTACAATCAGTACGCACGAGTAACACCTGAAAACGGCTATCCGCCAGCGCTTGATAATCATCAAATGATTTATAGACCATTGTTTACTACATCATTTGTGTTGGACGACTTCATCGCCGACAACGGCTTTTTCGGCGCTTCTGAAATTATACTCTCCAGCGCTTCCAGTAAGACCTCCATAGGCCTTGCACATCTACTCGCTCAACGTCCGGGTATGTCCGTCACAGGATTAACGTCGGCAGGCAATGTCGACTTTGTGAAAGGTCTGGGTATTTACGATCAAGTCGTCACCTACGACGATCTCGAACAATTGGATAGTAGCCAGCCAGTAGTGTTTGTAGACATGGCTGGCAATCGGCCCGTGCTCGCCCGTTTGCACGAACACTTTCAAGAAAATATGAAATATAGTTGTGGTGTTGGCATCACCCATTGGGCGTCTCTTGACGGGGCACCACCGGCTGAATTGCCCGGCGCCAAACCCGCCATGTTTTTCGCGCCAAGCCAGATACAGAAACGTAATAAGGAATGGGGACCGGAAAAATTTCAGGCTGAGCTGGCCATCGCCTGGGGAGGCTTTATCACAGTGGTTGATGGCTGGATCGACATTCAGGTCAGAGAGGGCGAGAGCCCACTGCTGGCTACTTATCATGAAGTACTTAACAGTGCTGCGCCCAATCAGGCCTTTGTGGTCTCTCTGTAATGACCGGACGGCAGCTTGGCTACAAATTTATTTGCCTGCTTAGCCTGCTGACAGCAGTTAGTGGCTGCCAACCCGGCAATGACAAAGCGGGTGATATGGCGAATGAAGCAGCACCGGCAGAAATAGCCAGACTCGCCACCACACCGCTTCTCGTCAGCGGTGGCACGATCCTGACGGACAACGCTGCGCAACCCCAAGTGGCAGCGCTGTTGGTGGAGCGGGGTGATATTGCTGCCCTTGGCAACACTTCAGACCTCCAGGCAATGTTCCCTAGTGCTGAACGTTTGGACCTGATGAGCAAACCCTTGGTACCGGGCGTCATCGATAGCCATGTCGATGTTCGAGAACTCGGCATAGATGCGATCAAAGCTGATCTTGTTGGCGTCACCAGCGCCCTTGAGAGGGTGGCCCGACTACGACATAAGTTTCCCAGCCCCGCACCCGACGAATGGCTAATCGGCCAAGGTTGGGGTGAAGGTGAATTTGCGGCGCGGGGTTATCCCGATCAGGCGGCCTTAGATAGCACCTACCCGAGCAACCCTGTGTTACTAGAATCCCTGCACGGATTTGCTGCCGTTGTTAATGGTGCAGCTTTGCCGCGAGCGGAAATCAATAAGCAGACGCCAGACCCTGAGGTAGGGCAGGTTTTGCGGCGTGACGACAACCCAGCCACCGGCATGCTGATAACCCTTGCCAAAGCATTGGTAGCAGATCATGTTCCTATTGCGAGTCTCGCACAGACTAAACAAGCCATACTGACGGGCTTAACGATGATGGCAAGGCACTACCAAAACAAAAGTCCAAACTGGCTGCATGACGTCAGCTTTAGCAAAACGCTGACGATGACATCCCGACGGCTCTGGTAAGAAAAGATGGCGCAACAAAAACGTTACTGTAGAAGGTGTCTCCGATGATTGTTACCTTATGAGTCTCGCCAACAGCCATCATTCAGCAAGACCAGAACACTGGTTTATCACCGCAATCATCGTCTATTGCTGTTTCGGCGCGCACTTTCTAATGCGCAACACGGGTGGCATGGGTCTTGATATGCCGGCAAACATCGTCACTTGGTTGTTCGCTTCATTATTCGTTGGTGCCGGGTTTTGGCAGGTAAGCACCACACGTACCATCGTCTACACGCGATTCACGCAGCTCAGCCTGGTTGGTTGTCTCGGGCTGTTAGTACCCTGGTTCTATCCAAAAGCACTGCCATTACACGATGCAGCACCACGAATGTTGGGCCTGATGATGGGCCTGTTATTTTACCTGACATTACTCCAATTTAAATTCTCTCGCCAGCGCCTGATCGCCGGACTGTACTGGCTGCTCGTGTGCTGTGCCATCGAAATTGCCCTCAGCCTGACGCAATATTTCCTACTCACCGAAGGTAACTGGATTGGCTACAATACGTCTGCCAATCGTCCCTATGGCGTTTTTCAGCAGCCCAACGCCATGGCCAGCCTGGTCGCCACCGGTCTTGCTTTGAGCCTTTACTTGTCCAGCCAGCCGAACAGGCCCATATGGTCCGGCCCGCTACATGTTTTTGTAACAATCGCCGGCGCCCTGCTCATCATCCTACTGCAGTCTAGAACGGGGCAACTGGGCACCCTCGTCGCCCTGCTGTTGCTAATCCCCTACGTCAAACAACACGTCGGTAGGCAGCTAGTGACGTGGTTTGCAACATTAGCGCTCGGCTTGGGCTTAGGTGTGTTCAATCTATACTTTGCGGAGAATAACGCGAGCTACAAACGCGATACAACAATATATATGCAAGACGACATCCGACAGGAGCTTTACGCTCAGAGTGTAGATTTATTTCAAAACAACCCGCTTACGGGTGTCGGCTACGGTCGAGTTGAAGAAGCTTGGCAAACCGGCTATGCAGAATCACCTGATCGGTCAGCTACAACAACTTGGGGCTTGCTGAACCTTCAACATCCGCACAATGAAATATTGTATTGGGCTGTCGAAGGGGGACTGCTACCTGTTGCTGGCATGTTACTCGTGGCTTTCGGCCTTCTGCAGCTGCTTGCGCGAAACTCATGGCCGACAAGCCTTGCATGGCTTGCTTTAGCAACCCCGATTGGTATCCACACACAAACCGAAATGCCTTTCTACACATCAGCATTGCACTGGCTGGTATTCCTGGGACTCATAAACTTTATCGACACCAGCAACGGACAACGAAGACAACGTAACCTGCCCAATGTTCGTCTAGCCCGCTCGTGCGCATGGTTGTTTCCCCTTATCGGGGTGCCCTTTATGTTGACCGGCCTACATACTCATTATTTGCTAGATCGGTTTCAACGAGCGCCAGTGGAGAATACGGCACTTCTCGATGACGTCATCAACCCGGTCATTGCCCTCGACAAAATTCAAAAAGCACGGATGGGCCTGCAATTTATTTGGGCCATAAGCGCCAAGGATAACGAGGC
>JBLHVI010000036.1:0-36389 GCA_047630175.1 Candidatus Azotimanducaceae bacterium
ATGATCGTAGAAGACTGGCTTGCAACTGAGATTCACCCTGTCACTAAGCGGCCCTACACCGAGATGGTTTATCAACCGATGCTCGAATTGCTCTCCTACCTAAGGGCTAACGATTTTAAGACTTACAGTGTATCTGGTGGCGGTATCGAGTTCATGCGGCCTTGGACCGAGAAAGTTTACGGGATTCCACCTGAACAGGTCATTGGCAGCAGTGTAAAGACGAAGTACGCGCTGCGTGATGGTAAGCCTGTGTTGGTGCGCCTGCCAGCGTTAAACTTCCTCGATGACAAAGCAGATAAACCGGTTGCGATCAATCAGTATATTGGTTGACGCCCCATAGCGGTATTCGGCAATTCCGATGGTGACCTGCAGATGCTGCAGTGGACATGTGCCGAAGACCTGTCTAATTTTTGTCTGTATGTGCATCACACCGATGACGAGCGTGAATGGGCCTATGATCGAGCGTCTAGTATTGGCCGTCTCGACAAGGGGCTTGACGAAGCAAAGAAGAATGACTGGACCGTCGTTGATATGAAACAGGACTGGAAGGTTATCTTCCCTGGTGATGATCGCTAGCGCATTGCCTCGATATGAAACTGTTGCGGCAGACGTCGTGAGCGTGTCGCAATAATCCACAGTCAAGACGATAGCTGATAGCTGATAGAAGCGTTGAGAAGATAACTTAGCCTGGCGTCGACTTGCGGGCTAGGTTGATCGTTATCTTTGAGGTCAAGATCAATTAGCCCAGCGCGCGTAATAGTTTGCCACGCCGTTAGCAATTTGACCAAGTAAGGCACGTTTTGTTTGGCGATTGTCCTAAAGCGGTAGATCTTGGGGTCGCTTATTTGAGTTTTGCGTTCGAACTGAATGTGGCCATGCATGCAGCGTAATCTATAACAGTACAACGTCCATGGTTTACGATGCGTGTTCGCCCATCAGCGAAAGTAAGTGTGATAGCTTTTCCCCTGAGCTTAATCAAGCGATCTGATTTCTAAGCACCGGCCAATCGCGTATCTGAAGTGCCACGACATCTCCAGCGCTCAGATATCTTCCGGTTACAATGCCTAGGCCATGGGGGGTGCCGGGGCAATGAATGTCACCGGCAAATAGAGGTTCCTTTGCTGAGATGGATTCAATCATCAGCGTCCCTGATTGTCGTACAATACCGCAACACACTGTCCATAAGGTTTCAGCATGAGTTATTTCCGCCCGCTTTACCCATTTTTGTTGGGGTGGGTATTGATACTGTCCACCGAGACGTTTGCCCATTTGGGACTTATTAACGGAGTAGGGCAGCTGCTGTTGTTTGCAGCGGTAGTTTGTCTACCGATATGGCTCACCGGCCGCATGAGCTATGTCGATATTGGTTGGCCCTGGGGTTTGGTGCTATTGGCCAGTGTCAGCTATCTCAGCAGTGATGGCTATTGGTTGCGTTCACTTGCCGTGACTCTTTTGGTGATGGTGGTTGGATTGCGTATGGGTCTGGGTGCACTCAATTTGTGGCGCCTGGGTTTGCTGAAGAAAGAATTTCCCCGCTACCAATATCAGCGTTTGCGCTGGGAGACGCAGGGAAAGACCAATGTCAGTTTAGCGCTGCAGGTAGACGCACTGTCTCAGGGGCTTGCTAATGCCTCGTTCTTAGCGTTGCCGGTTTTTATTATTGCCGCCAACGCTAGTACCAGTTTCGCTGTGTTAGAACTGTTGGGGCTGACGATCGCTTTATTGGCCTTTGGGATGGAATCTGTCGCGGATCTGCAGAAGGTGCGTTTCTTGCAGGAGATGAAACGCGCGGAGAAAAAACTGCAAGTTTGTGATGTGGGTTTGTGGCGCTATTGCCGGCATCCCAACTACTTTGCTGAATGGATGGTATGGAATGGTCTGGTGATTGCTGCGCTACCTTCATGGTTTGCACTGCAAGGCCAAGAAAATACAATGCTCTGGCTGTTACTGGGCGTTGGTCTGCTGTTTACGTCCAGAGTCATGTACGCTACGCTGGTTTACGCCACCGGCGCGGTGCCTGCAGAGCATTACTCACAACGCAAGCGGCCAGGCTACAGCGCCTATCAACAACGCACCAATCGATTTTTTCCGGGACCCAGAAAAAGCGAACTGTAAACAGACGGGGGATTCAGGGTGACCGGATCTTCATGAGCGGTGCCCAAAATATTTTACTATCCCAGACTTTTCAGAAATTTATCAACGCCAGGCCCCAGCAATTTGACAATTAGTTCTGCCAGTTTGTCTGGGGAATCAACAAACCCGCGCTCAACCCACACTGTTAATGTGGCATGCAGGGTACTGCAGTGAATAGCGGTCAGATATTCGCGCTCGAATGCGGGCAAGGGCTGAAAGTCATTAACGCGGATGACCCTATCAAGAAGTTTTCCAATAACTTCTCTGCAAGGTTCTACAAATAGAAAACCTGGGCAGTACATCAGTAGTGGTGTGAGAATTGACCTGTGCTGCTCGTGGGCGCGAAAGACAACAGTAGTGAGGACGCTGTCAGTTAACGGTACTTGCAGCATATCGTCAGTGATGTTGTCGCTGATTTCTTCGAACATGCTAGATGCCATGTCTTTGATTACTCGTTCAAGTGTTCCGAATCGGGCGTACAGGGTCTTACGGGTAATTCCTGCATCCTTTGCGACTTCAGAGATGGTAAGTGATCCAAAGGGCCGCTCATTGTTGAGTAGCTTGATCACAGACACTTCTACGGCGTTGCGTGTTCTGGCTATTCTGGGATCGAGGATCTGCTTGCGTGCGTTCATTGTCAGTTTTCGGCCTAATGAGCGGTATACGGTAATAGGGTCTCTAGACAAAGTAAACACTTGACTACTTTCTTGCGCGAAGATAAGTTACAGATGTTTACTAATGGGAGAATCGAATGAGTATGACACCAGCGGCGCCGGATGTTTGGACTCAAGCGCTTAAAGACATCGACGTCAGTCGCCCTGAGCGGTTTCGTGACGATCAATGGCAAGACTGCTTCGCTCGGCTACGCAACGAAGATCCGGTTCACTATTGTCAAGACAGCGTTAACGGTGCTTATTGGTCTGTCACCAAACATGCAGACATCAAGGTTGTTGATACAAACCACGAGGTTTTTTCATCTGAGGTCGGTGGCATAGCCATTGTTGACCCGCGAGAAGAGGATGGTGGCATAGAGAACTTTATTGCCATGGACCCACCGCGTCACGACGAGCAGCGTAAGACGGTAACACCCTCTGTAGCGCCGACTAATCTTGCGACAATGGAGCCGCTGATCAGGGAAAGAGTTGCGGACATCCTTGACAACCTGCCTGTGGGAGAGACTTTCAACTGGGTAGATAAGGTCTCTATTGAGCTAACCGCAAGAATGCTGGCGACCTTATTCGACTTCCCCTATGAAGACCGGCGCAAGTTGATCTACTGGTCTGACATTACCACCAATGTGCCACAAGTAACGGGTATCGAGATCGATATGAAGGAGCGTCAAGCGGGACTGCAAGAATGTGCCATGACCTTCTATCAATTATGGCAAGAACGTGCTGCTGCAGAGCCTAAGTTCGATTTAATTTCTATGCTCGCACATGGTGAGGCGACAAAAAATTTAATATCTGACCCTATGGGTTTGTTAGGTAATATTTTGCTGCTGATCGTCGGCGGAAACGATACCACGCGTAATAGTATTAGTGGCGGGGTGATCGCGCTCAATCAATACCCCGATGAATATCAGAAGTTAAGAGATAATGCTGCTCTCATTCCGAACATGGTATCTGAGATGATTCGCTGGCAAACCCCGGTTATCCATATGAGGCGTACCGCGTTAAAAGACTATGATTTAAACGGAAAGAACATAAAGAAAGGGGACAAGGTTATTATGTGGTATCTATCGGGGAATCGCGATGAGAGCGTCTTTCCAGACGCAGAACGATTAATCATCGATAGAAAAAACGCGCGACAACATGTGTCTTTTGGTTTTGGTGTTCATCGTTGTATGGGTAATCGCCTTGCCGAAATGCAATTGCGGGTACTTTGGGAGGAAATACAGGGTCGCTTCCGGAAGGTGGAACTTGTTGGTGAGGTTAAGCGACTTCCTAACAATTTTATTCGTGGTGTATCGGACCTGCCCGTTGTGTTGCATCCCTATTGATTTGAGTTTGTAACGATTAGTCATGTCATTCATTAGCCGGTAACTTAACTACAGGCAGGCACGGATTATGGCAATGCCGAGTTACGATGCATATATAGACGCAAAAGATAATCGAGATCTGTCTCGAATACCTGGAACCTACGGTTACCCCGTTATTGGCCATACCTTCGACTTCCTTAAGAGCCCACTGGTGTTAATGCTAGGGGAGTATCGCAAGTACGGTCCAGTCTTTCGCCAATCGCTGGCGTTTCAACGTATGGTGGCAACCGTTGGACCCGACATGGTGAAACTTGTCACTTTGGATCCAGAAAAACTTTTTTCCTCTCGTATGGGATGGGAAGGGCTCACGGGAGAATATTTCTCTGGTAGCCTAATGTTGATGGACTTTGATGACCATCGGTTGCAGCGTCGTCTCATGCAAACGGCATTTAAGTCGGCAGCCCTTCGAGGTTACATGAATAGTGTCAATACTATCATTAGAGACACAATAATCTCTTGGCCAACGCAGCAGTCTTTGGCGTTTTATCCGACGATAAAAGCACTACTGCTAGATATTGCTGCCAAGGTATTCTTAGGTGCTCAGTTAAATGAAGAAGGAGCTGCGCTCAATAGAGCCTTCATCGACTTCGCTGACGGTACGGTTGGTATCATCAAGAAGGACTGGCCTGGCTTGCTTCATCATAAAGGATTAAATGGTCGGCGTGTTCTTGAGAAATTTATCTGGCAGTCAATCGACAGTAAGCGCGAGACAGAAGGCACAGATATGTTCAGCCACTTCTGTCATGAGAAAAACCAAGATGGTGAGTTCTTTAGCCATCAAGAAATTACCGATCATATGATTTTTTTACTTTTTGCTGCGCATGACACAACAACCAGTGCACTAACGATGGTCATGCATCTGCTCGCTGGAAATCAGGATTGGCAACAACAATTGCGAGCTCAGATTGTTAGCAGTAGTAATGATACCCTGGACTATGACCAGCGCGATTCAATCTCTTTAATGGATTACACCTTCAATGAAGTGTTGCGTATGTATCCACCAGTAGTGGGTGTTATACGCCGTACTATTAAGCCTAGTGTCATTGCTGGCCATGAAGTAGCGGCCCATACGGTGGTGCAAACATCGATTCTGGCAAACCACTACCTAGAGGAATACTGGCGCGACCCTTTTGTGTTTGACCCAATGCGGTTTGCAGCTGGAAGGCAGGAACATAAACAACATCCTTATCTTTGGGCGCCATTTGGCGGAGGTGCTCACAAGTGTATTGGACTGCATTTTGCGGACATTTTGTTTAAAACTGTTCTGTTTCAAGTCATAGGAAAATATAACGTTAAATTTGTTGATGAGAAGCAGCGCGACCATAAAATTCAGTATGTTCCTTTTCCGAAACCTAAGGATAATCTGCCGTTAGTTTTGAATAAGCTTTAGTAAAGCCGCGATTCAGCCACTCCCCCAACCTTAACGCTTACGAAACCTGAGATAGATCGAGCACGGTGTTGGTTTTTAAAACCGGCAGTTCTGAGCCGTGCACAGTCGAAACATCGCGAACTTTGTTGCAACGAACGTTGGTCAGTGTTTTACGCTAAGCGCGTAACGCCACTGCTATTTAAAAGTTCGTCGTGCGCTCGAAAGGCTAATTTCTATGGCTTTGCGAGTACGCCTTTCGCGAGACCTAAGATGGCTCTGTGGGGCGTGTTTAGGCAACTGTCATAGCGTCAAAAAAAATCATAAAAACAGCTGTACGGTTGGTCGCAGAAGCAGCTGTAGCACACGAGCAGGATGCATTGGCTACGGCTTTGTGGGTGATATGGCTGATGGCCGCCAGGCGGCGGCTAGTGGTAGCTCATTCGTTAGCTATGAATGCAGACGTGGTGATAACGGCTGTCTCAAACGTTTAGGTGATCAGGCACGCACGATCGCAGCGCCCACCGAAAGTTATCCTGTGGCTGTTGCGCCAGAACGCCAGTTACCATGAAAACCAAAAGGCACGCGATGATCCAGAAAGGCTCTTGCAAGAGGGCCTGCGGATGGATTTTGTGCATCAAGAATCACAAGGTGCGACTTATCGTTACTACGATTGTAGACGTTCGCTAACAAATAGCCTTCACCTTCAGCCGCTGTATCTGACTTAGGAACGAAGATTGCCTCGCCAGATGCCATTTCATTACCCATTTCATAACTGTCCGTCTTTCCAGTTTGGTGGTCAATCATCGCAATATTACTAAAGTTGACACTACTGTCTCCCGCATGCTGCCGCAGCATGTAGCCATAACGATAATCGTGGCAGGCATACCGCTCATCCAGTCGGCCGAATTCTGAAGCGGCATCGTCTAAGGTTTCCACCTTGTAATCATCGCTATTGTTACCAAGATCGATTGTCCAACGATTTAATTTTGCCCACATCTTGCTCGGATCACCTTTCGATCCATCCGGGTTCGGGAATAGGGGGGCCTGACCATACTCTGCCACATCACAAGTGATTACTTCACCTTGGTTGTAGGCATTCATAGGATGAAACACATAGCTCGCGTCCTGCTTAAACCAGCGGATATCTTCAACGTTGCCGCGGCGTGGCATAACGCCGATGTGGTTGCCTTTGTCGGGCTCCCAGGCGAACGGCGGCAAACCTTGCATTGCCCGGTCGATAGAGCCGGTCAGTGGCATTATTGGAAACAAGATGTAGTCTTTTGTCACCATAAAGTCATGCACCATCGACGCGTAAGGCGCGTCAAAGAACTGTGACGAAATCAACTTGCCAGCGCTATTTACTATATGAACCGACATCTTGTTAGATAACATGCCGTCGACACTGTAGCCGAAAAAGATCATTTCACCGGTCTCTTGGTCGATTTTTGGGTGTGCTGTCATTGGACCGGTGAGCGACGCATCGAAAGTCCACGGTCCTTTCGTTGCAAGCGTCACTGGATCTAACTCAATGGGCGCGTGCGCCTCTTCCAGCGCGAGCAACTTATTACCATGCCAGACGATATTCGTATTACCCACACCATCGGTTTGAATCCCCTGTACAGAAGGATCAACATCCATTGGATTCAGAGCATTGAACAAGCTTTTACCCGCGTCATGTTCTAAATGCCACTTCTTGGTTCGAATCCATCGGTTGCGATACGCTACTTTGCCATTTTCAATGTGAAATGCGTGGATCATGCCATCGCCACCAAACCAGTGGTGGTTGCCTCGGGGTGCGAACTGCGGGTTGGGCCCATTGCGATAGAAAGTACCAAAAAGATCTCTTGGAATCTCGCCCTCAACAATCAAATCCGGTGCATCGCACTCCATTTGAATGGGTGCATAACCTTCGATAAGGTTCGGGTGGTTGGGAAACGCAATAGCCATAATGGTATTCTCCTGCTCGTAAGCTGCGCTAATGCGATGTGATGGCACACGCTGGTTGAATGGGCGTTTGGTTAAGTGTTGGTGTCTTTTACGACAGGATAATCGATAACGCTGCGCTGTATCTCAGCTGCAGTCCGATACACTTAATGTTGCATATCAACAGGACATCTAGTGGCGCTGTTTACGGGGATTTACGCTCAAGAAACCTGAGAGTGGTGTAGGTTAATTGGCAAACGCGACCAGATAGGCTTTGTTGAAAATGTAAATAAAGCATATTTTACGAAGAACGGTCAAGTACTGTAGCTATCGACTGCATAGAAGTTTACGGCTGAATGTATCACGACAAGAGCGTAAATGGTGGTGATTAGAAGGTTGGTAAGGCGTGATTCTGAGGTATGAACGCGGGCGCCCTATAGAAGAATATTGAATCGACACTGTGTTTGTTAAACCAAAAAAACACTGGCAATGGTGGTCTAACCGTCACTTTTAACGGTGGCTTGCAGTGGCGGGGTACTCACTGAGTTCAGCATCTTCGACCAAAATCATACAGTTCTACTGCTAAAGTTACTGTAGAGGCGTAAATTTTATAGTCAACATTTGAGGAACGCGCCGATTGAGTGGTACTTTCGTCATAAGCGATATTTTATTCGAAAAGACGGGACGTAACAGCGAACGTTACGCGTCCATGACGACTGATCAATTGAGTGACAAAATTCTTGAACATACTTGCTACCTGAGCAGTAGAGTCTAACTGACGTCCTGTTCAAGTTGGTGAAGTTCCTCGATCAGGGCTTGCAAAGTCACTCTGACTTTTTCGTACTTCTCGTCTTCCGCTTCATTTTCGCCAGCCTTATAGTTTTTTGGCGGCCAGAGATACGCATCGTTGCGCATGCCATCAACTTGCTTCATCAGTTCGCCGTGACGACGGCGCTGTTTGAGTGTCATTTTCCACATAAAAATTTCGGGCACTATTCGGGCGTTAAGAATGGCTAAGGATAGACGATATCTCGATGCTTCTCATCCAATATCCTAGTAAGCAATGCTATATTGTGTGTCCATCAACAAAAGGGAACTATCTGCAGGTAAAACGTCTCCGTCAGTTCAGATAATTGACAGTCTGACGTTTCATCCAGCACTTCCTCCCTGCCAGAGTCTGCTCAATTGTTAGGGCCTGGCAAGTCAGCAATGGCTGCTATTGAAGCGGCGTAGACATAGCGTGGTGGCGAGACTTACTCTATTCGACCCTGATAATTCTGCTCGACCGTTGCACCGAGGGGAATCGGCTCATTAAGCTGGATGCGCCAGCTTGTGATTGATGGGTCGTAGCATGGGGAGTTTGTTGCGTTTGCGATGCCGCAAAATGACACGGGGTCATACACGCTTGCACCATTGAAAAATTCTTCGGTGCCCGCCGCAATGGAGTAGCCAGCGGTGAGGAAGTTCAATGCGGTCCACTCTGCTCCCGACACCGTCAGTTTAAGATTGACGAAAGCGCCGATCGTATTAGTGATGATCACCGAATAGGCTGGTCCGGTGCCCGTTACGCTCGCATTCATAATATCGTTCATATAGGTAACTACATCATATGGGGCGGCGGGCTCGTCTGCCGATGGATCGCCACCAATAGAAGTCTGAACGCTTTTTAGAATAGTCAGCGAAGGCTGCCCGAAACGTTCAAACGTGGCAAGCAGGGAATCGAAGACCACACCCTCAGTACCTTCTGTGCCCTCTGTCTCGACTTCCCAGACGCCTTCAAGGCCCATGCCAGCCGGAAAAACCTCGAACTCATACTGCCTTGAGTTGGGCAAAATATCATTAACATAGACCATACCGTTAAGGACCGGCGTCTTGTCAGCAGAGGCTGGATCTCGCAGCGTAATGGTCGGGCAATTGGTTGGGCTGCTGCCGATACAACCCGTATTAACGTCACTGGAACCAAAAGCATCAGCGATAGTCGACCGGAGCCAAATTTTTTCACCAGATATGACGAGCCCTGGCGCAATCTCCGTGCCGCAGTTAGGTGAGCAGGGATCAGTGTCGTCAAGCGCGCTCCTGGTCCAGAAGGTCATTTCGGTCACTTCAACGGCCCCAAGCAGTGGTATTGTTACCTGAGAAAAGTTGGAAGCAACCTGATGCACATAGATGAATCGGTTGGCGTTAGTCGTATTGTTGTAGACTCGCAACCGGAAGTCTGCGCCGGCATTGAGCGTCACCGGTGTGGCAAACAAGACAGGAAAGCTGAAGTTGTGCTCAGATGGAGCGCCACTGTTGGAACTCATGGCTAGGGTAAGCTCTTGGCTACCAGCCAACACGAACCCACCTCCGTTGTCATACAAGAAATCAACTTGCACGTCCCGAGTATTGCCGCCGCCTCCGGTTTCATGCAGCCAAAGCTTCGCCGTGATGTCGCCAGTGTTGAACACTACATCTCGAGTGATCGCGTCCGTAAAATCATAATTTCGAGATGGGACCGCACTGCCGTTACTACCAATTGCGCCACTCACGCCCTGCGTTGGTGAAGTCGAACGCGTAAGATCGGCTGCGCCTGCAGGCGCTTCAAGATACAGCTGTTTCTGAACCGGCGATGGTACTTGGAACTCTGAAACAATAACGGTCGGCGCCTGTGGATTCGTTGATGGCCCATTTGGGTTGGTAATGAATGCTTGATTGTTAATGAGATCGCCAATATCTGCGGTAGGGGAATCCGCGATGGTAGCCTGAATGATAATCGTACACGACGCGCCACCGGCGAGGCGGATACCGCTAGTCGTGACCGTGCCCCCAGAACCACCTGAGTATGTTGGTGTAATCGGTGCAGATGCTGCGTTGACACAGTTCGTTGACAGTCCTGCCGATGTTAACAAGGCATCTAGTGCATCGGTAACACTCACGTTGCTGGCCGGCTGACCGCCGCCATTGATGAGTGTAATGGTATAGGTGATGGTCTCACTTGGGTCTGCTTCGCCAACATAGTTCACGGTTTTGGTCGATGTGGAAAGGTTGGCTTGGGTTGAGGTTGTAAAACTGTTGGTGAGTGTATGTGAAATTGTTGGATTACCCGCTAGGTCGTCCTCACCCTCCTCGGCGGTGACTTGGACAAGCCAAAGTCCGCGTTCGCGCTGGCCAGCCCCCGAACCTGCTTGCGGGATAGTAATTTCCCACTCAAAAGTCCTCGTCGATGGATCGCCGTCTACAGGTTCAGCGAGGTAAGTTTGGGTCGCCGTACCGGAACCGCTCCCTGCGGGTGGTGTGATCGTAATCACGGGCTGGCTACCTGGTTCAATATCAGCTTCCCCAAACGGGTCGCTGACGATGGCACGGGCGTAGATCGTTACGGTGCCGCTGCCAGGGTTTGGGTTAGTGACGGCCGTTCCGCCACCATTGGCTTCGGTACGCAACGTGAAGCTGTCGATATTGATCACTGGGGTAACGTCAAGGCCCACTTGGCTGTAGGTATTAATATCTCTCGTACGAACTCTGATTTCCCGGTTAGTGTTACCCGACGTATTCGTGACGGTTAAGGCGATCGAGTTGCCTGCTGGAATGACTACGTCACCAGTTACGGCAGGTAGCACGAAGGTTTCTTCCTGAATCGTATTGAAGTTATCGACGTCTAATTGGCGTTCAAGCTCGCCAATAGTCGTTCCTGTGCCACCCGGCCCGTAGGTCAAAGTGACGCGCACGTCGCGTCTGTCGTTGTTACTGGCAAATTTTTCGATTAAGAGGGCAATATTGACGGCCGTGTCATCAGGAATTGTTAGTGGCTTCGTCAATGCAGGGGTCATGGTGAAGACCACATTGTCGTTACTGTTACCAACAATAATTCTTGTCTCTGTTTCTGTGTCGGGTACAGCTCGCGTCAGGTCCCTTGTCGCCAGATTTGCGTTGTCAAAATAAAGGAATTTAGCGCCTAACGACAAGGGTGCGCCAAAGACAACGAGGTCTTCAGAACTGCGCAGCAGGATCGTTTCCGGCGCGGTTATCGTGGCCTCATTTGAGATAAGGTCTCCGGCGACTGCACCGCTGTTAACGACGACATCAAATGCCACCCGCACCTCTCCACTGGCAGGCACCTCAATACCGCTAACATCGATGGTTGTGCTGGTGGAGTTATCCACATAGTCAGTGCCGGCAATTAAGCTTGTGCAACTAGAGACTGGCGCCGTGTCCTCGCACACCGATAGTGAGCCACCATCGAGGGTTGTGTTGGAGGGAACTGGGTCGACCACCCGGACTCCGCTTCTGGCTACGCCACCGCTTTCGACAATCGTTACCGAGTAGGCGAGACGATCGCCTGCGTTATTGTTCGTGCTTGTTTCGTTGAAAACAGATTTGAAAGAATTTGTGATGTTTGGCAACACCACTGGCAGTAGCGCGCTGTCTGTATGCACAACGGGCGAACTCTCCTGACCCTCGACTGCGGTCACTGTCGCGCGCCAGTTGCCGACGCTGGTCCCGAAGGGTGGAATGGTGTAGGTGGTGCTGTAGGTCCGTGTAGCCGGGTCAGAGTCAATGCTCGGTATCGTTAGCTCTACCGTCGGATTAACGAGCATTACCGCTTGGTTATCCTGATTGAACAACTCAAAGGTTACGCTGGTGATGTCGTTTTCACCAAATGGATCTGAAACGACTGTTATGACCTGCACTTCCTCTCCGGGCGCCGCGGTTGCCGGGAGAAAGCTAATAGAGTCGACATTGATCACGGTCGACGTTGTGAGCTCTATTCGTGACATATTGGCATCGGCTGCAGTCTGCCGCTCTCGTACAGCGATGCCGCCGCCCGATGGGGTAATATCCAGCGCAAGTTGATCGCCGGGATCAAGGTCAAACGGAGTACTCATACTCATCGTGACCGCAGGCATGAGTAATTCAACTGTTGAATCATCGATGACGTTGAATGACGCGATTGCGGTAGCAATTTCCGTCGATAGGCCGCTGCCTCCAGCGGCAACTTTACGCAGAGTGAAGTCGATCGTGCGCGATCCTGTATTTTCGGTCGCGCGAGCAGCAATAATGAGCCCAATATCTGCGGTTACTGTTACCGTGTTCACAATGTCAGGATTGGTTGTCCAGGTCTGCGTTACCCCATCTGCTACTGTTTCCTCATCTGAATTGGAATCACCTTGCACCCGACTTAGTGTCAGCCCGGAAGCTGACGTTAGATAAATTTGTTTGTTGCCAGTAGCGGGTGCTTGCACAGTAATCGACGCAGTGTCCGAATTGTTTGATTCAGAGATGTCAGCTTGCCCCGGTTCAGCCGTTGCCACCGACGCAGTGTTGTCAACAATGCCGCTTGCGGTTGCACTGAGGGTTGCTGTGACGACATACACCACCTTGCCGCCGATACCAATATTGACAACGTCACTAATTGTTGCGTTTGGCGGGGGCTGCACGGGAGAGGCTGATCCCGTATCACTTATCGACCCGCCAAGGCAGGTAGTGTCGGCGCCAAAGGCCTGACATGTCCACGCAACATCGGTCAGCTCGGTCGGAAATATATCTTCAAAGGCAGCGTCGACTACCACCGTGCTGGGTGTCAGATTATCGACTGTGATCGTGAACGTCACCTGAGAGCCAGGCGCCGCCACCGGGTTGTTTGTTACCTTAGTAACCAACAGATCGACTAATGCAGTCGTTGCGCTGGCGGCGTTTTTCTGGAAAAACCCGCCGCCCTCAACCAGATCAAGTCCGTTGCTGGTGTTTAGTGGTACATCAGTCAGGCCAACGAGGTCCATAGGTGTGCCTGGAAAATTGGTACTGCCGTCGATGACATCGTCTGGAAAGAGTGCATAACCAAAAAAGGTTGTACCAGGGTCAATATTGAGGTCCGCAAATGTAACCAGTGTTCCGTCAATGTTCTGAGAACCCAGATCTGCAGATGGTCGATAATCTAGGTCACCCGGATCCCGCCGAAAAACCACGGTCTGGTAGTTTGTGCCTGAATATCCCCAATCTCCGCCACCGATCTGAACAAGCGGTCCAAAGCTGGAAGGGTTGAATCCCGCATCGACCGAAAGGATCGCCGCTAGTCGGACGTTATCGTTGCCACCACGTTCGAGGATGACAAATCCAACATCGCCGGTTGAAACGGCACCGCCAACGTTGATGCCCGTTTTATAGATGTAGTCAATCCGCTCAATGTTGTTGTCATTGGATGCATTATTCGTAAAAATATTGTCGGTTCCATAATTTAACGATCGCCCGAGCAGAATCGTCGCCATGTCTGTGAGGGAGCTACCTTCGCAGGCAATAGAGAAATTTGGCGAAACCGGAAAAACCGGTGCGCCACGACAGTATATGAGCTCTCGGACACCTGTATTCTGGGGGTTGTCTTTGCGCTGAATCCGGAGTTCGTCGGCGAGCGTGACAAATGAATAGGAATTTGTGCCAACGGTAATGTCAGCTATATCTGAATCGCTACCGGTGAAAGTCACATCCCACAGGTCCGCGGTGGAACCAAAGGGCGGGCTGCCGTCTGGTGCACTAGGTGTATTTGTAATGCCCGTGGTCGAACCGCTGGATGGCTCCGTCGTTGCCCCGTCGATCGGGGTTACCGCGTGCGCAGGGCATGTCAGCACGCTGCCGATCAGGATGCACGCACGTAACAGGCAAATTCGAATAAGTCGGCGCAAAGAGGAAAACCTGTTGCAGATGGAATACGACCAGTGTGTCGGCACACGAATTTTGGCCACCTAACTGGCGGTGATGTTATCACCTCGTACAGTATAGGCGACTAAACGATAAAGAATAACAGAATACATTTGTTGTCAGTGTTCTGACGCGAGGCAGGGCAGGTTGTAGTCGATCAGAGCTATTTGGTTTGAGAAGTAACGGATACAATGAATGGCGACAATTCATCCATAGATAACTGGCTAAGACGGCTCATGTTGCACTCGAACAAGGGTTGCTATTATACGCGTCTCAGCTGCAGGCAACTGATATGGCGATATGGCATTGAGCAAAGCACGCGTCGTCGAGGAAGCTGCTGGGACAATGCATCTATGCAACGGTCCTTTGGACGCTTGAAATTTGGATGGCTGCTAGGCGCAGGGTGCGGCAGTTTGGAGCACGCAAAACGCTTAATAATTAACGTTATGATTGGCTGCTCTAACCAGAGCAAATCGTATAATTTGGATGATAATTTATGCACTAGCGCTGTTGAGTGGCAGCACGCGAAAGCCGCTAACTGTGTGGACAAAATTCGTCTATGGTCACTACATCCCTGATTCCATGTCGACTGTTGCGTGATCTTGTGGACCTGTAGAAAATTAGTTCAACTCGATAAATGGCGTCAGCAGCTCTCTAATGCCGGGTTTTCCTCGTTCTGAATTGTAAGGCTCGCCGTCTACTATGGCTTGCGCCTGATTAAAAAACGGCATGAACATGTATTGTTGGCTGTGTTTTTTGTGAATGGTCAGGGCGTCATGTTCGTCGATCAAGGTTTTCCATACATCGCGAACATCGGCCCAATAACGCATAGATTTATTCCAATACTCATCACCGCTAGAAAAGTCATGTTCAACGATGCGTTCGTAGCGCGCTACACCTAACTCTCTAGCTAGGTAGGATACGGTGTCATTTGAGCTGCTAGCGTCAGTTAATACGAGTTTCATGTTTTCTTCTTCTTGCACCCAGCCATTGGGTAAAATCGTATGCCGATTAGTGCCCTCCAAGACCTGGTAGTCATCGCGGACACTGCTTTCACGCCTCGGTACAGGGCGCCAAGTTTTAGCGCTGACCCAAGAGGAAACATTGGCAGCATGTTGCCATTTTCCGAAAGACTCATAGCGGGGGGAGTCATCTACCTGAAATACCGCTTGCGACCAGGTACCTTTAACTGTTTTGCGCGCTTGCTTCTGCTTATTCCAACGTTGATATCCAGCGTAAACCAAGTGCGTACGTTTTTGATATTGCCAATCTTGACGCCAATGCTTCATCACAATGGGTTCAGACAGGGTGCCGTCTTCCTGACGCATAAACATCACCATGATGTGTTGCAAGCTGATGTAATCTTTGTTGTCTTGGGCGACATACACATATTCCGTGCTCCAAGATTGGTAGGGCCTACTTGGCGTATAGTCAGTCACATATCCCGCAGTTTCGATAAAATCAAAACTGACACGGTAGGGGCCCGCCATAGCTAATATTGCTCGCCTGTCTTTTTCAAAATCGCTTATTCCTGCCTCTTGTATTGCCAGCCAACCCTCATGCGGTGAAGGATCTAGCACGACGTCAGCGCCCTTAGTGGTTCCGCCTCTGGGGCTTAGATCGCAGTTTTCGACGAACTGCCAGCTAAAGGTAAATTGATTGGATTGAGTGCATGCTTGCGGGTTTACGCTATTTTCAGCAAGTGTCATTGGAATCGTTAGAGATAGAGCAATACCTCCTAACAAGACACCTAACCTTTGAAGTGGGCGAATGACTCGGTCTTTTCGCATAGAGGTAATCTGCTTAGGTAAAATAGTTAGGATGATTTAAAGACCTCAAAAACAACAGACTAGTTGATACGCGGATGCCTGTCTGCAGATCATGACGGTGTGTATTGGCAGCTAACACTGCGATTCTCTTTTTAGTCCTAAAATTCTCGCGCGATATACGCGGTTTGATAACGGTTTTGCTTAGACGCGCGATTCCGAAAAGAGCCTGCTTGGCCAGTCACTTTTATTTGTCGTCCCTACTCATCCGTTGGGGAGGTGGTGGGTTGCAACGCAAAGGATGGCTTTCAAGTCTTGCAAAGCATTCAAAGCGCTATATAATAATCGTTATCATTCGCATTACTATTACCATTAACATTACTACTTAAGGAAAGCTTTCATGTACATCGCAAGATTTGCGGCAACTGCCGCACTGACAACTTGGTCTTTCGCTGCTGACGCTGCTAATGGTGGCGTCGACAAAGATACCAATAAGGTTATTGAGGTTATTGAGGTTGTAGGGTTTCCTCTCGATGCTAAGATTTCGGGGACACTTCCCGATCTGAAGGACGGCAGGATTTTCGCGGGTAAAAAGACCACGCTGGTGAACATGGACGAGCAGCCGGTATTTGTCGAGCCGAACTTACGCCAGATGTTCTCACGTTTGCCTGGACTATTCGTATCGGATCAAAAAGTCCCAAGCATCTATAATGTTAATTACCGCGGATTGGGCAATCCGCACGAATCTGAATTCGTTGGCTTCTTTCAAAACAATGTGCCCCTCGCGGCAAACCTTTTTGGTTATCCCACGATCTATTATATGCCAGCCGCGCAGCGGGTCGAACAGATCGAGTTCGTTCGCGGCGGCGCTGGATTGATGTATGGTCCGCAGATCGGGCCTGTATTGAATTTCGTGACCCGCCGCGCAGATGCTAATGCGGAAACCTCCTTCAGAACCGACCAGACGATGGGTAGTGACGGCCTTTACAGCACTTACAACGAGTTGAACTGGTCTCATAACGATTTTGGTCTGCTGGCGTCGTTTGACCATCGCAGCGCCGATGGTCCACGCGACAACGAGGACTATGAGGTCAACTCAGGCTACATTGGCGTCTCCTACGAGGGCTTCAAGGATATTCGGTTAGGCTTCGATCTGGATCTGTATCAGTCTGACTCAGGCGAAGCGGGCCGGCTTACCTCTCAGGAGTTTGCCGCCGATCGTGATCAGGTAAAGTCACCTTTCAACCGGATCGAGATCGATCAGGTGATCGCGACCGTGAAATACGAGCAACAGATCAACGACGAATCGACCCTAGATGCTAGCGTTTGGTACTCCGGTATGGACCGAGTAAGCCGGCGTTCCGCCATGTTCACTGATCCTGTTAATGAACCCGCGACGACCAACATCGACGAGCAGCAGTTCGCGAACTACGGCTTCGACTTGCGTTACGCACTGTCCTGGGGCGGTGATAACGTGCTGACGGCTGGCACCACCGCGTATCGCGGTGATAGCCCGCGGACCCGTCACCGCAGCGATGATATTCGCTCTAGCCAGCAGAACCAGGCAGATCTTGTCTTCGATCAGGAACGCCTTATGACCTATAACGCCTTGTTTGTTGAAAACTTGTTTCGCTTTGGCAAACTCAGCGTCGTCCCTACCATGAGAATCGAACGGATTAATTACGACTTGGAGGAAGTGGTTAAAAATGATGGTCTCAATCGTGATGCTATCGATTTAGATCAAACCTTCACTGAAACGCTGTTCGGCTTGGGTTTGGCTTACCAAATTGGTGACCAATCGGAAGTCTATGCTAACTTCTCGGAGTCGTACCGGCCTCAGCGCTTTGACGACTTGATTAATCCAAACTCGGAATTGGCAGGTAGCAACGGTCCTGGCATCTCGAGCGCCGTTAATTACGAGATTGGCTTTCGCAGTCAGCCGATCGACAACCTGGTTTTGGATATTAGCCTGTTTCGAATCGACTTCGACGACAGGATCGAGCAGATTCAGGTAAACATCACCGACGTGGAGCGCGTTAACAGTGGCGACTCCCGCCATCAGGGACTTGAGTTCACCGTTGAGTACGATGTGTTGCCAAGCGAGGCGCACGCACTTAAGTTGTTCGCAAATGGCTCTTTGCTTGACGCAGAGATCGTCAGAAGTGGTAACGCTAGTCTTGTCGGCAACGAAACCTCATTCTCACCGGATCACCTCATCCGCACAGGCTTGCTTTACGACAGTGAGCGTTGGAACTCAGCGCTTACCGCTACTATTGTTGGCGAGCAGAACTGGCAGGACTCCAACTTGGCGCGCGGCTCCGGTGCCAGTGAAATTGCAGCGATAATCCCCGCCTACGAGGTGGTCGATTTCAGTCTAGAGTATCGTCACAACGATGAGTGGGCTTTGCACGGCGGTATCAACAATCTACTCAATCAAGACTACTACAGTCGGGTACGAAACGACGGTATTGAGCCAGCCCTGGAGCGGACATTCTACGTCGGTCTTCGGTTCGAAATCCGCTAGCACGTCAGGCTTGAAGCACCGTAGGTAGGGGTTCGCAGTAGATGCCGAGTCCCTAGCTACGCAAGACCTCAATGTACACGTCAGAAATCAACGACGCCCATTCGATTCCCCATGTTCATAGGTCAAGCAGGGGTAAGGTAATGCCCACGCTATACTTTTTGCTCTCACTTCAGTACGTTATCAATCTAGTGAGTAGCCTCAGGCATGGATGTAGGGAGTTAAGCGAATGGGAAACATCGTTGGTAATGTCAAGCCAGAGGACGACTACACCCATCCTCTCGGACCAGAAGAGAACTTTAACGAATCAGTCTATTTTAACTTTTTTGACACCACCCACAATCGAGGTGGGTTTATTCGAATCGGTAACAGAGCCAATGAAGGCTACGCCGAGATGACCGTCATCGTTTACAACGAGGATGGTTCTGTATTTTTCAACTATAAGAAACCTGAAATATCCCACAACGATGCTTGGGATGCGGGTGGTACCAAAATTGAGGTACTCATACCGGGTGAAAAAATTCGCACGACCTATGAAGGTTCAGCCTTGTTCATGGTTAACCCAAAGGACATGAAGGATCCGGGTGCCGCATTTAAGTCGAATCCTTTTAGAAAACTCAAAGTTGCGTTAGTTCACGACGGTGTCGGTCCAATTTTTGGTCACGTTGGCACACCTGGTGATGGCAATGAATTTGCGCGGGCTCATTATGAGCAACATATGAAAGTTACCGGTACTGTTCAGATCGAAGGGGAAGCACCTTTTTCGATTAATGGGCACGGTTTGCGTGATCACTCTTGGGGGCCTCGCTATTGGCAGTCTATTCCTTCTTATCGATGGATTACCGGCAACTACGGTGATGACCTGGGAATGGTGCTATCGATTGTTGGCGACAGCAAAGGTGGTATGTTCCATAAAGGGGACGCGTTTATTCGTGTTATCGATCTGGATCTATCAATCGACTATGAGGCGAACAGTCGTTTCCATAAGGAATTTACGGTGAAGGTGACACTTGAGAATGGCGATAAGCACCTTGTTGAAGGCAAGGTACGGGGATTTATACCGCTGCGTAATCGACGTTCGGAACAGATTACTTACATTGGCGAGGGTATGACGGAATACACCCTCGATGGTGACAGGGTTGGCTACGGATTGAGTGAATTTCTCGATCAGCCTGCCGTATAGAAGGGCTAAGGTCTGAGCCGATTAACCTTCGCTGGTCAATGCGAATATACGCTGGTCCTTTGGCGTATCTTGAAACGCTAAAACTAGAGAAAATCATCCGTCAGAACGACCTGTATAGGCGTGCCGCCACCTGGAGCATCTATAACGAAGAAGCGATATATCGCGTTATTAACGACATTGACGGACAACGGGCCGAAGAGTGCAGTTTTAGAGTCGGTTTCGGTAATGACGAGATCGTAGTCGCCGGGCAAAACAATAAAGCCGCTGCTCGAGAGCAGTCTGTTGTTGAAAGATGTAGGATTTGCGTCGTCGAGGGTCTGGCCGCTCTCCAGAAAATAGTAATCAAGCAGTGCAGGTGCGCTGGGCGCCGTATGAACCCCGGTAATGATCATGCGGCTCGGAATAGTCCGGTTGTCCTCGAGACTTAGTGTCGTGACAAGACTTGTGTTGTCGCCGGTTGCATGGGTAATAGGGAGGGCATAAAAATCTCCCTGGCTGACCGTCGGGGAGATTTCCAGCAATATCGTTGACGGGTCGCCTGCTGGCGTAACCCTGAAGGTGCCATTACCACGAAAATCGGTGTTTTTGTAATCATTTACGACGCCAAAAGCAGGGTTGGCGAGGAACAGCGAGCCATTCAGGAAAACATCGATAGGTCCCTGGGTCGGAAGGGTGTTCACAACCCTAATAGCCGCTGGGATATTCTCTTGCGCAAACGACAGTGTGCCCTGCGGGCTGATGCTGTTGATCTTAACGGTCTGTCCGCCAGGGCCAAAATAATCCATTAATACCAGTAACGGCCGAGTATTAACCGGTAATGAAAACGTGCCTGAGCGCCAAAGTATATCGGCATCAGTGGGAGCCGCACCGGCCGCTGGTAGTGCCCTAACGGCGATTAGTTCATAACCATCGCCCAACGCCGGTGTTAGCGTCAGAGAGGGTGTGAACTGACCCAGAAGTGAAGTGATAGCGGCGCCAAAGTTGCCATCCTGCACAAGGATAAAACCTACTTCTGCTGGGTAGTTGTTAGCCGCATGGACAATGGTGAGTTCCGCAAACTCGTTGGCGATGGTCGTTTGCGGTGCATTAATAAGTTCAATCACGACGGGGCTGTCGAGTGTGCCTGCCAAGATTAGTGACCGGTCTTCTCCGTCTGCGATGTTAACCTCCCGGGTCAGCAGCGTTTGGGCGATACCATTAACGGCAAAAATAACACTGACTTCTCTTGGTAGGCTAGGGAGCACGCCAGAGAATGGCGAGCTTTCAGAGAAAGCGAGTGTTGATTGATTTGTGCCTTCAACTATTGTCGCCAATCGGGGCGCATCCGGTATCGTATGCACGATGCGAAGAAAGCCGGTGGGCACAGCGATAGGCTCAACAAAGCCCTCATCGGTGCCGCAGCCGGCAAGACCAAGCAGTGTACTCAGGAGTGCCACGAGTGAAAAAACTCTTGTCGTCATTCGATGCATACGCAATCTTCAGCAGCCGGGTATAAAACAAGGCGCAACAATAATGGATATTGCCTTTTGATACCAGTCGTCATGCCTTGTTTAGGGGCTCTGTTAATGGCCTTTGCTACGCTTTAGCATTGGAATATACGCCGATAAGCAACAATGCTCGCGGCGGTGCTGACATTCAATGATTCGACGTCATTGGTCAGGGGAATACTGGCGCAGGCGTCACAGCGCGACTTGATCTCAGGGCTGAGGCCGTCAGTTTCGTTGCCGAGGACAAAAACGTGCCTACCGGTCAACGGGACCTCAGGAATAGTTAGATTACCATCTGCAGCCAAGCCGATTAGACGAAAGCCCGCGTCTCGAAGCTCTGCCATGCCCTGAGCCAGTTCATCGCAGTAGAAAATCGGCACTTTCAACACAGTTCCGGCGCTGGCTTTGATCACTAAGGGGTCGATGCGTGCGCAGCCTTTTTTAGGCAACAGCAAGCCGACGCAGGGCGAGGCACCGACGGCGCGAATGATCAGGCCAAGGTTTTGTGGGTTGGTGACGCGATCCAACGCGATCAGGTCAATCGCGTCATCCGGTTGTGCGTGGACGCGTTCCAGCAACTGGCTCAGTGGTCGATAGCTTGGCGCCTCTATATCGACTGCCACGCCCTGGTCTTGGCGCCCATTTTTAGAAATGCGGGCGAGGGCCTCGCGACTGTGGTAGCAGATTTCAACGTGCTGAGAGTTTGCCAAAGCGATGATGTCGGCGATAATCCCTGTAGGTCGATTGGTTTGCGCCAGATGCAGGCGCAAGGCACGGCTGCCAGGTGTTGTCAGCGCCTCATGCACAGGTTTACGTCCATACACGGTCAGAAGACTGTCGAAAAAGGTTTTACGGGCTGTGTATCGCGGGTTGTCAGTATCGGTCATAGGGGTCGTCAGGTTGGCGGCGCTAGTGCGCAAAATTTCTCCCGTCATGTTGACACAAAAGACCGCTGAAGGTCTGCATTATCGCGCCAAAGTAAGGTAGGCTAGCGCTTCATTTTGAAATGACAGCAGTGTGCCGTTTGTGACAGGACCCAGATATCGGATGGTATGGCTGCTACTTGCGACGTGTGGCTGGAGCCCATGGTTGCTGGCAGCAGCGCAGGCCGACGCGCCTGATTCTATAATCTGGCAGGCCCGGTGCACCACACCTGATAATCCGCGGTTAGCTTATCTGATTGCCGAGGCGCGTTGTGGTTACCTATCAGTAGCCGAGGATCCGGGCCAGCGCCAAGGCCGGCATATTGATTTGGCGGTGATGGTACTGCCAGCTATTGCTCAGGTAGCGCTGGCTGATCCGATCTTTTTGCTGGCCGGTGGGCCTGGGCAATCAGCTATAGACAGTGGCCCAAGCGTTTTCAGTGCACTGCGAGAACTGCGACATCAGCGAGATGTGGTTTTAGTTGATCAAAGAGGCACGGGGGGGTCGAATAACCTGAGTTGCCCGAGACTGCATAAGATCGAGGCTTTCGACAAAACGACGCGCGCCCAGATTGACGAAGAGATTGAGTACCTTAAGACCTGTTTGGCTGGCCTCGATGCGGATCCGTCCCTGTACACCACTCAAATAGCCATGCAAGACCTTGACTTAGTTCGTCGCGCGCTGGGCTATGAGGTGATCAATCTATTAGGCATATCCTATGGCACTCGGGCGGCATTGGTTTATGCTCGGCAGTCAGGGCCCCATCTACGGGCCATGATTTTAGATGGTGTAGCGCCGCCAACAATGATAATGACGGCTCATTTCGCGGCAGATGCTGACGCGGCGTTGGAAAGACTGTTTACTGACTGCGCCGACGCCGTTGCCTGCCAGCAAGCGTTTCCTAACTTGGCTGCGCACTTTTCAGCAATGCTCGATAGATTGGCGGGCGCACCGGAAACGTTCCGCCTGCGCCATCCTCGGACGAATCATAGGGTGACGGCGGTTATTGATCGGCAACTGATTACCCAGTTGGTGCGTCAAGTGCTTTATCAACGCACCTTATCAATACTATTGCCGTTGGCCATCGAGCAGGCCTATGCGGGTGATTATCAGGCGCTGATGACGCTTGGCTACCAGTTCTATGAAGATCGCGACAGCATAAGCGTAGGCATGATGGCGTCAGTGCTATGCGCTGAGGATATGACGCGTCCTGTTGCGGAAGCAGCCGATGGGCGCTATTTCAGGCAGACCAGTGATGATTTCTTAAAACAGGTTTGTCAGTTTTGGCCAACCAATAAAGTATCTGACGATTACTTCGAGCCAGTGAGTAGCGATGTGCCGGCGTTGCTGCTGTCGGGTGAGTTTGACCCTGTGACGCCACCCAAGTATGCCGAGCAGGCTTTGCTGACGCTATCTCAGGCCCGTCATCTGGTGGTGCCGGGGGTTGGCCATAATGCCGTGTTTATCGGTTGTGTTCCGGACTTGCTCAAAAACTTTATAGCGAACTTAACGCCGGCCGCACTGGATATTGCCTGTCTTGCTGATATCCGGCGGCCGGCGTTCTTTACCAGTAATGCGGGCCCAGGGCAGCAGGTAACACTGGATGATTGAGGCCCTACAGCTGGTTAAGCAATTTAAAGGAGTCGATGCTGTTAAGGCGATTTCTTTCACCGCGCAAGCAGGTCAGGTCACCGGCTTGCTTGGGCCTAACGGGGCTGGTAAGTCGACAACTTTACGTATGTTGTATGGGTTGCTGACACCTAATGCCGGTCGTGTGCTGATTGATGGGATAGATATGGTCACTGACACTCGGCATGCGCGTACGAAACTTGGCGTTATGACCGACAATCACGGTCTTTATTCGCGTTTGACCGCCAGAGAACATCTCCACTATTTTGGTCGCTTACATGCTATGACTAACGACGAAGTTGAGTCCCGTGCAGACGAGTTGATTAGGTTGCTAGGTATGGCGAATATTGCCGATCGGCGCGCTCATGGTTTTTCTCAGGGAGAGAAAACCAAAGTGTGTATGGCGCAGTGCCTGATACATGATCCTGCGAATGTCATACTTGATGAACCGACCAATGGTCTTGACGTTATGACAACGCGCATCGTTCGCGATGTTGTCCGTGAACTTCAAGCATCAGATATTACTGTGTTGTTTTCCTCGCACCTAATGCATGAAGTTGCTCGACTATGCGACAAGATCGTCATCGTTTCGATGGGTCAGGTTGTGGCGCAGGGAACCACTGAGGAGATCAAAGCGATCGCCGCTGAAGATGATCTTGAAGACGCATTTGTCAAACTGGTTGAGCAGGTAATCCCTCAATGATGGCGTTCAACGTGGTTTTTACCAAGGAGCTTCGAGATGGCCTGCGTGATCGTCGCGCAGTATTGTCGGCGTTGATTTTTCCGTTGATGGCGCCGTTTTTAGTCTATTTTTTAATTTCCACCATGATTGATTTGCGCAGCCAAGACAAGCAGATCGAAGTAGCGGTGCAGGGCATTGATAATGCGCCACACCTTATCGCCTGGTTAGTGGAGAAAGGACTGACGTTTAGTCCTATCGAAGGTGATGCCCTTGCGTTGGTGGGTAACCAGCAGGAAAAGCTGGTGTTGATTATTCCAGCAGATTATAGCAGTCGTCTTGATGCTGCCCGCACCGGGTATGTCGAAATTGTCTCTGATAGTTCGCGCACCGATGCGCGTGCAGCCGTGTCCCGGGTTAGATCTTTGATCCGCGGCTATAATTCGGAAGTTGCGGCGCTGCGATTAATTGTGCGTGGCGTGTCGCCTCAGGTCATGAGTGTGGTCGAGGTAGTAGACACAGAGGTCGCCAGCAAGCAGGAGATTGCCACCGCACTGCTGAGTTTCATTCCCATTTATATCGTGCTGGCTGCGTTTATCTCGGGTATGGGTATCGCGGTTGACAGTACCGCCGGGGAGCGTGAACGCAGAACGTTTGAGTCGCTGCTTATTAACCCCGTGTCGAGATTACAAATTGTGCTTGGAAAGTGGATAGCAGCGACGGTTTTTTCCGTGGTGGGCATGTCTATGACGCTGGTGTTGTGCATGTTGGTCATGAGTTACGTGCCGCTAGAAGAATTGGGCTTGCGGTTTCAGGTATCACCCTTGCAAGTAGTGGGCATGCTGCTTGCAACCTTGCCGCTGGCTTTTCTTGCGACCAGTATGCAGATGCTAGTGGGTATTTTTGCTAAGTCGTTTAAAGACGCCCAGTCTTATATTGGGATGCTAGTCTTGCTGCCTATGCTGCCGGGTTTGTATACCACGTTCAACCCAATCCGCACCGAAACCTGGATGTATGCTGTCCCTATGCTTGGTCAGCATCTTCTGTTAACAGATGTAATGGGGGGAGAAAATGTGCCGCTGATTGGTTATTTCCTTTCGCCCATTTCAATTTTACTGCTGTGCTTTGTTTTTAGTTGGCTGACGGCGAAATTATTTGAGCGGGAATCAATCATCTTTACTTGAGGAGCAGGACTGCTGATCAATGATCTGCAGTCCTGTATTTTTTCTAAGCGTCGATCATAGAATAGTAGTCTCAGGACGTTCGTCTTAAGAGGTTTGCTACTACCGATTTTTACAGAAGTTCATCCAGCTCTGCCGCTATGTCTTCCAGCGTGACCTTAGGATGATAACGTTTTACGGGCTTGCCAGTTTTGTCGATGAGGAATTTGGCGAAGTTCCAGGCAATAGGGTGTTTGCCTTCGTCGTCAGCCAGTTCATCACAAAGCCACTGATACAATGGTGCTGCCGCCTCACCATTCACATCAAGCTTGGCAAACATAGGGAAGTTTACTTGGTATTTACTGGTAGCGAATTCAAGAATTTCTTGATTGCTGCCGGGTTCCTGGGCACCGAACTGGTTGCAAGGGAAACCCAGTACCGTGACCTTACCGCTTTCGTGCAGAGTACGCAGACCTGCGTACTGAGGGGTTAGGCCTCACTGGCTAGCAAGATTAACAATTAGCAGTGCTTGGTCCTTAAAGTCAGAGAATGAAATCACCTCTCCCGTTATCGATTCCATTTGCAGATCATTTAGGTTCATTTGGGTGTACTCCTGAGCAGGTAAGTGACGTTTGATTAAGAGAATATACCGTGTAAATACCATTTGCCATAATCGACATAATGAAATATCCAGTAGAGGGCGCCGCTGTCGCTATGGGTGGCGACATAGTAGTCGCGGGTAATAGTTTCATTGAGTATAGGTCTGTCCCACCAGCCGAAGTCTATGCGCTCGGGACCTGCTAGTAGTGTCAGCTTGCCATCCAGGTATGGACCGTTATGATCGGTCTGCAAAATTCGAGGCGGGGTCAGCAAAAATAATGGTCGGTGATTATCGGGTAGCTGGATCTCTTGGGAGGGTGAGATATTGATCTGCTGCTGGCTGACGCGTTGCCAAGCTTTTTCCGGCCGATGATCATCTTTCAGTGCTAGGCTGAAGCAGGCGTCTGGTCCAAGCCGGGTACACAGAAGGTTTAATAAGCCGTTGGCATTGTCCGAGCGCGGTGGCCGCTTTGCCAGCTTGTCTGTAGAAACGGTCGCATAACTGCTAATCGGAAAAAGATCGCCAGAGACCGTATTGGCTGGAAAGAAATTATTCACGCTTAACGCTAAGGTGTCGACTTCCTTTACATCCTTTATCTGCTCAAGCTTGAGCTGGGTCAGGCGAAGTAAGGCGGGGATATTATGCTCAGGGCTTGCCAGGTAGACACTGAGACCCTTTGTTGGTTGGTTCCGATGACTGAGACGCCAGGATAACTGATTAATATGCAGTTGCCGGGCGCTAAGAAAAGCATCCAGTTCATTTAGCAGGCGCTTGACGGGAAACAGTAAGGCGCTGGTGTTAGTTACGTCAGACATAAAGCTCAGGTCTGAAAAAAAATGGGGTTGCTGGGTGATATATTTCTGCGGGTCTGGCTGGTCACCAACAAGGCGTCGTAAATAATCGGTGAAATAAACGCCAAAGCGGCGATTGATACTGCCGGCAGGTAAGCGCATTAGGTCGCCGATGACGGCGATACCCATTTGCTGCAAGCTGCTGATGATAGCCTTGTCGGCTTGCAGATAAATCACGGGGATCATGTTAATAGACCGTGTGACTTCATTATCAAACATATTGTTTGAGGTGAGGCTCGAGCTATCGAAGGTTCGGCTCGAGCTATCTAAGGTTCGGCTCGAGCTATCTAAGGTTCGGCTCGAGCTATCTAAGGTTCGGCTCGAGCCTCGCTCAAATTTGTCAGATGATTGGGGGGCGGGTGTATGGGTTTGTTGCTGCCATTGGTAGTGTGCAGACAATAAGGCCGCCAGAGGTGTTTGGTTAACGCTGAGGACGGCTGTATGGCCTAGGGCTTGTAGCTCTTGCTCGGCTTGAATGGTTAAGGGCTCTATGCCTTTAAACAGATTCAGGCTGGCGCCGACATCGATCAGCAGGCAGTCCGGGGCCCGAATCACTACTGCCGGACTAAATTGATAGGCCCACTGGGCTAAGTTCTTCAGACTTGCCAGTTCTTTATCGCTATCTTTGTCAAAGCTTATGACCTCATGGCTGAGGCTATAAGCTGTGTCCATATTGTTACCCAGCCGAATACCCGTATCCATGGCGGCCTGATTAAGGGCTGTGATGCGGCGTCGTTCGATCACGACCACGGGCTTGTCAGCTTCTGCTGGATTAATGCCGCGCGTAAATACCTGCAGTGGCAGGTGCGGAAAATACAGGCATAGCCATAGAGGTGCGTTACTGTCGCTGATAGTCATGGCGGGGCAAGGATATTGGTTGGTCGATATAGGCCAGGTCTGGGACAGTGCGCTGCGGGTTACGCACAATCATTTCGGCAAAGTTTGGGGTTACCTGATTTAGCTGGTCATCAAGGTCAAGCATAAATGTATCGCTGCGCCAGCTGCCGCGACGCTTAATAATCTGGATACCAATGGTCGATCGCTCTTTCAATGGCGTAACGGGCTGTGGAAATAGCCTCAGACGCAATTCGGCAGGTGATGCCTGGCGCGCCGCGTTACTGGGCCGGAACAGTAATCCCAGAGCTTGCCCCGTTTTGCTGGCGAGTTGTAGACGCCGAATCTGTTTTTCGTTTATCTGGGTTGGCCAAGCTAACACGGCACTACAACTCTCGGAGGCAAGGGCTTGCTCCATGACCCAGAGACTATCGCTGACAGTCGTGGGCCTGACGATGAGCAAGCTGCCGGGGTCTATACCGAGCTGCGCCAAGGCTGGCGCATAAGGTAAGTGAGGGGGAGACACGCACAGCAACCAGCGATTTTGCTGTTGGCTAAGGTGGGCCAGTGCCGGCGCTAGCAGGCGCAGTTCGCCCATACCTGGTTGGTCATAGAGTAGCTCTGTTAGGCCGGCTGTAGGCCAGCCAGCGCCGGGCAGTTGTTGGTCTAGATCGGTATAGCCCGTGGGAATACCCTGGCGGAATTCACAGTCTAGGTGCGAGGCACGCCACAGGCCGGTCTTCTTGAGTAGGGTAGGTAATGACTCCGGCGGTTGTGACATCTATACGAGTTCCTAGTGATTTTCTTGTAAGTAGGGTGGCGACTAATACTGTAAATATATACAGTATTATTTTCCATGACAACCCTGTTCTTTACCGAGGTTAAAAAGCCTCGCGGAATCGCTGCAGTAAACTGGTTATTTGCTGAAAAAGTCGCTATGTTGACTGGATCAGACGGCCCGGAGATAAAAATGAAGCCTAAAAAAGCAGTGGTCATATTGCTCGACAGCCTGAATCGCCACATGCTTGGCTGCTATGGTGGCACAGAATTTGAGACCCCGAATATTGATCGTTTTGCGGCTCGTGCTCAGCGCTTCACCAATCATCAAACGGGCTCGTTACCTTGTATGCCGGCGCGCCATGACATACTCGTCGGTGCGTTGGATTTTCTTTGGCGACCCTGGGGTTCCATCGAGCTGTGGGAGCGACCCTTAAGTTATTACCTGCGTCGTAAAGACGTGAAAACTCAGCTGTTCACGGATCATCCCCATCTGTTCGAGACTGGCGGTGAAAACTATCACACTGATTTTTTCGCTTGGGACTACTTGCGTGGTCACGAGAGTGATCCTTGGAAAACCCGCGAAGACCCATCCTCGATTGGATCGCCAATGCTACCGGCAGGTAAGAAATACAAGGCCGGCAAGACCGCGCCGGGCTACGATTTGTCTCGCACGTGGTTTCGTGAAGAAAAGGACTTTCCGGGTCCAAAAACCATGCAAGCCACAGCCGACTGGCTGCATGATAATGCCGCCGCACACGACAGTTTTTTTCTGTTTGTGGATGAGTTCGACCCCCACGAACCTTTTGATACGCCGGCGCCCTGGGCGAATAAATACGATCCGGACTGGCAGGATGAACAGATGATTTGGCCGCCTTATGCAACGGATGCCGTCGCCAGTGGTGTCATTACCGCGCGCCAAGGCCAGCATGTGCGAGCCAACTATGGGTCTAAGTTAAGCATGATTGACCATTGGTTCGGCAAGGTCTTGGATGCCATGGATAAGCAAAATCTGTGGCAAGACACGCTGTTTATTCTTTGTACCGATCATGGTCATTATCTGGGCGAGCGGGATATCTTTGGTAAGCCCGGAGTCATGCAGTATGAAGCCCTAGGACATACGCCGTTGATGATCTATCACCCTGACCACGGCGCGGGCACTATTGATGCCCTAACCACAAATGTCGATATTCATGCCACGCTAGCAGACTTGTTTGATATTAAGGTCGAGCACGCGACCCATGGAAAGTCCCTGCTGCCCTTGCTCAGCGGCGCGGCAACCCAAGTTCGGGACTTCTCGATTGGTGGCGTTTTCGGTAACTATGTCCAAATACATGATGGCAAGCACAAGTACGCCAGGGCGCCGTCAAGTAACAACCTACCATTGTCTATGTGGTCGAATCGCTGGTCGACTATGCCTATCCCTGTGATGCCGGGTTTGCGATTGCCAAACCCGGACCATCGTGCCTGGCTGGACACGATGCCCGGGACCAATATACCGGTGATTCGCCAACCGTTTCAGGAGGGCGACTTGCTGCCGTTCTGGTGTATGCAGGCGAAGATTGATGAGCATCAGCTGTATGTCATTAGTGATGACCCGCAAGAGCAAGATAATCGTGTTGGCACGGCGCTGGAAAAAGACATGATTGAGTTGTTACGGGTTGCCTTGGCCAGTGTTGAGGCGCCTGCAGAGCAATGGCAGCGTCTGGGTATCGACTGATATATGCAACAGTGTCGTATGCACGGGCTCTATACTAACAGCGTGTGGGTTTCCTTGACCTCTTCCATGACTACATAGGTACGTGAACCACTCACCCAAGGTAGTGTCAGCAAGGTTTCGCCAAGAAGGCGTCGATAAGCCATCATATCGGCTACTCGGGCCTTAATTAGATAATCAAAGTTACCCGACACTAAGTGACATTCTTGTATCTGTGGAAGGAGAAGTACCGCCTGGCGAAAGTCATCAAATACATCAGGCGACGTCCGTATCAGACTGATCTCGACAAATACCAACAGTTCCAAGCCCAGCATGCGGGGGTTCAGTTGGGCACTATAGCCCGCTATAAGTCCGCGGCGCTCCAGCGATTTAACGCGTTCGGCACAGGGCGTGGTACTCAGGTTGATGCGTTGCGCTAAGGCAGTATTTGTTAGGCGGCCATCAGCTTGCAATTCACGAAGAATGCGCCGATCGATTTTATCTAGTGACTTATCCTGCTCTTGGGTTTTTTTGGTCATTTATTACCTTAAAATAAATAGTTTCGGATTCGATTAGTCTGCTTTTAGGTTAATAATAAGTGAGAACGCCTGACTTGTCTTGCATATACTGTGCGCCACTCTTGTGTCTCTGGATGATAGTTCTATGAAAATCGGCGTACCCGCAGAAATCAAAAATAATGAATTCCGAGTCGGTCTGGTCCCAGCAGGTGTCCGCGAACTGTCTAATCACGGTCATCAGGTGATCGTTGAGTGCAATGCCGGCGCTGGTATTGGCCATCTTGACGAGGCTTATGTGGCAGCTGGTGCGACGATGGTTGCCACGGCAGCAGAGGTTTTTAGTCAGGCAGAGATGATCATCAAGGTCAAGGAGCCCCAAGCAGTGGAGCGCAAGATGCTGCGTCCGGGGCAAACGCTGTTTACTTATTTACATCTGGCTCCTGATCTGGCTCAGACCGAAGACCTCGTCGCTAGTGGTGCGACCTGCATCGCCTATGAAACGGTCACCGACAGTTCCGGTCGTCTACCGTTGCTGGCGCCTATGTCTGAAGTGGCCGGACGGATGTCGGTCCAAGCTGGCGCTACTTGCATGGAGATCGCTCGCGGCGGTCGCGGTATCTTGCTGGGCGGCGTGCCCGGCGTAGACCAGGGTGAGGTACTCATTCTAGGCGGTGGTGTGGTGGGCCAAAATGCCGCACAAATCGCGGTGGGCATGGGCGCCCGAGTGACCATCGTCGACAGGTCTCTGGATGTGCTACGACGGCTGGACAGCCTGTTCGGCAATCGCATTCAAACCTTGTATTCAACCCACGATGCGATTCAGGAAATGTCGATGAAGGCAGATCTAATTATCGGAGCTGTTTTGATTCCTGGTGCTGCGGCGCCAAAGCTGATTACTGCTGAGATGGTGCGTGCCATGCGTCCAGGTACCGTGCTAGTCGACGTGGCCATCGATCAGGGTGGATGCTTTGAAACATCAAAAGCGACGACCCACACCGATCCAACCTACATCGTTGACGGCGTTGTGCATTACTGTGTGGCGAATATGCCTGGTGGTGTTGCCCGCACGTCGGCCGCTGCCTTGAACAACGCGACGCTACCTTACGTGCTGCAATTGGCTGATAAAGGTATCAACGCTGCGTTGCTGTCGAACCCGCATTTACTTCAGGGACTGAACGTCTGCGCTGGTAAAATTACCAATCAGTATGTCGGCGAAGCGCACGGTATGGCATTTACCCCGGCAGCAGAGGCACTTGCTGGTTAGAGGATTCGGCTAGCGTATCTGGCTAGACGCCTTGCAGGTCGGTAGCGTCGTCTCAAACATGATTCTGGGGTTCAATATCAAGATTATGTTTGATTTCTATTTAATTGGTTGCAAATCTAAGCGCCGCAACGCCCGCACATCTGTCACCAGCAGCACCAGTAACGTCGGTACAATGATTGTGGTTGCGGCTAGCAACAAGGTCGCTCTAGCGCCGAGAGACTCATAGCTGAAACCTGCCAGTAAAATGCCTACTGGTGCCAGTGCGATAGAGCCTAGGTGATCATAAGCGCTCACCCGCGATAGTAGGTGCGCCGGAATATGTTGCTGGAGGGTGGTAAACCACAGTACGCCGAATAGTTGTCCACCAATGCCCGCGACCGCAGCAGCCAAGCAAATGAATGCAACCCCTAGAGGCGGTGCCAAAGCGAGTGGCACAAGGCACATGCAAAGAATGCCTAGGCTGGCGGCCAACAGCGGACGCTGAAATGTCAGGCGTAGCGATAGCAGTCCACCTAGCAAGGTACCCAAGCCAAAGCTGGCAGAGATTAGTCCCCAGTCCAAGGGCCCGCCCAATGCAGTGCTCGCCACCAGCGGCCCAAGTAAGCCGAAAACAGCTTGGACGGCTGCGACCAACAATGAAAACTGCGCAACGATGCTCCAGAGCCAGCGATGATGAATGAACGCCTGCCAGCCGAGGCGCAGATCCCGCCATATACTAGCCGCGAGTAAGAAGGCTTGGGGCACTGGCCTGAGGCTGGCAACCAAATATCCGGAGACGCCAAATGACACTGCATCTATGAGTAACGTCACCCCAGCACCGACCCACGCCACCAGTATGCCGGCCATTGCGGCTCCCATCATCGTAGCGCCACTTCGGGCCGTGGCGAGTAACGCGTTGGCAGCAGGTAATTCATGGACTGCTACTATCTGCGGTAGTAAGCCGGTTGTTGCGGGTAAGTGCAGGGCCATGGCCGCACCGTTGAGCAGCATGACGAGGGCGAGCACGCTGATATCAGCGCTGTCTGTGAGCAATAACAAGCCGAGACAAGTCTGGCTAAAAAAGGCTAGGCAATCCGCAATCACAATCAGACGTTGCCGGGAAGTGCGATCTGCCAGCACACCACCGAGCAGTAATATAGCGATCTGAGCGGCTGTCGGTGCAGCGATCACTAGGGCCGTGTCGCTGGCCGAGCCCGTTAAGGCCAGAACGCCAAATGCCATGGCAATCGGGGCCATCGCGTTGCCTGCATAGGAAATTAGGTAGGCAGTGAAGAGTCGCGCGAAATCTCGTTTTTGAAGCAAGACTAAGCCTTGGCGAATGCCAGAAGGTGTCTTCGTGTTACGTATTTGTGTTGTTTGGGGCCTATTCATATCAATGGGTCTGGGATACGGCTTCGAGCTTGTTTCTAGTGCGGCCTCGAGCTTGTTTCTAATACGGCCTCGAGCTTGTTTCTAATACGGCCTCGAGCTTGTTTCTAATACGGCCTCGAGCTCGTTTCTAATATAGCGGTCTTCGCGTGCGAGTTCGACTTCGATTTCGGCGTTGATTTCGAGCGATGTTGAATCAGCCCGCTGATCGACCCTTGACATTGATCAATGCTAGTATGCCACCTCAAATTTCTGACAGGGTATGTTGTGATGAACGGGCAATTGGCGGGGGGAAGGTTTTGGCGCATGTTGCTGCTGTCATTAATATTTGTGTTGCCTCTAGCAGGTTGCTGGACCGGCAACGATGACGGCATGGCAGATGTGCAGGCGCCCATCGCTGAGCAAAAACCGAAAGTCATGTCGATTCATGACGTTGAACGAACAGACGAGTTTTATTGGCTGCGTGACGACGCGCGCAAAAATCCTGCAGTACTCGCCCTGATAGCCGCAGAGAACCAGCATACTCAGTCAGTGATGGCTCATACCGACAAGCTCCAAAATCAGTTGTTTACCGAAATTACTGCGCGCTTTACGGATAGAGACAAGACCGTGCCGATTTTCCAAGGTGACTATGCTTATCACCGAGAGTTCCGCGAGGGCGGCGAGCAACCCATCTACTTGCGCCACAAGCTGGCGGGCGCGACGTTGGATGAAGATACAACGGACGAGGTGATGCTCGATGTCAACAGTTTGGCAAGGGGGCACGGGTTCTATGAGGTCAGTAACTGGAGTGTTAGTAGCGACCAGAATCTGCTGGCATTTACTGAAGACACGGTAGGTCGGCGCCAGTACAAACTGCGTTTTAAGGATATTGACAGCGGTCTGTTTCTGGCTGACGAGATTTCTGGGGTGGCGAGCAGTATAGCTTGGGCGCAGGACAACAAGACCGTGTTCTACGTTCGGCTCGATCCACAAACGCTGTTACCTTTTCAGGTCTATCGTCATGTGCTGGGCACTGCAGTAGCCAGCGACCAACTGGTGTACGAGGAATCTGACAGGTCTTTCTATACTGCCGTCAGTACAACTCGCTCGAATGCCTTTGTCGTGATTAATCTGTCGAGTACCGATAGCACTGAGATTCGTCTGATTGACAGTCGCCAACCCGCTAGCCCACCAGTGATGTTTATGGCGCGCCAGGCTGACCATGAATATCGTATTCGCCATGTGTCGGGCACGTTCTACATTCTCACCAACTGGCAGGCGCCTAATTTTCGCTTAATGAAAGTTGATGAGGCGCAACTAAACAACCAACAGGCATGGCGTGAAGTTATTGGGCACCGCCCGGACACGCTGTTGCAAGACACAGAAGTGTTTAATGACTACCTGGTGGTCAATGAACGTCGTGCTGGGCTGCCTGTATTGAGGGTGATCCGACGGGACGATGAGACCGCGAATGGGCAGCTTATTGGGTTTCCTGATCCAACTTACACGGCTCGCCTGCACAGCAATCCCGAAGTTGATTCGGTAAAACTGCGTTACGTTTATTCTAGCCTAACGACGCCAGAGTCTGTGTACGAATACGACATGGCCACGGCAACCAACGTTTTGCTTAAGCGGGATCGGGTTGAAGGTGATTTTGCACCGGAGCGCTATACTTCTGAACGTATTGTGATTGAGGCGCGTGATAATACTCAAGTACCGGTGTCGTTAGTCTATCGTACAGATCTGTTTAAGCCCCATGAGAACCCGCTGTATCTTAATGCCTATGGTGCCTATGGTTTCGCCAGTGATCCAGAATTTCAATCCATCCGGTTGTCTCTGCTGGATCGCGGCTTTGTGTTTGCTATTGTCCATGTGCGGGGTGGCGACGAGTTAGGGCGCAACTGGTACGAAAGCGGCCGTCTGTTAAATAAGCGTAATACGTTCTGGGACTTTATGGATGCTACGGACCAGTTGGTAGACAAAGGTTATGGTGATGAGGACCAAGTGTTTGCCATGGGTGGCTCCGCGGGTGGTTTACTGATGGGTGTTTTGGCTAACGAGGCGCCAGAAAAGTATCTGGGTATTATTGCCCATGTGCCCTTTGTCGATCTGGTGACGACTATGCTGGATGAATCAATTCCGTTAACAACGGGTGAGTTTAGCGAATGGGGTGACCCGCGAGAGTTGAGTTTCTTCAACTATATGTTGTCTTATTCGCCCTACGATCAGGTTAAAGCGCAGGATTATCCACATATGTTTGTCACAGCGGGTTTGCATGACTCCCAGGTGCAGTATTTTGAACCTCTAAAATGGGTATCGCGACTTCGTAAATTGAAAACTGACAACCATCGACTTTTGCTGGATATGAATATGGACAGTGGCCACGGCGGGGCGTCAGGTCGCTATGCACGCTACCAGACAGATGCGTTGGAATATGCATTTGTGCTTGATCTGGTGGCACAGCAATAAAGTATTTGCATGCTGACGCGTAGGGACGGGTTTGGAATCTTGACCCTGACATTTGGTGTATAGCCGTCTGATGCTTACGGTTTTAAATGATTTAGGAATTACTTTTTCGATCTACTCAGCTTCGGTCTTACTCCGCTAGTATCAATGGCATAGTGGTAACTTCGTCACTTGAGGCTTACGTAAGCACTATTCGCTTCAGCGTATGGTTTGGTAAAATAGATCTAAATCATTCTGTTCAGGGTAATATTTGGTAGAGTAAGCCCCCCTAGATCCGGTTTATGTAAAAATAGCAATATGCAGAGCATGTTCATGCAGATCACTGTTCGGGTTAGTTTGATCATTTTCATTCTTGGCTGTTTAGTCGCGTGCGGCGGCGGATCGAGTTCAGTGCCCCAAGCCGTTACGCCGGTGACAGCTGCGCCGGTGACAGCTGCGCCGGTGACAGCTGCGCCGGTGACAGCTGCGCCCGTGACACCTGTGCCCGTTACGCCGGCGGTAGAGCCCCCGTTCGTTGATACCGTGGTAGTGAATTATATTCTCGATGA
>JBLHVI010000037.1:0-33125 GCA_047630175.1 Candidatus Azotimanducaceae bacterium
TCAGAGCTTGATCCAAACATCAGATCGACAGGTGTTGCCATCCATTTGAGCTCGCCTGTCGCGCGGTCATGACCTTCATAAACACCTTCAGCCGTGGTTGATAATTCCCACACCGTTGACATATCGAGGAGGTTCTTGAAGAAGTCATTGCTCAATGTGCCCGGGCTATCTGTTAAGACGCCGTAAAGTGAACCTTCGGCATTGGCATTGACTGCTCTTAGTCCGCCCACCAGAACCGTCATTTCAGGCACTGTTAGGGTTAACATGTTGGCGCGATCAATCAGCATGTCCGCTGGTGAGCGAGGTGCGGTGCTGAAGTAGTTGCGGAAGCCGTCAGCTGCTGGTTCGAGGGAGTCGAAAGAAGCGGCATCAGTTTGCGCCTGTGTGGCATCCATACGACCCGGTATAAACGCGACCGTCACCGTTTGACCTGCTAGCTTGGCGGCTTGCTCAACAGCAGCAGCGCCGCCTAGAACGATAAGATCGGCTATCGATACCTGTTTCTTGCGACCGTTGAAGTCTTGCTGAATGGCTTCTAATGTTTTCAAGACTTTCGCTAGCTCCGCTGAGTTGTTAACAGCCCAGTCTTTCTGGGGCGCAAGACGAACGCGAGCACCGTTTGCGCCACCACGCATGTCAGTGCCGCGGAAGCTGGCGGCTGAGGCCCAAGCTGTACGAATCAACTCTGGTCCGGTTAAGCCTGACGCTAGGATTTCAGCTTTCAGTTTTTTGATATCACGTTTGCCAATCAATTTGTGATCAACAGCGGGGATAGGGTCTTGCCAAATGAGCTCCTCAGCAGGGACGTCAGTGCCAACGTAGCGTGCGCGTGGTCCCATATCCCGGTGAGTGAGTTTGAACCAGGCTTTGGCGAAAGCGAGCTCGAAATCGGCAGGGTTTTTCAAGAAACGCTGTGATACCGCGCGGTAAGCCGGGTCAAACTTCAACGACAGATCGGTGGTGAACATGATCGGTGCGTGGCGTGTTGATGGGTCGTGTGCGTCGGGCACCATGTTAGCAACAGCTTCGTTTGTCGGAATCCACTGCGTGGCGCCGGCGGGGCTCTTGGTCTGGACCCACTCGAAGGCAAACAGGTTGCCCAAATATTGCATGGACCAAGCAGTAGGCGTTGACGTCCATGCGCCTTCTAGCCCACTGGTAATAGTATCAGCGCCGTTGCCGGCTCCACATTTGTTAGTCCAGCCGAGACCTTGTTCCTCAATACCAGCGGCAGCCGGCTCAGGGCCGATACAACCTTCTGGTTTAGCTGCGCCGTGGGCTTTGCCGAATGAGTGGCCGCCAGCGATCAAGGCAACTGTTTCTTCATCGTTCATAGCCATGCGGGCGAATGTTTCGCGAATATCAACGGCCGCTTTGAGGGGATCGGGCACACCGTTGGGTCCTTCTGGATTGACGTAAATTAGGCCCATTTGAACGGCAGCTAGAGGTTTTTCGAGCTCTCGGTCGCCGGTGTAACGTTCATCCGCCATGAATTCTGCTTCCGGTCCCCAATAGACTAAATCGGGTTCCCAGTCGTCAGTTCGACCGCCGGCAAAGCCAAAGGTTTTAAAGCCCATGGATTCCATCGCTACGTTGCCAGCCAAAACCATGAGGTCTGCCCATGAGACTTTTTGACCATACTTCTGCTTGATTGGCCAGAGTAAACGTCGTGCTTTGTCGAGGTTTGCATTGTCGGGCCAGCTATTGAGTGGCTCAAAGCGTTGTTGGCCGCCACCGGCGCCGCCACGTCCATCTGCGACGCGATAGGTGCCTGAGCTGTGCCATGCCATACGAATAAAGAACGGACCGTAGTGGCCGTAGTCTGCGGGCCACCAAGGTTGCGAGGTGGTCATTAGTGTTGCAATTTCTTGCTTCAGGATTTCGAGGTCAACAGTTCTAAATTCCTCGGCATAGTTATATGTCGCGCTCATGGGGCTTGATTCTGCAGCATGCTGGCGCAGTGGTGATAGATCGACTAATTCTGGCCACCAATATTGCGGTGTTTTCGGTTTTCCCGCAGCATAAGCTGGAGCCGATGCCAGTAGTGGCAACAAAAACGTGGCGAGTGCAGCAAAGATAGATAGAGTTCGTTTGAGCATTATTATTTCCCTTTGGTCCAAATACGGTTCTAAACAACAGGAATTTAAGCCTATTAACGTCTTGAAATCGAATTAAAAATTTCGATCGAAACATGCAATCCAGTCGATTGATAGTGCTTGTTGAAGCTGTTCCGGGCGCTGATGAAACCTTTTCGCCGCCGGACATAGATTTGTGAGCCATTCTGGCCAGCGCTCTGCGGTGTCCTGATTATGGCATCGGTGCCTGATGCCAGATGTCGAGCGGCGCTCCGGACTTACCTCGCCGCTACGTGAAGCCAAGAGCGGTCTCACGCGTTGTTCGACAGATTATGCCAATGTACTCCGTCCTCGTTTTCGATGCACGTCGGCCGATGTTTTCTCCTGCGGCGTTTAGATGCGATGAAATAGCGGCTTACGCTTCTGCATAAATGCGTGAATGGCTTCATGCGCCTCGGCTGAACCTCCAGATTCGATCATGTGTTTGGCTTCGAGCGCAAACGATGCCTCAAGGGACTGCTCTGCGCCTGACTGCAGGTTGTTCTTCATGCGTGTTAAAGCCTCGGTTGGACCGTCCGCGATCTCGCGAGCGTAGGCAAATGCGTCTTGACGAAACGATGTGGCGGGGAACACCTCGTCGATCAAGCCGATAACAAACGCATTATCTGCCGTTAGTCGTGTTGAGCGATAGAACAACGACTTGGCGCGGGCCAGCCCCACAAGGCGAGGTAAAAACCAGGTAGCGCCATAGTCGCCAGATAGGCCGACGTTACGGAATGCCGTGAGTAAAAATGCCGTGTCCGCGGCAACGCGGAGATCGCAGGCAAGGGCGATGGACAGTCCAGCCCCAGCAGCTGCGCCGGGCAGTGCAGCGATAGTGGGTTTTGGGAAATAGTACAGTCGGCCTGTGAGCGCCAATTGCCGTTCTGTTAATTCTGCAATCCGTTCCTCAACGGTTCTTGGCGGCTCGGCTGATGTGCTATTGCCCATCTCGCTGACATCGCCACCGGCGCAAAATGCATCACCAGCGCCGGTAATCATTACGCAGCCGACGTCAGCTCGGTGTTCTAATGTCAGCAGAATCTGCCGCAAGGCAGGCGATAGCTTATCGCCTAAGGCATTTTTCTTATCGGGTTTGTTCAGGGTTACTAGTGCGACGCGGTCACGGATCTCGCACAATAACTCACTGGTCCCTGTATCAATCACGTCCACAAGTTTCTCCCGCTCTTTTTGTTTAGGTTTTATTATAAAACTA
The DNA here is from genome assembly GCA_047630175.1 of Candidatus Azotimanducaceae bacterium. Taxonomy (GTDB): domain Bacteria; phylum Pseudomonadota; class Gammaproteobacteria; order Pseudomonadales; family Azotimanducaceae; genus UBA4582. The sequence continues at coordinate 3,331 of JBLHVI010000037.1, forward strand.
AATTTCATTGTATGATAAAACGAATTGCTTGGAATACAACCCACAATGCTGCCCGCCACGGGTAGTCATTAACTCATTACTACAAGGATTGAACGCGATGAAACCAGTGTGTTTAGTGTTAGGGGCGGGAGCCGGTATCGGTGGCAATGTGGGCAAGCGATTCGCGAAGGCTGGCTATCATGCTGTCCTGTGCCGGCGTAGTGATGAGGCCGGATTGAACAAGCTGGTGGCAGAGATAGAGGCGGAGGGTGGTTCCGCCTCAGGCTATTTACTGAACGCGGTTGAAGAGAACAGTATCGAAGTTCGCGTGGCGGCAGTGGAGGCAGAGTTGGGACCTATTGATATCGTTGTGTTTAACCTAGGTGCACAGATCGGTGATCGTGCGCTGACTGACACCAGCTATAAAGCGTTTGAGATGGGCTGGCGCATGGCGACCTTTGGCTTGTTCCGCATGGCCAGCGCCGTGCTACCCCTGATGGCGGCACGTGGCCATGGTACTTTGCTGGTAACTTCGGCGACGGCTGCCATGCGCGGTAATGCCGGCCAGCATTCACATGCTGCGGCCATGGGTGGGCGGCGTCTGCTCTGTCAGTCACTGAATGCAGAGTTTTCACCAAAGGGGATTCATGTGGTTCACATCGTTATCGATGGCGCCGTGGACGCACCTGACACCTTAGGAAAAATGTTGGGAGCGGAGCAGTTTCAGAAGCTGCGTGAGACCCGGGGCATGGAGAACGATGGCTTGCTAGTGCCAGAAAAAATGGCAGAGACCTATTTTCATTTGTCCCAGCAACATCGCTCGGCCTGGACCCATGAACTTGATCTGCGCGCATTTTCAGACCGGCCTTGGTGGAATAACTAGTCTTAGACGCAAAACTAGACGTTAAGGAAAGCGCTGAAATTAGAACTTGCGAGTTTCGCCAATATCAAGGACCCAGGCCGCAGACTCGCCAAGTTTAGATTCTTGAGCCGCGGTCTTGAAACGTTGTGGTGGCTCGCTGAGAGGCTCGTCCGACAAGTCGAACGTGCCAAAATGTATAGCAACAGCCTGCTTGGTACGTAGATCGATCGCTGCACGCAAAGCTTCTTCAGGGTTCATGTGCGAGCTACGCATCATTGCGGTGGGTTCATAGGCTCCGATGGGAACGGCAGCGAGATCAAAGGGGCCAAGTTGTGCGCCTATATCGGTAAAACCAGGGAAATAACCCGTGTCGCCAGCAAAATAGAACCTTCGCTCGTCACCTGTTACTGCCCAAGAAGACCATAAGGCTTGCCGAGTGTCGGTGAGGCTGCGTTTACTCCAATGCTGCGATGGCAAGCAATGCACTGTCACGCTTTTGTGAGTAGCCGTTTGGCCCCAGTCCAGTTCCTCGACGTTTTCGACGCCAGCGTTGCGCAGCAGATCACCATTGCCGAGAGGTACATAGAAGAGAGTATCGGAGTTGCGTGCCGCCAGTGCCTGCAACGTGGGTAAGTCAAGATGATCAAAATGATTGTGAGAGACCACCACAAAATCGATAAGCGGTAGATCCTCTAGCAACAGTCCCGGTTCCACAAACCGGGAAGGGCCCAATAGGGGTACGGGGCTCGGCGTGTCAGACCATATGGGGTCTGTTAGGAATGTGACATCTTCAATCTGAACTAATAACGTGGCATGTCCTATCCAAGTGACAGTGGGGACACCGTTGTGTGCATTCTTACGCAGAAAGGCCCCATCGTTGGCGACTCGGTCCGGAGCATCCTTGCCGTTTCTGAAATAAGTGCCAACACGTCGCAAAAAAAAAGGTAAGCGCACGGCGAGCGAGCCGTGATCGATTTCACCGACGATGTTGGTAAAACGTCCTTCACTGTCTCGCGGTGCACTGGCAAAATATGTATCTATCTCAGCACTCGCCATCACGGCGGATATCGCCACGACGCAGAAAAACAATCCAGCTAGGGAATACTGTCGCATATCTGATCTCACCGTAATTAACGTCGATAACATAGCATATCGTGAAAAATTCTCGTAATCCTTCAGACTACTGCGTGTCGGGCTCCGCGAAGGCGCTAGCTACATATATTTAAGAAGAGAAAAGTAGTTGCATGATAAAACTTAATGCCTAGAATGTTAGGCATGAAACTCAAAAGCTTCGACCATTTAAACTGTTCTTTGGCACAAACGCTGTCGGTTGTCGGCGAGCACTGGTCGATGCTTATTATTCGTGATGCATTCTTCGGCTTACGTCGGTTTGATCAGTTTCAAAAAGATCTTGGTATCGCCCGTAACGTTCTGAGTGACCGCCTGAAGAAGTTGGTAGCAGCCGGAATACTGGTGAAGTCTGAAGGCATTGGTCATCGAGAATATCGATTGACCGATAAGGGATTGGCGTTGCAACCTATTCTGCTATCGATGACCCATTGGGGTGACACCTACATGCCTAATGCCAATGGCAAACGACTGAGCTTTGTTGACCGTCGGGATGGTAAGCCGATTAAAGCTATGGCAGTGCATGCCGCCGACGGTCGTAAACTTAAGCCCCTGCAGATTAAAGCCAAGCCGGGTCCGGCGTTTGTTAGTGGCAGTCAGTCATCACCGATGATTAGCAGTTTTGTTCGGCATGGCGACGATTGACGCTACACGCTAGGTTTACATGCGCTCATGGCGATCACTTAATTTCGCCCACCTATTCGGTTTATTGCAGGAGAACAGCATGGTTACTATTGAATTTCATTTTGATTTCGGCAGTCCAAATTCTTATTTAGTGCATAAGGTAATTCCGGCCATCACGGCCAACACGGGTATAACGTTCGACTATGTGCCGGCGCTCTTGGGTGGTCTGTTCAAAGCGACTAACAATGTCTCGCCCATGGTGGCGATGCAGGGTATTGAGAACAAACCACAGTACCAACAGCTTGAGACAGCGCGTTTTTGCGCGGCTCACAATATCGCCCCGCAGGTGCCTAATCCACACTTCCCCGTTAACACGTTGAAGATGATGCGCGGTGCCACCTTCACTCGTGGGCAGTCTTACTATCAACAATACATCGACGCCATGTATGCAGCGATCTGGGAGCAAGCATTGAAGATGGATGAGGAGGACCTTATCGAGAAGACGCTGTTGTCCGCAGGCTTGCCTGCTGAAGAAGTTCTCAAAGGGATGAGCGATCCGGCGGTCAAGCAGGGGCTAATTGATACGACTCAGGCATCTGTAGCGCGAGGCAACTTTGGGTCACCCACGATGTTTGTGGGTGATCAAATGTACTTTGGGAAAGACAAGTTGCGTGATGCCGTGGAGCTTGCATCGCAGAAATAATGTGGCCGAGGGCAGCTACTTTATCAATGTGGGGGCAGGGAAACGCCATGTGCCTTTTTGCACGCTTTCTTGAGGCTGGTAAAGACGCCCGACGTAGCTCCAGCCTGGCATGACATACAAAAAGTTGTCGCCGACGCTGGGATCGTCGCCAAAGTTAATAGTGAATGAGCCATCGCTATTTGGCACGGCAAAAACGTTATTAATGCTGTAAGACTCAAACACATTCTGCTCGAAGTAGCCTGCCTCGTTGTATACGCTGATGGACCAGAAGCCATCAACCGGCACATCAATAACGTTGAGTTGGTAGTGCCCGACAGCGCGCGGTGTCGCATCGTTAATGTAAATCACTTCTGTAGTTGGGAGGCCACCCCAGCCGTAGGCTGCGCTAACCATATGGCGGACTTGCGAGACTTCGTCGCGCGTGCCGTTGCAGCGACTGGCCTCTGTCATACCTTTGCCGAGTTGCTTTAACAGTTCGTGGGTTGTCTGGTGGCTCGCATCATCATAACAGGTAGGTACATAGTCGCCGTCGGCGATCGCGACGACATTGACTGCCTGCTGTAATGCATGGGCAATCTCAAGATCGCTTGGGTCTGTTGGGTCAACGAGGATACGTACCAGTACCGCGACAAACGCTGTGCCATGTTTTTCGATCGACAATGGATAGCTACCACTGTCATGCATTATTGCGGTGGTGTAGTTATTTTCATCCACCACCACAACAGACATATAGCGGCCACCGGCATCCGGGACGATGACCGTAGCGCCAGCGCTTATGTTGACGATGGCCGAGCTATAGATTGTGTCGCGATTCATCCGCTCGATGCTCTGGCGGTCAATAGGCACTGGTCGCCGACCATGGCTGAACTTATTTACCCCACGCGCGAATCTATGCATGTTGGCAAAATGTTTGGCAGTTTCAGCCAACACGTAATTGTCAATATTAACGATAACCGGTGGTGAGTTTGCCATGGTTTGCCTTGTAGTAGGATTAGTATAGCCGGCCCGGTCGTTAGCTGATGCCTGTAAGTGTTTTTACAGCCCCACAGAAAGCGGTGACTGCCTCAGCCAAATCCTTGCGTCGCTGTTCGCCAGCGCTTTCACTGAAGCAGAACGATATCCGTAGCTGATTCATACCAGCGTCGGCATTACGCACTCGGGCATCGGGCGGATAAAAGTCATACATCGGAATCACCACCAAACCATACTCAGTGACTAACTGTTTGATGAACTCGTCATCAGTACGCACCGTGTCTTTAAGAAAAGTGAATACCGAGAAGAAGCCTGCCATAGGCTCTGTCCAGTGAAACTCATCCTTATGATCGCCGAGCGCGGCTTCAAAACCTTGCAGCAGTATCTCGCGATTCTCCCGATAGACTTGCAACTTTTCTTCCGCCACAGGCCACATAGATGTCCGCTCAGTGAAGTCTGCTTCATGCAGCAGCGCCTCGAAGCCTCGGAACGCAGCTGGGTTCGGGAACAGAATGTCGCCACTGGCTTGCACCAGCGCGAGCTCTGCCAGAGTGGCTGTTTCACCTGCCGCGATAGTAATCTCCGCCTCGGAGTACATATAGCCCACCCGCGGGCCTGGAAAACCAATTTTCGAGCCTGTGAACAAGTGTACGGTCTGCTTTGGGTCTAGGCTAAAAAAAGGCTGCTGACGTTTATCAGGTGCAGCGAAGTTGATGTACAAGTATGGCGCATCTTCGACAATCAAAATCCCTTCGCGGCGCGCAATCTCTAGGATTTCAAGTCGGCGTTTGGCAGAAAACGAAAAGCCAGCAGGGTTGTGGCCATCAGGTATTGTGTAATAGAAGGGAACGAAGCGACCTGCCGCTCGAGCGTCCGCTATCTGCTGTTCGAAGACGGCGGGTATCGGTCCTTCGTCGTCTAGTTCGACGCTGTGAATAGTTGCGTGTTGGCATAATCCGGCGCGAGCGGTGAAACCGGCATAAGTCGGCGCGTCCGTGAGATAGGCCAAAGGTATGCTGGCGTTCTCGAAAATAGAGCAAATTAAGCTTATGCCTCCCGTGGCGCCGATGGTCGGAATCAGACAATCTGGCTTCATCGCTACTTGCCAATCATTGCCATACACTCGGGCGAATGTCTGACGGGTGCTAAGGGGGCCGAGTGTATCCCCGTAGGAGAAAGCCTCACGCAGATGTTCAGGCAATACGCTGGGGTCATTCAAACGCTCTGCGGCTGTCAGATGTGCAAGATAAGCAGTTTCATGTTCAATAAAATGTCGCGGGTCCGTGACTTCCGGATGTGGATAGCCCGCACCTAGGTGATGGATCTTCAGGCCTTTATCCCTCGCCATTTTGCGTAGGCCAGGTAGCGATGCCGACATCTTTCGAGTAACTGAAACGGGCATGCGCTTCAGGCTGGGTGCGGTAAGGTTAGTCACGTGTGTTCCTGTTGATTCATGGTCGTATTGATTGATAATCATATGGCGTAGCTGTTCGCCGCGGTGGTCTACTGATAGTGTGACGCTCGCGAACTGCTATTGCGAAAAACATACTATAGTGTATAAGAATAGTAAGGCCTATTTCCAGCCAAAACAGCGGTGAGGGTACCGATAACGTCATGACTTTGGCAAAGTCTAGCGTGCCAGCAGAAAGAACATTGGGCTGTCGGTGGCAAATTTACCAAGTTTGATAATTGATGACGTCGAATATATCCTGCTACGTGCTGAATGAGCCTGTCGGATCACGTTATCAGGTCAGGTCGCAAAGGGAATTTACGCTTGCTATGATTTCAAGGTGAAGCCGGGTAATGGGCGTGGGAACTACGCCTGTTGATTTCTCAGATTTTTACGTCGCTGTTGATAAGAATCTTGTTGATGCCGTCATAGTTTCAGATTCAGTCGTTATCAATTAACCCGTCGTTGCAGAGACCGAGAGCGCTACATGGATGAACCTAAATTTCGAGTGATGTTTGACGGTAAATTGACGGGTGAGTTTGACAAGGCCGAGACCTGCCAGCGATTGGCGAAGTTATTTCGGCTGAATAATAAGCAAGCGCAGGCACTTCTTTCCGGGCGTGAATGTGTCATCAAAGCTGATCTGACGGAAGCTGCGGCGATGACCTACCTCATACGTATGGCAGAAGCCGGTGCGGAAAGTTACGTGCAGGAAGTTCTGGATGAAAACATCCCTGAATATGTCGAGAAGCGCACCGATTTTGAACGTCGACAGCGGTACAGGCGGGAACCTCGGGCGAGCTCTATAGTGCCCGACCGCCGCTTAGTCATTCGACGCGCCTCAGACATGAAGCAGCTGCAAGAAATCATTCGTCAAGGCACTGCAGTGCCTTTATCTTATGCAAGCTACAGCCTTAATGACAATAGTGATTGAGTCTCTAGCGGGTGAAACAAACCTTTAAGATCGAACCCCACCGCTGGCTAAAATAATCTCACCCGTGATCCAGTTAGATTCTGGAATGCACATTAAGTAAATCGCATTGGCCGCATCCGTCGCCGTCCCCATCCGATTCAGTGGTGAAGCACGCTTAGCGTGTTCAATTTGATCATGGCTGAGGCCAACCTTGCGGGGCTGGCCTTTGATCATGGAGACGTTGGGTTCGTTTTCGTAAGGGCTCGTTAGTCGGGTTTCAATAGCGCCGAAAGCAACTGCGTTGACCGTTACATTAAATCGTCCCCACTCCTTCGCAAGCGTCCGAGTAAGCCCGACAACAGCAGCTTTGGCTGCCGAATAAGCCAATTGTGTAGCGCCGCCGTGGAGGCCCATGGTGGATGAAATGTTAACGACTTTGCGCACAGCTGATGTGCTGTCAGCATTGCCGCGTAGCCATCGACCATAGGCGCGCAGAACCCGAAATTGGGCGCTAATATGTATGTCTATCATCGCGTCCCATTGCTCGTCTGATATGTTGTGAATAGCACTGTGCCAAATATAACCGGCGTTGTTAATAATAATGTCGAGGCCTCCGAAGTTCTCAATCGCGGCGGCCACCATAAGATCAGCGGCGCCCGCGTCAGTTAAATCTGCTGGATAGGCTATGGCACCGGGCAATGAGTCGGCCATTTGCTGCGCGACATCCGCATCAAGATCGTTAACCATAACCCGGGCTCCAGCCTCGCTAAGCTTGCGCGCCGTTGCCGCGCCAATGCCTCGGCCAGCGCCGGTGACTAGTGCATATTTGCCTGTCAGACTACCCATCTTGTTTCTCTCTTGATAATGATTATTTCGACGTCGACCGTACAGCAATTTGGACCGGCCAGCAAAATTCTGTGATCCAATTCTCGTTTAATAGTGCACGCGTTGCTTTGCCCAACGATCTGAGTGGCGACTTTTGTGGGGCTGAGTCATGAGGAGAACGCCAGGATCAGTCTGCTGGTTTTAACGTTTTCTGACCGCCAAATTGTTTGTTAAAAACAAATAACACCAACACACCAACGACAAACGTGCCAAGGTAAACAGCGCAGATGGTGACTAGATCGTAACTTGGCAGAATGGGCGCCATGAGCGTCAGGATGTGAAAGCCTAAGAATAAAATCGCGATGTTAAAGAACGCGAGTTCTTTCGCCACTGGCGTACTCATATTCGGGTCCATAATTCTAAGCAGTAACAGGCCACTGCCAGTGGAACCGCAGCAACAGCCAAATGCTGTGACGGCGCGTTCTATCCCGAAAGCATCGAGTTTTCGTCCAAAGCCGAAGCAAAGTGCAGCTGTTGCCAATGTGACAAAAATGCTTACCAGTAATATCGGCACAATAAACTCGCTCAGAAAAGCTAACTGTACACTCATGAGTGTCGCGACCACGGTCATGTCGACTGCTGATCCGGTAATTCGATGCTGGGTATCGTTATCGATAAAGCCACCTAGCCCCAACTTATCCATACATTTACGGATTATGACGCAGACGATGAGGCCATGGAAAAAAAATAAATTATGACTGAAGATAATGCCAAAATTCACGCCGCCTATGGTTGTCGCGTTGGCAACAGGTGACGCTAATTGTAGATATTGATCGGTGATGAGATAAGCCACGCCCAATATAGCGATATGAAAAGCCAGCGAGTCAACATTAGCGGCGTGGGTAATTTGTTTGCCCGCGGAGACCTCGCTCGTGAGGATGCCACGTAGGAACTCGTCATCAATTTTCGCGGTTTTGTTGAAATTGAGTCCGGCTCGAATCGCATAGCGGGCAACCGGTACGCCGACAGCAAACGCCATAAAAAACCCAACCGACGCGTAGACCAGCCCAAAGTTTATCGCATGAGTAATGCCTAGTTCATTCTCCCAGATATTACCCAAGGCTAATGCCTGGCCTGGGCCTTGGGTGAAGCCATGCGTCGCGATCATGCCAAGAAAATTCGACATCTCGCTACCACTGACTTGGTTGTAGGTCATAATGACGGCCAGTCCAACCATTGACTGCAATGCCAAGCTCATGACCCAGACGATTGATAGCCACATACCGCCGGGAACTACGCTGCTGGGGCGGACTTTATTGTCACTGCTGCTGCCAGCGAGCACTAGCGACATAAAGCTGAGCGTGAAAAAATGAAAAGCAAAGGCGGTGAAGTCGTTACTGCTAAAACCAAAATTCAAGCCTGAAGATATCAGGACAAAACCTAAGACACCGCCGATCAGACCGGCTGGGACAAGGTTGCGTTGTAGAAAAGAGACTTTGGCGCGAAGCATGACGCCGGCAACGATCATTGAAGCCATAAACGCAAAGGCGATAACGCCGGGAAATGTTGCTGCCATATTGATACCATTGACGGTTGCGTTGTGTGGTCTAAGAGCTGGTTCAAAAGAATCGCGTGAAACTATAGCGATAAAAACACATTCTCCTCTCGTATCCAAAGTATATTCAGATTCCTTCACACACTAAAAGCTACTGATATGAGTTTATCCACACGCATATTGATTGGGTTGGGCTTTGGCTTGCTGAGCGGTATCGCTTATTCGGTGTTCGAGTTGCCTATTTTGAGATTTTTGCCTGGCTTTATCGAGCCCCTTGGGACGCTATGGGTGAATGCAATTCGGATGACAGTTATACCGCTTTTGATGTCATTACTGGTTACGGCTATCGCAGGGCAGGGTAGCTCTGGTGTGGTCGCGCAATTGGGTAGTAAAGCTATCTGTTTGTTTGTGATCATGATTGTGGCGGCTTGTCTTTACACGCTAGTGCTCGCGCCAGTTCTCTTATCACTGCTTGATATCGATCCGACAGACAGTGAGGCACTGTTAGCGGTCAACCAGACGTCTGATGCTAGTCGAGTTAAGTTACCGCCGTTTCGAGATTGGTTAGTGAATTTGGTTCCTGCCAACGCTTTTCGAGCGATGGTTGATAACGCTGTTTTACCTCTAATGATTTTTACCGGCTTGTTTGCCGCGTCGCTGTTGCACATTGCAGAACAACAGCGCAGCCTTGTTGTTAGTTTCTTTGCAGCGATCAAAGATGCCATGTTTGTACTGATTCGTTGGGTCATGTGGCTCGCACCTATTGGAATATTCGCATTGGTGTTTCCGCTGGCTGCGACGTTAGGCGTTACCATTATTAACATTCTGGGCTCGTTTATTGTTATCTGCTGCGGAATGATTGTCGGCATGACCTTGTTGCTGTATCCCGTCGCGGTTATCTTAGGTCGAGTGCCGCTACAGGCGTTTGTAAAAATTCTCGCTCCTGTCCAGGTTATCGGTTTTAGTACGCGCTCATCTTTAGCTGCTTTGCCTGCAACATTTGCGGCGACTAGGGCACTAGGCGTTTCTGAGAACGTGGCTGGTGTGGTGCTACCTATTGCCGTTACGTTGTTCAAGTTCGCGTCACCTATTGGCCGTACCGCGGGTACTTATTTTATCGCTCAGCTATACGGTATTGAGCTCAGTACCTATGAGTTAGTCGTGGTTGCCGCGGCGATTGGGTTTTTCAGCTTCTATTCACCAGGTATCCCTAGCGGTGGCTTGCTGATAATGACGCCAGTGTATGCCTCCCTCGGCTTGCCCGTGTCTGGTATTGGTATATTGATTGCGATAGATCTTTTTGTAGATATGTTTATTACTGCAGCCAATGTAACCGCAAACATCACGGCGGTGACGTTGTTATCCCGCAATGAACGCTAACGTCTGACAGCTCAGCGGACGGAGCGCTTACCGCAGGTCTTTTCATCAAGGCGTTGCGCACCATCAACGATTTTGGGCAGCTGTGCGATGTCTAGCGTCAGGCGCTGATGCTTATAATCAAGCTGAATAGACCATTGGATGTTGCGGCGGTAAAGTGAATCACATGGAACCATTCCTCAGTAACTACCTTGGGTACTTTCTATGGCAATTCCTTTAGCAATTCCTTTAGTGCTCCCACAACTTTACGTGTTTGCTATTTCCCATTACTGTGAGAAGGCGCGCTGGGCCCTTGATTACCTAGGTGTAGACTATGAAATCAAGTATCTTGCCCCCGGCTCACACGCAAATATTTTAGCCGGGTTGGGCGCAAACGGCACCTCGCTGCCATTGCTGGTTCGCGGCAAAATGCTCATTCAGGGTTCTTCAGAGATTATTGCTTGGGCCGAAACAGCGTCCGGCAATGGACGTACTCTGACTTGCGGGATGTCGGCCATCGTTACTGATATCGACAATCACGAAGACATGATCGGCGTGCATGTTCGGCGCCTATATTATTCTGAGGCACTGCTGGAGCATCCGCAAACCGTGCTGCCCATTTTTGCCGACTATCTGGCGGGTGCCGAGGCGGCAGCATTGCGAGAAGCATGGGCGTTGATCGTGTCGGGCATGGCAGAACTCATGGATCTGGGTGTCGAACAGGGGCTTGAATCTCGCGAAATTTTGATTCAACAACTCGACTGGCTCGATACGCTATTGGACGATGGCCGTGATTATTTGCAAGGCAATACTTTCACGCGCATCGACCTAAGTGTGGCGAGCTTGCTGGCAGCATTGGTTGAGGTTTCTGCGCACCCAACCTATGTCAGTCTGCAGATACCGCCCCGTCTTGCGCTTGATCTTACGCACTGGCAAACACGCCCGGTGATTCAATTTGTAGCCCGCATGTATCATCGACATCGCAGCGAATAAGACTGGGTAGCAGCCCTATTCGCTGTCGTGCAAACAACTAGCTAACCAGCACCTGCAAGTTTGGTGTCTTTAGTGCGCGCGTCATTGCTTGCGTTGTCATAGCTGAGATCTTCATAACTCTCCATCGGCGGACAAGAGCAAATTAAGTTTCTGTCACCGTAGACATTATCGACCCGGCCGACAGGCGGCCAGTATTTGTTAGCGCGCAATGATGGCGTCGGGTAGGCGGCGTCTTGCCTGGAATAAGCGTGATTCCACTCCTCACCAAGCAGTGATTCCACCGTATGGGGCGCATGCTTGAGAGGATTGTCAAGGGGGTCAGCCGTGCCGGTTTCAATTGCTGTGATTTCCTTGCGAATCAAGATCATCGCGTCGCAGAAACGATCCAACTCCGCCAGTGACTCGCTTTCCGTTGGCTCAATCATAAAAGTGCCAGCCACAGGAAATGACATGGTTGGGGCGTGGAAGCCAAAATCGATCAGTCGCTTAGCCAGATCATCAACGCTTACACCTGTGGCATCTTTGATGGGCCGCAGGTCGATGATGCACTCGTGGGCAACGCGGTCATTGGCGCCGGTGTAGAGAATAGGATAGTGCTGCTTGAGTCGTTCAGCGATGTAATTAGCGTTAAGAATTGCTGTTTGTGTCGCCAGCAGCAGTCCGTCACGGCCCATCATTTTGATGTACATCCAGCTGATGGGCAGAATGCCGGCGCTGCCCCACGCAGCAGCAGATACGCTGTTTCTATCGGTACCGAGTTTAGCTTGCTTTAAGACGCGGTGACCTGGCACAAAGGGTTTTAGGTGCTCGCCTACGCCGATCGGACCTACGCCAGGGCCGCCGCCACCGTGTGGTATGCAAAAAGTCTTATGGAGGTTCAAATGTGACACATCACTGCCGAACTGACCGGGGTAGCACAGACCAACCATGGCATTGAAGTTAGCGCCGTCCATGTAGACTTGGCCGCCGTGTTCATGGGTTATGGCGCAGACCTGCTTGATCTCGGTCTCAAACACGCCATGAGTTGATGGGTAGGTCACCATCAACGCACTCAGGTTATCGCTGTGTTTTTCGGCTTTGGCACGTAAGTCGTCAATATCAACATTGCCTTGGTCATCACACTTAACGACGACGACTTGCATACCGCACATCTGTGCAGAGGCTGGATTGGTGCCGTGGGCGGAACTGGGGATCAGGCAGATTTTGCGATGGCTGTCGCCACGACTTTCATGATAAGCCATGATCGCCAGTAGACCGGCATACTCACCTTGCGCACCTGAATTGGGCTGCAGAGAAATACCGTCGTAGCCGGTGGCTACTGCCAGCATTTGCTCAAGCTCAGCAATCAGTTGCAGATAGCCTTTGGCCTGAGAAAGTGGAGCAAAGGGGTGAAGGTTAGAAAATTCTGGCCAGGTGATTGGTACCATTTCGCTGGCAGCATTGAGTTTCATCGTGCACGAGCCCAGCGGAATCATCGCGCGGTCGAGAGCAATGTCTTTGTCAGCTAGGCGTCGTAGATAGCGCATCATCTCAGTTTCTGAATGGTAGCGATTAAAAACTTCGTGACTAAGCACATTGTTTTGTCGCAGTAATGCTTTGGGCAGCGCTGGGCTGAGTGTCTCTGCTATTTGTGCTGCGGTGATATCGACCGATTGTTCTAGGGCGAAGACCGACCATAGGGCTTCAACGCCCTCGGCAGTCGTGGTCTCGTCTAATGCAACACTGACGTGTTGGTCGTCTATTTCGCGCAGATTGATACGTGCGGCGCGCGCGCGCGCAATAATGGTACCTGTCTCGGCGCCTGTGTTGATGGTCACGGTATCGAAGAAAGTGTTTGCGCTGGTAACCAAGCCTAGCTGGCGAAGTCCTTGGCTGAAAATTCGCGTCAGGTCATGAACCCTTTGGGCAATCGTGCGCAGGCCATCGGGGCCGTGGTATACCGCGTACATACTGGCCATGACCGCGAGCAGTACCTGGGCAGTACAAATGTTGCTGGTAGCCTTGTCGCGACGGATGTGTTGTTCACGTGTTTGCAGGGCTAAGCGATAGGCGGGCTGACCGTGGCTGTCGATAGACACACCAACAATTCGTCCCGGCAGTGCGCGTTTATAGCTTTCGCGGGTCGCCATGTAAGCGGCGTGTGGGCCGCCGAACCCTAAGGGAACGCCAAAACGCTGGCTGGTGCCGATGGCGACATCGGCGCCTAAATCACCCGGTGATTTCAGTAACAGCAAAGCCAGCAGGTCAGCAGCCATGACGACCAATGCGTTCTGCTTATGCGCCTGCTCGATAGCAGCGGAGTAGTCGCAGACCTCACCGCTGGCGGCGGGGTACTGCAGTAACACGCCAAAACATTCGAGGCCTGCGATATCCTTGTTTGGATCACCTACCACGACTTCTATACCCAATGGTGCAGCGCGCGTTTGAATGACATCGATAGTTTGAGGAAAGCAGTCGCTGGCAATAAAGAATGTTTTGCTTTTAGATTTACTCAAGCGAAGGCACAACGTCATGGCCTCGGCGGCGGCCGTGGCTTCATCAAGCAGGGAGGCGTTCGCCATGTCCATGCCGGTTAAGTCAGCGATCATGGTTTGAAAGTTCAGGATTGCTTCAAGCCGACCTTGAGAAATTTCGGGTTGGTAGGGCGTGTAGGCAGTGTACCAGCCGGGGTTTTCCAGCAGGTTACGGAGGATGACGCTGGGCGTGTGGCAGTTGTAGTAGCCCTGACCGATGTAAGAAGTGAATAATTCATTCTTGCTGGCAATGGCCTTGATCGCTGCAAGGGCCTCTTGCTCTGTGCAGTTGGGTTCAAGATCCATTGGGGCATCAGATAAAATAGCAGATGGCACGACCTCAGCCATCAATGCTTGCAGAGAATCTGCGCCGAGAGTGGCGAGCATCTTCTGCCGATCCTCTGCGCTTGGGCCTATATGGCGACTGACAAAGCCTCCAAAAGTATCATAGGCTGCAGTGGCTGGGTTGCTAGTTGCAGCGACCGATGATTGTGAGGCGTTGGACTGGGTCATATTGCTCCCTTATACAGATCTGGCTGATGTTGTTAATGTCGTCGCAGCAGGTGTTTACTTTGCTGCAATAAATGTCTAGTTGTACGTGTCAAGGCGCTGCTTGGCTTTGGTGCTGACGCAGTCCGAACCTAACACTAATGTTTAGCCGCGATAATAGTTTTGCGGTACAAACGGCGTGCGGGTGACGATTATCGGGACCTTTTTACCGCGCACAACTGCAAACAGTTGCGTGTCTCGAGCGGCAAAACTTGTCGGTACATAGCCCAGCGCAACGGGCGCCTGCAAGGTAGGTCCAAAGCCGCCACTCGTGATGTGGCCAATCTCATTGCCATCATCGTCAACAATCGCACAGCCCTCGCGTACTGGGATGCGGCCTTCGACGCGCAGGCCTACACGCTTACGCGTGACGCCTTGGTCAATGTGGTTGAGAATCGTTTCGCTGCCGAGGAAACCGCCGGCTTTGCTCCCTTGGCTGCGCCGAGATTTAGAAATCGCAAACATCAGCACAGCTTCAACGGGGCTTATCTCAGCATCCATATCATGGCCGTATAAGCACAGGCCTGCTTCAAGCCGCAATGAGTCACGCGCCCCCAAGCCGATGGGTGCTACTTCGGCATTGCTCAGTAGTAAGCGGGCAATGCGTTCGGCGTCAACGCTGGGTACCGATATTTCAAACCCGTCTTCGCCCGTATAGCCAGACCGCGTTATGTAGCAGTTGGCGCCATCAATCGTAGCATCGCAGCCGTGCATAAATGTCAGCTTATTAATGCTTGGGTCGAGCGCACCGAGCACATCCTTTGCGGTCGGACCCTGCAATGCTAACAAGGCACGGTCGGCCAATGTTTCAATGGTGATGCTGGCAGGCAGGTGCTTGCGTAGATGAGCTGTGTCTTGTGTTTTGCAAGCGGCATTGACGACAAGAAAAAAGCGATCAGCGGCAGAACGGGTGATAATCAGGTCGTCAAGAATGCCGCCACTTTCGTTAGTCAACACACTATAGATCTGTTGATTATCCTCGAGTGCAGCCAGATCTGTTGGTAACAATCGTTCTAGCGCCGCTGTGACATCAGGTCCAGAAACAATTAGTTGACCCATGTGCGAGACATCAAACAAGCCGCTATGGGCACGGGTGTGTTGGTGCTCCTTGATGATACCCGCTGAGAACTGTACCGGCATACTGTAGCCCGCAAAAGGCACCATGCGGCCGCCGAGTTCAACATGTAAGTCGAATAGCGGGGTTTTTTCAATTATCGAATCATCAACCATGAACGTCAGGGTTCCTTCGGCTGGCGTCATGCGCCAGCGGGTTATAGGACTTACAAGCGAATTAGGCCGTGTGGCGCATATTGTCATCAGCAGTTTGATCAACGTAGACAGGGAAGGCGCGGCACAGCGTGACCACCTGTTGCTTGACCTTATCGATGACCGCCTCGTTGTGGATGTCGTCCAGCACATCACACATCCAATGGGTTATTTGTACTGCTTGCGCTTGCTTGAAGCCGCGGGTGGTTATGGCGGGTGAACCGATTCGCAGTCCACTCGTCACAAAAGGTGACTTGGGGTCGTTGGGCACCGCATTTTTGTTAACAGTAATATTTGCAAGGCCTAGCGCTGCATCAGCTTCTTTACCAGTCAGGCCTTTGTCAACCAAGTCGACGAGGAACAAATGGTTGTCAGTGCCGCCGGAAACAATTTTGTAGCCTCGTTCAATAAAAGTTTTAGCCATTGTTTTGGCATTCTGGATGACTTGAAGCTGATAGTCCTTGAAGGCGGGTTCGAGCGCTTCCTTAAAGGCGACGGCCTTGCCCGCAATCACGTGCATCAGCGGTCCGCCCTGGTTGCCGGGGAAGATAGCTGAATTCAGCTTTTTATCTAAATCCGGATGACCTTTAGATAAAATAAGGCCGCCTCGCGGGCCGCGTAGCGTTTTGTGAGTTGTGGTGGTGACGACATGGGCGTGGGGTAGTGGGCTGGGATAAACACCCGCGGCAATTAATCCGGCCACGTGGGCCATATCGACAAACAGGTAAGCACCGACGCTGTCAGCTATTTTGCGGAATCGCGCCCAGTCCCAAATGCCAGAGTAAGCTGAGAAGCCTGCAACGATCATTTTTGGTTTGTGTTCATTTGCCAGCGTTTGAACTTGCTCGTAGTCAATCTCTCCCGCATCGTCCAGACCGTACTGTATCGCGTTGTAAATTTTGCCTGAAAAATTTGGCTTAGCGCCGTGCGTCAGATGCCCGCCGTGGTCCAGGCTCAGCCCCAGAAACGTGTCACCGGGCTGGATGAGTGCCATGAAAACAGCGGTGTTAGCTTGTGAGCCTGAGTGTGGCTGGACATTGGCATAGTCACAAGCAAACAAAGTCTTGGCGCGGTCTATGGCCAGTTGTTCGACCACATCAACATGCTCGCAGCCACCGTAGTAGCGCTTGCCTGGGTAGCCTTCGGCGTATTTGTTGGTGAGTACGGAACCCTGCGTCGCCATCACAAGAGGGCTGGTATAGTTTTCCGAGGCAATCAGTTCAATGTGGTCCTCTTGACGAACCTCTTCATTTTGCATGGCTTGCCACAGTTCTGGGTCGTAATCGGCGAGTTGAACTGATTTATCAAACATGATGTTGTCCTTTGGCGGATACTACATGACGGTAAAATACCGAATTGTTCGCTATTTATAAAATTGATAATTAATATAGCTGCATAAATATTTCTTATACCACAATGTCGGCACGTGCCTGCATTGGTCGGAGAATGACTGTGATACGTAATTTACCCACAGATGTCCTACGCTCTTTTGTCACGGTTACTGAACTTGGCGGATTTACCCAGGCAGGTGAGCTGCTGGGTCGCTCTCAACCGGCTATCAGTCTGCAGATCAAGCGGCTTGAAGCATTGGTAGAGTGTACGCTATTTGCTCGGGAGGGTCAGCGGTTGCAACTCACCCAAGCAGGCTCTCGCCTCTATCAATATGCGAAAGATATTCTAGCGCTGAACGACGAGGTATTCACGGAATTCAGCCAGCCAAATATTACCGGCACAGTGCGCTTTGGTATGCCTAGCGAGTTTGCCACAACGCTGCTGCCGAAGATTCTGCGCGCCTATACCCAAGCGTATCCGGGGGTTACCCTCGAAATCAACTGTGATTTGAGTAAGAACCTACTGGCCCAGCCTCGAAATCAGTACGACCTAGTGCTGGCGCTGCAGGATGCGCCTTCGCTAAAGCCTACGTCTCGCCTAAAAGAAGAAGAGCTCGTGTGGGTTAGTAGTCCAGATCACGACGTGCATCTGCAGGCGCAATTACCTCTAGTACTGGCGCCAGAGCCTTGTGTCTACCGAGCGCGAGCCATCGAACGCCTCAATGGTGCAGGCAAACCCTGGCGTTTGGTATATACCAATGCGGACTTAACGGGTATTCAGGCGGCGATTCAGGAAGGCTTGGGTGTGACGGTGCTGGCTCGCAACACGGTGCCTGATTCGTTACGCGCGATGCCTGTCTCAGACAGGTTTCCTCGCTTGGGCAAGGTAGGGATTCACTTGCTGTACGATAAGCGTACAGTGAGCGAGGCGATACTCAAGCTAGTGGAATATATTCGGCTGAGTATTTAAGGTCAGCAATACAGCTGCCATGGTAGTGCATGCGATCGCCGGTAGTTCAATCTTTACAACAATTGGTGTTAAGGGCGGTAATAGAACGTTGACTATCAGTGTATTTGATTTGTTTGCTATTGGTATTGGTCCATCGAGCTCACACACGGTGGGTCCCATGCGTGCGGCCGCCCAGTTCATGGCGTTGCTGGCGGTGAACCCGGTCGCCAACAGGACCGCTCGTATCAGCGTTACCCTTTATGGTTCGCTGGCCGCAACCGGTCGAGGTCATGGCACTCAGCGAGCGCTGATTCTGGGATTGCTGGGACAACAACCCGAAACGGTGCCAATCGAAGAAATGGCAAGTCTTGTAGCGAAGGTAACCGAGGCTGGTCATATTCGGCTACCGGGCACCGAGGCGTCGCCGGTATTGTTGAGTTTTGAACCAGTCCGGGACATTATTTTTCAGCGTGGTCGGTCGTTACCCGCACACCCAAATGGCATGCGCTTTATGGCGTTCGACGATGATGGGGGAACTCTGCTGGATTCGGTTTTCTATTCTATCGGCGGAGGCTTTCTGGCGCGGGAGAATGCCGCGGGTGAGGTGGAGATTCAGGAGCGGGACATTCAATTGCCACATGACTTTGACAGTGGCGCGCAGTTGCTGGAGATTTGCGCCGAAACTGGCGAGCCGATCAGCGAAATTATGTTAAAAAACGAACTGACTTTGCGCAGCCGGGAAGCCGTTTTCAGCGAACTGCTGCATATTTGGCAGGTCATGCAGGAGTGCATCAAGACCGGTTGTCAGCGTACTGGGGTGATGCCGGGCCTGCAGATTCCGCGGCGGGCGGCTGGACTGTATACGCAATTACAGCAGAATCCTGAAAAAGCATTGACCGATCCACTGACAATTATCGATTGGGTAAATCTATATGCGCTGGCGGTGAACGAAGAGAATGCTTCGGGCGGACGTGTGGTGACCGCGCCTACTAATGGTGCCGCCGGAATCATTCCAGCGGTACTGCTGTACTACCGGCGATTTATCCCGGGTGCTAACGACGAAGGCGTTGTCCGTTTCTTGTTGACTGCGGGTGCCATTGGTATTTTGTTCAAGAAGAACGCCTCTATCAGCGGCGCTGAGGTGGGATGTCAGGGCGAAGTGGGTTCGGCGTGCGCTATGGCGGCAGGTGGGCTGGCAGAAGTGCTTGGCGCAACCCCGGCTCAAGTAGAGAATGCGGCGGAGATTGGTATGGAACATAACCTTGGTCTAACGTGCGACCCTATCGGCGGGCTCGTTCAGGTACCCTGCATCGAACGTAATGCCATGGCTGCCGTTAAAGCCATCAATGCCGCTCGGCTAGCCTTACGCGGCGACGGTCAGCATATCGTCTCGCTAGATCGTGTGATCAAGACAATGCGAGATACTGGCCGAGACATGAAAACTAAATACAAGGAAACCTCACGAGGCGGCTTGGCGACTAACGTTGTCCATATTCCCGTCAACCACACAGAATGTTGAGGTGTTTAGATGAGTGATCGTGCGATGTACATTGCGATTATCCTGTCACTGGGGCTGCTGGTGGGCTACATCGTTTATGAGCGTTTTTTTCGGCCAGAGGTTGTGGTTGTTGCCGAGCCCGTCGACGAGAGTCCTGTATTGGATACCCGTACGGCGGCCCGCGCGACGCTGTCGAGTTGCAAGCGTGTTCAAAATCGCACGCAGTTGGCAGGTTATGTTGAAAATACTGGCAACACTGATTTGTCTTTCGTTACCGTGACCGCACTGTGGAAGGACAAGAATGCCTTAGTGATTGAAACGGCGGTTATTTATGTGGTTAAAGATGTGATTCTGAAGCCGGGTGAGCGCCGCGAGTTTGAGGCATCTGCTGAGAAAAGCCGTGCGGCGCGCTGTAATGTTGAGCTACTTGATTGGTGGACTTAGCACTACGTAGGAGTCCCACTAGTGGCGATTACTTGCCGAGGTCTCAAGGCATTTCGTTAATGCTGACGAGATGCAAACCTTTGGCCTTTGCTCTAGGGGTCAATTTATACGGTTGGTGTTGCTGTAGATGAAGCGCAATGTCTTCAAGGGTGATGTGCCCTTTAGCCAGTTCGATCAACGCGCCCATTATGTAGCGGATCATGTATCTCAGAAATCCGTCCCCAATAATTTTTAAATAATACATATTGTCAGCGAGCGGTAAAAAATTCAGCGGGTGAATATCGCAGTAGTGAACCTGCCTAACGGTTGTAGCTTTGGCTTTGTCTGGGCTACAAAAACTGTAGAAGTCGTGTTGTCCCACAAATAGCTTACAGGCTTTGCTGAGTAGTGCCATGACATCGGTTGAGTCACCCTGCATAGGAACGTGCAACGCGATATCGGAGGTGGCGACATTAATAATCTGAGAGGTGCCGAAATAGTAGTGATACTCCTTGCTTACACTGCTGCGAGTAGGTTGATATGCTTTGGTCGACGCGGTGCATGCCAAAATACGAATGTCGTCAGGCAGCAAAGAATTAAGCCCTAGAAATATGTGCTCTGGCCTAATTTCTGTAGACAACGTGAGCTTGGCGATTTGGCCTTGAGCATGAACCCCACCATCAGTTCGGCTAGCGCCCGATACGGTGCATGGCTGATAGTTTGTCATTTTCTTTAAGCAGTTAAGAATCTTGCCTTCTATGGTTGGCCTAGCCTCATACAGAGTGTCTGTTGATTGTGCCTGCCAGCCGAAGTATTTAGTGCCTTTGTAGGCGATCTTGACGCGATAGTAATACATGCTAATCGCTATTCCGAAGTTTGAGATAAGAAGTCGTTACCGTCGATGTGAAAGGGTCGAAGTTTACTGATTTTGAACAGCAACGCTGCGATGGCGTTCGCTGACGCTGCAAATTAATGGCCTCCGACCCTTAGTCTTGACCTGGTCTTGGTACTAGGCTTGAAGCTGCGCTATTTTTCCGTCAGATCCAACGGTCGGTAGTAGTGTTTTCCACCCTCGACGTAGGAAGTCATCAAGCCGCGAAACGCCTCACCTGCAGAGCCTTCCTCAGATAACGTAAGGTTTTGGCGGATGTAGTTCACACTGTCAGGGTTCAGTGTTCTCGCTTGCTCCCAGTAGGCTTCTGCTTTTTCCGCATAGCCTTGTGACCGGAAGAAATTGCCCAGCCGAAAAGCTGCCTCTGCCTTTAATTCATCAGTTGACAGCACTCTGATATTCTTGGTCACCGTCGCGGCTGACTGCACATACTCGCTGTTCTCGCCGTTCCTAACCCAATCGATCAAGGCTGGCGCATAAACATCGTTTCCACCAAAGGGGTGAATTTTGGCATAGGTGCCCTCATCAATTCGGACGATCTTACCGCTCTCATCAACCCAGGCAGCCGACGGCACGTTTAAGAAGTTAAAGACAGTGCTGATGGTATGATCGACGTCGATAATCTGTATATAGGTTGTGTTTGCTGCGTCAAAAATAGGCCCAACAACGGCTTCACCACCGGTGTCCTGCGCTGCTGAAATAATGACAAAATTTGAATCACCGAGTTCTGCTTGTAGGTCTTCATAAATGCGTTGCCACACGGGCACGTCAAGTTGACATCCTCACCAAGAGGACCAGGTGATGATTAACGCCTTCTTGCCTTTGTAATCAGACATTCTAATGACCTGGCCCTGGCGATCAACAAGCTCGAAATCAGGCGCCATAGCATCGCTGATCATGCCCTGTCGTTTTGCAGGGACCTCGCCGAAACTCCAGACTTTGTGCTCAATATCAGCGACGCAGGGTTGTTCAAGTAACTCTGCGAATGACGTGAGGTTGAACCATTGTTGGCCGTCTTCCTGTTTAAGTAAGCCTGAATCATGCTTTATGGGTATGCAGAGCGACTCAAAGCAGGCCCCTTCTGGTTTTAATTCAAAACCATTGATAACCGTGAGATCTTCAGGTGTTACCCAAAGCCCATTGTCAGTAAGCGTTCGCGTTAGCGCGAAGACTTTGCCTGCATACAAAACAGAAGCGCTGGAGTTTCTGTTTATCGATTTTTTCTCGAACGGGTGTCGCAGGTCGGGGTAAGCCATGATTGCTGCTGCCATGGGCGGATTCCTTGGGCTGGTTTCAAAAATAGTAAGCAATAGACTCTAGCGCAGTGGGGGCGCAAAAGCTCCAGCAATTTCCGCTATCAGCCTCTTTGCGGGAGGATTACCCCATGACCATCTATGACGCTGTTACAAGCTCACGACTCACTCCCTTACATGCTCAAGAAAAACGAACCCTTGTTGCTTCTTATTAGCGATAGCGAACGTAAATCCCGCGCGTTCTAATACGCGCGTAGACTTTGCGTTGACTTTGCTGACATAGGCAGTAAATCGTGCGAAGCCAACAAGGGTGGCGGCATCCAGCATAGCAACCAAAGCGTTGGTCACATTGCCGGGATACTCGGCACTTGCCCAATAGCCAACTTCTGCTGCTGCAAAATCGGCGGACTTTATATCTAGAGCGCCCACAATGTGACCATGTTCGTTTACTAACAAAAAAACAAAGTGAGAATTCGAACGCCAGCCTTCATGGGCCCATTCGAAAAATTCTTGAGCATTTTTTTCGGTATAAGGTACATCGCCAAAAGCTTCTCGAAAAAGGGTCTTATAAATTAACGGCTGATTGCAGATCGAGGCGACCTGAGTCCGTACAATTTCAGTGATGGGCAAAGCGTCGGCTCTAACTACCTGCAATGACTCACTATCGAGGTAATTGTTGAAGGGTATTCTTTCAGGAAAGTTAATGGCGTTCATAGCGCGGCTGTATTCCTTTATAAGCATTTATTCATCGAGCATCTAGAATCAACGTACACAATGAAATCACTAAATGCACGCTGGAATCGCTTAAATTCGTGCCAAATAGGGCTATTTATCATAGCGTCCCATCATAATTAAGACGGGTGCTCTTGGAATTGCTTTGCCGTATCCCCAATTTGTAGCCACTTAGGCTTTTCAGAGACAAATTCGTGGAACGCGTTCTCGAGCCCGAGATCCCCATCGATACAGTTAGCTACCAAAGGGAATGAATCTTCTTTTGAAAAAACCTCACCAATTGCTGAGCCGCAGACTGAGCAAAAGCATCGATCGTATTGGTAAGGAGGTGCCGCCTTATAGGTGGAAATTTGCTCATGGCCCTGAGTAATCGTAAAAGTCTCTGACTTTACGAAAATGATAGTGGTCGCGCCGACTTTCCGACACCGACTGCAATGACATGTACCCATCAAGCTTGGCGCTTCGGTCAACTCAAATTTAACAGCATTGCAACAACAGCTTCCTTTAATCATATGACACCTCGCGGGGAAAATTGATTGTTTGTGCACGTACAATACACAATAGCTGTATATATATACAACTATATCGATCAAGTTTTCTGGTGCAAAATATGATGCAAAAAATGACTAATGGGACCGTCACCTCTGGCCGGCGGCGTAAAAATTCACTTCAGTGTGTAGGGTGATGATCTCGTTTCCTCCGCTAAGGCCCTCCGTTATTAAAGAAACGATGATCCATATATCAAATGCTTTCGCTGGGTTTTTCGCTATTAGTTCGACTGCCTGAGCAAGGCCAATAGTTGAGATCATGCCACTGGCGATGACTAGGCCAACCCAGATAACACCAAATAACGAACCTATCGCCATAGTCGAACTGTTTGCATGTTTTAGTCTTTCGTGTAGTCCAACGACACGTACAGCAAGCACAAGACCAAAGACGACAAACATAGCGAGGCTCACCAACGAAACTATGAGCTGGTTTTCTGCTAGGTACGCCATTTTTTCACTCGGACTAGCGCCGGCGCTGCAAGGATATGATGAAAAAACCCCGAAATATATAAAGGTCGATATATAGATAAGACCTTCCGAAATAGCCGAGACGCCGGCCAGTATTTGTAGATTCTTCATTTGATCAGACCCTGGTTGATCAGAGTGCTGATGGGTGGGAAGCGCGGTGATTGGTGGCCTACCAGCGACGAAAAAAGCAGATGAGCAACCGGCTAGGCTTTGTCAAGCGCCCCGAACTCAGATGTTGTGTTGCTGCTTTTCCATAGCTACGATATTTACGGCGCTTTCGAAGTTCCTTACGCGATGTGGTCATGCGAGACTAGCGAAAGGTCTGCTTAGCTGGAGCGGCGTGATTATCCGAAAACAAGAGATCAGAATCAATGTGGCTAAATGCTGAGCAAGTGTGCAACGCTGCGATAGACCGATATCGAAAGTCTTTGTTAAATTCTTGTCCCGCTCATATCGTAATTGATAGCTTATTCAATGAAGCCAAACTTGATGAGTCGCTGGGGGTTCTGCAGCAACCTGCTCAGTGGATATCGCAAAAACACGCTTATTCTGCCTTACACGTCAACAACGCCCAGTGGCAAGTAACTAGCAACGATCAACGCTTTGTACACAGGGATGTTTGGCGACGAGAAGCTGTGCACCCTAATAACGTCAGTTCCAATGTCGCGCAGGAATTTCTTTTATTTTTACGTGGGGAAGCGTTCTTGTCGGTGTTATCTCGCATCTTTAATGTACGACTGACTGATATGAATGTGGCTGAGCCAGAAATTAATACCAATTATTTTCGTTTGGGTACTAACGACTTTATCAAGCAGCATGCCGATGACTCTCCTGGAAGAAAGGTTTGCATGCTACTTTATTTGAATAAAGAGTGGGATGATAATGCGGGTGGTAACTTAATTTTTTCAGGTAAAGATGACGATCCTATAAGAATTACGCCGTTGTATAACCGCTGCGTTTTGTTCGACCCTGCCTCCAAAGGCTCTGAGCATTGGGTGGAACAGTTGAGTTCAAAAAATACCGCTAAGTATCGCTACAACGTGACTAGTTGGTATTGGTCTGAATAACGATTGTTAGTTAAAAAAAATGAAGTAAACATTAAGTCTAATAGCCTACTTTGATAATTTAAAGCATCAGCGGATGCGCGCCGATGAGGCTAGAGCGAGAAGAAACTGACGAGAGTAGCGACACTATTAGCAGAGGATGTCTGCTTATGAGTCATCGGGTTCCCTCTCTGCCTTGTATTAGTGAGATTCAATTACTGTACATAAATTCTCTATTATCACCCCGAAATCCATACTTATTCGATGGCTTTTATGGCGCATTTATACTTAGATCGTGGCGGATTATGCGCTTGTATATATGGTAGGCGTAGATGTTAAAGGCGCTGTACCTTGACGGTGTTGCGCTCAACCCTTTTCTCTAAGGGCTATTACCAAGGGCTATTACCAAGGGCTATCACTAAGGCCTACTAGTCCCCATCAGTCCTCCAGTGTAGACTCAAATTAAAAGTCTGGACTGCTCTATGAATATTCAACGAATATCTGCGCCACTGGGTGCTCTCGTCCGAGATATTGATGTCCGACAAATCGATAAAGGCAGCTGGTCGACGCTCAATGAGCTGTTCCTCAAGCACCATGTGTTGGCATTTCCAGGGCAGTCGCTAACCGAAGATGAGTTGATCGCATTTGCGGCTCAGTGGGGGCCACTCATTCGTCATCCCTATGCCGGCATGAAATGCCATCCTGATGTCATTGAACTTAGGAACACAGGCAAGAGAAAGGATATTAACCAGCACTGGCATTCGGACATGACCTATAATCCCCAGCCACCGAAGTTCACCATGCTGTACGCCAAACAAACACCCGAAATAGGCGGTGATACAGCCTTCTCGAATCAGATTCTTGCCTACCAGAACCTTTCTTCCGGGCTTAAGCAGGTGCTGTCCGGACTGACGGCGGAACATACCGCGGCAGGCCTTGCGTTGTTGAACAAGGCGAATGCGGCCGATGCACCAAAAGCGACGCATCCCGTAGTCCGCACGCATGATGAGACCGGCGAGCAGGCGCTGTATGTTTGCCGTGCATTCACCGAGAGGTTTACGGGTTGGTCCATTCGTGAAAGTAAGGCGCTGCTTGAGCTATTGTACGAGGAGTCTGTGCGTCCTGAGTTTCAAGCGCGTCATCGTTGGCAGGTGGGTGATGTGGTGATGTGGGACAATCGTTGTCTGCTGCACTACGCGGTGCATGATCACGGTGATGAGCAACGTATAATCCAGCGTGTGCAGGTAGAAGGCTCAGTGC
This sequence comes from Candidatus Azotimanducaceae bacterium, assembly GCA_047630175.1. Taxonomy (GTDB): domain Bacteria; phylum Pseudomonadota; class Gammaproteobacteria; order Pseudomonadales; family Azotimanducaceae; genus UBA4582. The sequence goes on from JBLHVI010000037.1 coordinate 29,416, forward strand.
CTGCGTAGCACAAAGCTTGACGAAGATAACACCCCATGAGCACACGAATAACACTGGGTGATATTCGCATTTATTTGGCCCCTCACTGCAATAGCGTATAACGTGCTGCACGCATTTTTTGGTAAAAAAGGCGGTGATGAATTGTCGTCGCAGTTTTATTCTGGCCCTAACAGTTGAGCGATAAAAGTTATGACGCGAGCGGGTAAGGTTGAGCATGTTGATACGCTGATGGTTGGTGCAGGGATATCGGGCGGGGGTGCTGCCCATGACCTGAAAACTTAATGTCCAGAACAACAGTTTGTTGTGCAGGAAGGACTCGATAGTTTGGGGGGTAGCTGGCATATGCCTCGCCATCCCGTTATTCGGTCTGACAGTGCTCTGCATACGTTTGGTTATCGATTAAAGCCCTGGGTAGGCGCGCCTAACGCGTCGGCTGAAGAAATACTGAAGTAGGTGGGTGACGTTATCGATGAGAATGAACTCGGCAGCTACATTCGCTATCAGCACAGGGTTGGGACCAAGACTAGGGTTGGGACCACAGATTGGTCCAGTAAGGACCAGCAATGGACACTGCATGTCACGCGGCGTGATACCGGTGAAGAAGTGGCGTTTACAGTCAGCTTTCTATGGATGTGTCAGGGGTACTACGAGCACGCTAAAGGATGCACACCTGCCTGAGCAGGTATGGAGAACTTTACAGGCAAGGCGGCTCGCCCGCAGACTTGGGGTGGGGATCTTGACGACAAAGACAAGCAGGTTGTCGTGATTGGTTCTGGCGCGAAGGCCGCGACGTTAGTGACGGCTATTGCCGCGGAAACTGCCCACATCACGGTACTAAAGCTGCGCCCATTTAGTTTATTCCCGGTCGTAACGAGAATGCGATGGCTCGTGAGTTGCTTAGGCTCGACATAGACGAAACCTGGATGCACGAGATTGTCCGTCGGCAGATCCTTATTCATCAGGCTGAGTTTACGCGCCGCGCTTCCGCAGAACCTGAGGTGGTGAAGGCAGAGTTATTGGGTGCCATACGACCGCCATTTGAATCAGGTTATGATCTCGATGCCCACTTTACACCCAGTTACCTGCTCTGGCGCCAACGCATTGCCTTCGTGCCAAACGGTGATATTTTTGCGGGTATTCGTTCTGACAAGGCTTCGATGGTGACTGACGAGATAGAGCAATTTACGGGAAAGGGCATTCAACTCATGTCTGGTGAAGAGCTGCCTGCTGATGCCGTTATCACCGCCACAGGTTTTAATCTCAGCGTGTTGGGTGGTATTCGCGCCTCGTTTGACAGTAAGCCCATCGACTTTGCTAAGACCGTGACTTACCGAGGTATTATGTTTACGGGTGTACCCATTACAGTGAGGATTTTTGGCTATTTTCGGGCTAGTTGGACGTTGCGTGTGGATATTATCGGCGACTTTGTTTGTCGTCTGCTAAAGAACATGGAAGCCAATGGCGTTAATTCTGTTGTGCCGGCTATACGTCCTGAAGATGCGGATATGCGGCTGCTATCTTGGATAGATGCTGAGAACTACAATCCGGGTTATCTGTCGCGTTCCATGCATTTGCTGCAAAAGCGGGACGATAAGCCCGAATGGCAACACACGGGGACTATCGGTTAGAGAAAGACGAGCTGCCGAAAGTCGATCTGTAGGATCCTATTTTCCGCTACGAGTAATGCGTAGCCTGCTGGCGTAGCACGCGCGCACGGCGATCCTCGCCGTCGTGGCTCCAGCCAGGTGCGAAAAGAAGATAGCGCAATTTGTCGCTCCAGCGCGTTGCTCGGCTGCAATCGCGCCAGATAGAGGCGTATTCGTGGGTCGCGACATGTAGCGGGTTATGGCTGTCGATATTGTGGGTTAGCCCGTATACAGGTTGCTCCTCTTCTCGCTCAGCAGCAAAGGTGCCAAACAGTCGATCCCAGATAATGAGGACGCCAGCATGGTTGCAGTCCAGGTAGGCGATGTTGGACGCGTGGTGAACGCGGTGATGCGATGGCGTATTCATAACGAACTCCACCGGTGCTGGCAGACGTCGCACCAACTCTGTGTGGACCCAAAACTGATAAATAAGACTGATGCTAATCATTGCGAATATCATTAGCGCATCGAACCCCAGCAAGGGTAGCCACAGCCAAAACAAAAACTTGTGTAAGCGCTCACCAACTCCCTGTCGCAGTGCCGTGCCAAGGTTGAGTCTGATAGATGAATGGTGTGGCACGTGACCTGCCCAGCATAATCGTACTTCATGATTGGCTCGATGGAACCAGTAGTACGTGAAGTCATCGAGGAAAAACAGCGCTACCCAAGCCCACCATTGCCGCCCGACGATATCCTTTAGCGGGCTGATGTCGTGGAGCGCATAGAAGGCCATAAAAGCCACAAGCTTTGGTACGAACTCGGCAAAAGCCGACAGGACCAACATGGATAGCGAGGTAAATGTGTCCTTGGCATTATATAAATGACGCTGTTGTTGTCGCGATACGACTACTTCAAAAACGATAGCCAATATGAACACAGGTACTGCAAAATTCGTTAGATTGTCTTGTGAGAGTTGAGAGAGAAGTTGGTCAACGGCCATGATAGCTAGGGATCTGTGTAAGAGTTGTCTCGTAGTCTAGCATGATCTTTAGTGGTGAACAGTGGAGCACGTATAACAGATGAAAAAGTCGCAACGTTTTGATTCGTTGCGAACTAATAGGAGCGCCTGGTCCATCTACACTCTCGTTCTAACTAGTTTAGCAAGGTAGCGTCTGCTTTGGCCGCAGCCTCGCTAAAGACGCGCACGAAATTACCCCCCCAAATCTTCTCCACATCAGCTTGGTCATAGCCACGTGCCAGCAACGCTTTCGTGACGTTCAATGCTTCGCTGGCGTCGTTGTAGCCGACAATACCGCTGCCATGATTAAAGTCTGTGCCAATACCAACGTGATCAATGCCAATTCGTTGCACGACATAGTCGATATGATTAAGCATGTCCTCTAGTCTTCCTGGGCCAAGTAGTGCACTGACAGTTTTCAAGAATTTGGTTTGCACTTCTTTATCATCAATCTCCCAGTACAAATCAAAGGGGTAGTAATAGTCTTCCTTGATCTGTGCTTCGCGTCGGGCGGCGCGCAATTTTGTATCTAGCATTTGGTCGTTTGAATCAAACAGGTAGCCGAGGAAAGGAGCGATATGAATGACGCCGCCGTTCTCGCCGATCAGGTCGATCTCTGCATCGGAAAGATTACGACTCACATCAGACAGCTGGCGTACATTGGAGTGACTGGCGATGACCGGTGCGTTAGTCAGTGACAACACTTCAACAGCAGCGGCCGTAGACAGCTGCGAGATATCAATGACAGCGCCTAGCCCATTAAGTCGTTTGATAGCGGTACGACCTAAGTCAGACAAACCACCGTGCTCCTCTGCAACTTCATGGGTGCCGGTTTCACCATCAAAAACCGGACGAGAGGAATCTGCAAAGTCGTTGTGTCCCATATGCGTTAGAGCAAAGACGCGGACGCCTGTCGCGTAAAACTCATCGATTGCGGTGGGGTCAGTGCCGAGTATGCGAGCATTTTGAAAGCTTAGAATTAAGGCGCCCTTACCTTCTTTATGGGCTTGAACTAATTCTTCTGCGGACCGTGCTAGCACGACGTTGTTGGCAGGGTCTTGTGTCATTGCCAATACGGCCGCCAGTTTGCTATCGGCAATCGCGCG
>JBLHVI010000038.1:0-32487 GCA_047630175.1 Candidatus Azotimanducaceae bacterium
AGGTTTAGCAAACGATAGGTTTAGCAAACGAGCGACCTAGCAAACCTTAACGTTTAAGCGCGCTAAGGTCCGGCTTACCCTTGCGCATGGGTGGACACCAGAAAAAACTGGTGCCTAAGGGTCGTGAAAAACTAAAGAGTGCGTCAACAACGCCATCCTCAAGACCGATCATGCGCTTGAGTATCACGTCGAAGGCATAGAAGCTGCGCCCAAAAGCGACAAACACCAGTCCCTCACCTGAAAAATCTGCCCAGGGCATTGAGCGCCGCAGAATATGTGCCTCTGGCGAGTAATGCTCTTGCTCGGCGCGCTTCACATGTGCAGAAACGGGTGCATCAAATTCTTCATTAGTCTTGTGGTGACGTCCGATCATGTCATCCTGCTCGTCTACCGGCAGGCTAGCGAAGTACCCCAGGTCATGAACCCACTTTTGTACAGCCACCCAGCTACCCCCGTCCGCATCAAAAGTAGCCTGCAGTAACGCGTCTCCCTCGGGATTTTCTGTGCCATCAATATATCCCGTGAGGTCACGGCCTTGCTGATAACAAAACCCATCAACCATATCCTCCAGCACCGCATAATCGCCCAGTGCTTCCTGAATCTTCAGCGTCTGGTGAACAAGATCCCCACGATCCGAACCGCGCAACCATAACCAGATTGCATAAGGCGTAGCACCAATAGCAATGCCCGCATTGGAATAGACCGGCGCGTCCGTCAAGACCACGTTGGATGAGCCCATCAGGTCAAGGTAGGCCTTACCGAGGCCTAGCACTACCGATCGCCCATCGACGAGGGTCGCAAGGCAAGCATTGAGGGCCTGCATGTCGACGCCCATACTTAGCGAGTAATACAAATAGCGGCCCTGCTGTGGCACCGGTTGAATGATGCCTTGCTGATGTCCCAACGCAAATCTCCTTTTTTCACTAACGATTAACTTGAAAATTCTAGCGTAAAACCGGTCTTGTCATCCTCATCTACTGCGTTGTGAAGCCTGCAGACTCGTAGCTACCGACGATCATAAACGCTGACCAAACATAGGGATAACTCCACTCGGGTGTATCAAGCAGTGCAAGTTTCGCGTCACGCAGGGCTTCACGCGCGGGTTGACCTTCTAGCAGACGATCATAAAACCCGGTCATCAATGCCTGCGTGCCCGCATCGCTGACTTCCCACAAAGAGCTGATCACCTCGGCCACACCGGCTTCCTGAAATGACCGACGCAAGCCATAAACGCCCTCGCCTTCATGGATTTCGCCTAGTCCCGTTTCGCATGCTGACAAAACCACCAACCGGGTGCCTGAAAGGTTCAGACTCAAGACTTCCAGAGCGGTCAGAACACCGTCGTTAGCTGTATCAATATCACCGAGAAATTGCGCATTGGTGTTAATTCCAGCAAACGCTAAGCCTGCACGCAACAACGGATTATCACCCGGTGGTGGTATCTGCTGCTCGGAGCCACGCTGGAGCTTCAGCAAGCGTTTACGTAACGAGTCGTCAGCTTTCAGGAAAAAACCGTGAGTCGCCATATGCAGAATTTCTGGCGCTTCGGTCATATCAGAAAGCACCTGTTCTTGGGCTTCTGTGCCGAAGAACTGTTGCCGAGCAACATTCTGCCGACCCACCTGATCGGCAATAATCCGGCCTTCACGCTCGGCGCCTGGCAATGGCGCAAAACTCAACCCACGTAGACCTGTGCCCGCCGCACGAATACCAACCTGCATAGCGGATGACCGTTTACCCATAGCCACCTGCATCTCTGCCTCGCTAACCACGTCCTGAGAATCATAATCAGGACCGGCCAAAACCACATATTCGCCGTCCACCAGATTAAAACCAGTGGGTAACAAATCACGCCCAGAGCTGAGGATTTGTAAGTCATGGGTTTGAATTAAGTATTCCTTGTCAGGGCTGACGAGCGCACTGAAAGGCAGAATATTGAGCATGCCATCAGGAATCAAATAAACCGACTCAACCCCGTTCAACGCATCTTGAACTGGACCCCACAGTTTATCATAGGTGTCCATACCGACTTCTTGCAGCTCGTCTGCATAGGCCTGATCGTCTTGAATCATTTCGCGATATTCTGTAATTGCACCATCGATGGCTTCCTGATCAGCATAGCGCAGCAACTCGTAGCGGAACTCGCCACCCTCGTTGACAACGACGGCTGCCAGCATGTGTCGCTCGCCGTCGGACTCGTAATTCAGGAAGTCCACTAACGCATGGTCTTCAGCAAGCACGGTCTCGAGCGTGTCTGCGTTGACCTGCGCTATCGATGTGCGAAAGCGCACACTTGCTCTACCCAATTCGCCTTGCAACTGGTTCACCTCCTGCTCAAGCAAATACAGCGCTTCTGGGTGACGACCCTTGGTTTCCGCCGTCGGCCCAGATAACGTTAGCGCAGCTAGACGCTTACGCACGGCTTTCAGCTGGTCGGCTAACACGGTCAATGTTGGATCACGGGACAAGGTTGCAATCTGCTGTATTTCGGAGGTCACTTTGAGCAACAAACCTTTGCGCTGCAGGCTAACGTTGATGAGTTTTTTGCCCCCGTCAGGACTATCCATGCGCGCCAGCAGCGCTAGATAATCATTCAACTCCGGACGATGCAGGCGGATGTAACCTTCCCGCGCATTCTCACCCGTAGTCCAGAGCATGCGATCGAGAAACTTGCTGCGTCGATCCATGCCGCTCTCACGCAAACTCAGCGCACCCTCTAAGTTATCGGCTGCCTCGCGGGCGCTAGCGAGCATATTCAAGGCGTCAAAAGTATAAGGATGCTGGGTACCGAGGACTTTTTCAGCCAAGCTCAGTGCGTCTACCAGAAGGCGCTCAGCGTCGGATATGCGCTGTTGATCAATATAAACGCCGCCGAGGTCAATCATCGAGCGGATACTATCTAAGTGCTCCGCACCCAGCACCTGCTGACGCACGCGTAAAGCTTCTTTTATCTGCTGCTCAGCCTCGGGTAGACGATTTAGTTTCTGCATCACTCGGCCTAGGTTGTTGGTCGCCTTCAGCGTGTTCTGGTGCTCGGCGCCAAATAGGCTGCGCCATTGTTGTTGCACATCGGTGAGCAGCATGCCCGCCTGCTCATAGTTCTCCATCAGCATATACAAGTAGGCGAGGTTATTTTTGACCGCCACCGTATCCGTGTAGCCAGTTCCATAGTTGACTTCCAGCAACTCCAGCGACTGCAAGTACAAGGGTTCTGCTTCGCGGAAGTTACCCTGGCTCTCATGCAGCAGTGCCATATTATTACGGGCGCGCAGCGTATCAGGGTGAGCAGGACCAAAATTCGCTTCTAGGCGCCCAAGGGACAAAGACAGCAAAGGCTCGGCTTGATCATACAGGCCATTTTTCTCATAGATCTGCGACAGGTTGACACCGGCAACCAACGTAGATGGATGCAGTTCACCATAATCCCGAGTCAGACCTTCAAATGCTTCCTCATACGTGGCTTGGGCTTCGGCCAGCTTACCCTGTGCCTGCAGAATCGCCCCAAGTTCAAGCAGGGTGTTGTAAATACTCACGGGATTATCAGTCCACCGCTGTAAACCGAATGACAAAACTTCCTCCGTCAGATGCAGTGCCTTATCGAGCGCCCCTTGCTCCTTCATCGTTCTGCCCAAATATGCCTTGGCCTTGTAAGCCGCCTCTAAATTACCCGCCTCCAAAGAGGTCTGAATAATGCCAGAGAGCAAGTCTTGGCTTTCCTGGTAGCGACCCTGTTGCCGATACAACTCAGCCATGTCCGCCATAACATTAAAGACTTGACCGTCGATGCCCGGCAAAACCGCCGCCATGCGCCCAATAACGTTGCCGTAAGTCGCTTCCGCTTCAGCCAACTGACCCATGGCCATTTCACTGCCGGCCTGATAAGTCAGACAATCGATTGTTTCTGGATGATAGGCCCCGTAGGAAGCGCCAATATCGGCGCACAAAAATTGACTAGCCAGCACCGCGGACTGATAGTCGCCGACACTTTCCAGCAGAGTAATTCCCTCGTAACGCATATTCAACGTTAGCGGATGGCCCAGACCAAGGCTTGACACTAAACTCTCACTTGCCGCTTCCTGCATCAGCGTGGCTTCCTCTATCAATCCTGACGCGCTGTAAAGCTCAGCCATCAAACCCGTAATCATCATGACCTCAGGGTGCTCTTCACCTAGGGCGCCGATAGCTGCGTCCAGCGCGGCGGTGTAATAACTTTCAGCTTCCGGCGCTAAACCGCCCTGCCGGTACATCAGCCCCAGATTGCGATTAGCGACGATCGTCAACCAATGCTCTGACCCTAGGCTGTCGCCTGCGATCATGACACTCGCCTGCTGGGAGGCCACAGCCGCTTCAAGATCACCCATTTGGAAAGCGCTATCGGCATCTGCCGCCATAGCATTGATCATCTCGACAGCATCTGCTTGCTCAGCCGCCAGAACACTTATGCGCGCCAGCCGAGCCTCAACCCATTCGGGACTTTTTGACCACAAGTCAGTAATGGCGTCATTTCCCTGCATCACACTGGCTTTATCACCAGCGCTTGCCTGCCGCGAAACTTGATCGATCAAACCTTGCAACTCAACCTCGTCAAAAGCCGAGTCTTGGATAGCGTCCGATTCGGATGACGCCTGACCTGACGCTGAAAGACACTGGGTAATGCCGATGAAGGCAAATAAGCACGGAAACAATACACGACGTCTCAGCATACTAAATATAGCTCGCAACAATGGATGGAGTATAGGTAACCTATTACAGGCAGTTTAGCAACTGAGCCACCATGGTGTCCGATGTAATGTACAGATACTTTCAGGGCTTCGTCAGAACTGGTTATACTCTCTGCACAAGCTAAAAAGTGTGCATAAGAATGTGAGGAAAGTGTCCCAATGAAAGATATTCGACCCAGGTGCAGCACTATCGCTCACTATTTCGGTAAGTTGATATTTCTCATCAGCGGCTGGCAGGTTGAGGGCGATGCGCCCATGCACCGCAGCATGCTGATAATCGCCGCGCCGCATACCAGTAACTGGGATGCCGTTTTTCTACTCGGTGCAGCCTACTCGCTGCGCCTACGTATCAACTGGCTGGTGAAAAATTCTTTGTTTGTACCGGTGGTACGTAACTTAATACGGTTCTTTGGGGCGATACCCGTAGAACGTTCTCGCAACACTAATATGGTCCAGCGTCTGGCGGAGCAAATTCTTGGCTCAACAGGCACGGCTCTCGTGGTTCCGCCATCTGGCACGCGGGCGCGTACCGACTACTGGAAGTCAGGCTTTTATCGCATCGCTATGGCCGCTGATATCCCTATAGTCTGCGGCTACCTTGACTACGATAAGAAGGTCGCCGGCCTTGGGCTATCATTCTTTCTGACCGGCGACATGACTGCTGATATGGACCGGATTCGTGACTTTTACGCCTCCGTCGCAGCCAAGTATCCTGCCAACAAAAGCCGCATACGCTTGCGCGAAGAAGACGAAAAAGATGGGGAAAGTGGCAACAACGAGAAAACGCTGCTTGAGACGCAAGGTGCACAAAAACGCGGTTAAGGCAGGTCAAGGCAAGTAAATACGCAATGCAGCACCGCCCAATTGACTAGAGGTTGTGCGTTCAATATGGCCGGCAACACCGTGATTTTGATGAGCCTTGGCAACTTCGGCAGCAAAATACAAGCCTAAACCTGTCTGCGCCGATGCCTCGTCATTGGAGGATGCAGCAGACCCTTCATGATCAGGTTTGTCGACATTAAATCCGTCGCCATCATCCTCGATGCTAATCAACAGGGCCTTATTTTCTATGCACGCTGTTAACAACAACTGTCCTCGCCCAAAACGCTGAGCATTGTCCAGCGCATCACTGACCACTGCTCGTATTAATGCAGCATCAAAATACCCCACCAATGCTTCATCACATTCAACAACAGCGCCGACCCAGTCAACAGCAATACTATTAAGCAAGTCAGCCACGTGGTGTTCCGTAATATTGACCATGCCTTCACGGCCAAGACGATAAATACCCAGCAGCGTCACAAGGCGTCGGTCAAGCGCCCGGCTACGGTGTTCAAGCCGCACCGCAATTGCCTGCACAGCGGGTTCATTCATCTTCGCCAACGTCGCTGCGTCAGCTAAAATCTGGTGCAACTGATTTTTCGCATCATGAATGGCACTGGCAAGCAGCGTCAGCAAGTCCATAATATTATCTCAAACATGATCTGAAGAGCGGTTCACGCCAGACGGTATGCACCGGGCGACAAGCACCCAGTGCATGCGCGTGCGTTAGTCGAATACGATAACGCTACGTGCCACGGCACCGCCCTTCATATCAGCGAATGCTTCATTGATCTGCTCAAGCTTGATTCGCTTGGAGATCATCTGGTCAAGATGCAATTTACCCTGCAAATAAAAGTCGATGAAGCGTGGCATATCGACCCTAAAACGGTTGGAGCCCATCATCGAACCTTGAATTCTTCGCTCGCCTAAAAACGCAGCACCCATCAATTCAATCTTCACGCCTACCGGAATCATGCCGATAATAGTCGAGGCACCACCAGGACGAAGCATGTTGAACGAATCTTCTGCGGTCTGCTTGAGCCCGATAGCCTCGAACGAGTAATGCACGCCGCCACCCGTGAGTTCCTGCACCTGGGCCACCGCGTCACCGTTCTTAGCATTAACCACATCGGTCGCGCCGAAGTCTTTAGCCATTTCCAGCTTCGAGTCGACCATGTCGATTGCAATGATGCGTGCGGCACCAGCCAGAGCAGCACCATTAATGCATGACAAACCAACCCCACCACAACCAATAACAGCGACGGTGCTGCCTGGCTCAACTTTGGCTGTGTGAAACACTGAACCCACGCCCGTCGTAACGGCACATCCGATAAGCGCAGCACGATCGAGCGGCATATCCTCGCGAATTTTAACCAATGCGTGCTCGTGAATGAGCATCTGCTCGGCAAACGATGACAGGTTAGCGAACTGATTAACCACTGTGCTGCTTTGGGATAGCCGCGGCTCTTCTTCAGCGCCACGACGTACTTCAGGGCTCGCACACAGAGACATATGGCCCGTAATACATTGATCACAATGACCACAAAATGCCGACAAACAGGTAATGACATGATCACCAGGCTTCACATAGGTGACATCACGGCCAACCTGTTCAACCACGCCTGCTGACTCATGGCCGAGGACCATGGGCCGCTGGGATGGGTACAAACCCTCAATGAAATGCAGATCACTGTGACACACGCCTGCCGCTGCTGTCCTGATCAGAACTTCCCGGGGGCCAGGCTTGGAAATACTAATCTGCTCGATTTCTAGGGGTTGGCCTATTTCTCTGAATATAGCGGCTTTCATGGACTCTCTCCAATTTTTGACTGTATCGACAGCCAGATTTTATTATTCGATTCGGGTCACAATTTTTTCGATAGCGCTGACTATAACGACACCGGGCCTGTGAATCCACTACCAGCCTGACGGCCGCATCTAGGGTAGACGTGACCCTTCTACTGCTTGGATTCGCCGTGCATGACCAGGTAATCCAGCGCCAACTCTGTCAACGCTTGCACCCCTACCGGCAGCGCCCGCTCGTCAGCGAAAAATTTCGGCGAGTGATTGGCTGCGGGTGATGCATCCAACGGATCAGCTACACCCAAAAAGAAGAACAGTCCGGGGACCTCCTGTTGATAGTACGAAAAGTCTTCCGCGGTGGTGGTTCGCGGGGAGATGGTTAACATGTCGCTACCCACTACTCGGGTTAGGGTGGGCACCATCATCGCCGTCAGCGTTGGATCGTTGGTCGTCACCGGGATACCGAAAATAATCTCCATAGTAGCCGTTGCACCCGCGCTCTCGGCAATCAGGCTAACCGTTCGAGCCATGCGCCTATGAATATCCTGTCGCACCGTGTTATCGAAGGTCCGTATGGTGCCCAGCATCTCCACCTCATCGGGAATGATATTCGAGCGAACACCACCTTGGATTTTGCCGACAGTCACAATGGACGGCGTCAGCGTCGCATCAAGCTGACGGCTGGGAATGGTTTGTAGGCCCAACACAATCTGGGACGCAACCACGATGGGGTCTATACCGCCCCACGGCAGCGCACCGTGGGTTTGCTTACCCGTAACCCGAATTCGGAAAGTGTCGGCGCTGGCCATAATGCCTCCCGATCGATACGCGATGGAACCCAATTTGCTCGGAAACACATGCAGTCCAAAAATCGCATCCACGTCATCCAATGCACCTTCGGCAATCATCATTTTCGCGCCACCTGACTCTCCTTCTGGCGGGCCTTCCTCCGCAGGCTGGAAGATAAACTTGATAGACCCTGGTATTTGATCGCGCATACCGGCAAGTACTTCGGCCACACCCATTAGCATCGCCACATGGTTATCATGCCCACACGCATGCATCACCCCAACCTCTTGCCCCCTGAAGGTGCCTTTCTCGACAGAAGCAAATGGCAAGCCCGCCTCCTCGATGACCGGCAACCCGTCCATGTCGGCCCGCAAGGCCACAACCGGTGTCGCACGACTACCACGCAAAAAACCGACTACGCCCGTATGCGCCACATCCGTAGTGACTTCCATACCGAGCGAGCGCAGATGTTCGGCCACCAGCGCGGCGGTACGAAACTCACGATTGCTAAGCTCGGGATGCTGATGTATGTCACGGCGCCATTCGACAACTTTGGGCGCAACCTGACTGGCCAATATGGACGCCTGCACCCGCAGCGCGCCAGCACTCGCTGTATCGACAGGCACAGAGCTCTGTTGGGCAAAACTACCAACACTGAGCAGCAAAAGTAGTATCAACAAGAACAAAGGCATACAACATCTCCGAGACAGTTAGACAGTAACCGGGCATAGATTTAAGCCCTACTATAGTAACTCACTATATAGGCTCGGTGCGTCGCGGGAAACTGCTTCGCATCGCCACGCATTCCGTGGATAATGCATCAGCAAAAATAAAGGAGTTACAGTATGGATTGTCCAAAATGTCATGGTTCAATGACCGAAAAGACCCTCAGCACCCTCAAGGGAAGTGTCACGGTCGATAAGTGCATCGACTGCCAGGGCATCTGGTTTGACGTCGGTGAAGCCGAGCAGCTTAAAGACAAGTGGATGTCAGACCATGTAGACGACGGTGACCCTTTGGTGGGCAAGACCAACAACCTAATTCGCGACATAGATTGCCCACGTTGCACCGTGCGCATGACCAAATTGTCGGACCCTAAGCAAAAGCATATCCAGTACGAGGCATGTCAAGACCACGGCATGTATTTTGACGCCGGCGAATTTACCGACTACAAATATGAGACATTGATGGACACTTTCCGTGACTTCGTCTTCGCGTTAAGAAAGCGTTAAGGCACCGCCTAACTGCTAATCCGCACCTAGCACGTTTCTAGTCAGGAGTTACCGTGAACGAACTCATCTCAAGACGCCTACGCCATAGAGTCAGGATCCTGGGCGATCTGCTCGGCGAAACTATGACCGAACAATATGGCCCGGCCTTTGTCGAGAAGATCGAAGAAATCCGAGTACTCGCCAAAGAGCGCCGCCAAAACGGCGCAGCATCGGGTGAAGCGTTGCACTCGGTACTCAAGGAGCTTGACGGCGACGCACTGGTGTCTGTTGCCCGGGCTTTCAATCAGTTTCTGAACCTTGCCAACATCGCCGAGCAAGCCGAGGCTACTGAGGCCGTTCATGGCGACTTTCCTAATGAATCTAATCTCAACAGCTTGTTTACCCGGCTGGCAGCCACCGATGTCAGTAAGGAAGACCTGGCGGCGACCATTAACAAAGTCAGTTGCGAGCTCGTGCTAACGGCCCACCCAACAGAAATTACACGCCGTACGCTGATCCAAAAATATAACCGTATCGCCAGCCAGTTAGAGCGTGTCACAGAAGACAAACCGCTAGCAGGTAATGATCGACTGGCGCTTGAACGCCTCATAGCAGAGGTCTGGTACACCGATGAAATCCGTACTGAACCACCCACACCTCAGGACGAAGCCAAGTGGGGCTACGCCGTCATCGAACATTCGTTCTGGAACGCCATCCCAGCGCTCTGGAAAGGCCTGGACCAGATCTTGTTCAGCCACACGGGCACGCGCCTAGAGATAACAGCGACGCCGGTTAAAATTGCTTCTTGGATGGGCGGTGATCGGGACGGCAACCCCAACGTCACGGCTGTTGTGACAGAAGAAGTCGTAAGACTGGCGCGTTGGATGGCTGCTGACTTATATCTTCGCGACGTCGAAGAGCTGTTGTCGCAGTTGTCAATGAGCCGCTGTAACGACGAGATAAAAGCACTATCTCATGATGAAGCTCACGAACCCTACCGAATAGTGCTGCGTCGCTTGCGCGAGCAACTCACCGCAACCCGACTGTGGTCGTCGACCGCCGAGCCACCCACTGACGATCTTATTCTGCAGCGCGATCAATTGTTCAGCCCACTGCTAGCTTGCTATCAATCATTACATAGCTGCGGCATGGGTATCATTGCTGATGGCCTGTTGAAAGACACGTTAATCCGAGTGTCGACTTTCGGCGTCACATTGGTTGATCTTGACATTCGCCAGAACTCTGACAAGCACGTTGACCTGCTTGATGAGCTCACGCGATATCTCGAACTTGGCAGTTATAAAGAGTGGTCGGAATCTGCGCGTCAGGATTTCTTGGTCGCAGAACTCGACACCAAACGACCGTTAATACCCGCTGATTGGGCACCGTCAGACCGAGTCATTGAAACATTGAATACTTTTCGCCTCATCGCTAACGATGAGGCAGAGGGGATTGCTTGCTATGTTATATCCATGGCGAAAAACCCATCTGACGTACTCGCCGTGGTGTTACTGCTGCGCAAATGCGGGTTACGCAAGCAGCTGCCCGTTGTGCCCTTATTTGAAACTCTCGAAGATCTTGAAAATGCCGCCTGGACGCTCGAGCGACTATTACGCATTCCTTGGTACACCAAATACATTAGTGGTTATCAGCAGATTATGATTGGTTACTCGGACTCTGCCAAAGATGCCGGCCAGATGGCAGCTGCATGGGCCCAATACCGTGCCCAAGAAGACCTCGTCACGATCGCCGAGAAATATTCTGTAGCGCTAACACTGTTCCATGGCCGAGGTGGCACGGTTGGTCGTGGTGGCGGGCCAGCCCGTGCCGCCATCCTGTCACAACCACCGGGATCTATCTCCAGCAGTATTCGCGTCACAGAACAGGGGGAAATGATCCGTTTCAAGTATGGCTCTACGTCCTTGGCACTGAACAACCTTGATCTGATTCTTGGAGCTGCTATCGAGGCCAGTTTGATTCCACCGCCCAAACCTCGAGAAAATTGGCGCCTGCTCATGAACCGATTGGCAGAGATCGCGCGCGACTCTTATCGCGGCATGGTGCAGGACGACCCACGCTTTGTTGATTATTTCGATCAGGGCACACCGGAAAAAGAGCTCGCCAAGCTGGCTCTCGGTAGTCGGCCAGCGCGACGCCCTTTAGATCCGGGCCAAAAAAAGAGCATTGATGACCTTCGCGCAATTCCCTGGGTATTTGCCTGGACGCAAAAACGCATGATGCTCCCAGCGTGGCTTGGGACAGACGAGGCTTTCGGACAGGAGTTTGGCGGCAAGGACTGGCACACGCTACGTGAGATGATTGCCGAATGGCCATTTTTTCAATCCCAACTGGATATGCTCGAAATGGTGCTAAGCAAGGTAGATGCCGATATTGCGCGCCAATACGACGAGGCCCTAGTGGCACCAGACCTGCAGGTTATGGGCGAGGAACTACGAACACGGATGCTCGGTTTAATTGACAACGTCAACCGCCTTAAGAGCCAAGACCATCTGCTCGAGTCATCACCCGAGATCCGGCGTACACTGGAGTTGCGTCACCCCTACACCGATCCGCTACACTTTCTACAGATTGAACTAATGGCCCGAGGTCGTCAAAGCGCAGGAATGACTTCCCCTCACGTCGACAAGGCGTTGCTGGTAACTATCGCTGGCATCGCGGCCGGCATGCGGAACACAGGTTAACAGCACTGAAGACGAGCCCCATTGAGATAACCATAAGCAATAGCTTGAAGACTAACCACGTTGGCAGTCTCGTAGCGTGGCCTTACTGACGCTGACATTCCAGGGTACGCCTGTTGCGTGTAAACACGAATCCTTCAACTACACTTGTATACACCATCCGTTTAATTTGGTTTGTTGCCAAGTAGCTGTAAGGATTTTTCTATGAGTGCTATTGCTTTACCCCATGGATTCTCACTACATAACGGTGTCACAAATAGTCACAGGCCCCCAGCAAGGTGGTCTATGGTGTTCGCTAAACGCGCCAACAAAAGGCTTTTCATCGCGGATCAACTCTGCAAATTCAAAGATGTCGGCGTCGAGGTAGATATTTTAAATAACACGCATCACGCACAACCTAACATGCTCAACAATGCGCTTTCGGCAGGTATGACCTTTCACTATCGCGATGTCGGGTATTCGCTGTGAATGCGACGGCACAAATCCCGGTAGCGCAGATCCCGATAGCACGGTCAGATATCGCCATCTCAGTCATCATGGTGAGCTATCACACCGGCCCCGTTTTATTTGATGCCATCGCCCGCATTTTCGAGCAGTCGTGTGCCATCGAGTTGCTGCTCGTCAATAATGGCAATCCTGAAGACGTCACCTCGCGCCTGCAAGCACTGGCAGCAACGACGCCCGACATGACAATGATCAACAACCAGAGCAACTTGGGTTTCGCCCAAGCCTGCAACCAAGGTGCTGCCGCGGCGCGCGGCAAGATCTTTTTGATGCTGAATCCCGACTGCTTGCTACCGATAAACTGCCTGCCACGTTTGTTGGAGATTAGTCGCGGCTTACCTGAACACTGGCTGCTGGGACCCGACCTGCGCAACCTTGATAGTAGCCCGCAACGCGGCGCGCGCCGCGATCGGCTAACGCCATGGACGGCATTCATAGAAATGACTCGTCTTGACTTGATAGCACCCAGACACCCTTATTTCAGACGCATGAACCATCATCATCAAGACCTGCCCACGGACACTACTGAGGTACCCGCCATTAGCGGCGCCTTCATGGCTATGTCAGCCAGTGATTTTAACCAGCTAGACGGTTTCGATACTGGCTATTTTTTGCATGTCGAAGACCTAGATTTTTGCTATCGCTGGCACAAGAGGGGATGGCCAATTTATTTTACGCCGCATTTGCGCCTCATTCATCTCCAAGGCACCAGCCACGTAAGCCCCTGGTTCATTGAGTGGCACAAAGCCAAGGGCCTTATACGTTATTTTAATCGTCATTTTCATCTGTTCTATCCGGCACCATTCCTTTGGTTGCTCGAGACAGTGCTGTACGTGCGCTTTGCTGTTCAAAGCATGCGGCTGACTTTACGAGTCTTGCTGCCACGCAACAAAGGCATATCCGTGATTCAACGTGAATAGACCAACCAGCAACCCGCGTGTTTGTGCCATTATCGTCACCTTTGAGCCGAAACTAGAGATTCTTGCGGCGTGTATTGCGCGGATTGAATCTCAAGTCGAGCGCGTTTGTCTGGTCGACAACAGCAATAATCCACTGACACAGCAGGCCATCAAGTGCCGCTGGCCAAACCTCACGTACCTTGGCCAAGGCTCAAATCAGGGCATTGCCCGCGCCCATAATGTGGGTATCAACTGGGCCGCAAGCCTTGAGTTCGACTACCTGCTGTTACTCGACCAAGACAGCCTTGCGAATCCTGACCTCATTGCACGACAACTGCTCGCCTTTAAGACCCTGCACCAGCAGAACTGCATGCCAGCCGCCATCGGTGCTAGCTATGTGGAAAGCCTCTCTCAGCAACGCTCAGCGTTCCTACAAATTCGCTGGCCCCGCTGCAAGCGCGTTTTTTATGAACCCAGCGCTTACAATTTGGTGGCTGCTGACAACCTGATATCGTCAGGCTCCTTATTTCATCTGCCAACGCTGCAACTAATTGGCCCTATGGACGAGTCACTATTTATTGATCATGTGGATACTGATTGGTTTCTGCGTGCAAAATTCAACGGTTACCAAGCCTACGGCATCTGGGATGCGACCATGAGCCACACGTTAGGGAGTCACACTAAACGCCTGTGGTTCGGCCGCTGGTATCGCTATCCCGTGTACCCTCCGACCCGCTATTATTATATTTTTCGCAACAGCCTATCGCTACGGCGCAAGCCTTGGGCGTCTTTTGCCTGGCGTGCCTTTGATGCACGCAGACTAGTTAGGATCGCTATATTGAATGTGCTGCTTGGCACGGACCGGCGCGCCATCTTGCGTTGCACATTAGCAGGTATACGCGACGGCATATGTGGACGCTCAGGTCCCCAACCGACCCCTATCAGCCGCAGTCCACGACGATGGCCGTCGACACTCGGATCGATTTATCTAGGGCTTCGTCAATCGTCGCGCCCCTCGCTAGCGCTACTCCCATGCGACGACGACCACTCACCGCAGGCTTGCCAAACAAACGAATCTCCGTGTCGGGTTCCTTCAATGCCTGCTCAAGACCTGAAAACGTCAATTGCCGCGATTCACCCTCTACCAACACGACACTGGAGGCTGCGGGACCGCGCTGCCGAATAATAGGAATGGGCAAGCCAAGCACCGCACGTACGTGCAGCGCAAATTCAGACAGATCCTGAGAAATCATGGTCACCATACCGGTGTCGTGCGGCCGTGGCGATACCTCACTGAATATCACCTGATCACCAGCTACAAACAATTCAACACCAAATAGCCCCCAACCACCTAAGGCCTGGGTCACTTGCCGGGCAATGGATTCGGCTTGCTGCCGTGCGATATCAGACATGGGCTGCGGCTGCCAAGACTCTCGATAATCGCCCTCTTCTTGGCGATGACCGATGGGTTCACAGAAGCTAGTGCCGTCCCGATGCCGTATCGTTAGCAGCGTAATCTCGTAGTCAAAGTCAACAAAACCCTCAACAATGACCCGACCGGCGCCAGAACGCCCGCCCTCCTGCGCATAGCGCCATGCGGCGGTAATGTCTGCCGCGCTCTTGATCAGTGATTGCCCTTTGCCAGAGGAAGACATGACGGGTTTGATAATACAAGGCAAGCCTATCTTGGAAATGGCAGCCTCGCACTCCTCCAAGGTGTCAGCGAAGGCAAAAGGCGAGGTACTCAAGCCTAACTCCTCTGCCACTAACCGACGAATACCCTCTCGGTTCATTGTCAGCTGCGTTGCGCGTGCCGTGGGTATAACGCGCCAGCCTTCTTGCTCAAGCGCCATGAGAGTGTCGGTATGTAACGCCTCAATTTCTGGAATAATGAAATCCGGCTGCTCACGTTCAATCACCTCTCGCAACGCAACCCCATCAAGCATTGAGATCACGTGACTGCGATGTGCCACCTGCATCGCAGGTGCATCAGCATAGCGATCCACAGCAATGACCTCGACGCCAAGGCGTTGTAGTTCGATCGCAACCTCCTTGCCAAGCTCACCACTGCCGCATAGCAGGGCGCGGGTGCCATTAGCCGCAAGCGGTGTACCGATAGAAACGGGCAAAGTGGTCATGAAACGTATCCAAAAGCTTATTATGACCTCCAGAGTACCAAATTAGACGAGACCAGAATATCCAAGATGAGAAGATAATGGCGACCGACAAACTGTTTATTGAATCGACTGGGATCTTTAGTTACTATGGCGCACCTTCAGCAGGCAAATCGCTGAAAGTAGACCCAGACAGGCATCAGTACTACCACCTGTTCATTTGTACTTAATTGGGGCCATAGCTCAGCTGGGAGAGCGCAACACTGGCAGTGTTGAGGTCGACGGTTCGATCCCGTCTGGCTCCACCAAGTGCATTAACTTTTTTGCAGCGCAAGAAAATAGTGAACCAAAACAGGTGCTGTAGCGCAGTGAAACACCTTAAGTTAGCATCGCACATCGCGAAGTATCGCTAACAGCGCCCGAGCGTGTCAGTCTGTAACCCGCTGAAAAAACGCCCCCACAAGTTCCTCTAAAACTGATCTACGCGACCGCATCGTTCCCAGTGCCTATGTCTGTGAGCAAAACATACAACAGCGTCGTCGCAGGCGACGTTCAAGTATCACTTGTTTGGAAACTCGCCAACGAACATGCACCGCGTGTTCCTGCAACATACACCGCGAACTCGAACAAAATCTCACTGCAGGCGAGCCTCAGATCGAGGAACTTATTGACCTCACTACGACTTGACCTCACCACGACAAGGCCCCTAAAATCATTGTTCTGTCGATCACAACACTGCTGACAAGCCTAACAGCGATAACAAACAAAGAGCCCTGATGACTGCACAACTACTCAACCTTGGCGCGTTAAACGATGTTGTCGTCAACCAACAACCCTATCCTTTCTTTGTGATCGAACAATCCCTGATGATGGATAAGGTAGACGCCATCATGCAAGACTTCCCCACCATCAGCGAGGGCGGCAGCTTTACGCTGGATGATCTCAAGCCGGGACCGACGTTCGACGCACTCATTGAAGAACTTAATGGCGCCGAATTTCGCCAGCTAATCTCCGCAAAGCTCGGCTTAGATTTGAGCGTACTGCCAATGATTGTCACACTGCGTGGCTACTCGCGGGAAAAAGACGGCCGTGTCCACACAGACTCCACCTCGAAGATTGCCACCATCCTCATTTATTTCAACGAAAAATGGACGGCCCAAGGCGGCAAGCTTCGCATTCTCGCTAGCGACAACATGCAAGATTCGGTTGCCGAGGTGATTCCCAATGCTGGCACCATGCTAGGATTTAAGGTCACTGAGGATTGCTGGCACGGCCACCCACCTTTTGAAGGCAGTCGGCGGTCTATACAGATCAACTTTGTCGCCGACCAAGCAGCTGTCAAAAAACATCATAATCGCCACGGTCTCACTGCCAAACTCAAAGGTATTAAGAAACTGTTTAGCGGGCGTTAATCCGGCTACACTAGCGACCTTCAAAAGGGCATTCCACATTACATGAGCAAACGCGTTCTTCTCATCAAGCTGACGTCGATGGGCGACTTGATGCATGCACTGCCTGCCATCACCGACGCGCGAAGAATAATGCCCGACATTGAATTTGACTGGGTAGTCGACGAGGCTTTTGCTGAAGTTGCCAGTTGGCATGACGCCGTCAAGCAGGTAATTCCTAGCGCGCATCGCCGTTGGAAAAAAAACCTGACGCAGTCGGTGACTAACGGCCAGTTGAAAGCCTTCTATAAGAAACTCAATGCCGATGATTATGATGTCATTCTCGATGCTCAGAACAATCTAAAAAGCGCTCTTATCACCGGACTACGGCGCGGCCGTAGCCACGGCTTAGACAAAACCAGCATCCGCGAAAAGCCAGCGCATTGGGCCTACCACTACTTACACAACGTCGACAAATCCCAACACGCTATTACGCGGCAGCGGCAGCTTTTTGCCGAAGCGATTGGTTACGATATGCCACAGACAGCACCAGACTACGGCATT
This sequence comes from Candidatus Azotimanducaceae bacterium, assembly GCA_047630175.1. GTDB lineage: Bacteria > Pseudomonadota > Gammaproteobacteria > Pseudomonadales > Azotimanducaceae > UBA4582. The sequence goes on from JBLHVI010000038.1 coordinate 17,515, forward strand.
GCACGCAGTCGGATGCAATTACCAGATATTGAACTGCCCGGTAACTATTTAGTGTTTGTCCACAATGCCAGCTGGAGCACAAAATTATGGCCTGAAAGCCACTGGCATCAACTCATCGAAAAAGCCGCACAAGCGGGCTACAACGTCGTCCTGCCCTGTGGTAATGAAGAAGAATTACAGCGCGCGAAAAGACTGGCGATGCATCATGACAATGCGACCGCACTACCAAAACTAACCCTTTCCCAGATTGGTGCTATCATCGCTCAAGCCGCTGGAGCGGTGTGTTGCGATACGGGCTTATGCCATTTAGCGGCAGTACTTGATGTGCCATCTGTTAGTTTCTACGGGCCCACCAGTGCTGCATTGATCGGTGCAACCGGCGCAAATCAGCATCACCTGATAGCGCGCTCTGAGACGTTTCAATGCGCGCCCTGCTATGGCAGGACGTGCGATTTTGACGGCGCGGCGCAAAACATGTCTGCCTGCATGAAGTCCTTCAGCGCCGATACGGCCTGGCTTAAACTGACCTCATTGATCGCTACCCATGACCGTAACACTGATACCTAATCGCGCAGCGCTCTGCGAAGAAAAGATAACGAATGTAACGTCGATAGCCGTTTATCAAAAAGATCCTTTTACTTCGATAGAAATTTGAAAATCACCTACATCAGGGTCGTCGCGATTACTAATAGGAATGGCAAGGTCTATATGCGCAACTCTACTAGACGCCGATTTACTCGACCCTAAACGAAGACCGATCCCCACATTGCTAAGGTAATCATCAACAATACCATCGTCGATTCCAGGCTCCCAAGCTCGTCCAATATCAGCAAAGACGGCAGCGCCAACCCTCACTAGATTAAATAAATGTAAGTTACTGTAAACGCGCTCTTCAACGCTCAGCACGACACTTCTATCGCCTGCTTGAAAGCGATTGTCGAAAGCTCTGGCACCAGCTATGCCCCCCATTACTATTTGTCGGTTACTATTTAAGTTCTCGGAATAAGCCGCTTTAAAATTGACAAACAGTCCAAAAGGACCGGACTGGCGCCGAAAATAACGGGCCTCGTAACTTAAAACAAAGTCTTCCAACTGACCATTAGCCTCATTCCAAAAACCATCGAAATGGACCTCGTGCTGCGACAGTTGACGGCCGTCATAGAACAACGTGTCGACGTACCCGCCCTGCAATACCAACCGATTTTGGTCTGAGCCAAACGCCTCAGCAGCGAGGCCGATGCTAACGTTTAGACGGCTGCCAATATGCAAATCTTCGGTTAGGTAAATTTGCTCTAAATTTATTGCAGTGACGAAATTGTCTTCAATCGATTCATACTTAATATAGGGGAAGGATAGCGCTCTGTTGCTTGGAAAATCAGCCGGCGCTGGCAACCCATCACTGACGGAAAACACGTCACTACGATACCCATAGCCAAATAGCCAGCGTCTGCTATAGCCATCCACCAATCCTCCTGAGAAACCATATTCTAGCGAGTAACGCTCAAGCACGTGAACAGCACCAGCCACCTCTTCGCCGCGAAAGAAAAGCTCATCAATTCGTTCATCATTTTCCAGTCGGACCCGCCAAGCATTTTTGGAATCCAATTCAAAAAATGGCAGGCCAAGCTCAACGATATGCGTGAAGCCGTCATCGCTATCAACAAACTCAGTGAAGTTACGCAGCCTAGTGCCGAAGACATTATTGTCCTCATAAATGAGCTCGGTAGATTGACGGTCTATGTCTTGGCTCGCAGCTATAGCCAACTGGTTTCCTAGGCCCAATATATTGGTATCTCGCAATCCGATACTGACGTTGTTCTCGCCCCCCGCCCTATCAAATCCAAGATTGGGGGTAAGACTCCAACTATCTCGAGTGATGACTTCTAGGTCTACTTTTCCGCCGCAAACTCGATATGGACGGATATCCGCATCAAAGAAGCTACCCTGAGCCCTCAATAATCTCTGCGTCTCTTGGGTTGATCGGGGGTCAAATTCCTCGGCGGTCTCAAACAACAGTTGCTGAAAAACGATGGGCTCTTTGGTCAAAATATGAATGCGATTAGCCAACCGATAAAGCACGTTATCTTCTTCATTATTACTTTCATCAAAAACTGGCAGACGAGTAACTTGTATTTTCCCAATTAAAAGTTTTTCTAGCGGTAATTGCACGGGCTGACGGGCTCTAACAAACGCATAACTTGCATCGGCGGGCGTAAACTCATGCTCGCAATTGGGGAAGGACTGCGCATATAACGCCGGGCTAAAGATCAGCAGTCCGATAAAGCCTGTGAGATAAATTCTGATCATCCGCTTACTTTTTTATGTTGTTGATCTGAGAATTTTTGCATAATAGCTCTTCAACGTAATTTGTCTGCTTGAAATTTGTTGCTACTAACTATTGTTGCAATTAACTATTGTTGCTATTAACTATGAAAATCTCATTGCCTGCAATCGCATTACTTATCGGCACCGTGCCAATAGTTGCTATCAATTTCAACTATTTGATCGCTGCGAGTGCGGGTTCTGTTCCATGGTGCGTGCCTTATTGGGATAGCTGCACGTCCATCAGTGCTACTGGGCGTGAGGGCTTTGCGTTCATTTTTTTCAAATTGACTATGGTGCCCATAGCCATCTGCTACGCTATCTACTGGAAGTTAACACAGGCCTCCCTGCGGTCGTTGGGGTATCAAGGCAACACAATACGCAACCTCGGTTACATATCCACATTGGCACTCTTGATGTACGTGCTAGCCCTTGGCGCCGTTGGAGATCATTTTCGGCTGACGCGTCGCATCGGCATCATTTTCTACTTCACATTGACTTATTTGTGCCAACTTTTGTCGGCATATCAACTCCGGCGACTAAACGTTTCGATGCCTGGCATCCAAGGCCAAATTCAGTTGTGCGCAACAATCCTTGCCATCGGCGTACTTACCCTGTTCCTCGACGCCCTGTTGGCAAACTACGATGACTACGAGGACGCCTTTGAGTGGAACGTATCCCTACTGCTACACATCAATTTTTTACTCAGCTGGTGGGGCTGGAAAAATTACACCAACACAGATGGCGTCGCAGTGCATTAATTTTGTACAGTGGCGGACGCCTGCAGCACATTTCGTTGTACAAAAGTAATGCATTACGACCTCGGTTTTTTCCGCTAACTGATTAACTTAGTGGCGGTACGTGTATGATAAGCATGTTATGAAAATCGCGTTATTCCACACAAAAAATGAGGTTTCTTATGTCGCTTAGTACTCCATCGCGCTTAGCTACGGCGCTGACTTTTTTACTATTGAGCAGTCAGCAACTCTTTGCACAAGCAGAGGCCGAGGCAGCTGCCGTCGCAGCGGCGGTAGGCGTGCCAAGCGCTGTAGGCGCAGCAACCAGTGGATGGCGCAGACAGTGGGGCCTTGGCGTTATTGCAAACCCAAATTTCGTCGGCAGCGGAGATTATAATGTTAGGCCTATCCCCTACTTTGACTTTCGCTACATGGACCACAAAGGCACCAAATACTTTGCCAACGTGCCCCAAGGACTCGGCGGATTTCTCTATCGTAAGCGCGACGCGAAGACAGGCGGCTTTATCAATGTCGGCGCGTCAATAGCCCCTGGGTTTAACGTCAGAGATGACTCAATTGTCGGTCTAGACGAAGTTGGCATCTCCGCAGAGGCGCGCATTATTCTCGAAGCAGGCGGACGCAACTGGGTTGCCGCAGCAATCATCGCACAGGACATCGCCTCGGGACACGAGGGCGCCTACCTCGATTTATCGCTCAATCGGAGAGGCAGACTAGGCAAAGGCGGCGGATTCTATGCTTTCGGACCAACACTGCGTCTCGGCGACGCCACTTACAAAGAGTCTTTTTTTAGTATCAGCGCCGCTGAATCAGCAGCGAGTGGCCTGCCCGAATATAGCGCCGACGCCGGCGTCGAGCGCCTCGGTCTGCAGGGACTTATTAACCTGCCAATGGGCAAGAGCAAATGGCGCGTGACGTCATTACTACGGATCAGCACACTTATAGATAACGCAGCCGGCAGTCCCGTTGTCACCGACGATCTTCAGTATTTCTTTCTCACGGCTTTTACACGGCCGTTCTAAACATTCGCAACACAGCTAGGAAGTCTAAAACAGCTGCATGTTCCGATGAGGTTCTTTGGCCGCCCAAATACCGGCCAAAGAACCTACAACCAGGCATAATGGACAATCGACTGATTAGCGTTGTCGATCTTGCACCCACCCTGCTATCGATAACCGGTGCCGACCTGCCGAAAAATCTTCAGGGCGAAATCTTTGCCGGTAGCGCTGAAACCGCACCACGAAAGTATGGTTCGGCAGCAAGGGATCGAATGGACGAGGTTGCAGACCAACAACGCACTGTTCGTGACGAGCGTTATAAAAATATCATGGTCAAAACACACAAGCGGGCGCTTTCCACTCGAATTATCGGGATCTGGCGCTGGGCAGCAGATCTAGTCCAATGCCGTGATTGACCCTCTAAAAGGATCATTACGCTACTGACGCCTGAATTTGACTGGGCATCAGCAATCACCCTACTTGAGCGTTCTTCGGAAAATGTGGTTTATTTGCGCTATTTTCAATAACGCCAGTAGAAAACCTTAAAAATTTGGGAGTTACCATAGCTACAGTAAAAAAAACTGACGTCAAATAGATCACCTTGAGAGGTAATAAATGACGGGCAGGGGCAGGATTATCAACAGAGCTTTTTTCGAGATTTTAAAATTGGAGGGTGTTTAACCTACTAGGCAGTATAATCGAATGCGTTAAAAATAGGCCTGCGCCTCATTTTTTCTGCCTTCGATTTACTGAGTTCCGTAAAGTTTGACGCCATTGAATTGTGATTGCATGCTTTCTGAATGAAGTTGCCCATCAGCAATCATCCAATCATCAAGGCTTTTGGGTTTTAAAGGTATTTCAAGGCTAGCGTCAACCATCTCAACTACCAGCGCTGTATTAATGAATTTGCCTTTCTTAATAAGCCCAGCGCGTGTCACCCCTACCGCCATAACTTTACCTTCCAGCGATTCAAACTTATGCTCGAAATAAAACCACTTTTCGTCCCAGTGACTTAACGTAGTATGTACTTTATAGCGCTGAAAAAGTTTAAGCTCGCGATTGAAACGAACCATAGTTCCGCCAAGCACGGCGCCCCATTTATTAGTTTTGATGTGTTTTAAAATGCCTTTCCGCATCATCCAATCAACGCGGGCAACATCCATAATTTGACTATAGCGACCATTATTCATATGCAAAAAAGCATCAAGGTCGTGTGGCCACACTCTGTAAAATTGTGAAGTGGGTTCTTTAGGACAGGAGGTATTCACGAATAAACCCCGGAGCATAGTTAGGATCAGCCTAAAATATAAATTCACAAATCAACCTTTTACGTCTTGTGATTTTAACAGGCAATAACATGTTGTTTTTGCCTTCCAATTTAACATCACTGACTATAAAACCACGAAGCAACTAGAGGTATAGTCAATAAGTATGGGGCAAATACGGACCTTCGTCTGGGTTTAGGTTTAGGTTTAGGTTTGGAATCAGCATTCCCGCATAAAACAGGCATGTCTTATCTAGCACCTTCTACGGCCTCCAAGACATTGACACACAACTTATTTTTAACCATAACCCATGTTCAATTGCCGCCTTGAAACGAGTTAATTTTGCGGTTCAGCGCGCTAAGTAAATAGGGTTATGAGCTACAAAGAAATACATATATATAGGCCTATGCTAACAGGGGAAATAACCGAATCGGCGCAATCAAATCTATTTTTGCTCGTCGTACAAAAGGTATGCTCTGTTGATTAACGCCTCTCTTTTTCACTTCTTTCGTGTTCGCCGAACTTAATTCCTTACAGCACAACTACAGACCAATGTCTGTATTGGTTCCTGCGAAAAGCAGGAAGTTGGGTGGTAACATGTCTCGAAATTGTGGATAACAAGGATATACCGTGACAAAAACTGGTGGCGCAGAATCGGTGGAAGCTGATCTTGATCAAAAGGTACTCATCGAGCAGGTAAAAACGCTCTATGAATCCACTGGCTCAGTACTCCTCATCAATTTGGTTGTTGGCGTAAGTCTTGTCTTCGCATTTTGGGGGTTAGTACCGTCAACTATCCTATTAGGCTGGCTTGCTGCCATAATTGTGATGCTGGCCGTACGCGCCACTTATTTTTATGGCTTTCAGAAAAGTTTTGAACCAGAACAGGTTGACCATTATCGTCGTATATTGATCTACGGCAGCGCTTCTGCAGGCATCATCTGGGGTTTAGCTGGCGTACTGTTTTATATTCCAGATCAATTTAGCTACCAGGTATTTATAATAGCAGCCCTTTTTGGCATGACCGGCGGCTCAGTGTTCTCGCTGAGCATGTACCTACCTGCCTTCTATGCTTATGTGCCCATCACATTATTACCGCTTACCGGTGTTTTATTGATGCAGGGTGATACCCCGCATTACGCACTCGCCGCCATCACCCTCACATTTCTTTTTGCTATTACCACGTTCAACAACAGAATTAGTAAAAACTATCAGGTCTCCTTCAGGCTTCGGTACGAAAACCTTAGCCTTATCGAGCAGCTCACAGAACAAAAACAGGAGGCAGATAAAGCCAACAAAGCTAAATCGACGTTCTTGGCGGCTGCAAGTCACGATTTACGGCAGCCTTTATACGCACTGCAGTTATTTATTACCGTCCTTGATGAACTTACAACGGAAGAAGAATCGCGCCATGTGCTCGGTCAAATCACCCGCTCGGCGGACGCGCTAAATAATTTATTAGACTCATTGTTAGATATCTCAAAACTCGAAGCGGGCACCCTAAACACAGAGGCGAGCGACTTTTCTTTGCTGGAAATAATCCAAAAACTATCCCACGAGTTTGAGCCCCGAGCCAAAGACAAGCACCTCACGATTCAGTGGCCCGACACGGAAGTGTTTGTGCATAGTGAACCGGTATTAGTCGAACAAATCCTGCGCAACTATCTCTCAAACGCATTTAAGTTTACCGCGACAGGCCTAATACGCATTTCTTATGAGGACGCAGGGGACTCGATTACCATCTCGGTGTCTGACACCGGTTGCGGCATCCCAACAGATTCACAAAGTGTGATATTCGACGAATTCCATCAACTGGGTAACCCAGAAAGGGATCACAGCAACGGGCTTGGTTTAGGGCTTTCGATCGTTAAGCGTGCAGCAGAGCTATTGGGTCTTGAGATCAGGGTACACTCGGCACCGAATGTCGGTTCAACCTTCAGCGTCACTATACCCAAGGCACAAATTTCGACAGCCGCCGTAAGCGCCAGCGCCAACAAGCCAATAAAAACGATTAAACATATCAGCGGCAAACTGCTGGTCATCGTCATTGATGATGATATCGCGATCAGAGAAGCGACAGAACGATTGCTCCAAATTTGGAAGTGCGAAGCTCTTGTCGCCGCGGATAGAGAAGAAGCGATGGCAATGTTAGCCGCAGCGCCGCGTATGCCCGACGCGATCATCGCCGATTACCGCTTGCGGGATAACGATACCGGCATTGCGGTTATTGGTGCTATCAATGCACATTATGAGACGAAAATTCCAGCGGTTCTAATCACCGGCGAGATGGATGACAGTCAATTCGATTCGCTTGCGGAAAATAAGATTAAGCTTTTGAAGAAACCTGTATCACCTGCAAAACTTCGGGCATTCTTAGCTACGATAAAACCACTTATCTAAGCAACAACATCTATTGGTAGTTCTTGCAGCTATTGTCGCTAATCGTATTGCCTTATCAATCGCTCTAAAGCCACTCCGACTCTCTTATCAAGCCTTTGTCCTGCGCTACCAGCGCCGCCTGCGTTCGGCTACTAACACCCAACGCCTTGAATACGGCTGTAATGTGCATCTTAATAGTCGACTCAGCAATGCCAAGATCGGCGGCAATCACTTTATTTGACGCACCAGCGGCAATCATCTTCAACACCTCGAATTGACGTGGCGTAAGATCAGGCCCGCCAGCTGTTCTGCGCTCACTTTTCTCTGCCATTTCTGGTGGTAGATACATACCGCCATCAAGTATTATTTTCACTGCATTTATCAACAGCTTTCCAGAGGTATCTTTAGGGATAAAACCCACCGCGGACATATCAATAGCTCGCTGCATGTCCTTGCGATCTCTTGACGCAGACAATATTGCGATAGGGAGTTGGGGATAGCTGATGCAGGCAGTTTCAAGCAAGGAATAGCCATTGAGGCCCGGCATTTTGAGATCAAGTAAAACCATATCCAAGTCGGCATGTTCGTCCATGATATTCAGGGCCCCATCGTAGCTCGCAGCCTGCAGAATGATCACTCCATCTTCCAAGCTTTGCAGAATATACACTAGGCCTTCACGGAAAAGTTGATGGTCATCTACGATCAATATTTTCATGCTTATTTATTCTTAGTTATGTTGTATTACTTCAACGGATCAGACAAACGCAGCATAGCGTTCACGAATGAATCTCAAGCCAAACCTTAACTGTCTAACAGTAGCAGGATTCAAGTGAATTGATAACACTCTGGAAACTATCGACCGAAGTGGCATACTAGAATTTTGACGGGAATCCTATGATCTCTCATGATAAAATCCTAATTCTTGGCAAACCCCGCTGCCTGATATGCAAGGTCTCACTGTTACCGGTGCAGGCGCTATTGGCATCCACAGCCTAGTTCTTCGCTAAAAACGGCATGCGTGTTCTGATGCGCGACAATGGCCGGCAGCTAGGTCAGCACCGCCGTAACGGGGGAAAGACGCTGCAGCCGCGCCCTGCTCGCGCGGCCAAGCATCAGGCCGATCACATGGGCGAAACTCCGGTTATCCTGCTGGTTGCGGGTAAACGGGGTTGGGCTGGCACCACCAAACTATGGTTCGGTTTACCCGTGTGTACAAAATATTTTGCTGGCATGTCGTTCGCTTCAACTCGGCGCTGCGCTAACAACAATGCACCAGTTATTTGAAGATGAACTGCACGCCTATTTCGATATACCCGACGAGTATGGCGTCGTGGTCTCAATTCCTATCGGCTATCCGAAAGGCCGTTTTGGGCCCGTGACACGCATACCGGCTAGCGAAAAAACTTACTTTGATATCTCGGGTAACGATGACGCGAGTGATTGGGAATTATGACCTCAGGAGCAAATTATGAATAATTCAACAAGTGGCGTGTTCAACTATTTGGATAAAAATGCCGAGCCTTCGTTGTTTCGCAACGGCCAGGTCTATGCAAAACGCGACAAAGACGGGAGTGATGCAGGCCCAGTGGGCGTCACCAGAAGTTCCCATACTCTGGAAGTCTGCAACGCCAGAATGTATGAAGGCTCAAGCAAGATGACCTGCGAAGTCAATGGATTCGAGTTGCTGAACAAGCCACTGGACAACACAGCATTGAATTTTCACGATCACCAGCAAGTCACGCGCAACTACTATCCTCAGTGCGAAGAGTTGGTGAGTGCCGCTATGGGGAGCCGTTCGGTTTTTGCCTTCGACCACAATATCCGCTCAGCTGTGGGCAAGAACAACAAGCAGCGAATCAGCGGTGGGCAGCAAGTGCAAGGGCCAGCCAAGATGGTCCACGGCGACTACACATTGTTCAGCGCACCACAAAGACTGCGAGATTTAGCGCTGCCACCGAAGGTCAACGACACACTGCACGCCCTCTTGCCCACCGGCCAATCGCTGATTTCACAGCAAATGGTAGATCGCGCACTCTCTGATAAGGGGCGCTTTGGGATCATTAATGTGTGGCGAAACATCGTCGCAGAACCCGTTCAAACCAACCCATTGGCTATGTGTGATGGTCAAACGGTGGATCCGCTCGATCTGGTGACATTCGAAATTCACTATCATGACCGAATTGGTGAGAACTATTTCGCCAGACATCAAAACAGACACCAGTTCTATTTCTACCCAGAGATGACCCGTGATGAGCCGTTGTTACTTAAACAGTGGGACTCGCACGGTGCCATGGCACAAACGAACGGCGAGCAATCTGACGCTAGTCAATCGACAGGGCCTTGTACCTTCAGCTTTCACAGCGCCTTTAATGATCTGTCGACCCCAGACAATGCACCAGATCGCTGGAGCATCGAAGTTCGCTGTGTGGTTTTTTACGACTAGGGTTTGAACATCATAAAATCTGCAACCAGGCACCTTTAATGAAAAAGGAGACAGCAGTGGCTTCGAAAACCGCGTTTATTACCGGCGCCAACCGTGGTATTGGCAGAGCGATTTCGCTAAAGCTGGCAAAAAGGCTACAACCTGGTTCTTTTGGCACGAAACCAAGAGATGTTGGCGTCCGTGATTGCGGCGTGCCGCCAGCATGGGATCCGGGTTGAATGTTTTACAGGCGAACTCGGTGATGAGGCCTTCATGGACAGCGCAATTGGCGGGGCGCTAGAAACCTTTGGTGCCATTGATGTACTTGTCAACAACGCGGGTGCCGCCAACATGCAGCGTGTCCAAGACGCCGACCTCGCCGCTTGGCGTGACGTCATGGATGTGAACTTCAATGCCATCGTCTATCTGTGTCGGCACATTTTGCCGCAAATGGTGAGCCGTAAGAGCGGCACAATCATCAATATTTCTTCCCTCAGCGGCCGCAAGACCAGTGCCGGCAGCGCAATTTAAGCCGCCTCAAAACACGCACTCAATGGTTTTAGTGGCTGTTTGTACGAGGACGTTCGTGAATTTGGCATCAAGGTTTCAACCATCATGCCCGGCTTTGTGGATACCGACCTCACCGAGAACCTCGGCATGACTTCCAAGAACATGATCCAACCGCAGGACGTGGCGAATTGTGTTGCATACGTCCTGTCGGCCTCCCCTCATAGCTGCCCTACAGAAATAGTGCTGCGTCCGCAGTTGCGCCCGTAGGAGGACACCGCGTCCATAATGACTTAGCGGCTGTTCTCCAAGGATGATAGTGTAATCTGATCTCGCTGGCTGACGTTGCGCTGGTTCTGCACATCGCCGGATCTGACACTGAGCAATGTGATAGCAACCGTCGTGACTGAGCCGACACACCAGGCTCACACTACCAACATTAATATTCAGGTCATCAAACGTGCTGGTGAAACGGCCTCGATACTCTCTTGCAGGCGTTCATAGCCCAGAGGCAACGGGGTCTGTAACAACAGGTGACGGGCGAGTTGCGCCACGCCAGGTGCGCTTTGAACCCCATAGCCACCTTGACCCGCGAGCCAAAAGAATCCTTTTGCCTGCGGATCAAAACCAACGACAAAAGTCTTGTCAGGCGCGAAAGTACGTAGGCCCGCCCAGCGATGGCTGATCGACTGAACGTCCAGATCAACGACGCGCAGGAATCGATCCATGGCAACCGCAATATCGACTTCATCCGGCTGCGCATCACAAGGCACCGAGGGGGTTTCATCTGCCGGTGAGAGCAATATCTGCCCGGCATCGGGCTTAAAGTAAAACTGTTCATCAACATCAATGACCAGGGGCCAAACCGTGATGTCGACCCCTGGCGGTGCCTTCAGCAAAATCGCGGTGCGTCGTTTTGGTACTAGGCCAAGTGGTCGCACGGCGCCGAGCGCCGCGACCTGGTCGGCCCAGGCACCCGCCGCATTGACGACCTTCGCTGCGCTCACTTCAAAATCACCTAGGCCGAGGTGCCACAGACCCGATTGATAACGCAAGCTTTTAACGCCGGACCGGGTACGTAATTCGCCGCCTCGCTGCTGAAACAAACGCAAATATCCCTGCAAAATAACATCTACATCCAAGTCGCCACCCACAGGATCTACAAGACCCTGTGTCAGGATGCCTGGTTTGAAAATTGGCACCCGCCGGGTCAGAGCAACCGCATCAATGGCCGTGAGCGACGGACTCTCTGCCTGCATCCCTGCCATACTTTCCGCTTGATCGCTGGTCCCGACAAACAAAGCATCACGGGGCCGAATGAGAGGGTTCTGGGCAAACCCCATCGGTGGTTCGCGAAAAAAACTTTCGCTGGCCGCAGTCAAGTTTTGGACGACATCGTTACCGTAGGTTGGCGCATAGTACGCCGCTGAGCGGCCCGTTGCGTGCATGCCAGGCCTTGCTTCAATCTCTAGTAGCAGTACACGAGCATCTGCAGCCAATTCTGCTGCTGCCGACACGCCGGCTATGCCTGCGCCAATCACAATAATATCAAACATACACATCCTTACCGTTGCTGCGCTAACCGTTAGCCGTGGCCGCGTTATCTAGATCTGATAGTCTATCGAGCGCATAGCTCAGTGCATTCACAATCAACTTGATATCGTTGTCATCAATGATGAACGCCGGTCCAATGCAGATAATGTCCCTGACCTCTCCTGTACCACCCGGATAAAAGAATACACCCTGGCTCATGCCATCGCCGATGATCTTGTCAGTTACCCGCAGCGATTCATTGAAAGGCGTTAGGGTCTCACGATCGGCAACGACCTCAACAGCTACCAATAGACCGGTACCGCGAATTTCTGCAACCCGGGGATGTTGCGACAGACGCTCGATCAAGGCGGCTTTCAATTGAATCCCCGTGGTTCTGGCGCGATCAACCAGCTCGTCTCGGCGCAGTATCTGCAGGACACGTGTTGCCGCTGCACAGGCCTGTGGCAGGGCGCCAAAGGTATGGAACATGACACTAAACCCGCCGGCTGCAATGGCGGCAGCCACCGCATCGGTTCCAAAAACACCGGCAATGGGCGCATAACCCCCCGCCAGACCCTTGCCCGCCACCAGCAGGTCGGGCTTGATGCCATAGTGGTCTGAGCCAAATTTCAGGCCTGTTCGGCCAAAGCCGGTCATGACCTCATCCATGATCAGCAGGATACCGTGCTGCCTCAAAATCAATTGGGCGCCTTCCCAGTAGCCTTTTGGTGGCGCGATAGCGCCGCCGCTTGAGCCATTGAGGGGCTCTGCGATCAGCGCCGCGATATTGTTTGCACCGACTTTTTCAATCACCTGCTCAAGATCATCCAGGTAATACTGGGTGGCCAGCGCATCATCATTGCCCACCGGGCAGCGCAGGGGGTAGGGCGTCTGTATCTGTGGGTAATGCTCAAGGATGCCCTCGAGTCCCTTCTTCCGCTCGGGATGGCCAGACGCCGCTGCCGTAGTGATGGTTGTGCCATGGTAAGAAATACTGCGTGTCAGAATAACTGTGCGCTGTGGTGCGCCGAGCCCAGCGTGATACTGAATCGCCATCTTGAGGGCGGCCTCGTTTGCCTCAGAGCCACCGGAGGCCAGATGAATTCTTGTCAGGTGCGGGGGCAGCCAATGTTCACGCAGCTCATCAACCAGAGCATGCCGTTCCGGTGTCAGCCAGGGTGGCATGACAAAGGTACAGTTGATCAATGCGTCCCTGACAGCATCGGCGACTTCGACAACACCGTGACCAATGTTTGAAACGATGCAGCCACCGGCAGCGTCGAGTATTTTACTGCCGTCGGCCAGATACAAATAGGCACCTTCGGCGCGAGACACTGAGACGGGTTCCGAACCAGAAACAAAAGGCCAGATCGCGGGCTGATTCATTGGTGTGGCTCAGGTTGAGGGCTAGAGTAGCATGATAGTTTTTTCCGTCTTTAATAAGAAGCTTGGCGCATCCCTATTGCGCGTCAGGCTGGTGAGTTCTACCCATGAAGGTTAAGGTTGCTGGGTATTCGTTGTAATGAGCTGCCCGTGCTTAATTTCCTTGATCTGCTGGCCATTGGTGCTTATTTTTTGATTCTGCTCGCGATCGGCCTGCGCGTGATGCGCTCAGCCATTGGGGAAGAAGAGCTGGAGTCGTTCCTGGCGGCCGACAGAGACATGGGGCTGGGGCAAACCACCGCCAGTACAGCGGCAACAGACCTGGGTGGTGGTTTCAGTATTGCCATGGGCGGACTTGGCTTTTCGCTGGGTCTGTCGGCGTCGTGGCTGGTGGCCATATCCGCACTCAGTGTGGTGATGGTGTCGTTTTTAATGGTGCCCAAGGTCAAACGCTGGTCAGATCGTGTGCGTGGGCTGACGACCGGGGACCTGTTCGAGGCGCGCTTCGACGCACGTACCGGGACCATGGCGGCGGCGGTTATTGGCCTTGCCTGGTTCTCTTTTGTGGGTGGCCAGGTCATCGCCGGTGGCAAGTTGTTGCAGGTGACGCTGGATCTTGACCTGACATTGGCCATTGTCTTGTCTGGCAGCGTTATCTTGGCGTATACCACCATGGGTGGACTCAAGGCCGTGATTTATACCGATGTCTTTCAAATGATCGTCTTGCTGATCGGCATCCTGTTTCTGATGGTACCCATCGGCTTTTACAAGATTGGTGGCTGGAGTGCGATGGTCGCCCACTTTGAAGCCGTCGATGCAACCCAGTCGATGGTGTCATTCAGTGCCATCGGCTGGCAGCAGTTAGTGGGTTGGTTTCTCGCCATTTTCCCTGTCTGGTTTATCTCCATCGCAGCGATGCAGCGCATTGTCGCAGCGCGGGATGAAGAGACCGCCGCACGCGCTTTTCTGTTAACAGGTGTGCCCATCGAGTGGCCCCTCTTCGCGATCGGCAGCACCCTGGTGGGGATGTTCGCCCGCATGCTGATGCCGGATCTTAATGATGCGGAACTGGCAACACCGATGATGATCATGACGCTGTTGCCAGCAGGTATTGCCGGGTTTGTCATCGCCGCTTATATTGCTGCGGTGATGTCCACGGCGGATTCCTGCCTGATAGGGCCCGTCGCTATTTTTACCAACGACATCTATCATAAGCGGATTAACCCGGGCGCGACAAATCACCAGCTTATGCGTGTGGCTCGCGTGGCGACCCTGCTGATGGGTGCCTTGGCGATTCTGATCGCCTATCTCGTGCCAAACGTGCTTGATCTGATTATGTACGCCTATACCTTTGGCGCGGCGGGTTTGTTCTTTCCCATGTTGGGCCTGTTGTTCTGGCCGAGAACCAC
>JBLHVI010000039.1:0-32319 GCA_047630175.1 Candidatus Azotimanducaceae bacterium
CTCTATCGATATGAAGTGTGAACTGACCCCCGCATTGATACGCGAAGGTCTGGCTCGAGAGGTCGTCAGTCGCATACAGAAAACGCGCAAAGATATCGGCTTGCATGTCGCCGATCGTATTCAGCTGCGGATTAATGCATCTGACGAATTGACTGCTGCGATTGATGCACACCGTGACTACATCATGAAAGATACGCTAGCCGTGGATTTAGCACTCTCGAACTCACCGCAGACCACGGTGTTCGAGTTTGATGGCTTGACTTTATCCATTGAGATAACCCTCGCCACTGCCGCACCCACAAAATAGACAGGTATAGCAAACGACCCATAGCATTCGCCATCTGCAGGCCTGCCGCGCTATAGTCAGGCATTCAGATGCGAGATGCGACTCACCATGGACGAGATTCTAGATAGCTCATTGGCACAGATGGCCCACGCCATAACTCACAAAACCGTTTCCTCCAAACAGCTGGTGACGGGTTTTCTCGACCGCATCGAGCGGGTTAATCCTCGCCTCAACGCTCTGGTGTACTCGAACGCTGAAAATGCACTTAAACTCGCCGACAAATCCGACGCTGAATTGGCAGCGGGCAACCTTCACGGGCCCTTACATGGTATTCCTATGACCATCAAAGACAGCCTTGACACCAAGGATGTTGTAACGACGTGGGGCACCATGGGGCGCAAGGATTTTCGGCCGGGCCGTGACGCGACCTGTGTTGCCCGACTGCGCAATGCCGGCGGCATACTGCTCGGTAAGACCAACACACCTGAATTCACGCTGGCATTCAAGACTGACAATTTGGTCTATGGGCGAACCAATAATCCCTATGATCTAACGCGCACCCCGGGGGGTAGCAGCGGTGGGGCCGCGGCCCTGATCGCCGCT
This sequence comes from Candidatus Azotimanducaceae bacterium, assembly GCA_047630175.1. GTDB lineage: Bacteria > Pseudomonadota > Gammaproteobacteria > Pseudomonadales > Azotimanducaceae > UBA4582. The sequence continues at coordinate 890 of JBLHVI010000039.1, forward strand.
GGCGCCACCCCATTCGACATCGGTACCGATACGGGTGGCAGTATCCGACTACCGAGTCATTTTTGCGGTATTGCTGGCATCAAGCCCACTACAGGGCGCGTGCCCTGTACCGGCAACGCCCTCCCAACCTCGGGTCTGCTTGCGCCTTTGTCACAGCCCGGCCCAATGGCCAGGCAAGTGGCGGATCTCGAGTATCTGCTCAACATTATACAAGGACCCGACCTGTTCGACCCTCACGGGGTAGACGCTAAACACTACGCCAGCAATGCGATTGATGTGCAACAGTTACGCATCGGTTTTCATACCGACAATGGGATCAAAACGCCCACCGCTGCTATTATCTCGGCAATCAAGAATGCGCTCGCGCTGCTTGAAGACAATGACTTCAATCTTCGTGAAGCGCGCCCGTCAGGACTGGAAATGGCCAGCTTTATTTATGCGCGTCTGTTCGGCGCCGATGGTGGAGACACCTTAGATTTGCTGCTAGAAGATTCCCGCACCGTCGCCGCATCGCCACAAATTGCCGACAGCCTATCCCAACCAAGAACGGCTATCGATCAGTCAGAGTTCAACCACACCATCAATTTATGGGATAACTATCGCAGCTCAATGCTGAGCTATTTTGAAGATTTTGACGTCCTTATATGCCCCGTCAATGCCGAAACGGCTATCGGCCATGGGGTCGAAGAGAACATGCTGGCCTACAGCTATACGCTAGCCTACAACCTGACGGGCTGGCCCGGCATCGTCATTCGCTGCGGCAGCGATGAATCGGGACTTCCTGTCGGCCTTCAAATCATTGCTCGGCCGTTCCGCGAAGATCACTGTTTTGCGCTGGCGGGTTGGCTCGAGTCCGCAATGATGAGTAGTTTTGGTCGCTTTCCGCAACCCATCTAAACCCATAGAGTGCCACTCGCGTCAAAACCGGATACCTGCGACAATGGGCATTTTTTTCATTGGCGACACCATCTGTCAATGCGGCCAGCCGCATATACGCTTCAAGTTGTCGTACCTCACTGGCACGACAGCACATTGATGGGTATGCTAGCGGGCACTTTTTTGCATTTGGCACAGTAAGGAATAAATATGAAACCTGGACTATTTACCAGCTGGTGCAATCGCTCAAGATTGACGCTTCCTCTGCCGGCTGTGCTGACACTCACCTTTTTGTTAGTTGCACCGGCCAACGGCGCTACCCTAGAAGAAGTCTACAACCTGGCTGTACTCAACGATCCGCAATTAGCGGCGGCCAATGCCGGTTACCTAGCCAATCGTGAGGGCATTAACCAGGCGCGAGCCGGCTTATTACCCACCATCTCCGGAAGCGTCTCGACGTCCTCGAACAAACGTGAGATTTTGTCTGCTGATCCGCCGTTTAACGAGCCAGAACGCTTCAACGACCATTCTTGGCAGGCAGTACTTAGTCAGCCTATCTTCCGTCTCAACAATTGGTTTACATTCCAGCAAGCCAAAAATATAGAGGCTCAGGCGCTTGCTCAATTGACGATAGAGCAGCAGGAGCTTATCTTTCGGGTCGCCGATAGCTACCTCAATATCCTCGAAGCTCAAGACCGCTGGAGCGCTTCCAACGCAGAAAGAGAAGCGGTGCAGCGCCAACTTGAACAAGTTCAGCAGCGTTTTGATGTCGGCCTTGTTGCCATCACTGATGTGCTGGAATCTACCGCAGCCTTTGACTCATCCACCGTTAATGTCATTGAAGCGGAAGGTGCACAAGCTGTGACCTTCGAGGCCCTGCTACGCCTGACTGGCCAACCATTTTATGAAGTGGTCGGGCTGAACGAAGAATTCCCGGTTGAATTTCCTGAGCCGCGAGATGAAAACGCTTGGGTCGAAGCAGCCCTTCAGCAAAACTATTCGGTACTCGCTGCGCAAGAAGGCGTTAATGCAGCACGCCGAGAAGTTCAGATAGCCCGCAGCGGCCACGCACCCACCCTAGATGCTCAGGTGGTCATTAATCATCGCTTCTCCGGCAGTATTGGTTTCTTTGGCGCGAACGGCGTCGAAACAGAACAACGCACTGCGGCCTTACAACTAAATGTGCCTGTCTTCAACGGCGGTGCGGTGCGTTCCAGGGCTAAACAAACCGGATTTTTGCTAGATCAAGCTCAACGCAACTTTGATCTGACACAACGAACCGTAGTCGAGAATACGCGCACCTTATATACCTCGCTTAATACCGACGTTGTCCGAGTCAGTGCTCGCTTGCGCGGCATTGAGTCAAGCCAAAGCGCGCTGGATGCGACCCAGACCGGCTATGAAGTAGGTACACGTAACATCGTCGATGTTTTGCTCGCTCAACAACGCTTATTCCTTGCGCAATTCCAGTATGCCAGTGCCAGATACCAATATATCAGAGACACCCTGCGCCTAAAGCAGGTCGTCGGCACATTGTCACCAGCAGACATCGTCAACCTAAATAATTACCTGTCGCCAAATCAAACCGTTGGCAAGATCAAGCCCTCAACGCTTTAAAGGAACCTTGCGGACTTGTCGCATTCAACAACGATGAAAACAAAAATTATTGCATTAACTATCGCCGGCCTGATCGTCATGCTGGTCATATTCTCGATCACCGACAGGTCGTCGAACCAAGTAATTGGTAACGTGACGAACGGCATTGCAAGCTATTCTGACCCTACAAACTTCGCATCTCCGACGGCAACCTTGCCTGCCTCCGAGCAACCCAACAATGTTTTTCTGACTGACGACGAGAGCAACAATATCGCTGTCTTTCGCGACGCCAGCCCTTCGGTCGTTTTTGTGACCAACACCTTGGTACGCCGACAGTTGTTTTCCATGAATGTAATGGAGACTCCCCGAGGCTCAGGCACCGGCCTCATTTGGGATAAAGATGGCCTGATTGTTACCAACTATCACGTTATTCTCGGCGCCAATCGCATCATCATTACGCTTGATTCTGGAAACTCCTTTGATGCTGAAGTTGTCGGCACTGCGCCCGAAAAAGATATCGCCCTGTTGCGCATTCAAGCGCCTGGAGAAACGCTTAAACCTATAAATCTTGGCGACTCGAATGATCTTTCAGTAGGACGTAAAGTACTTGCCATCGGCAACCCTTTTGCGCTGGATACCACGCTAACTGTCGGCGTCGTGAGCGCACTTGGACGAGAAATCAAAGCCGCCAACAATAGAACCATCAAAGACGTTATCCAGACTGATGCGGCTATTAACCCAGGCAACTCTGGCGGACCGTTACTCAATTCTTCGGGTCAACTGGTGGGCGTCAATACCGCTATTTTCAGCCCTAGTGGCGCCAGCGCCGGGATAGGCTTCGCCATCCCCGTCAACACCGTTCGCAATCTAATTCCACAACTTATTGAATACGGTAAACTCTACCGCCCTGTGCTGGGCATTGAGACCCTCACTGATTATTGGGCTAAGCGCCTCGGCGTCAAGGGTATCGCCATACTTTCCGTCAAAGATGGACTCGCCGCCGAGCGAGCCGGCATGATTGGTGTAAGAGAAGACAATCGCGGTCAAATTCACCTCGGCGATGTCATCATCGCTATCAATGATCAACCAGTCACCAACGAGGATTCTCTGCTGACTGCATTAGAGAAGTTCGCACCGGGCGACCAAGTACAGGTCACGACCCTGCGAGACGAGAAAATCGTCGAGTATAATTTAGTACTAACCGCTCCTGACGCCTGATGCCCAGCACTTAGAAAAGGTCCTTAAAAAACCGCCTAAATCACCTACTTACAACACTGATGCGAGCGTGCGAGAGCAGCTGGCACGAGCAAAAGCAGATTATGCCGTCGCATGTCGTCATTCGGAGCTTATTGATCTATCATCTGCTGACAACAATAAAAAAATACAGCCTATGTTCCTTGCATCACTCAATCTTCAACAAAAAGAAACTTTTTTGTGCCTCGCCCACAATGTCGTCGTCTCTGACGGCGATCTAACGATAGGCGAACGCGAGAAAATGGCTGAAATGCGCACTGAAATGACCATCAGCGCCGACTTTGAGCCATGCTACATGCCCATCCCAGGTATTGCCGGGGTGTTTGACCAGCGCCGAAGCCGAGTGATTGCACTCATATCACTGATACAACTCGGCTACGCTGACGGCGCCTACGAGATCGAGGAGCGGTGTGTTATCACCGAGGTGGCCAACGAATTTGCCATATCGGAAGCATACTTACTCCGTATTGAAAACTGGGTAGAACGTTTAATTGCCCTGCAAGCGGAGGCCGTCGATTTTCTATAGCGGCTTAAACTGGCGTGTAAGCACCTCAATGGCACCACTTGTCATCACTTAATCTCATGTTGTCGGCGCTGCGTCAAAATCGTGGTTAAATCAGTATGTTAACCCTTCTCGGAGTACCCTCGTGCGCCAGACTATTAAGCTGACCGGCCTCGGCCTGCTAATGATTCTTGTCAGTGGCTGCACTAATCAGCAGCCAAAGACAACGCCATCAACGACAGGCTTCACAGCAGTCATCACCGAGGAGCAACTGATCGCGGCACCGCCAAAGAGCTGGAAAGTCGTCGAGCAACTCAATACAACGAACACCCGCCTGATTGACTACATTCCGGCACAAGAGACTCAGGAAAACTGGCAGACGCGTCTTTCTTTTGAATCTCACGCGGCACTCACCGACTTAGACCCCATTGATACGCTGTTACGAGAGGTCGAGAAAACGCGCGAAAAATGCAGCGATTTGAAGGACTACAATCTTTTTTCCGGGCTAGAGAATAGCTACCCAACGTCGACTCGGCTGCTGATGTGCGGCAGTAATGCATTCACTTCGCGTGGCGAAATTAGTATGCTCAAAGTCATTCAAGGAAATGATTACTTTTATTTTATTCGCTTGGTCAAACAGCTCGCGGCTTTCGAAAATGGCTCCGCTGATATCGAAGAGCGCGAAATCGCCATCTGGTCAAACTACCTTAGCAATATTAAAGTTTGCGATCCCCGGCTAACAGACCACCCTTGCCCTAAGCCCAAAGCAGAGTCGGTGCCTGATTAAGCATACGACGACTGCAGTAATCCCGGCCAACCATCGACGCGACTCACCCGTCGACCACTGACCTGCGGCACCTTGCGTCGCGCACGTGGTGCGCCTTAATTCACCTACGCGTTACAACACATCACGCCCACACATGGCCGGGCTTTCCGCGCCTGCCAGAGCTCGTGATCCCAAGATACGCTAGTGTTTTCGTATTACGACAGCCAAATTATGCCCTCGCTATTCGATTGGATGGCCAATGCCGCAGCGCGATGTGCAGCCTCTAGTTTCCGATTTTTCCCCGGCCGTTGCATACTCTGCCGAGCTCAAAGTAACCGACCTATGGATCTTTGTTGCGCCTGCGAAGCGGACCTGCCTAGGATTCACTCACCATGCCGACAATGTGGACTATCCGTTCTCGGTAATGCACCAGGACGCGATCACTATTGCGCGCCTTGCCTTGTAAACCCGCCACCTTATGATCGCAGCTTTAGCGCTTTTAAGTACGCATCACCGGTTCGCCAACTGATCACCGAATTCAAACAACATCGACAACTTGTGGTCGGCGAAATGCTCAGCCAGGTGTTGGCCAGACGCTTCCAGCAAAACCTGTTAGAGCAAGCTCATCAGCGACACCAAACAACGCCCGACATACTAATACCCATGCCATTACACCCGAGTCGCATGAAGTCACGCGGCTTCAATCAGGCAGAACTAATTGCCCAGGTAGTCGGCCGTCAAACGGGCATTACTTGTGACACGCGGCGCTGCCATCGGGTCAAACAAACAGAAGATCAAAAGGGTCTTACGGCGGCGGACCGACGCACGAATATCCGAGGCGCCTTTAGCGTCGTCCAACCATTGCACGGTGAATATATCGTTATCGTCGATGATGTGATGACGACAGCGGCAACAGTCTCCGAGTTGGCGCGTTGCCTACGCCGTGCCGGGGCAGGGACTATTGAGATCTTAACGCTGGCGAGAACCCCAGCGCCGAAATAGCGCAATATTACAGCCCTTGTCGTAAGCATGTGCTAATGTTAACGTTTTCAACCGCTTAGCTACCCAACCACAAACTCTTCCGGAAGCCCTCGCGCGAGAAATCACGATGGCATAATACGATAGAGAGGCCTTCATAGAACGCCGCATAGCGCTTGTTAGCAATACACCGAGTTCTGCTAGACAGAGCCTGACAAAGAGCGCGTGTAAACAAGACGCGCGTAAAGAAAGCTTTCACAAAGAGAAATAAGACACTATGGAATGGACACAGTTCGACCTTCAGCAAGCCTTCGAATCCGGTATCCAACCGTCTGTCGACACCCCCGACAGTTTTCATATCGTGATCTCTGATGACGAAGTGCTATCCATCGATGATGACGCTGACTGGCGTCCTCTAAATCAGGACGAGTGGCGCTGGCTTGGCCTTGATCCTCTGTCGGAACATTATCTAGGACAAGTGGGCGGCGTACCCGTATTCGTCAACGAGGTCGATCCTGAGGCCGATGAACCCCAAGGCTATAGCTTCAATACACTCTGGTCGTTCCTCAGCCACGTTGACCAACCCACGTTTTACCTGATTGGCAGAGCGCGCCAGGTTGTAGACTGGCATCGCAACCACCAGTTCTGCAGCCAGTGCGGTCAAGCCACGCAGGTCGCCGCCGATCGCTCGCGCCGGTGCCTGCCGTGCGGTCAACTATATTACCCACGCCTATCCCCATCAATTATTGTTCTCGTTACCCGTGGTGAGGAGTTACTACTGGCGCGTGGTGCACGAGCACGGGGAAGCTTTTACTCAACCTTGGCCGGCTTTATCGAGCCGGGTGAATCTATCGAGGAAGCCGTACACCGCGAAGTGTTCGAAGAGGTAGGGATTCGTGTCAAGAACCTGAACTACTATGGCAGCCAGCCTTGGCCATTTCCCAATTCGTTGATGTTGGGCTTTCATGCCGAGTACGACAGCGGTGAGTTTGTTTTGCAGGAATCTGAAATCGCTGAAGCCAAGTGGTTCCATTATGAAAACTTACCGCATAAACCGGCCATGGTATCGATCTCTGGGTGGCTGATTAACGACTACATTCAGCGTCTTCGCCAAGGCAAAAGCGCGTCGTGAGTGATCTAGAATTATGTTAGCGAACCCCGACCTGATCGCGCTCTGGATCACTCTCAAACTCGCGCTAACGACCAGCCTCATTTTGATGATTATTGGGACACCATTGGCATGGTGGCTGGCGCGTACCCGACATTTTTCACGCGTCTTAATCGAGCCCATCGTGGCCTTACCCATCGTGCTACCGCCGACAGTGTTAGGGTTTTACTTACTATTAGCCTTCGCGCCTGACGGCGCCATTGGTCAGGGCTGGTGGTTACTAACCGGAGAATACTTAGCGTTTACCTTCAGTGGCCTTGTCATCGGCTCAATCATCTACTCCCTACCATTCTATGTGCAGCCACTTCAGGTGGCCTTCGAAAACATTCAGCAGGCACAGCTTGATGCCGCCGCCACATTGGGTGCCGCTCCGCTAGATAGGTTTTGGTCAGTCGTCGTTCCTTTGTCTCGGCGAGGTTTTGTTACCGCTATTTGTCTAGCTTTTGCCCATACCATTGGCGAATTTGGCATTGTCTTAATGATCGGTGGGAATATCCCGGGCGAGACCCGAGTACTTTCCATCGCCTTGTTTGATCACGTAGAGTCACTTGAGTATGGCGCAGCTCATGTCCTCGCCATGGGACTGCTGATATTTTCTTTTCTGTTATTGCTGCTCGTCTATAGCATCAATCGCCACTGGCAAATGCGCTTTGCGGGAGCGCATTGACAATGCAGATAGCCGCCGAAATTCAATTGCAGCGTGGTTCGGGCTTTACTTTGGCACTTAACTTGACCGTTAACAGCACGGGTGTCACCGCCTTATACGGAGCATCTGGATCGGGAAAAAGCACTATCCTGCGCCTGCTCGCTGGCTTGGAACGCGGTGCAAAAAACGATCATATCAATATCATTAGTGACAATAAGATCTGGCAAAATTCGCACCAGTTCGTGCCGGCGCACGCCCGTGGCGTGGGTTATGTGTCCCAACAAGCGCAACTATTTCCCCATCTGAGCGTGCGCGGCAACCTTGAGTACGCGGTTCGCCGTCGACGCAGCGGCACGTCCATGCCGCTGACTGAGGTCAGCCATTGGCTTGGCATAAACCATCTGCTAGAAATGAGCACTCGCCAACTATCCGGTGGCGAAACTCAGCGTGTCGCTATTGCTCGAGTTCTGCTCAGTGGCGCCCAGTGCCTTCTTATGGATGAACCCCTAGGGGCTTTGGATCATGCCGCACGGCTGCAGATTCTGCCCTACATTGACGCCTTGCGCCGTCGCCTAGATATCCCCGTGGTATATGTAAGTCACGCCCTAGACGAGATAACCTACCTCGCCGATAAGGTGTACCTTATCGACCAAGGTCACATCACCAATCAGGGCAGCGTATTTGATCTGGCCTCGTCCTTATCAATTAACAGTCACTTAGGGGATGCTGTGGCCGCCGTGGTAGAGGGCCAAGTTGTTGAGCATGACCCGCATTATGGCCTGACCCGCCTAAGACTTGGTGACCAGTCGCTGTATGTAAGCCTGCGCAGCGAACCCAAAGGCTCAACGCTACGTCTGCGCATCCCCGCGCGGGACGTCAGCCTAGCGCTAAAGATCCCCAGCGAAACCAGCATTCTTAATGTGCTGACGGGCGTTGTCAGCGAAATCGAATCTGTTGGCGAGCAACCGGGGCTATTAATCCGGATTAAAGTTGGCGAACACTATATCCTGAGTCGCATAACACGTAAGTCCCTCGCCCAACTCGGACTGCAACCGGGCATGTCAGTATTTGTACAGATCAAGACGGTTGCGCTACTCACTGATCAAACCTGACAGGTATACTTTTGTCGTCAACTCCAAGCTCACATCCGTTTACCACCTTAACGCCAGATCTTGTAATGGACGCCATCGAGAGTGTCGGTTATCGCTGCGACGCTCGTATTTTGCAGCTCAACAGCTATGAAAATCGCGTCTACCAAGTGGGCGTTGAAGACGGCCAACCGCTAATCGGTAAATTCTATCGGCCGGCGCGCTGGAGCGACGAGCAAATATTGGAGGACCATGCGTTCAGCCAAGAACTGCTCGACAACGAAGTATCGGCGGTGCCACCGCTGGTCATCAAAAACGATTCAACACTGACAGAATTTGGAGGCTTTCGCTTTGCACTCTATCCACGTCGCGGTGGCCGCGCACCCGAGTTGGACAGCCTCGACAACCTAGAAATTCTTGGCCGCCATATTGCGCGCATACATGCGGTGGGCGGTGACCAGCCCTTCGAGACACGGCCTAGCATTTCTGTGCAAGACTATGGCCACAATGCCAGAACATTTCTGATCAACAACAATTTCATTCCGCTGGAATTGCAACCCGCCTATAACTCGGTGACCGAATATGTGCTCGGCGAGTTGGACGAAATATTCGCGGCCACAACCTATCAAAGCACCCGTTTACATGGCGACTGTCATATGGGCAACGTCCTGTGGCGAGATGATATGCCGCATTTTGTCGATTTTGACGACGCGCGCAACGGACCCGCTATACAAGACCTGTGGATGCTGCTGTCAGGTGAGCGCGAGATGCAACAGCAACAAATCATGCGCATCATGACGGGCTACCGAGCGTTTTGTCATTTTAACCCGTCCCAGCTACGACTCATCGAACCACTGCGCACGCTACGCATGATGTACCACGCCGCATGGATAGCACGCCGGTGGGATGATCCCGCGTTCCCGCGCGCCTTTCCCTTCTTTAATACCGAACGGTATTGGTCAGAACATATATTAGAGTTACGCGAGCAATGGTCGAAACTTTCTGAGCCCTCGCTGCAGCTGTTTGATTGATTGATGCCAGCCTTTAGCACGCCTAACTGCTAGAGCACCCTCAATCAGGTGTTAGATTGGCAGAACCATGCTTGACTTTATTGACGATGGGATTGGCATACATGTGCAACCATTCGAGCTGGTATTCCTCGGGGCAGCTGTCATATCTATCCGTTAGCACTGAGAGGCTTTCCAAATCAGCGAGATGCGCCACTTGTTGCCATACAGCATGATAGTCATTGCCGACGCCTTCAGCGATTTCTACCTCGGTGAGCGCACGCTTGCTAAGTTTTTCAAGGGCCCAGTAATTAATCTGGTAAAGCTGTAAACCATCAAGGATTTGCCGATCGATCTCGCTAGCCACCTGCTCAGCAATCTCAAATTGGTCGCCGAGAGGGGTCCCAAAGTGCAAGGTCACTTTGCCTTTGAACTCACCCAAGCCCTTCACCAGACTTAGCAAGTCTTCGCCCGGCGCTTTGTCATAGCTGCCCAAGCTTTTGAGGCTATGCAGTTCACGGGCCTTTAGTAGATCACAAGGGTCATACTCGTAGGCTATTGAGACCGGCACGATCCGCAAGTTTTTGACAGTAGTGCCGATAGCCTGCTTACGCTCAGCCAACGCCAACATTTTCACCAACGCAGGATCTGTCAAATCGATGCCGTCCTTCGCACGACCCTCGCTCTGTGCAATCCAGATAGAATTTCGCGTCGCAATTGAGGCGTGAATGAAGCGCGACGATTCTAACAGCGCCGCGTATATTTTCTTTGCCCCGGTTTCAGAGCGACGGATCAAAAAGCTCTTATTCAGCTTCATCAAGTCGGTCGCGAACTGGCGCTGCACTAAGTTATCACCGACAGCGATACGTACCGTTTCACGCCCCGCCAAATACAAAGCGTAATCAACCAACATGGAGTCGCCGGCAATATCTCGGTGATTACCGACGTAAAGGTAAGACTCATCCGAGTCCAGCTGCTCAAGCCCCGAACAACGAAACCCATGCATGGTTTCCTGCACCAGTTTTCGTGCGTAGCTGGCTACCGCCATCTGGAAATCTTTTATACTGTGAACCTTTCGGACCTGCCGAGAGAGGACAATACGCACCAAATAAGTCGTGAATTTGGGAAATACGGCATTGAGTCGCGGCAGCTTAAACTTGGCAATAAACTCAAGAAAGTCCCGGTTAGCCAGCAAATTAGCCAAAACGCCGTCAACTTCATCATCGTAATAGGGACGAATATCGTCAAATTCACTCAGGCTTAATCGCATCTTATTGCTTCTCATTAGAAAGTTGCGCGGTGGCATTCGACGATATATTACTGCGTTTCGGGCCAATGGTTTATGATTTCGACACGAACCACGAAAACATTAAACCTATGACACAATTTCCAACGGCTAGCACCCCGAATGTCCAGGTACGTCACGCTACGCAAAATGACCTTGCCATACTCACAGATATCTACAATCACTATGTTATCAATACCTCGATTACCTTTGATTTGCAGCCATTCACGCCTGATGAACGCCGCCCCTGGCTGGAAAAATTCCAGCCCGACTCAGCCCACCAGTGCCTGGTCATCCAAGTCGACGGTCAACTGGCAGGCTATGCCAGCAGCGCTCAACTTCGTCCCAAGGCCGCCTACGACACCTCGGTAGAGTGCAGCATTTATCTCGACCCCCTCATGACGGGGCACGGCTACGGCAAACAGTTGTACCGCCAATTGCTACTGAATCTTCAACAACACGACGTGCATCGCTGTTATGGCATTATTACCCTGCCAAATCTTGCTAGTATCAGCCTACACGCACAGCTTGGGTTTACTGAGGTCGCACGACTTACAGAAGTCGGCAGGAAATTCGGCAAATACTGGGACACTTTATGGGTTCAGAAAGGCTTGGAACCGACTACTCCCTGACATTAAAAACACGCCCAGCAATATTAACAATACAAACGCGCAGCGCCTGACTAGCGCATCGGATACCCGATGACTCAAGCGCACGGTAATTAACGTTACGATTATAACCAGCGGCATGGCCAGAGCCGACAGGCTTAATACATTGTGATTAATTTGGCCAGCAGCCCCAACGACCGCCGTGCGCACCAACGTCGAGATAGCAAACAAACCTAACAACGAGGCGCGTACAATATTGACGGGCAACGGCTGGCGATACATCAAATACGCGAGCGGTGCGCCGCCCGCACCATACATGCCCCCCATCAAACCCCCTGCGACGCCGGCAAGGGCCTTACCGAGGATACCCGAGGCTTTAGCGTATGGCTGAGGCGTCAACATCAACAGAGTGCCTGCCGCGACAATGACCAAGCCCAGAAGCATGCGCAAACCATCGGCATAGACCTCCGCCAGATAGCTCATAATGAACACGCCCAGCAGTATTGCCGGTAACATGGCGCAAGCAAGCGAGATAACATAGGAATAATCAATGAGGTGATAGCAGCGACGCAGGGCCAGTGAGGTATTGAGTAACGAGACCAGTGAAACAACCGCTGCGGTGTCGCTGATAGAGGCCAAACCCATAGCCGTAACGCCGCCCATAATAATGAGGCCCATAGCAAAACCGGTCAACGTCTGGACCATAGCCCCCAGACCGACCAAAAGAAGAAACAACAGGTTATTGTAATCAAGCATTGAAATAGCGCAGGGTCGACGAGCGCGTGACTATAGGAAATTAGTTGGCTGACGGGAATAGCCGTTGGCGTAAAAAGGAGATTAATTGATGGATTTAGGCATTAACGGCAAGATTGCCCTCGTCACCGGCAGCCACCGGGGAACAGGGCTGATCATCGGCCAGCAACTCGCGAAAGAAGGCGTGAGAGTTATATTCCACGGCCTCACTGCAGCCGATGCGAAAGCCTTGACGGCACAGCTTAGCAACAATGAATGCGATCTGGCCGATATTGTCTGGGGCGATATCAGCACCGAGGTAGGCTCTACTCAGGTGGTGGACGCCGTCAAAAAGCGTACCGACCATATTGATATCCTCGTCAACAATTACGGTACGGCTGCCCCCGGTCGCTGGCAGTCGACCAGCACCGAAGACTGGATTGATTCGTATCAGAGAAATGCGCTTGCCGGCTTACGCATGGCCCAGGGCTTCAGCCCAATGATGCGGCAACGGGGCTGGGGACGTATCGTGCACCTTGGCACCGTCGGCTCGACCCGTCCAAACAAGGTCTCGCCCCAGTACTATGCCGCTAAAGGTGCACTGGCTAATATGAACGTGGGACTCGCTCAGGAACTCAGCGATACGGGAATCACCGTTAACTTGGTATCGCCGGGCCTCATTCGTACCGCGGAGGTTGAGCAGGCCTATCTTACCAAAGCAATCAAGGCTGGCTGGGGAGACACCTTTGAGTCCGCTGAAAGCATGATCGTCAAGGAATACGCGCCCAACCCACTCGGGCGAATGGCGACCCGCGAGGAAGTTGCCGATGTTGTGGTGTTCGCGTGTAGCCAGCGCGCCAGTTTTATTAACGGCCAAAATATACGCGTCGATGGCGGCGCCTTGGGCATCGTACAATGAATAGTACTAACGCCGGCTAAAACCTAACTAAAAACACAGACACACTCGATTTAAATGAATACCTAAAGAGACACTCTCATGTTGTGGATTAAAACTTTTCATCTTTTGTTTGTCATGGCCTGGATGGCTGGCTTGTTCTACCTGCCACGTATTCTCGTGCACTATGTTGAAGGCCGACAGGCTAATGAAGATGTTAAGCGGCTGATTATTATGGGACAGAAGCTGTTTCGCTTCTCAAGCGTCATGGCCGTGCTTGCCCTTGCACTGGGTATATGGCTCTGGCTCGGATATGGTTTTAGTGGCGGTTGGCTACATGCCAAGCTCGGTTTTGTTGGTTTGCTGTTGGCTTATCATGGTCAGTCTTATCGTTACATCCAGCAAATGGCGCGTGATGAAACCATTCGCACGTCTTTATTTTTTCGAATTTACAACGAGCTGGCGCTGTTCATCGTCATCCCAATCCTGATCCTTGTCATCGTTAAGCCCTTCTAGGGCACGCCGAGAATATTAACCGCCCAGATAGCCATCACACCAACGGAGACGTACGTTCTAATATCGACTCAAAAACTTTTTTGTTCTGCAGCGACGGATATTTACACCTAGTCCGTAAAAAGATGTGACACTTACATTAATTCCGAGGAACAACACCATGGTTATTAAGGTCCGTTATATCTTGTCATTGAGCTTAATCGGTCTGACCCTAACAGGACTCAGCCTGTCGAGCTTCGCCGAAGAAAGTCGATTCCAGCAACGCATGCTTGAACGCATGGATGACAACGAGGATGGTGTTATTTCTATGGAAGAGTTTCAACCGCCCATGGAAGGCCGCATGTCTCACGCAGATACAGATGGCGATGGCGCCGTGACACTTGCGGAACTCAATCAGCACCGTGCCGAACGCATGGCAGATAAAGAAGCGCAGCGGGTTGATCGCCAGACTGAGGCTGCGACAAAGATGGCTGAGCGATTTCAGGCCATGGACAGCGATGGCAGTGGCAGCGTAACGCCAGAGGAAGCACGCCTGGCGGCGTTTAATCACATGGATCGCAACCAAGATGGAAACCTATCCGTCGAAGAATTACACCGACCCGAAGGCAGGAAGAGAAGGGCAGCAAAGGCGAAGCACAGAAATTATTAGATCAGGGCACTCACTGATTAATAAACAGGTTGATGTTGTGGCAGAAAAGCTGATCAAGCGATTGGCACCCTGCCCGTCATCCTCACCCAGACAGGCCAGCTAATTGCTAACGATCACCGACGAAGCACTGGTAGGCCAAATAACGCTAGGGAGCCGCGAAGCTTATCAGCAACTGTTGTCGCGCCAGCTACCGGCGCTAACGCATTATGTGGTGCGTATGCTGGGGAACAGCGCAGACGCCGAAGACATCCTGCAAGAAGTATTTCTACGTTTGTGGACCCACGCCGACCGCTACAAGGCTGAGGTGGCAAGAGTTTCTACCTGGTTACACCGCATAGCTTATCATTTGTGCATCGATTACATACGTAAGCACCAGCGCCTTGAGCTCGCGGCGGCACCCCCAGAGGTGACCGGCGGCGAAGAACCTGACCAGCTCCTCAGCGAGGAGCATGCCAACATGCAGGTCAAACAGGCCTTGCTGGCATTGCCCGAACGACAGCGTAGCGCGGTCATACTTTGCCACTATCAAGAGTTGTCGAATAAGGAAGCCGCGTCGATCCTAGACGTGTCTGTTGACGCGCTCGAGTCACTCCTCGCCCGCGGTCGTCGCAACCTGAAAATCCGACTGGAAATATCACCATGAACGACCTCAGATTCACACAGATTATTGATGCATACGGCACTCGAGCTGAACGTTGGCCAGAAACCGAGCGGGACCCTATGCTGCATTATATCCGCAGCAACGCCTCAGCTCAGCAATACATCAACCGCGAGGCCGCCATCGACCGGCTGCTCGACGCTGACCTGCGTGAAAAGCTTCCTGCGGATCTTCATGAAAAACTCAATGCCCGTATAATGGCCAATCTACCCGCGGCTCAGCTGGCTTTCGTTAGGACTGATGACAGCCTCGTAGATCGGCTGCTTGCCTGGCTACTGCCAACGAAGACTAACAGCGATTTTTGGCGGCCAGCAATGGTCGCGTGTCTACCGCTGTTAGTGGGACTGGTCATCGGCAGCAATGTCAGTCTTGAAGCCCTTGACGACAGCTACACCTGGGATGAGCAAGCCTACCTAGTTGGCCTGTCTGCCGACATAATTTCTCTGGAAAGCCAATCCATAGATTCCCAATCGCGAGATATGATGGAGAGTCATTGATGACCGATACCAACGCACCTAACGTAGACTCGTCCGGACCACAATTAGCGGCAGGCAAAGCTCCTCGCAAGGGTCTCGTCATCGCTCTGATTACCTCTTTGGTAATCAACCTGCTATTTATCGGCGCCCTCGCGGGACGGCTCATCAATGGCCCACCTCCCAGCCCTATGCCACGGCATCTAGGCTGGATGCTGCGCGACTTAGAGCCGCAGTTGCGCGAGCAACTGCGACCTCAACTGGAGGCGCACGCCCGCCAAGTAAGACCCTTGCGCCGGTCGATGCAGCAGGCCCAGCGGGATCTAAAATCTGCACTCGGCACAGACCCTCTTGATGAAGCGCAACTCACCGCAGCATTGGTTGAACTGCGGACGGCCTCAAACGACCTGCAGGTCTCCATGCACGCGGCGATGTTCACACTGGTCAAACAACTTGAACCAGCGCAGCGCACTCGCATCGCTCACTTTTTAAGTCGCTCTGAACGCGGCAAACAACGTAGACCCTCTGGATCAGATGACCATAAAAACTGAGCCTAAGAAGGACCGGTTATAAAGGCAATTCAACGCAAGCCAGAAAGCATGAGGTATACTCTCAACATCGTCATATGCAGGGTGATTTGTAGAGCGACGAATCCCTGCTCTATCATAAGCTAACTTTGATAAAAGAACCGTTATCCATGAACCCAGTAGCACATGCACTGCAGGCTTACATTGAGCGCGCGCTAGCCATTACTGACACGCAGCATTTCTGGACCGAGTTTGATCCCGAATGGCGCTCGCCTTGCGAGCTGGACATCACCACGCCAGGCAATATCGGCTGGCGGCCGGTGCCGCAACAACCCATGATGAACTTCGACGGCCTTGCAAATGCACTCGAACAACCCATTCATGAAGACATCCGCACTTTTTACACCAGCTACTGGTCCGGCCATCTGTCAGCCACCGCCGATGACGGCGAAGTCAATCTCATTCAGCTTTGGAATCCAGAAGATTTTGAGCGATTAATCGAAAACTTAGTCGGTCACAGTTTAGCGAAACAGCGGCTGAAGCAACCGTTTACCGTCTTTATCGCGACCACAGAACCTGACTCGGAACTGTTTATCAGCATTGACAACAGCACGGGCAATATTCTTCTCGAAGAACCCGGCAGACCGCCAATACGAACCATAAGCGCCAGTCTTGGCGAGTTCCTCGATCGCTTAACACCCGTAACGGAGCCTCGGGAAATGAACCCATGAAGTCACTATCACTTGCACCTGTGCGCCATGTCGATGGTGAAGTCAATCTACCCGGGTCAAAAAGTTTGTCGAACCGCGCTCTGTTGTTGGCAGCGCTAGCAACCGGAGACACGCACCTGCAGAACTTGCTACGCAGCGAAGATACTGCACGGATGTTGGATGCCCTCGTCCTGCTAAAGATAGACATAGACCTTCAAAACGATTTGACTGACTGTACGGTGCACGGTGTCGGACAACTGTTTAGTCCCGTTGATAACAGTCTTTTTACGTTAGGTAATGCCGGCACAGCCATTCGTCCCTTGACCAGCATACTAAGTCTTTGTCAGGGTCACTTTGTTGTCGACGGTGATCAATACATGCGCGAGCGCCCCATCGATCATTTAGTCGACGCACTGCGCCAACTCGGCGCCGAGATCGAGTATTTGGGAAAACCCGGCTGTCCACCGATCGGCCTCCAAGGTGGCCACGTCAAAGGTGGCCGGGTCAGGATCAAAGGCAACATCTCCAGCCAATACCTTACTGCCCTACTTATGAGCCTACCCTTGGCGCAGCAAGACAGTGTGATTGACGTCATCGGCGAGCAGGTCTCGAAGCCCTATTTGGATATCACGCTAGATATCATGCGACAATTTGGCGTCGCCGCCAGCCACGATAATTACCAGCGGTTTCATATCAAAGGCCGGCAGCAGTACCAGTCACCTGGTCAATACTTAGTTGAAGGCGACGCATCTTCTGCGTCTTATTTTTTTGCAGCCGCAGCGATCAAAGGCGGCACCATACGAGTCAATGGCTTGGGCCGCAATTCGGTGCAAGGTGACATTGCATTTTTGGATGTTATCGAGCAGATGGGTGCCCGGGTAAATCGTCAGGATACCTGGATTGAAGTCAGTGCGGGCACACTGCAGGCCATCGACCTAGATCTGAATCACATTCCTGACGCCGCCATGACTGTTGCTATGCTAGCCTTGTTCGCCAACGGTACGAGCCGCATTCGCAACATTTACAATTGGCGCGTCAAAGAAACCGATCGCATGACCGCCATGGCCACAGAGTTGCGTAAGCTTGGAGCAGAAATCCAGACTGGTGACGACTATATGGTTATTAAGCCGCCGACAAAAATATTACCTGCCAGCATTGATACCTATGGTGATCACCGCATGGCCATGTGCTTTTCGCTCGCAGCATTGGGCCCCAGCCCAGTCACAATAAATGATCCGGACTGCGTGGCGAAAACATTTCCAGATTATTTCGAGGCTTTTGCAGCTGTCGCCAGCAACTAACACTTATACTTAACGTCACTGGCTGCGCTTAAAATCCTGCCAACCCTGCTTGCCGTCCCTCATGAGCCAGCAGCCACTGCTTGGCAGGCAGCCCGCCACCAAAGCCCGTCAAACTGCCGTTGCTGCCAATCACCCGATGACACGGAATGATGATAGGTAATGGATTGCGGCCGTTAGCTGCACCCACTGCGCGTACGGCTTTCGGCCGACCTATGGCGCGTGCAACGTCTCCGTAAGAACACGTTGCTCCATAGGGAATTTGCCGCAGCGCCTGTAACACTGCCACCTGGAATTCTGTGCCTGTTGGGCATAACGTCAAACTGAAAGACTGACGTTCGCCCGCAAAGTACTCAGCTAGTTGAGTAACCGCTTCGTCGCAGATGCCCTCGTCGTGTAACCAATCAACGTCCGGCGCCACAGCTAACTGACCGCTTGGAAAACCAACAAAATGCAGACCCTTTACATCTCCAGCAATCAAAAGCTGGCCGAGTGGGCTGTCCATATAGCGATACTGCATAATTAAGCCTCTTATCTTTAATGTAAAAACATGCTCAATGGCGCTTGTTACGCTGGTGGCGCGTTAGCTGCTTGGCGCCATAAGTGCATACCGGCATATGCACGCCAGGGCTGCCAGGCTAAAGAACGAGCCAACAAGGTCGCGCCGTTATCGACATCAAACTGTTGACGGGCGATCCGCAACAACACCAGATCATCGTGCAAGAAAGCATCGGGGTCACCCAGCGCTCGCATAGCAATATATCGGGCAGTCCAGCCACCAATCCCCTTGATTTGGATAAGCTGCGCGATCAGCGCAGCACTATCAACACCACGGTTAATGTCGATATCGTTCTCATTCGCTTGAATGGCGATCGATTTTATCGCCTGGGCGCGACCGCGGGGCATGGGCAAGTCCTCCGGCCGCAGCACGGCTAATTGGGCCGGCGTTGGGAAGTACTGCTGTTGATCAATGCGGGTGCCATATTGTAAAGCGATTCTGCCCATCACGGTGGTGGCACCGCGCACGGAGATTTGTTGGCCAACAATCGCACGGACGGCAATCTCAAAAGGATCCCAAGCACCCGGGACTCGTTGACCCGGATTTTCATCAACTAGACCGCTCAGTACTGGATCTCGCTGCAGGCACTGGTTGATTTCTAGGGGGTCGGCATCAAGGTCGAACACAGCTTTGATACCTGCCACAACACGCATCAAGTGCACCGGGTTCTGCACCTGAATATCGCAGACTACCGTTCGCTGTTCTGGCTCATGTTCGACGCTGAAATGACCTGGGTTACCGTTGAGTACGATCGCCCGCGCATAGCGGGTGGCCGTCACAGTCTCGACTCCAGGAATCCCGCGCATAGCGAGAAACCCCAATATTCCAGCAAAATCAAATGGCGGCCGATAGGCCAGCCGCAGACGCACGGAACCACGCTCACCCGGCTGCGCTTGACGCCTGAGGCTGCTAGGACTGCGACCATAAGTCTCGGAAAAGTGCGCATTAAATCGCCGTACCGAACCGTAGCCTGCCAGAAACGCTATCTGTGTCACCGGCAATCGTGTTTGATCCAGCAAGGTTCTCGCTGTGTGTAAGCGTCGAGTCTGAGCAATAGCCATTGGCGAGGCCCCCAGATGCTGCTGAAATAACCGACTCAAATGTCGCGGCGTAACGCCAAGACGCCCACTCAAAGTTGACACACTATGCTCATCCAGCGCGCCCTCGCCGATCAGCGTCAGGGCACGACTGACCGTCGTGCTGGTGCCGGCCCATGCTGGCGTGCCGGGTGCAGACTCCGGGCGACAGCGCAAGCACGGCCGAAAGCCCGCAGTCGCGGCAGCGGCCGCTGATGCATAGAAAGTGATATTCTCTGCCTTCGGCAAACGCACGCGGCAAACAGGACGGCAATAAATGCCAGTGGTTTTGACGCCAATATAGAAACGCCCGTCAAAACGCGGGTCTCTGGCCTGGCGGGCCCGTTCAAATGCCTGATGTTCCATGAAGTGCCAATGCGTCGGATATTGCAGGGCAGTGTAGTCTTGCTTAAGTCTCTGGACTAGCCGTTATCGGACCTAGATCTTTTGCCAGCACGGCTGACGGCGCAAAACGTATCCTACTGAATCTTGCCTGATTGGCAGTCTGGCGATGCGCGGGGAGACAAGTCGGAGGCTTCATCGACCAGAATATCAGAAGCATCTATCGACGCCTCTGGCACCTGGGGCGCTACTTCAATGCGATTACGACCGTTATCTTTGGCTCGATAGAGCGCTTTGTCAGCGCCATCAATAAAATCTATGATTTTCTCGCCACGCTGTGGCACACCCACTTTTATGCCAATACTCACGGTTAGCAGACCGTCTGGGCTGGCGCGATGCGGGATAGCTTCTAACTTAAGTTCTTCAATAACTTGCCGAGCCAATAATTGTGCACCTTCCAAATCAGTGGCTGGCACCACTATAGCAAACTCTTCACCACCGATGCGGGCACACAAGTCCGTTGTTCGACTCGCGACCCGACGCAACACTTTCGCCAGGTCCCGCAACGCCTCGTCACCACGCGGGTGACCATAGCTATCATTGAACTTCTTGAAATAATCTACATCCAGCAATAGCAGTCCCAACGACTGACCCGCGCGCACGTTTTGATTCCAGGCATCATTAAATGACTCATCAAAGCTACGCCGATTCAGCAGATCGGTCAGCGAATCAATTCTCGACAAGGCTTGCATCTTGAAGCGTACTTCCAAACCCTCGAGGAATATATTGGTCAATCTGTGTACCGAAAACAGCATGGTACAACTGAACAACAACACCATAACTGCCATGGTCTGCTCTAGCCGGCCCCCATCAAGCAACAGGACAAACATTGTGGGCACGGCGACAGGCAAGCAATAGAGCCAAAAAGAGCTTCGGTGAACCGCTAACATAATGCCGCCGGCGGCAATCAAACCAGCCATGACTGCCACTAGCACTGCTTTATGAGCAGTGTCTGCAGGCCATATCAGGAACGTTGCTGAACCCCAGGCAGACATCTGCAAAATGGCCAGCAGCGTCATGCGCCACTGC
Source organism: Candidatus Azotimanducaceae bacterium (assembly GCA_047630175.1). GTDB lineage: Bacteria > Pseudomonadota > Gammaproteobacteria > Pseudomonadales > Azotimanducaceae > UBA4582. Next base: position 22,185 of record JBLHVI010000039.1, read on the forward strand.
CAAAAGGGTAAATCCTGTACACTCACTTGAGGCCAATGGTGGAAAAAGTGCCTGACGTTTAGCCAGCGAATCGCGGTTATCACCCAGATGAGGGCGCCCCACGTCAGCAACTGTTGGCTGGCAACCTCCGGCCATAGCGCGAAGATAACGAAGCTACTGATCAGCAGATGACCCAACAACGCACTCGGCATACCCTCATAACCTATCATCAGTGATTCACGCGCGACATCACCCCGAAGATTAAGCGTTGCCAGTGTAGATGTTTCAGTTAAGTGCGACTCAGTCATCAGCTCGTTAGGCGCCAGTAGGGTGGTTTTTCTCGGAGAACCTCTATTTAATGAGGTTTTGCGCCCCATGGCAACGCGTTTTTTGGCATAATCGCGCTCACAATGACCCACATAACCCTCGGTACCCGGTTTAATGTTGCCGCACACCGAGCCCACATTATCAAATGAGTGACAATACGATGGAGTTACTCGGTGCCATTCAACACCCCGCCACGATCATCGCGGCGCTAATGAATGCAGCGGACGAGCGTCATGTCAGCTTTAACTTTGCGTTCCAGACCTACTACGACGTTGTACCTACCAGCATTCAACTCTACTGCGAATGCTGGCGGGCTGATAGCGAGCTGTATTGTCGAATAAGCAACAATCCTGAGGCTATGTCAACGCGGGCACTGAACCTTTCGCGCCCACTGGATTTGGAACCTGTCACCATAACCAAACCTTGGGGCGAGGAAATCTGGTACACCGGTATCGAGGCACGGGGCGTATGTGCTGCCGAGGGTATCCCTTTGCCCTGGCTGATAGCACTGAGCCCGCAGTCGGTACTTGGCCTTGACCATCGGGACCCTATTTTACTGAAGATTCTCGCGCCCTTTAGCCAAGTACGCTATGGCGATCTGTACCTAGAACTGCACGAGCAAAAGATCGAGGTTTACGTCGTCACCCGAATAGACAGTGATGCCTGGCCGAGTGGCAAAGGCCAGATTCGTTTCGGTTTCAACCCGGCCATGGTCGATGCGTTCCCCAACGAGGCGGCATTTCGTCAGGCTTATCTAGATTGCGTTAATGATTATCGTGAAATTCGGCAACGTATCGATGCACAACTCGACCACATCAAATCGGCTGCAGGTTACCGCCCCGACGCCATGGTAACGCCCGAGATCATGGAGAGTTGGCGGCAACAGTTAGATCAGACCCTCAACGGGGATGAGGCTGGGCAACTGGCAGCGATGAATGCGTTTACGGCGCTCCACAGTGTCGGTGTTGGCAGTGTGATTCAGGTGGAGCCCCTAACACCCCATTCGCTGCAACACGGCGTACGCGTAATCGAATTTCAGTCGCCTCATTACGAGCGGTATATATTATCGTTTGCCCAAAAAGTCATGACCCAAAATCATTGGGACAGCGAGGCGGCCATAGGTCGCGCTCATCTGCGCGCTAAATTAGCACCGTCTAAAGTCCCCATCATCAGTCACAAGGACTGTACGGTCGACCAGATCGTGAATTTTGCTGAATTTGAGGTTCACAGCGTATGGCTCGCACCCGGTGCAAAGCACACGCTACAAATTATGCACTACGCGGTTCTTATAGGCGTAGAAGGGGTCGCGGAAGTCGGGCAGAAAATCATCAGGTGCGAACAGGCAGTGTTGCTTACCGCCCTGTCCGGCAGACAGGTTTTACTTAATCAGTCGGCTGAAGACGCTGTGGTCTTAATGGCCATGCCTGTAGTTATGTCAGTTAAATAAAAAAGCCACCGTCAGCGGTGGCCTTTTTATCTGTCAGCAGCTTTGCTGTTTTACACGCCGGCTTTAGCCAAGCAAGTGAGCGACTGCGTCCCGCTCCTCAACTAACTCAGTTTCAGTAGCGCTCATCTTCTCCTGACTGAAAGCACTGATCTCGAGACCCTGCACAATAGACCAATCGCCATTTTCACAGGTGCAAGGGAATGAGTAGATCAAGCCCTTGGTAATGCCGTAACTGCCGTCAGAATATACACCCATACTCACTATCTTGCCTTTCGTTCCCAACGCCCAATCGCGAACATGCTCACTAGCTGCGTTTGCTGCTGAAGCTGCACTCGACGAGCCCCGCGCCTTAATAATCGCAGCACCGCGCTGTTGAACTGTCGGAATAAACTCGTTTTCAATCCAAGCCTGATCAACCAGAGACAACGCTTCCTTGCCATCAACCTTAGTATGATATAAATCCGGGTACTGCGTCGCCGAGTGATTGCCCCAGATAGTTAAGCCACTAACATCTGTTACATGCTTACCGGTCTTTTGCGCGACCTGAGTCATGGCCCGGTTATGATCAAGGCGCGTCATAGCAGTGAATTGACGCGGATCCAGATCTGGCGCGTTGCGCTGTGCGATCAAGCTGTTGGTATTGGCAGGATTACCGACCACCAAAACTTTAACCGCTTTCTTGGCGTGACTGTTCAGCGATTTTCCTTGGACCGAGAAGATAGCCGCATTGGCTTCCAGCAAATCCTTACGCTCCATACCAGGCCCGCGCGGCCGCGAGCCTACTAGCAAGGCGTAATCGACGTCTTTGAAAGCAACATCGGGATCGTCTGAGGCGATAATCTGCTCTACCAGCGGAAATGCACAATCATCCAGCTCCATGACTACGCCGCTAAGCGCACCCATCGCAGGAGGAATTTCAAGAAGCTGCAAGATAACTGGCTGATCTGCACCGAGCATTTCGCCTGCCGCGATACGAAACAAGAGTGAATAGCTGATTTGTCCTGCTGCGCCGGTGACCGCTACACGTACGGGTTCTTTCATGATGATTCCTCTGGTGTGACTCGCGAATGAAAACGCCGGAATTATACCCAAATCACGACACAAGTGGCGCGTTTATGACATATTTGCTGCATTTTATGTTGTCCTTACTCGCCACACGCACATCTAACGCCGGTTACACCGATCTATCCACGTCAGGTCAAGGCTGCAGCTCAGGCAGCCTCAGCGATTATCCTACGCAACAACAACACTCCGGGCTATTTGTCAGTTGATTACAGCCAGCTGCCCGCATCTCCAGCAAATCTCCATGATTGATATATAGTTATAATTCAATGCGTTAGAAATGTGCAGTGCAACATCCGCGGCCCTGAGACCCTTGACATTCGGCACACTGATGGTATTGTTTCCGACCCCCGACGCAAGGTGCGCTTTACCCGGCAAAACCAGCTCGACAAACTCCAAAAGAGTGGGCACCCAAAACAACAGGCTGCCATGATGCAATCTAAACACCCCAGCCTGCGTAATCCATTACTTGAACATCGTCTGAATACTTCGGGCGTTATTGATGTGGCGTGCTGTGCAGTGCGATTGACTGCCCAGTTTGATGGCCGATGTCGGCATTAAAACCAGCACCGGACTAGAGAGTAGGCATAGATGATTAAAAATACTATCGTACAACCTGGCTGTTACCCTGAAAAATCCGGGCTCTATGACCCTGAGCTAGAGAAAGACTCTTGCGGGGTTGGCTTCGTTGCTAATATCAAGGGCGTCCCTAGCCATCAGATCATGCTCGATGCCTATCATATCAATGCGCGCATGGACCATCGCGGTGGTTGTGGTTTTGAGGAAAACACTGGCGACGGCGCCGGCATCTTGACCGCACAGCCCCATGGATTTTTCCAAAGCCTCGCCGCTGGACTCAATATCGTTCTACCCGCTCCGGGCGAATATGCCGTCGGCAATATATTCCTGCCACAAATAGATGTTGAACGCGCCCATTGTAAAGCCGAAATTGAAAGAATTATCGCCGAAGAGGGGCAAACCTTTTTGACTTGGCGGCAAGTACCAACTAACCCAGAGGGCGCCGATATTGGCCCTGCCGCGCGCACCGCCCAACCCGAGATAGTACAATTGTTCATCGCGTCCCAAGGCCTTGACCAGGCAAGCTTCGAGCGAAAGCTTTACATTATTCGCCGTCGTTTTGCCGAGTTACTCAAACGCAACACTGACTGGTTAACCCAAAACCACATGGTTTATACCTGCAGCTTGTCAAGCAAAACCATTGTTTACAAAGGCATGCTGACGCCAGGTCAATTGTTCCCATTCTACCCGGACCTTGAAGACGCTCGATTTGAAACGCATCTCGCAATGGTGCATTCACGCTTCAGCACCAACACGTTCCCTTCTTGGGGGCGCGCCCAGCCGAATCGATATATGAGCCACAACGGCGAAATTAATACGCTTAAAGGCAATAAGAACATGATGACCGCCCGTGAGGGCGTGGTTGCTTCGCCGCTGTTTGGTGAAGATATCAAAAAATTATTCCCAATCGTCGAACCGAAAAATTCGGACTCAGGCACTTTCGACAACGTGCTTGAGTTTTTGCTGATGTCTGGCCGAAGCCTGCAGGAAGCCATCATGATGATGATTCCCGAAGCTTGGCAATCAGACATCAACATGTCACAAGACAAACGCGACTTTTATGAGTATCACTCCGCGCTGCTCGAGCCCTGGGATGGCCCCGCGTCTATTGTCTTTACTGACGGCGACTATATTGGCGCCGTGCTCGATCGAAACGGGCTGCGGCCCAGCCGGTACTACGTGACACATGACGACAGAGTCATCATGGCATCTGAGGTAGGGGTTCTACCGGTTGACCCTGCTAACGTTAAGCTCAAGGGCCGCCTACAACCCGGAAAAATGTTTCTGATCGATTTTGAACAAGGACGCATGATCCCTGACGAAGAACTTAAAAGTGACTTCGCTAATAGCCGCCCCTACGGGCAATGGTTAAATAATCAAAAAATTTCTTTAGCCGAAATACCAACGATACCTGACAATCACGGGTTCAATGCAGACACGTTGCTACCGCGCATGCAGGCCTTTGGCTACACCGTCGAAACAATGCAGTTCATGCTGCTGCCGATGGTCACCGAAGCTCGTGATCCACTGGGGTCAATGGGCAATGACTCGGCGCTAGCCTGCCTGTCTGACAAGTCACGCATGATATACGATTACTTCAAGCAGCTATTTGCTCAAGTGACAAACCCACCCATCGACTCGATTCGTGAAGAAGTGGTCATGAGTCTTGAGTGTTTTATCGGTCCTGAGAGCAATTTACTCGAAACGACAGAGCAACACGTTCACCGGCTGAAGATGCCCCATCCAATTCTTTCTAACGAGGAGTTGAGCTCACTTAAACACATGGATTATCGAAGCTGGCGCACATGTACCATAGACATTACATTTGATGGGGCTTTAGGTCAGCAAGGGCTTATGGCCGCACTAACCCGCATTTGTGATGAGGCAACTGCTGCGATTCGTGATGGCTATTCGCTCATCATTTTGTCGGACCGAAACATCGCTGCAACACGTATGGCCATCAGCGCACTGGCCGCTTGTGGCGCGGTCCACCACCATTTGGTAGCTGCTCACCAGCGCACCCGTATTGGGCTTATAATTGAAACTGGCGAAGCCCGCGAGGTCCATCATCATTGCCTGCTGACAGGCTATGGCGCTGACGCAATCAATCCCTACCTTGCATTTGAGTCTCTCTGGCAGGCGTCTCGCGATGGCCTGCTCGACAAGACCGCCTTTGCAGACGACAACGCTATTGTTTACGCCTACAAGAAAGCTGTGGCCAAAGGCATGCTGAAAGTTATGGCGAAAATGGGCATCTCTACTCTGCAGTCCTATAAAGGTGCACAAATATTTGAGGCGGTAGGTATTGCCGACGAAATCATTGATCGTTGTTTCGTCGGCACCGCGAGTAGGGTGCAGGGCGTTAATTTTGAAGTATTGTTTAACGAGATGCAGCAGCGTCACCAGCTAGGCTATCCGCTACGCCCTACTAACCTGATCCCTGTATTACCAAATCCAGGAGATATCCACTGGCGCCGCGAAGGTGATGCCCATATGTGGGACCCAACAGCTATCTCAAGTCTTCAGTTGGCAAGTCGCAACAATGATCAAGAAGCCTACTGGGCGTTTGCTAAGCACACCAACGAAGAAACCACGCGGCGCTGCACTTTCCGTGGTCTACTGACATTCAAAGAGGGCGTTAACGGCGGGCCCATCGCATTGGACGAGGTTGAGTCTGCTCAGGAAATAGTTAAGCGCTTCTGCACCGGCGCGATGAGCTTTGGTTCGATATCTGCTGAAGCACATGAAGGCCTAGCGATTGCTATGAATCGTATGGGCGGTAAGTCTAATACCGGTGAAGGCGGTGAAGATCCGATTCGCTTTGACGCTATGGCCAATGGAGACTCTAAGCGGTCCTCCATCAAGCAGGTGGCGTCAGGCAGATTTGGCGTCACCATCTGGTATCTAGCCAACTCCGACGAACTCCAAATTAAAATTATTCAGGGTGCCAAACCTGGCGAAGGTGGCGAATTACCCGGCGGCAAAGTAGACGAAACTATCGCTCGTATTCGCCACTCAACGCCTGGCGTTGGCCTTATCAGTCCGCCACCGCATCACGATATTTATTCTATCGAGGATATGGCGCAATTGATTCATGATCTCAAAAATGCCAATCCATCTGCACGCATCAGCGTCAAACTCGGCGCAGAGATCGGCGTGGGCACCGTTGCCGCTGGCGTCACCAAAGCCAAAGCTGACCACATTGTGATAGCAGGACATGATGGTGGCACAGGCGCGTCACCCATTACCTCCATCAAGCACGCAGGCTTGCCTTGGGAATTGGGTCTCGCAGAAGCCCACCAGACACTGGTGATGAACAACCTGCGATCTAGGGTCTACCTGCAAACTGACGGCCAGCTCAAAACCGGCCGCGATGTTGCCATGGCAGCCCTCATTGGTGCTGAGGAGTTCGGCTTCGCGACAGCGCCACTAGTGACGATGGGCTGTATCATGATGCGCAAATGTCATCTGAACACTTGCCCTGTTGGAATTGCTACCCAAGATCCAGAATTGCGCAAGAAATTTAACGGCAAACCCGAGAGCGTCGTTAACTATTTCTTTATGGTCGCCGAGGAAATGCGCCAAATTATGGCGCAACTGGGCTTCCGCACCGTCGATGAGATGGTTGGGCGAGTCGATGTCCTAGAGATGAACGAGGCGTTAGAGCATTGGAAAGCCCGAGGCGTTGATCTGAGCATGATCCTCAAACCTGCCGTAAGGGTGTATGACAATACCGAAGTTTACCGAGTTGAGGCTCAGGATCACGGGCTCGAAAAAGCGCTAGACAACGAGTTGATAAGACTCGCTGAGCCAGCGCTCCAACGTGGTGAGGTGGTTAATATCGACCTGCCGGTTATCAACATCAATCGCGTCGTCGGCACCATGCTCTCGCATGAAGTGGCTAAGGCAACACATGGTAAGTTGTTAGCTGATGACACCATTAATATCAACCTGACGGGGTCAGCTGGACAAAGCCTCGGCGCCTGGCTGGCAAAGGGCATTACGATTAAGGTCGAAGGCGATGCCAACGACTTTGTTGGCAAGGGACTTTCCGGTGGTAAGATTGCTATTTACCCACCCAGGAACAGCAGCTTTGTTCCTGAAGAAAACATTCTCGCAGGCAACGTCGTACTTTATGGCGCCACCAGCGGCGAGGTTTATTTAAACGGCATTGCCGCAGAACGTTTCTGTGTGCGTAATAGTGGAGCTGAGGCTGTTGTTGAAGGGATCGGCGACCATGGCTGCGAATACATGACAGGTGGCCGCGTAGTGGTTCTTGGCCGCACCGGCAGAAATTTTGGTGCTGGCATGAGTGGTGGCATAGCCTATATTCTTGACAGCGATGGTGACTTCGAGCGCCGCTGCAATATGGAAACACTGGAGCTTGAAGCGGTAAATGACACCGCTGACATTCTCGAACTGCGTGACCTTATTGAGCGACATTTTAAGTACACAAATTCTGCTATCGCCAAGCGAGTGCTCGACAGCTGGGAGAGTTACTTGGGTCAGTTCGTCAAGGTCATGCCAACAGACTACAAACGTGTTCTGCTAGCAAGCCGAGAAGAGCCGGCCGCGATTGCCATCAGCGCTTAGAAACAAACCTATAACCAACACCTAAAAATAATGACCGACGACCAAAGCCTGATACCAGGCGGCACCAAAAACTTAAGCACTACAACCTGAAGCAGTAAGAGATAGATATGGGTAAGCTAACAGGATTTAAGGAAATTGCGCGTGAAGTGGAACCTTACCGGGACCCAGCCGTGCGCCTTGTTGATTTCAAGGAAATATACACGCCCCACCAGACGGGCCATTTACAGCAGCAAGGTGCGCGCTGTATGGACTGCGGTGTGCCTTTTTGTCAATCCACCAGCGGTTGTCCCATTCACAACCTCATTCCTGAATGGAATGATCTGGTGTACCACGGGCGCTGGCGTGAAGCATTAGATCGCTTACACCTGACCAACAATTTCCCTGAATTTACTGGCAGAGTGTGTCCCGCACCCTGCGAAGGCGCCTGCGTACTCGGCATAACCGACCCGGCTGTTGCCATCAAAAATATTGAATGCGCTATTATCGACCGTGGCTTTGATGAGGGCTGGGTTGTCCCCATGCCACCATTGAATCGGACCGGTAAATCCATTGCCGTTGTCGGCTCAGGACCTGCAGGGCTTTCAGCTGCTGCACAGCTTAATACTGCTGGACATTTGGTGACCGTTTATGAGCGCGCCGACAGACTGGGGGGCTTATTGATGTATGGTATTCCCAACATGAAACTTGACAAGTCGACTATTGACCGGCGCATAAACCTGCTGCGTGAAGAAGGCGTGACCTTCATCGTTAACGCTGACGTCGGCGGCAGCGGCGACAATGGTATAGACACCAAGACTTTGATCAATGACTTCGACGCAGTATTACTCGCTACCGGCGCGACCTTAGCGCGTGACCTTGAGATTCCCGGTCGCAATGGCGGCGGCGTACACTTAGCAATGGAATTCTTGACCGCAAATACTAAGAGTTACTTAGACTCTGACCACGCTGACGGAAATTTCATTTCCGCCAAGGGCAAAGATGTCATCGTTATTGGCGGCGGTGATACAGGCACTGACTGCATCGGCACATCTCTGCGCCATGATTGTAAGTCACTGGTTAATTTCGAGTTGCTACCACGCTCACCAGAAGCCCGCGCAGACAGCAATCCATGGCCATTGTGGCCGAAAATTCACCGCACTGACTACGGTCATGCTGAGGCTGCCGAGAAGTTTGGCGACGACCCTAGAGTTTTTCAGATTGCCAGCAAGGAATTCGTACGTGACACCGAAGGGAATCTAACCGGCATCATCACAGTCAGTGTTGATGAACAGCTAAAGGAAATTCCTGGCACTGAAAAGACTTGGCCGGCAGATCTAATCTTCCTCTCTATGGGGTTTTTGCAGCCCGAGCACTACATCAATGAAGCACTCGGCATGAATATTGATGGCCGTGGAAACTTTGTTGCTAACAAAAAGGATTACCGCACATCAGTGGCCAAAGTCTACGCCGCAGCGGACTGTCGACGTGGGCAGGATCTCGTTGTTAGAGCCATTAATGAAGGCCGCGAAGCCGCTCGCGAAATCGATCGCGACCTAATGGGTAGCACACAGCTACCCTAAGCTTTTATCGAGCATTCTGGTAGAGACTGCATTCGTTTGTTAGCCCAGCTCAAGAGTCGAGCGAAGCACGAATGCTTTCAACACTCCGTGCCCACGGCTTGGTGCCGGCTAAAGCTGGTGGCAGTACGTTGATCGCCGCGATGGCCGCATCCCTAGATGGATAACGCCCTGCAGTGAGCACATACCAGATATCGCTGCCTCGGCGGGTGACGAAATAAGCAAAACGTTCGGGCTCAGATGTAGAGTTGATGAAAGCCTTGATTCCTTCGAGCGAATAAGACCCCATCAGTTGCAATGTGTACTCACCGGGCCTAGCGGCGTAGACCCAGTCAGCATCCTCGGCGTTCAACGCAGCAAGACTGGGGCGCTTATTCGGTAGGGAAACCGAAGCGTCTATCCCTCCGAGACCACCGCCGCTAACGACTTCCATCAGCTTTTCCGAAGCACCTGTGGGCATAATCACGGCCATAGAGACATTTCGAGAGTTAGGTGCAGGTTGCACTGAAACTATGACTCTGGGTTCTGGCGGCGCAGCAGCTTCGTTAACAGGGTCTTTGTTAATAAGATCTTTGTTAATAAGATCTTTGTT
>JBLHVI010000040.1:0-32190 GCA_047630175.1 Candidatus Azotimanducaceae bacterium
GGCGAGTCAGAGGGCGAGTCAGAGGGCGAGTCAGAGGGCGAGTCAGAGGGCGAGTCAGAGGGCGAGTTTGCCAGTAGAGCTGGAAAATCATTATCGAACACATAGGTGTTGATGTAAGCCGGGTTCTGATCCCCCGTCACGCGGTGGTTACCTGCGCAGAGAAAACAGGTTGGATCATAATTCGCAAGCGCCGCCGTAGACGACACTTCTTGCTGCCCTAACCAAGGCCGCTTGGCTCGATGCGGAGACACCAACACCCAATCACCGGTCAGTGGATTGCGCCGCCGGTGCGGGTCATGCTCTGCGCTAAAGACCGGTTTTGACGCCATGGAAAAACTCCAAAAACTGTGATTTATAGTGCACCATATGAACCTTTAAAGCAGCGTCGCTAGGCCAGTTCGCCTCTGCGCCTAAAACAACAGATAATAGCTAATATGATTCATTAATAGCAGCCCGGTGATTGCATGCAGACACAATACGCCAACAAACCGCTTTGGACACCCACGCCAGCACAAATTCAGGCCTCGCAACTGCAACATTTCAAGACCCTGATCGGCCAGCCCGACATCAACTATACAGATTTGCACCGTTGGTCAGTGGACCATGTCAAAAAATTTTGGCAAACGGTCTGGGACGCCACAGGCATTATCGGCGACAAGGGCAATGGGGTGATAAACCGTGCTGAAGAAATGCCCGGCGCCCGTTTCTTTAGCGACGCAAGACTGAACTTTGCAGAAAATCTTCTGCGCTATCGAGGCCCGCAGACCGCCGTTATTAGTCGACTGGAGAACGGCCAGCGCACGACGTTAAGTCGCGATGAACTGTATCAACAGGTTGCTAGTCTCGCCCATGCGCTAGGTGCCATGGGTGTCACGCCCGGCGATCGGGTCGCTGCATTTTTGCCGAATGTCAGTCAAACCTTGGTAGTGATGCTGGCCACCACCAGCCTAGGGGCTGTGTTCACATCCTGTTCTCCAGATTTTGGTATCAACGGCGTGCTCGATCGATTCAGCCAGACCGCACCTAAGGTGCTGTTTACCTGCAATGGTTATCACTATAACGGCAAGCGTATCGATAGTCGCGACACAGCGTTAGCACTAAGCGAACGTATTGAAGCGCTTGAACAGATCGTCATGGTAGCAGTGCTCGACGTTGACGACTTCCCCACCCCTGAGCATTGCCTGAACTACCAACAGCTGCTGGACGAACATGCTAGCGACAGACTAACTTTCACGCCCATGGGTTTTAATGACCCGCTGTATATCATGTATTCGTCCGGCACTACGGGGACCCCTAAGTGCATTGTTCACGGCATCGGCGGCACCTTGTTACAACACCTCAAGGAGCACCGACTGCACACTGACCTGCGACCAGGCGAGAAATTTTTCTACTTCACCACCTGTGGCTGGATGATGTGGAACTGGCTGATGAGCGGTCTAGCAAGTGGCGCAACCTTAGTGCTATTCGATGGGTCGCCGACATACCCCACAGCAGACAGTCTCTGGCAGATGGCCGAAGAAGAACAAATCGCTGTGTTTGGCACCAGCGCACGGTATTTATCGAGCATCGAAAAAATTGGGGTAAAACCTGCGCAGACCTATCAACTTCCAAAATTACGTATGGTGTTGTCCACAGGCTCGCCGCTATCCGCGGAAAGCTTTCGATATGTGTATCGCGAAATCAAGACGGACGTGTGTTTGGCGTCGATCTCAGGCGGCACTGATATTCTGTCGTGCTTCGCACTTGGCAATCCTTGCTTACCTGTTTACGCAGGTGAACTGCAGTGTATGGGCCTAGGTATGGACGTTGACGTATTCAACGACTATGGCCAGTCGATGCTCGATGGGAAAGGCGAGCTTGTTTGCAAGTCACCTTTCCCCAGCATGCCCACAGAATTCTGGAAGGATGAAAGCGGGGAAAAATATCGCGCAGCTTACTTTGAGCGCTTCCCGGGTATATGGTGCCAAGGTGACTATGCCGAGATGACAGCCAACCAAGGTGTGATTATTCACGGCCGATCAGACGCGGTCCTCAATCCCGGCGGGGTCCGCATTGGTACCGCTGAAATTTATCGTCAGGTCGAGAAAATCGAAGCGGTTATCGACAGTATATGCATTGGCCAGAGGTGGCAGGGCGATGTTCGCGTAATATTATTTGTTGTACTGCGCCGGGGCGCAGTACTAGACGAATCGTTGGCTGCGGAGATTCGTGGCCTTATTCGCGCAGCAACGACTACGCGTCACGTGCCCGCAAAAATACTGCGGGTAGATGATATACCCCGCACGCTTTCTGGCAAAATCGTCGAGCTCGCCGTACGCAATGTAGTGCACCACTGGCCTGTAACCAATACCGAGGCCCTGGCAAATCCTGCGGCGCTCGAATTGTTTCGCGATCGCCCAGAACTTGAAATCTGATCGTCCGCTAGCCGTTAGCTTTCAGAAGCAATCACAGCAGCACCGCCCGGGCTAGCATTTGGTTGGCTTGTCTTTGAAAACTGAGCCTTTGCAAGCTGAGCCTTTGACATGAAGACAAGCGTGCGTTGCAGCGCAGCTTCGATATCTCCCAACCTAATGGGCTTGGCAACAAAGTCGTCCATACCCGCTTCTCGACAAATCTGACGATCCTCAGCCATCGCGTTTGCAGTCATGGCGATAATATAAGGCTGATCGTCATCATCAAGCACGCGAATAAGCCGGGTTGCTTCAAGTCCGTCAACCTCTGGCATCTGCACATCCATAAACACCACATCGTACTGACGCTGACTGAGCATCTGGATCGCCTCACGTCCGTTCTGAGCGACATCAGCGTTACATCCTAGCTTCAGCAGAATCTGCCGAGCGACTTTCTGGTTGACGATATTGTCTTCTGCCAGCAACACCCGTAACGCTGAAAAATCATTAGGCTCTGCATTCATACTGACTGACGCAGGCGCCTCCTCACGGGTCTCACCTTGCAGTAGCTGAGGGAGCAATTGGGCGCGCAACTCGGACTGGCGAACGGGGCTACGCAGCCAACCGTCCGCTTGAGGGAAATGCCCTCGCCGAGCTAAACTACCCATCAAGATTATGCTCGGCGCCAAAACACTGGCGATCATTTGTTCGACTACCTGACGACTGAAAGTGTTGGTGTCTATGATTACCGCGCCGCTCGTATGCTCAAGCGGGACGGATTCTGGCCCTTGGTAGACGCTGACCTGTGCGCCAAAGCTTACTAACTGACGAGACAATATAGTCGCCTGAATTTCATCACGAGTCACCAGTAAAAGACTCCTCTGCCCTGGCTCAAAACTCGGAAGTGTTAACAGTTCACCAGCTTGCAAGGTTAAGGAAAAGCGAAACTCCGAACCCATACCTACCTGACTCTCCACCTCAATATTGCCACCCATCGCTTGTATAATTTCCTGAGAGATGGCGAGCCCTAAACCCGTACCACCGAAACGGCGAGTCGTGGATACATCAGCTTGGGTAAACGGGTCAAACAAGTTCTGCTGGGCAGCAAGGGCAATTCCCTCGCCGGTGTCTCTCACCCAAAAGCTTATCTTACTCGGCGCTCCGACCTCAATATTGCCTGCCAGCCCAAGCGTCACGCTGCCTGCTTCGGTGAATTTTACAGCGTTAGACAAAAGATTTACTAACACCTGGCGCAACCGCGTGGCGTCGCCGTAAAACTTCTCGGACACCAACACTGGCATGTCTAGGTAAACCGATAGGCCTTTAAAACCGGCCTGATGACTGACTACATCAAGCGCCTCAGAAATAATTTGTTCGAGATTAAAATAGTTTTCCTCAAGCACTACAGTCCCTGCTTCGTACTTCGAGAAGTCGAGGATCTCGTTAATAATTGTCAGCAGTGACTCACCACTGCTGCGAATAATGTCGACGTAAGACCGTTCGGTCTTTGCTAGGTCACTCTCTAGCAGCAACGACGCCATACCGATAACCCCATTCATGGGCGTGCGTATTTCATGACTCATATTGGCAAGAAAACGGCTGCGAGCCTCTACAGCCAGCTCGGCCTTGTCCTTGGCCAACAACAACTCCTGCTCGCGCTCAACAGATTCCGTGATATCGACAAACACCCCGTTAATCAACACCAGCTGATCGCTCTTTACCGTTGCCTCACCCCTGACCTGCACCCATCGAAAACCACCTCGCGGGCGTCTGATACGGGTCTTGAACATAAAGTCTTCATGTGTTTCACGACAACGCTTGATCGCCGCCTGCATAATCGCGTACTCCTCGTCGCTAACATACAAGTCGCGCAGCACAATAGCCTTGTCGAGACTATCGCCTAAACCTAACAGTTCATAGGCCGCAAAGCTCCACGTCACAACGCCCGTGTTTACATCCAATTCCCAGCCGCCGATACGGGCGAATATCTGGGATTTTCGTAACCATAAATCCTTCTGAACAAGTTGATCACGCATATCGATCAGGCCACCAATCAAAACGTAGATAATCAAACTAAATGGCAACAGCAAAGTGACGAGTGTCGCGGGGGACATATGAGGTGAAGGAACAATAAACGCTAAGACTAACGTTGAAGGTACCCAGGTAGCCAACACCAGCAACAACCAAGATTTACTTGGCGACACTGCAGCTAGGACAACCAGGAACATGAAAATCGCAGCGACAATCCCTAAGCCGACTCCGGTCATCCACATTGACAGTAAAACATGCGCCAGCAGCGTCAGGTTCATTATCATCGCGCCGCCGAACAGATGGCGCTCAAACCAGCTTCCAGGACGTGCGGCGATGGCGTAGCAAAGCAGAATTACAAATACAACGCCGCGCGCTATATTTACCAGCAGCAAAGAGTCCTGATTAACGACGTGAATAATCAGCGCAAGCGCCATACCCGCGGCACCGATAACCGACGCCAGACGAAATCGAGCCAAATCACCTAGGCTGTAAAATGCGGTCAAGTTCAAAATACTACACCGATCGACGGCGCCTCTCGGCGCAACAGGTCACCCAGACACTACTGAGCGTCCGTTCACACTATAGTCTAGTACAAAACGACAGAACGGATACTCTCCCCCGAATGCATCAAATCAAATGCCCGATTGATATCCTTCAGGGGCATCGTATGGGTAATCAGGTCATCTATATTAATTTGATTTTCCATATACCAATCAACAATGCGCGGTACGTCAGTCCTGCCACGCGCGCCGCCAAAGGCAGTACCGCGCCATGAACGACCCGTGACGAGCTGAAACGGCCGAGTCGAGATTTCCTTACCGGCTCCAGCAACGCCAATAATACAGCTTTCACCCCAGCCTTTGTGGGTACACTCTAGGGCTTGCCGCATGGTGTTAACATTACCAATACACTCGAAGCTGTAGTCAACACCGCCATTCGTCATCTCAATCAGGGCAGCAACAACATCCTTGTGATCTTTAGGGTTAACGAAATCTGTCATCCCAAATTGTTTCGCCAGAGGCACCTTATCTGGATTGATATCAACACCGATAATACGACTGGCACCAACGAGTTTAGCGCCCTGAATTACATTCAAGCCGATGCCGCCCAGGCCAAATACCGCCACGGTAGTACCCGCTTCTACTTTCATGGTGAAAGCCACGGCACCAATGCCTGTGGTGACGCCACAGCCGATATAGCAGACCTTGTCGAAAGGCGCGTCCTGACGAATTTTTGCAAGCGCGATCTCGGGTAACACAGAATAATTAGAAAAAGTTGAGCAGCCCATGTAGTGCAGGATCGGCTTACCGTCCAGCGAGAAACGGCTGGTGCCATCAGGCATGACGCCGCGACCTTGGGTCTCACGGATCGCCTGACATAAATTGGTTTTAGGATGCAGACAGAAATCGCACTCACGGCACTCCGGGGTATACAACGGAATCACGTGGTCGCCTGGGCGTAGACTTTTGACGCCCGCACCTACCTCCACCACAACGCCGGCACCCTCGTGGCCCAGTATCGCTGGGAATGCGCCTTCTGGGTCATCACCCGATAGCGTAAAAGCATCGGTATGGCAGACACCTGAGGCTTTCATTTCAACTAGCACCTCGCCAGCCCGTGGCCCGTCTAGGTCAACGTCAACAACTTCTAGGGGTTTACCTGCTGCAAAGGCAACTGCCGCTTGGGTCTTCATCCAGCGTCTCTCTTGTTTATGGGTTCAAGCCGCAAACGCTAACATAGCGGGCACCGCGTCTCTACAAATGTTATCATGCGCGAAATTTTTTGATAAGTGACAATCATGACAGACAAGCAAATTACAATAATTCCCGGCGATGGTATTGGGCCGGAAATAATGGCAGCTGCCCTTAAGGTCCTAGAGAAACTTGACGTCGGCCTAGTGTTCGATGAAGCACTGGCGGGTGGCACCGCGATGCAGCAGGGACTCGACCTGATCCCGGAAGAAACGTTAGAAAAAATCGAACACAGCGACGCAACGCTCAAAGGACCTATTACCACACCCATCGGCAAGGGTTTCACTTCAGTCAATGTCTCCCTGCGCCAGCACTTCAACCTTTTTGCCAACGTCCGGCCGGCCTTGTCGATACCCGGCGCCACCACACGCTACTCAGACATCGATATTCTTATTGTGCGCGAGAATATGGAAGGTCTGTATTCAGGTATCGGCCATGTCCGTAGTGAAGATGGCGAGCGCGCTGAGTTACGCAGCGTTGTCACACGCACAGGCTGCCTAAGAATTCTGCGCCATGCCTTTCAGCTCACCCAGCGCCTCAAGCGGCGCAAGGTCACCGTAGTGCACAAGGCCAACATCATGAAGTCAACCTCGGGCTTGTTTTTGGACGTGGCAAGGGAAGTTGCACAAGAATTCCCCGATATTGAGTGCGAAGAAATGATCGTCGATAACTGCGCCATGCAGCTGGTCATGAATCCTCACCGGTTTGATGTGATTGTTACCACTAACCTGTTTGGCGACATTCTTTCAGACTTGTGTGCCGGTCTCGTTGGGGGCCTAGGTTTAGCACCAGGTGCAAATATTGGGGAGAACATGGGTATCTTCGAAGCGGTCCACGGCAGTGCACCGGATATAGCGGGTAAAAATATCGCCAATCCCACCGCTCTCTTGTTAGGCGCGGCAATGATGCTAGATTACCTGCAACTTAACGACGCAGCAGAACGCTTGCGCAAAGTCATTCGCCTGGTGATTGGCGAAGGCAAGCATTTGACGCCCGACCTAGGTGGCCAGGGAACTACCGATGAATATACTGACGCGCTTTTGGCGACGCTAGACACCGTTGCGTAGGTAGCATCTTAGCTGGAGCATCAACGCAAAATCAGCACAACAGACTTATCCAGCGGTTATTCTTCCGCTGCATAAGTCCCTGCTAGAACGTGCTTAGGCCCATTGCATCAATACCGACCGAGTTTGACTGCGCTCCTCTGCGTTGGTCGTAAACTCTGAGGCCGCAAAATCAGTGACGCCCGCCTCAGCCATAGCCCCCATTGCGTCGGCCACCTTGGCTGCGCTACCAATCAGCGCAAGCTCACCTGGACCTGCAACGCCCTCTCGTTCAAACATAGCCTTATAAGACGGCAGCTCTGTGTACATCG
This sequence comes from Candidatus Azotimanducaceae bacterium, assembly GCA_047630175.1. GTDB lineage: Bacteria > Pseudomonadota > Gammaproteobacteria > Pseudomonadales > Azotimanducaceae > UBA4582. The sequence continues at coordinate 7,548 of JBLHVI010000040.1, forward strand.
CGAGATTCTTCTGCACTAGCCCCCGCACCCGGTCCTCATCGTCGGTAACACACACAGGCAAGGTCGCTATAATTCGTGGTGTTGGACGACCTACCGCATTAGCGGCCGCCTCAATGCGCGGTTTGATATGCTCAGCAATTGTCCGCGGCCCAACCCAAGCCAAGGTAGTGCCGTCAGCGAGCTCCCCAGCAACCTTCAGTGCCTGAGGACCCAGTGCTGCGACAACAACAGGGCATGGGGCCCCAGGTGTCAAAAAAGTCTGCGCCTCGCAGGACAACAGCTCACCTTGGAAAGCAACGCGACCTTTATTGACCAGCGGCATTAAAATAGACAGGTATTCGCGCAGATGCCGAATGGGCCGGTCGAAGGCTATTCCTAGTTCGGCCATCATGCTCGCATGAGATAAACCAATGCCCAGTGTAAATCGCTCACCAATCGCCGTAATCGCCGTTTGAGCTTGACCCGCTAACACCATGGGATGGCGCGGAAAAGTTGGTACGATGGCGGTACCGAGCTCAATATCGGGCACTTGCATGCCCACAAGCGCCAGTACCATCATGGCATCTAACCCGCCAGTCGGATGTTCCGCCAGCCAGTAGCTGGCGAAGCCATCATCATGAGCCTGCTGCGCGTGCGCGGTGATTGCCTCGATAGACGCCTTCTGCACTAGCCCGGTGCCGTTGATCCCGATTTTCATCTTTGTCATTGAGAATTCTCTTTTTTGTTTTTACGACGTAATTATTATGCAAAGCCCTGCACAGCCTACCCTGAATAGGCGGGCAGTGCTTGTTCACCGGTCAACAACAAATCACACTACTAAAGCGGTTCTCCATGACATACCATCGGTTTTTTTTACTATGCACTAGCCGGAGCCCCTATGGCCAAGCCACCAACCTTAAACTTTGACACGCTAAGCCTGCATGCTGGCCAGCGCCCAGACCCCATCACTGGCGCTCGGGCGACACCAATCTATCAGACCGCTGCGTTTGTCTTCAAGAATACTGACGAAGCAGTTGGCTTGTTCAATATTGAACGTGCTGGGCATGTTTACTCCCGCCTCTCTAACCCCACCAATGCAGTGCTAGAGGAGCGCATTGCGAGCCTAGACAATGGCGTCGGCGCTATCGCCACTGCCAGTGGGCAAGCGGCCTTGCATTTGGGCATCACAACCATTGTTAGCGCTGGTGAGCACATTGTCGCGTCGCGCAGCATCTATGGCGGCTCGCATAACCTGTTGGACTATACGCTAAGGCGCTTTGGAATCGACACAACCTTCGTCGACCCACGCGACCCGGCCGCCTTTGCCGCTGCGATTAAACCCAATACTCGATTAGTGTTCGCCGAGGTTGTTGGCAACCCAGGACTCGAAGTACTCGATATTCCGGCAGTCGCTTTGGTCGCCCATACCGCCGGCTTACCCCTGATGGTGGACGCGACTTTCACCACCCCCTACCTATGTCGACCTATCGATTTAGGCGCCGATATTGTGATGCATTCGGCAACCAAGTTTCTGTCTGGTCACGGCATCGTCATTGGCGGGTTGCTGGTTGACGGAGGCACTTTTGACTGGGAGGCATCAGGGAAATTCCCGACGCTAACGGAGCCCTATGCGGGCTTTCACGGCCTGAATTTCGCCGAAGAATTTGGTCCCGCCGCTTTCATAACTCGAGCCCGAAAAGAGGGACTGCGAGACTTCGGCGCTTGCATGAGTCCCACCACCGCCTTTCATATCCTGCAGGGCATTGAAACGTTACCCCTGCGGATGCAGCGACATATAGACAACACCCGCGCCGTGGTTGAGTTTCTGGCGACCAATGACGCCGTTGAATGGGTTAATCACCCGCTGTTAACCGATCACCCCGACCATGAGTTGGCGAATACGCTGATGCCAAAAGGCTGCAGCGCGGTATTCAGCTTCGGCATTAAAGGCGGCCGCAACACCGGCATCAAATTCATAGAGGCACTCGAATTATTTTCTCACCTAGCGAATGTTGGCGATGCGAAGTCGCTGGTAATACACCCGGCAAGCACGACGCATCATCGAATGGATGACAACGCCCTTATGGCTGCCGGCATCAGTGAGGGGCTAATTCGTTTATCTATCGGGTTGGAAGATCCAAGCGATCTGATCAGCGACCTCCGCCGCGCGCTTCGCACCTCGCAACGCGCACCAGCCTCTTCACCAGCTTCTTCACCAAAGAAGGGATAAGCCCATGTATTGCGAAGTGAATGGCTATAAAACGTTTTACAGTAACGGTAATGGCCGCATTGACGCGCGCCAGCCGAGCGTCGTTTTTCTGCACGGCGCGGGCATGGACCACAGCGTTTGGGTCTTACCGGCGCGTTACTTTGCGCGCCATGGCTATAATGTCTATGCGTTTGACCTACCCGGTCATGGACGCTCAGGCGGCAAACTATTAACCGGTATAACCGCTATGAGTGATTGGCTGCTAGCAGCCTTGCAACGACTCAAGGTCGACGCCACAAGCCTCGTTGGCCACAGTATGGGCTCGCTAACAGGTCTCGACTTTGCGGCGCGTTATCCGCAACACGTCGACAAGTTGGCGCTGCTCGGCACATCGACGCCCATGCCCGTAGGACTACCGCTGCTGGAAGCTGCAAAGCTAGATCAACACGATGCGATAGACATGGTCAATACATTCAGTCACAGCAGCGCAGGTCAAATCGGCGGCAGCGAGAACCCCGGTATGTGCATGACTATGAGTGGTCAGCGACTATTGGAGCAAGCCGGCGAGCAGGTACTCTTTACCGACCTTAGTGCCTGTAACAGTTTCACGCCAGCGTTTGATTTCTACCAGAATATCAGTGCCACTACCCTCGTCATCATCGGCGCGCAAGACAAAATGACTGCTCCGGTTAACGCTCATCAGGTAACTAACGATCTAACTAATGCGCGTAGTGTGACCCTAGACCCTTGCGGGCATGCCATGCTAACAGAGCGACCCAACGCTGTCCTCGATGCTTTAGCCGGCTTTCTTAGAGATATTTAGTGGGACACTTCACCGGCTCGCAGGATTTCCGCAAGGCTATCTTTGGTAAAGGTGTATTGATGACCACAGAATTCACAGTCCATAACGACTTGCGGCAACTCCGCGAATAGATCATTGACCTCATCTTGGCCAAGTAACAACAGCGCATTCGCTGTTCTGGCTGGCGTACAGGAGCATTGAAATTGTACTGACTTGAGATCGGTAAGACACACGGGGTCTTCAACATACAGTCGCTGCAGCAGTTCGGCAGGCGCCAAGTCGAGAAGCTCCTCTGAAGTCGTGGTGGCCGCTAGAATCGTCACATGCTCCCACTGGCGGGCTCGGACTATAGGGTCCATGACTAACTGCCGAGGCAGTTGTTGCAGCAGCAGCCCGCCTGCTCGCTGCAGGTCTGATGATAGCCAGATACGCGTCGCAAGTTGCTCGGATTGTTGGAAATAGAACTCCAGACATGCTGCCAAATTTTCACCCAACAAGGGCACTAAGCTCTGGTAGCTCTGACCAGACGCCGACTCGATTGTCATCACCAAGGTGCCATCGCCCAGCAAGGCGCCAAAGTTATCGCTGGCAGCCTCGCTATTGAGTCGAGCAATGCCCCGAATATCGCCGTTGAAGCGACATTCGGCCACCACCAGCTTTAACTCACCGGCGCCTCGTGCCTGCAACACGAGTCGGCCATCAAACTTGATGGTACTGCCCAGCAAAACACTGGCCGACAAGAACTGACCCAGCAATTTCGCTACTGCTGGCGGATAGCGTTCCGCAACCGCCAGATAGCTCTGATCAAGATGCACCATGTCACCACGGATATCGGTCTTTTCGAATAAAAATCGTTGGGAATAATCTGACATATCGCCTATTACTGCAAGGGTCTTGAGGGTCGGCGCAGATGATAACATGATGCTGGGCTCGCCTACGATGAAAGGAACTAGCGCGCAGGACTTTTCGTGCTTCGCGGTCCACCATCGACCCGCAACAAAGCACCGCTGGTGTAGCTGCTAGCATCGGTTGCAAAATACATCGCCGCACCGACAATCTCCTCTGGCAGACCTACCCGCATCCCACTTTGAGTGAACCCAGGATTGGCGGGATCAGGTGAATCTGGCCAATGCTCGGCAACATCCGTCGCAAACGGCCCAACAACGATACAATTAACTCTAACCTGAGGACTATACGCCGCGGCAAAGCCCTGAGTTAACCCATTGAGCGCTGCCTTTGCGCCACCATAAGGCAGCGCCGTCGCCGGAAAATCATAAGACGCCGTGCTGGAAATGTTAATCACGCTGCCACTCCCTGCCCGTTGCATGCGCTCACCTACGAGCGCCGTAAGGCGAAACGGTCCCTTGAAGTTAACGCCAATAACTTTGTCAAACATATCTTCTGAGACCTCGCCCAACGACGGATACAGGGGGGACATACCCGCATTGTTAACGAGCACATCGACCTTACCCAGCGCTTGATATACAGCCTCAACCATAGGTTCAATTTCATCCCAATGGCCCATATGGCAGGCGTAGGCAAAAGTTCGCACACCAAGAGCGGCTATTTCTGCGGCAGTGGCATCGCAAGCAGACTGTTTACGACTGACAATGGCGATATCAGCACCCGCCTCGGCGAAGGCCTGCACCATGCTACGACCTAAACCCCGCGTAGCACCGGTGACCAGTACAACAAGCCCTTTCATATCAGCGCCTTTTAAATCAGAGGCCTGCATATCAGTGACCCTCGAATTTGGACGGACGCTTTTCTAAAAAGGCTTGTATACCCTCTCGGTTGTCACGAGATGCGCCGGCCTTCATCTGTAGCTCTGCCTCAAGCTGCAACTGCTGACTGAAGCTATTCTCTTGAGTGTCCCAATATGCCTTTCGGATTAGTCCCAGTGACATGGGGCCGTTAGCGAGCTTGGTGGCAATTTTCATCGTCTCCGTCATTAGCTCAGCATCGTCGACTACGCGATTGATCAGTCCCCATTCCAACGCTTTCTCGGCAGACAAACGTTCTGCCATCAAGGATAATTCCATGGCGCGACTCCACCCAATCATTCGCGGCAGATACCAGGTTGCGCCGCCATCAGGGACCAAACCGATATTGGCAAACGCTTGAAGAAAATAGGCGCTTTTTGCTGCCACGACCATATCCGCCATAATAGCAAGACTCATACCCACGCCTACCGCGGGACCGTTGACGGCCGAGACAAACGGGAAAGGCAACTGACGTATCTTATTCATCACGGGATTGTAGTGAGTTTCCAACACATGTCCGGCCGGTGGTGTTGAGCCTGGCTTCGGCCGCGCCTGCAAATTGGCGCCTGCACAAAACGCTCGCCCTTCACCGGTCATCACAAGGCAGCGAGCGCCACTGTCAGGACTCGCCGCCTCGCTAATGGCGGCCGAGATCTCCTCGATCATAGGCCCTGACAACGCATTGAGCACGCTCGGCGCGTTGAGCTTTAGAACGGCTATCTTGTCAGTGATGGTTAATGAAACATGTTGGTAGGTCATAGCGACACTCCAGAGAGAATTTGACCCGGATCATACTACGCTTTGACGTGGGCTTTCACATTCACGATGACGGCGGCGGGCCGGCGCGAGTATATGCCGTTCCCGGTGGATCAACGGCCCAATTTGGAGCTTGCTGCCAGCTATCGCCAAATACCAGCTCGTTCATAGGCCGGCGCCGCACGGGGCCGTGTTTACCTTTGGGCTTACCAAGCGTGACCGTCGCGGCAATGAACACCTCTTCCGGAATACCAAGTAATGTCTTGAGTTCGCCGTCAACGGCATGGTGAAACCCGGTGATAACGCCTCCGTATCCTAACGCCCTGGCAGACAGCAACAGATTTTGCACGGCGGGGTAAACCGATGCACCTTCCATCGGGGAAGGCTCGCGATAGCGGACCAGACAGGGCAATACCAGTACCGGCGCTTGTTCGAAGTTCTCGACGTAATGGTCCATCGTTCTCGCCATGCGCGCCTTCTTTGAGGTTGCGTCTTGACCTGAGCCACCGCCGTAGCCGTCGCGCTCGAATTTGGCACGCCAGACGTCCCGAGCAGCGGCCCCAATCAGAGCCTTCGCCTGCCGAGCCGCAGCAGAGTCGGCCAACACCATAAAACGAAACGGCTGCCGATTCGAGCCGCTAGGCCCACGTGTGGCGCCGAACAAGATGGCGCGCAAATCTTGCTCTGGAATAGGTTCGTTTTTGTAGCGGCGAATGGCGCGAGTGCTGGCGATACCCGCCAATAGACCAATATTGTCGTTCGGTAGCGCCTCGGTAAACAGCGAATTATCGATCTTGGGAGTTTCCATGTAATTCCTTCGTTTGCGAGCATTGTTCGAGACCCTACACCGGCTCTACCTGTGGTTATGATACGCTCGAGTTCGAAGAATAGGTTTACTCGTAGGTTCTCGACCTAAGCTTTACAAATGTGCGCCCCACATAGCATCTGTGGCCACGATAAAAGGTTACAGGCCGATGATCAATCAGTCGCAGTGTGTGGCCCAGAAGCATTCGCAGGGGCGGCCCGTCGCATCAGGGTATCGCATGCACCAAAAAGTACCTTTAACGCAGGCGCTAAGGCTGCGCCAAAGGTTCACCGCTATCCCTGCAGCCTCGGCTGAACAAGCTACACTGATTATATTACGGTCGGATAAATCAATGCTAAAACAGTTAACAGCAAGCCTTCTTCTCTTGACGCCGATAGCGGGATGCACCGACGTTCAACAAGATAGACCGCTGACGCTGGCAGTCAGCCAAGGCGCAGGCTGCGAATATCTTTATCTCGCGCAGGTGCAGGGCTTTTTTAAAGCGGCAGGCATCAACGTCAACGTTCAGGCGCTGTATTCTATGCCTGACGCTCAACGCGCGTTCACGCAGGGCCGCGTCGACGGTCTCGCTAGCAGCCTGTCGGAGGTAGTGCAAGCCGCGGGCATGATTGAGGACGAAATTCACCTGGTACTGATCACCGACTATGCCGATGGGTCGGATGTCATCGTAGGCCAAGCTAAATACCCCGATGTCCGATCTTTACACGGTAAAAAAGTGGCGGCCGAACCCGGTTCGAAAGGCATCATGTTGCTATCCTCAGCGCTGGCGTACTATGACATGACAATCAGTGATATCGAGTTCGTCGCCCTCGATCCACCAGATATTGTTGCCGGCCTTTTAGCAGGAACGATCGACGCAGGGGTCACTCACCCCCCTTTTGCAGCCAAATTCAACGGCCATACAGGTACTAGAACGCTGTTTAGTAGTGCCCAGCTGCCGGGACAAATCGCCGACGTAGTAAGTTTTAAAGGCAGCCTTGGCTTAAGCTCTGAGTGGATAAGTAAATTTCAAATAGCATGGCAAATGGCACTAGACTACGTCGAGCAAAACCCCATTGAAGCCGAAAAAATTATGATCGAGCACGAACACATCAATGTGGCTGAATTTCGCAAGCGCCGTGAAAATATCACGTTCGTCAGCGTTAACCGTCAGGCAGAGGCGGTAGCCCTGATCAATCAATCAAATATCATAAACCATACCTGTCGTACTCTCGGCAGGCTAAAATCCATTCGACAGAACTGCCAGAGCCTGGTCGAACGTATTAATCTCCGATTGACTCGTTAACATGAAAGGCCTACGACATCACCTCACCTATCGATTACTCGCGCCATTGATCCTAGGCTATGTCCTAACGCTGACACTAGCCTTTGTACTAATAGAAAATCAGGCCGACTCTATACGTGAACGCTTGATTCAACATCGGTCTGGTGAGCTCGCCGAAACCTTCTTGCTAGCCGTTGAATCGAACCCGACCGATGACGATATCCTCCGGATCGTGTTGTCGATGAGCACTTTCACCGATGTCGATCTGCTATTCATCCTTGACGATGACAAGAAGTCTATCCTGGCCGCCTCGAGACTGCAGTTTGTCGGTCAACTCATCGACACGGTTAACCCCCCTGAACTACGCGAGCGCCTCATGGACGCTGCTATAAATCGTGCCAACCTGTTTGAGCGTGCCGGTGGCGACTTGCATTACTTGTCCTACAAGCTGCCTTTGTTCGCGCCTAACAGTGCGGCGCTACGTAAGCTTACGTTTGTAGTACAAATTCGTCAGCATGCCATCGCCGCGGTACATGCTGACAATGCCCGCATTACGCGCATCGGTCTAGCCATTAGCCTCGCTGTACTCATAATTTTGATGTTCTTTTTAGTACGCCGCTACGTACTACGACCGATATTGCAACTCAACAAAATTATCAATCAAAGCAAAGCCGAGCAGGCACCTGTGTTGGCTGACTTTACAACGCCCGATGAAATTGGCGTTTTGATTAACACCTACAACCAAATGATTATCGCCCAACACGAACGTCAAATTGAGTTACGCAAAGCCAAGCAGGAAAGTGAAGCAGCAGCGCGCAGCAAAAGTAATTTTCTCGCCACAGTGACCCATGAGATTAGAACACCACTGAACGGCATATTGGGCCTGAATCAATTACTCCTACAAACTGACATGAATAGGGAACAGACCCAGTATGTCCAATTAATCAAAAGTTCTGGCAAGCAGTTGTTAGCGCTGGTCAATGATATCCTTGACTACTCAAAAATCGAAGCTAATAAAATGACTATGTCTCTAAACCCGCTTGACTTGACGCATATGATGGAAGACCTATATGCCGTGTTCAAACTCACAGCCGACGCAAAAGATATTCAACTCAATATCGATGTGCCAGACAACCTACCTCATGTGCAAGCAGACAGCGTTCGTCTTAGACAGATTCTTATTAACCTGATTGGTAATGCCTTAAAGTTCACTCGGCAAGGCAGCGTTTCTATCCGCTTAAAAACCAAGGTGATGAAAAACAAAGAACTCCAAATTGAATTCCAAATAGAAGATACCGGCATCGGTATACGCAAGGAGGACCAGGCGCGTTTGTTTGAAAAGTTCACTCAGGCCGACTCATCCATTGTCCGCGAATTTGGTGGTAGCGGCCTAGGTTTAACGATTTGCCGCCAACTCATAAGCCTTATGGGCGGCACCCTTCGATTCGACAGCATATTTGGTAAGGGCTCCAGCTTTCATGTTGATGTGTCTTTTCCGATAGTAGATATCACGACAGTCCCCACCTCAAAAGAAACACACGACGTCCAAAGTAACCGCCAGGTCCATATCCTGGTTGCTGAGGACACTGCGGTGAACCGCATGATTCTGGAGAAAATGCTGGTCAGCCATGGCCACACGGTAGTGTCTGTCGTTAATGGACAGCAAGCTGTTGATCGATGCATCGCCGAACCCTTTGATATAGTCTTGATGGACTGCCAGATGCCGATCATGGACGGCCTTGAGGCGGCCCGCATCATCAGGAAAACCCACCCAGACTTACCTATCATTGCCGTCACCGCAGGTGTCACTGAGGAAATAAGACTGAGCTGTCTTGAATCAGGCATGAATGACTTTCTGACTAAGCCGCTCGACTTTCCTACCGTCATAAAGACCATCAATTACTGGCTAGAAAACACCAATAACACTAACGCCAAGGCGCCCAGCGAAAAAGACATCAAAGCAATTTGAGTGAACAGGTGTCAGATTGATCGGCAGCGCCTATAATGCCCGCTCAAGGTGAGTAAAACCTCACTGCCTCTCGACTGCCGTTATCTTTAATGGCACCAGACTCGGATATTGCTACATGCTGGCCATCGGTCATAACTACACCCTGAGAGTAATAAAGCGCATTGAATTCGGGGCAGTTCTCAACGCCGAAAATCTAGGCGAGGTGCTATTGCCTAACCGCTATGCGCCCGAAGATCTGACTATTGACGATGAAATTAACGTATTTTTATACCTCGATTCAGAAGCCAGAGTCGTCGCTACTACCCAGACCCCCGGTGCTCGGGTGGGCGAATTCGCCTATCTCGAAGCCGTCGCAAATACCGACTTTGGCACATTCCTCGACTGGGGCTTGGCGAAGGATCTGCTCGCGCCCTTTGGCGAACAACACCGCCCCATGGAGGTTGGCTCATCGTACCTTGTGTATGTTTACCTAGGCCAGGCAGATGGACGCATCACCGCATCTTCCAAAATCGACAAGTTTATCGACGACGGTCTGACCGATGGGGATGCTGCCCATGGTTATCTACCGAAACAAGCTGTGAAATTAATCATCGCCAGCTCTACAGAACTGGGCTACAAGGCGATTATTAATCACCGCCATTGGGGCCTGCTGTATAAAAACGAAGTTTTCCAGCGCGTGAGCTTCGGTCAGTCCATCGACGGATATATTAAGCAGGTGCGTCCAGATGGCTTAATTGACGTGGGTATTGCCGCTGGCCGCGTGACACGGGACCGCAACGCCCAAGTTATTCTCGACTACATCGAAAGTCAGGGTGGTTTTGCAGAGGTTCACGATAAATCAGACCCCGCACTGATCACACGCCTTTTCAGCATGAGCAAAAAAGCCTTCAAGCAGAGCCTCAGCAGCCTGTACAAGCAGCGCTTGATCATCATCGAAAAAACAGGTGTCCGGCTGGCAGACAGCACGTCACTCGACGACTGATACGCTTTCAACAACTCGCGCGTGGCAACCCTCTTACAAGTAAAACAGGATACACATGGCCGTTAATTGGTACCCCGGACATATGCATAAGGCCAACAAGGACATGGTAGCTGCGCTGCCCGAAGTTGACCTGATTATCGAAATGCTTGACGCGCGTTTGCCGTTCAGCAGCGCCAACCCATTGCTCGCCAAGCTCGGCGAGCATCTACCGCGCGTTAAAATCCTCAGTAAGTCTGACCTAGCTGACCCGCTGGTCACTCAGGCTTGGCAAACGCACTTTGAACAAGCAGACAACGTTAAAGTACTGCCAACCACCCTAATTCAGTCCGATAAGGCCCATGCAGTGGCTAACCTGTGTCGTAAATTGGTGCCTGGGAAAAACAATGCCACTCACAATATCGTTGCCATGATCACTGGCATTCCAAATGTCGGTAAATCTACCCTGATCAACGCGCTAGCTGGCAAAGCCATTGCCAAGACTGGCAACGAACCCGCCATTACCAAGGGCCAACAGCGAATTAATCTACGCAACGGCATTATTTTGCTCGATACGCCGGGTGTCCTTTGGCCAAAATTCGCCAATGAAGCGAGTGGCTACCGTCTAGCTACTACTGGCGCATTGAAGGATACGGCTATAAATCATGTAGAAATCGCTTATTTCGCCGTTGATTACCTAATGCGCCACTACCCCGAACGGCTAATGGCACGCTATGACCTTGAATCGCTGGGTACTACAGAGCTCGCTTTTCTTGAGCAAATGGGTGCACGTCGGGGCTGCCTGCGTGCCGGTGGGCAGGTTGACCTGGAGAAGGTGTCGTCGCTGTTCTTGCATGAGTTACGGGCCGGCCGGCTCGGGCCCGTGAGCCTTGAAACGCCTGAAATTGTCATTCAGGAGATTGCTATTTTAGCCCAGCAACAGACTGAAAAAGCGGCTGCTCGCAAGAAAAAGCGCCAAGTTCGAAAGGCTAAAAGACGTTCGTAGAACTCACCGAGTTATCAAGAAAACCTGCCAAACCATTGATCTAGATAGCGAAATGATATTAATTGTCCGTGATTATACGCCAACATCATGTTAGAAATTTACTGAATAGCAATAAGATATCATTACTGATATCTAACACTTAAATTACAGTGATTTTATAACAACCTGCCAAATACTCGACATTTCTCTTAATAGCTGTAGTATCAGCTAGTAAGTAGTAGCGGCCGCAATAAAAGACAGATGCTGCTGTTGAGATGATAGTACCGACTAAGCGTCACCACTATCGTCTTTACTGCTTGGATGAAGGTTTTTGAATAAAGGCATTTAACTAATAATAAAATGGGGGAGAGATCTGCTGAAACATTCAGCGGCTCTGTCTAAACTAGATTAGCTCTCTACTCCTGTTGGGTCGTCCTGTTCCTAGTATATTTTATACCGGGTACGTAGTTGTACGCTCCGCTTGAGTAAAGGCTAGCTGGAGAAAGCAAAATGAAAAATTATAAAAAGAAAGCGATGGCATTGGGGCTTATTCTGCCCTCACTTGCCTTCGGAGTTTTTGCTGAAGACACGATGGAAGAAGTCGTCGTCACGGGGTCCTTTATCAAGGGCTCACCTGAAGACGCAGCACTACCGATTGACGTGATCAGTCGTGGTGACCTTGAGGATGTGGGTAATCCCAGCATTCTTGAGATGGTTCAAAATCTAGGAGTCACATCCGGTAACATCGGTGAAACCAACCAATTTGACACAAGTGGCGGCCAGGGTAATGAGGGGGTCACTACCGCTAACCTACGCGGCTTGGGATCTGCAAGAACACTCGTTCTAATGAACGGCAAACGCCATGTGGCTACAGAATCTATTGGGGTAGATATCAGCGCCATGCCTTCTATAGCCATAGGGCGACTCGAAATATTAAAAGATGGCGCCGCGGCTCTTTACGGTTCGGACGCTATTGCTGGCGTAATGAACTTCATCACCCGCGATAACTTCGAAGGTGTGGAGTTCCGCGTTTCTCATCAAGAGATTGATAACTCCGACGGTGACGACTCGTTCGGGGTCATTTTTGGTAAGCGTATTGATAACGTTCATTTTGCCATATCAGGTGAGTATGAGACACGCGGTGAGCTCAATATCAAAAGCCGTGATTGGGCTTTGCGACCGTTCGCTGAAAACCCTCAAGGTGGCTTCTCGGGGATTGGTAATCCTGGCACCATTTTCCCAGCCTTTGGCTCGTCATTTCCGGGCCAACTGGCTGGCGGAGCAAGACCTGATCCAAACTGTGAAGCAGTGGGCGCTACGCTCGACGGCACCTCCTGTCGATTTCAGTACACATTTTTCGACAACCTAATCGAAGAAACTGAAACCTACAAGTTGTTTGGCGAGTTGAATATTGACATCACCGACGACATCGCCTTCCACGTAGAAGCGCTCTACTCGGAGGTTGATTTACCGAGCTGGAAAACCTCACCATCCTACCCGCCACAATCCTTGTTTGGTCCTGACCGCTTTGTTGCTGCCAACCATCCGGGTCTCGTGGACATGAAGCTACAGAACCCAACATTGTTCCCCGATGTTGTCGACAGTGGCACCGGGGCCGTATTGATTCCATCAGCCGCTCAAGGTGCTTTTGTGATAAATCGCATGTTAGGCGTCACTGGACGTAACGGTGCACCTGAAGATGGTTCACGTAACACCAAGACCTCACGCGTAGCAGGTGGATTTAAAGGTGAGTTCGGCGACGGTATCAGCTTTGATGTCAGTCTTTCCTGGTCTGAGCGTGAACGCGAAGTGATTGGTAGCGATATGTTCATCGAGCGTATGGCATTTGGCCTAGACGGTCTTGGTGGCCCTAGCTGCGACCAAGCAACAGGCACGCCGGGCGCAGGTGGTTGCGAATTTTATAACCCCTTCTCTAATGCCATTCAGGTATCCGCGGTTAACGGTGCAACTAATCCGCAATTCAACGCGGCGGTTGCTAATTCTGACGAACTCATTAACTGGATGACCTCTGCAACAGGCTCTTTGTCTGTTAACGAGCTGTTGGTTTTTGATGCAATCTTGTCAGGCGAGAGCTCTTGGGAGTTGGGTGGTGGTAACATCGGCTGGGCCGCCGGTATTCAGACTCGCGACGAAAGCTTCACTTTCGATGTTGTCGATATTGCGAACCGTCGTCTCAATCCTTGCCCGTTCAACGACCCAGCTTCTGTGACGTTGGGGAATGTTGCGACGCTGGATTGTGGCGTCGGTGGCTCTGGCCAGCTCGCGTTTCTCGCGGCGACTGACGAAGAAGCGACAGACCGTCTAATTTACGGCGTATTTGGTGAGCTGGCGTTGCCAGTCTCTGAGACCGTCGATGTTCAGCTTGCTTTTCGCTATGAAGACTATGGCAGCGATACAGGCGGCGATTCTTTTGATCCAAAGATTGCCGTTAGCTGGGCTGCAACTGATGCACTGAAATTTCGCGGTTCTGCATCAACGACTTTCCGCGGACCTCCTGGAAGCTTCCTCGGTGGCACGGGCACATCACTTCAGTTCCTACCGCCTACGTCTGCCTTTAAAGCAGTGGACAGCACGGGTAACCCCAACCTTGAGGCAGAAACGGCTGTCACTCTTAATTTCGGTATGATCTTTCAAACTGATGCGTTCTTCAGTTCAGTGGACTACTGGTCCTTTGACTTCGAAAAACCATTCCAAACAGAAAGTGCTACCCAAATTATCAATGCCTATACCAGCACCGGTTGTGTTGATGGTGGCACAGGTGTTGGCACGCCAGCCTGCGATGATTTACGCGCACGGATAACCCCTACTGGTACGCCTGCAGCCGGCATCCAACGAATCCAGCGATTCATCATTAATGGAGCCGACCAAAAGACTACCGGCCTTGATATGGTCGCCCGATATAATTTCGATGATGTTGCTGGCGGCGCCCTAGAAATAGGTGGTGAGGGTACGTATATCTTGTCGTATGAATCTGCTGACTTTCGGAGTATTAATGGAACCTTTCTCGCACCAGGTGGTGAGTTTGTCGGCAAGCTAAACGATGGCGACCCGACTCTGCCGAAGCCTGAATTGCAAGCCGCCTTGTTTGCCAAATGGAGCACGCAAGGTCATCGGCTGAACTACGCCATGCGCTATATTAGTGAATATGACGACGTTCGACCTGCACTACCTGCACTGGCGACGATTGACAGCCAGCTAACCCACGACTTGCACTATATAAACAATATGTTTGACCAGTGGACTCTGTCAGCATCAGTCATCAACTTGCTGGATGAAGATCCACCCTTGGCATCAACCGACCTGAGTTATGACGCGTACACGCATAACCCATTTGGTCGCATGATTAAGCTTGGGGTTGCTTTCACGCCAGCATTTGGTAGCTAGCGCAATTGAGTACCTGAGCCTACTTTCTCAGCGTACTTTCTCAGGACAATACGTTCGCGTATTACCTGACATTAAAAGGGGTCAACCTTCACGGGTTGGCCCCTTTTTTTGTGCCTCTTTTACACCTCATTTCAGTGTCAAATCAAAGCTTTTTCTTGAGGCTGTTGTTAAGCATTCTTACCAACAGCCTCCAGACCGGTTGTATGCCCCATCAAACTATTTACCTAACGAATAAAGTCACTACCGCACAAGAATAATCTAACGGTTAGATAGTGTCTTTCAAATTATCAGCAACTAAAATTCTGCAGGTTGTATTAGCAGTACCAGAGATGCCCTTTTGAACTTGCCATCATAGACAGCTCAAACTGGTAAATAGGGGTCAGGTATCTCGCGATACTTAACAGCTCATGTTCAATATCACTGACCAAAACGTTGTCGGTCTGAATGTTGTCGCTAAGTACACGCTTGCCAATGTTGCCTACGCTGGGCTACCTCCGCCCAAACATTCAGCGATAACGAGGGAGTACGGTCCGGCCCGGCCAAAGATTGGCAGCTGACTGACCTAGAACCCGGGCATGTCGACATACGTGCTAGATCAGCAGACGTTGCCGTTATCAGTCAATGATCCGTTAGATCTGAATTTATGTCTGGCAACCACCGATCGCACCATTTCCGTGCGCTGCTGAGATTAAAATTCGGCGGATACCGCATCTTCCTCCTAGCCCGCTAAATCTCTAACTTATTGAACAAAAAAACAATCGGACCAGAACTTACTAACGGTTAGATATTTTTTATTTTTCCTCCAGGTCTCGACATTGCTTCCAATAGCTGCTTTATTGCCGAACGAGTAACGGGTGTTGTTGTTGATTTGTTTGCGACAACTAACCAGATTATGGTGGTGACTATGCGTCGCAACCGGAAATCTCTATTACTTTCAAAACAAAAATAAAAATGGGGGAGAGTCCTGTTCAATAATTGAGCAGTTCTGTCTGAGTAAGATCAGCTCTCTACTCCTGTTGGGTCGTCTTGTACCCGGTACAAGGTTGTACGCTCCGCTTGAGTGAAAGCTAGCTGGAGGATAATAATAATGAAAAATTTTAGAAACAAAGCGCTGGCATTGGGGGTTGTTCTACCTTCACTTGCCTTCGGAATCTCAGCAGCAGAGGTCATAGAAGAGGTCGTCGTTACCGGGTCTTTTATTAAAGGCTCGCCTGAAGATGCATCACTACCGATTGACGTCATCAGTCGCGGTGACTTGGAGGATTTCGGAAATCCTAGCATCCTCGAAATGGTTCAAAATTTGAGTGTCACCTCTGGCAACATTGGTGAAACCAACCAGTTTGATTCACGTGGTGGCCAAGGCAACGAGGGCATGACTACCATCAATCTGCGCGGCCTAGGCTCTGCAAGAACGCTTGTACTTTTCAACGGCAAGCGCCATGTGTCAACCGAATCCAACGGCGTCGATATCAGCGCTATTCCCTCGATTGCCATCGGTAGACTCGAGATACTTAAAGATGGTGCCGCCGCACTTTACGGCTCAGACGCCATCGCTGGCGTCGTAAACTTTATCACGCGGGATAACTTCGAAGGCGTCGAATTCCGTGCCTCGCATCAAGACATTGACGGCTCCGACGGTGACCAATCATTTGGGGCCATATTCGGCAAACGCATTGATAACGTCCACTTCGCCGTGTCGGCCGAGTATGAAACACGTAGTGAACTGGGCATTAAGGACCGTGACTGGGCATTACGTCCCTATAGCGAGAATCCACAAGGCGGTTGGTCCGCCATCGGCAATCCCGGCACTTTTTGGCCTACTACAGGCCCTGTATTCAGCCCTGTTGGCGCGCAAAGAGCTGACCCTAACTGTGCGGACCTAGGTGGTGACGATTCCACCGCATTCTGTAGATTCCAATACACTTTTTTCGATAATCTGATTGAAGAGACCGAAACCTACAAAGTGTTTGGTGAGGTAAACGTCGACATCAGCGACACAATGACATTTCACGCTGAAGCATTGTATTCAGAGGTTGATCTGCCCAGCTGGAAAACCTCACCATCATACCCTCCTCAGTCGCTATTTGGTCCAGACCGCTTTATTGCACCGGACCATCCAGGCCTAGTAGATATGAAGGCTCAAAATCCGACGTTGTTCCCCGACGTCGTAGATGCTAATGGCGCTGTGCTAGTACCGTCAGCCGCCCAAGGCGCTTTTGGCTTTAGCCGGATGCTTGGTGTAGAAGGTCGTAACGGCCAAGCTGAAGAAGGCTCGCGAAACACCCAGCAAACACGTTTGGCGGGTGGCTTCAAAGGTGAGTTTAGCACCGGCATCAGTTATGACATCAGCGTGTCATGGTCCCAGCGTGAGCGCGAAGTTGCTGGCTCCGATATGCTCGTTGAAGGCATGGCATTTGCGATCGACGGCTTAGGTGGACCAGGCTGCGACCAAGCTACGGGCACACCAGGCGTTGGCGGTTGCGAATACTACAATCCTTTCTCGAACGCGATTCAAGTATCTGCCGTCAATGGGGCAACCAATCCGCAGTATAACCCCGCTGTTGGAAACTCCGACGAGCTGATTAACTGGCTGACAGCTGTACCAGTCTCGGTGGCTACTAACGAACTGTTAGTCTTCGATGCGATCTTCTCAGGTGAGTCGTCGTGGGAGCTAGGTGGCGGTAACGTTGGTTGGGCTGCTGGTATTCAGACACGGGATGAGAGTTTCGATCTCGAGCTGAACAGAGTCGCCGACCGCGCTGTTAGCCCATGCGCTTTCAACAATCCGGCTTCTGTCACACTTGGCAATGTTGCGTCACTCGATTGTGGTGCCAATGGTACTGGACTGACAGCGTTCCTTGCGGCCAACGACGCGCAGTCTACAAGTCGACTGATCTACGGTATGTTTGCTGAATTCGCATTACCTGTGACTGACACCTTTGACGTTCAACTGGCTTTCCGCTACGAGGATTATGGCAACGATACGGGTGGCAATACCTTCGACCCTAAAGTAGCATTCAGCTGGGCTGTGACGGATTCGTTCAAGGTCAGAGGTTCTGCATCGTCGACTTTCCGTGGACCTCCTGGTAGTTTTCTCACTGGAACCGCCACGTCACTTCAGTTCCTGCCTCCCGCATCTGCCTTTAAGGCAGTTGACACTACGGGCAACCCTGATCTGCAAGCTGAGACAGCCGTTACCGTCAACTTCGGTGCGATCTTCCAGACTGAAGCGTTCTATGGCTCATTGGACTACTGGTCGTTTGACTTCGAAAACCCATTCCAGTCAGAAAATGCCAACCAGCTGATCGCAGCCTATGGCTCGGGCGGTTTCGATTGTGCTGACGGCGGTACTGGTGTTGGTAGCGCGGCTTGTGACGAACTAAGACCCCGCTTCACACCGTTAGGCACGCAACCAGCTGGCATAGCGCGTACTCAGAGATTCATCACAAATGGCGCCGACCTGAAAACCTCAGGCTTGGACTTTGTTGCTAGGTACACCTTCTTTGATGTCGCCAGCGGCGAACTGGAAGTCGGCGGCGAAGGCACCTACACCCTAGAGTACGAGTCTGACGACTTCCGCACACGTGACGGTCTTTTCCTAGCAACGGGCGGAGACCTACGAGGCCAGCTTAACGAGCCTACCCCTTTGCTACCTATGCCTGGCATGCAAGGCAATTTGTTCGCTAAGTGGCGTACTGAGGGGCATCGTGTCAACTATGCGATGCGGTATATTACTAGCTACGAGGACAGCATTCCTGGAATACCCAGCCTTGCTAATATCGACAGCCAGCTGACTCATGACATTCATTATGTCAACAACATGTTTGATCAGTGGACCCTATCCTTGTCTATGATCAACATGACCGATGAGGATCCACCCCTTGTCTCTAATGACCTTGGTTATGATGGTTTCACCCACAACCCTTTTGGTCGTATGATCAAACTCGGTGTTGTGTTCACGCCAGCGTTTGGTGGTTAGACTGACCCTACGTCAGAAGTAAAAAAAGGCTAGTCCGTAAGGGCTGGTCTTTTTTTTACGCCGGATTTCAACACGTGCTTCTCGCACTAATTGAGTGCGGGGAATCCCTCGCTAGCTCACGAACACAAAAATCCCGTCACACCTCAGCAAACCATTCACTAGAAAAATATGTGCAGTGCAGAACATAATAAGGGCGAATGGTTAGCAAAATATTCAATGTCAAGATCTCGACATTCATAAAATACTCTGTATTATCGTCTCCGAATGGGAAGACACCAAAACCAATAAAAAAATCAGTCGCGAGGGATCGACAACCCACCGTTGCCTACTCGCCCGTTTACAAAGATGATAAGAAACAGAGAGATACGTTATTCGTCCACCGAATGCGTTCTGAATAAAAACCTGGAGATTCATCACACTTAATCAAACTGCCTCATTTCGGTGCGAGGTGATTCTGTGTGAAAGTCACCAAAAGGAGATTCACATTGGGAAACTTTAGAATGAAAACACTCGCCGCGCTGATGTTGCCGGCACTGGCCTTACCTGCGTTCGCCGCAGACAAGGCGATAGAGGAGGTCGTTGTCACGGGTTCTTATATCAAATCAAGCCCCACAGATGGCGCATCGCCGATTCAGGTCGTTGGACGAGACAATATCAATGAAATGGCCGCTGTAACAATCGCTGATATCACACGTAACCTGGCCATTAACTCCGGCTCAGAGAACGTCCCCGATTCGTTCAATGCTGGCGCGACACAAGGCACCAGTAACGTCAACCTTCGCGGCCTTGGCCTCGGCTCAACCTTGGTATTGGTTAACGGTCGCCGTAATACCATAGCCGCTGCCACAGCCAACGACGGCTCCGCCTTTGTTGACACGTCTATGATCCCTGCCATTGCTTTACAACGTGTAGAAGTTCTGAAAGAAGGCGCAGCGTCTATCTACGGCTCAGATGCCGTCGCTGGCGTGGTCAACTTTATCACTCGCAAAGATTTTGAAGGCACTGAAGTCGGCGTCTTCCACCAGGCTACGACGAGCGACAGCCAAGACGACACGCAACTCAGCATCATCCACGGTTGGGCTAACGACAGCACCAACATTGTGGTTTCGGCCGAATACCTCGATCGCAATCCACTGAGTTCGGCTACACGCCCGCAACTGAGTGAGTTCGCTATTTCGGGGCTGGGCAATTCCTTTTTGTTGTTTGGGCCCTCAACTGTCGCCAACGGACCTTACGCCGGCACCTATAATGCGTTCGAAAACGTACCTGATGCGGCATGTACTGACAATCCGTTGGGTGTCATTCTCCCACAGGGAAGCGGCGAGCGCTGTGGATTCAAGTACGGACCACGTTTCAATATCGTGAATCAGGAAGAACGTACTCAGCTGTACGGTAACGTACAACACAACTTTGATAACGGCATGACCGGCAATATCGAAATGATGTGGGGCAATGTCAAGGTTCTTGACAACCCGCAATCACCTAGCTATCCAGCCTTGTCTTACCTTGATGCATCACGAGCCATTGGCCCAAATGAAGCAGGTAATCCGTTTGGCGTACCCGCACTGTGGCTAGGCCGTCCTTTGGGTGCATCTTTTCCATCACCTTTCGCACCGCGTGACAACGAGCATTTTCGATTCTCTGCGGAACTTGATGGCGAAATCGGTGACTACCATTTCAACACTGCACTAACGCGAAGTGTTTACGATGGGTATGCTGAGCAACCAGACACGCAGACCTCACGCTTTGATGATGCGATTGCCGGAGTCGGTGGACCTAACGGCGATGAAAGCTGGAACTTATTTGATCCTGCAGCGAACAGCCAAGCGCTCATCGACTTTGTTTCTGCACTACAAATCACCGCAACAGAAACTGAATTGACGACCTTCGATCTGGTTTTTGACGGTTCATTGGGCGAAGTTAATTTTGCAGCGGGCATGCAGATTCGTGATGAGGGGCTTGTTGTCAATCGCAATGACCTAAGCACGGTGGAGTTTGACGCGGCAGGTAACCTGACGCAGGCTGCCGATCTCATCTTCTTGGGTGGTGGTGTCAACGTTGACGAGGCACGCACAGCCTGGGCTGTCTTCACTGAATTCCAGTGGGACGCGACGGATGATCTCGAGTTTCGTCTCGCCGGTCGTTACGAAGACCTAGACACGGCATCAACGTTTGACCCGAAGCTCTCTGCTCGATATCAAGTGACGGACGGACTCGTACTGCGAGGTTCAGCGAGTACTTCATTCAGGCAAGCGTCTTTGCATCAGTTATACAATAGTGTTGTGTCACTTCAGGGCATTCAAGACTTTGACCAAACCACTGGCGCTGCAGTAGGCGGCACCGCGTTTATCCGTATCGCGCAGAATGCCAACGAAAACCTTCAGCCAGAAGAAGCAACCAACGTCAACTTAGGCGTGATTTGGGATCCCACTGAAAGCCTACACATCACCGCAGATTATTGGAGTGTGGATTACACAAACGTTATCACCATCGAAAACGCGCAGGGAAAAGTCGTTGACGATCCCTCACAATCAGATGTTAAACGCGCGAGTGATGGCACCTTAATTGGTGTAACGACTAACTATATCAATGCTGCGCAGGTTGATACTGATGGTCTTGATTTCGCTGTGGATTACTTCTTTCCCGCTACCGACTTTGGTGACATGGGTATCAGCTTCACGGCCATGCATATGCTGAGCTACGAGATCCCACTCAATGGTGTGGCGACAGATGTTGTTGGTTTATTCAACCACGACAACTTTGCTCGCTCTTTGCCGGAAACTCAGGCTAATACGACGTTCCGCTGGTCTAAGGGCGCTCACAAAGCATCTGTGATCTCACGGTATATCGCAAGCTACGCCAACACGCGTCCTAACCCACCTGCTGGCTTAGACAACAACGTCGATAGCTTCATGACGTTTGATGTGCAGTACGGTTACGAGCTTGAAATTTCTGACGTCGCTGCCACCATCACGGTAGGTATGTTGAACGCGACTGACGAAGAGCCACCACGCGTTTGGGACGCAGCGAACTTCAGCTTCGACCCACGCCAGCATGACTCACGCGGTCGCATGGCCTACGTGGGCCTCAAAGTCGGCTTCTAAAAGCTGATCGAATGCTGGCATGTAACCATGCCAGCAGCAAAAAAGTCAGTGTGAGGTAACTCGCACTGACTTTTTTTTCGCCTAAATTTCTATCAAAAAACGTAAAGACCCCGGATTTTAGTCGGTCAAACTCGGCCAGTTTTCATCCGCAGCGTCTATATTGTCAGCAGTATTTTGCGCCCACTTTTGTTTAATCTCGCTGTTGTAATTAAGATAGAGCTTGTTGTCGACAACCTTCCACTGCTCAGGATCTGCTTTAGCGGTGTAACCTTGGCTGACCGCCCAGGCGCAATAACCACCGTACTGAGGCGCATAGCGCGACGGCGCCGCGTCAAAGATCGCCTTATTTTCTGCTGATACAAATCGGAATTCAGCGTCCATGTATTCAGACGTGTGTTGTTTGGACCCTTCAACTGGACTCCCTTGGGTAAAATACGCAACGGTATCAAAACCGCTTACAGCAACATCACTGAACAAGCCAGTGGATATAGGATCGACCGCTAGCGCTTGGACGCTGACACTGAGACTAAGCAAGGCAATTGCCGTTGCCGTTGCCGCTAAACGTTTGAATCGCCCGCTTGAACTTCGCATAAGTATTTCCTGAGGTGAAAATGAGAAAGTAATAGGTCAGAGTGAACCCCTGACCTTGTGATTTCAGGTCGCTGCTATCGGACCAGGCATGACGCCGCAAAATGCTGGAACCGCGGGGTCGACGGCAAGTGAGTCACCATAGCTTGTCAGCAATGTACCGGTTAGCGGTTCAACGCCGCGACCAGTACTAGGCAGACGTATGTACATTAGGTCACCGCGGCGCTCAAACTCGCCTGTCAGCTTCACAGGTATCGCAACTTGACCTGCAAGTTGTCGGGCTGCGCTGCTGCCGTCGCCATTGATGATGACATATCCATAACGTCCTTCTTCCGTGTTCACAACCAGCATCGGCGGCATACCGCCCAACAAACACAGCGAGGCGCAACTGCGGTGAACCTTACCGGCACCCGGCTTCATCACACCGAGAAAACATTTGGAATCAACTATTTCACCCAGCAGACTATCAACCCCCAGGGCCTGAGCTTCAGGTATGGTCACGACAACGGCCTCAGGCGCAGCGACAACAGCGCCTAACGCAGGAATCTCTAGCATTTGCCAGCTACCCCGACGCACATCGAAGCCGGTGACAGTCACCATCTGACCGGCAAACGGTGCCGCAGCGTCAGTCGCTCCGCGTTTGCCTTGAATTACCAGCAGCACTGACTCACCGTCTACCGTGTGCACAATCGGATATGGATCTACGCTCAGCCGTCCGGTAACCGCACTCGTTTTCGCCACCTGCCAACTACCCTCGCCGGCTGGCTGCTGATTGCTCGCCAGGCCTAGGGCAATGCCGATGCTTAAGACGATAAGCACTGGTATCGCAATAAGATATCCGCGGCGTAGGCCACGCGGAAACGGCAGGTATCCGACGTAAAAATTGTCTTCCTTGCTCATCGAATACCTCCTATTACTGCGATTTCACGCGATGTGCCGTCCGGCAATGGTGTTGGATCTAGTAAAATCCGATCGCCGTCTAATTTGACTCGATAGGTTGGAATTTTCTCGGTAAATGGCGCGGGCGCAGCGCCATCTTCTGGGCGATATTGGTAGCCGTGCCAAGGGCAGGTAATACAGCCATCGATTACCCGCCCTTCACCCAAGGGGCCTAACTGGTGCTTGCAGGCGTTACCAACGGCAGCGATCCGCGACTCGTCATAGCGAAAAATCGCTATTCGCTCACCGTTTGGTGGGCTGACCACAATACCCCTGTTATTTTCAATATCTTGCCAACAACCGACATCGAGCCACTCTGCGCCTTGTACCGAGCTCGCACCATCAACCTGCGTTTCTCGCATGCCCGCCGTTAGGTGCAAACCGCCAACCAGCAAAACACTGGCGGCAACAAACAAGGGGTGAATGCCTGTATTACTTTCCTGCATAGCGCCTGCAGCCAAATGCAAAACCACCAATCCATACGCGAGGTAAACCAACATATGTAGAGACTTCCATAGCAAGGGGCCCAGATTCGCGTTCCAGTAGTCATGACTGGTCGCCGCCATTAATAGCAAAATCAACAGAGCAATAAAACCAAAAGGCTGAAAGGGCAAATCAGCGAAGCTATTGATGCTGTCAGGCATCGAGAATAATGACACTAGCGGGTTTTCAACACCAAAGCCGTGATACCAGAGTATTGCCAACACACCATGCACTAGCGCAACGAAAAACATGGACACGCCGAAATGACGGCGATTGTATAGCAGCGGCAAACATACCGGCGCCAACCGACACAATGGGCCGATACATAAGATCAGTGTCAGCATGACAAAGGCGCAGGTTGCAAACGCCCGTATCAGCAAAATCATCGGCGACAATGCCGCCTCGCCTGTGAATACGATGAAGCTGACACCCAAGTAGGCTGCAATGAAAAACCCGATACCTGTCATTAAACAAATGTCATAGACGCGTTTCTTGGCATTCCACTGCACCGATACATATTGAATGCTCATGGCAGTCGCCCCTCTGCTGTGGCGTGGGGAGCCAATTGGTTCGACAATTGCATGTCTCGGTGCGTTGCACCGAGCCAAATCAAAAGACCCAGCGCTGGCAACAG
>JBLHVI010000041.1:0-30529 GCA_047630175.1 Candidatus Azotimanducaceae bacterium
ATGGATGTCCCGACGTTGGTGCTCGATGTTGGTGCCATAGCCAAATGAGGCTAGCGCCATAACCAGCATGCGTTTGCATGATCGCCATTCAGCTGGAAAAGTGCTTCCGGGCCTTGCCAAAGGTGCCAGCGAGCCTATACTGGTCCCACCAAATTGGTTGGACCAAAACGGTCATACCAAAAACTCAGTCCGAGATGCTAGCGGTATGCCACGATCAAAAGCAGAAGAAATCACCGACACCCTACGTGAGGAAATACTGCGCGGGCAATATCGTGCCGGCGAGCGCCTGCCTTCAGAAAGGGACCTGGCTAGCCGCTTTGAAGCCAATCGCAGCTCGGTCCGCGAGGCCATTAAGAAGCTGGAACAGCTTGGTATTGCCGATGTGCAGCCGGGCGGCGTGCGGGTGGTAGCGATTGAGGATGCCACGTTGGAAGTGCTTGGCTACCTGATGGACAACGGTGAGACACCAAGACCCAAGCTCATCGAGCAATTGCTTGACGTGCTCGGTGCAATGGTCGCCCTGTCCGCGAGTACCGCCATTAAGGTAGCGAGTGATGAGCAGCTGCAGCAAATGAGTGCCGCCATCGAACAGCTCCGAAACACCATCGACCAGCCTCTCCAGTACCAGCAACACTGGCGAGAACTCTCCTTGCAGTTCACCAATATTAACCAGAACCTAGTGCTGCGGCTGATCTTCAATGGGTTGAAGACCCAATTCGTCGGGCGGCTCGAAGGGCTCGGTCTCGACGTCAAGATAGACCAGCAGCGCGACCTCGCCTGCCTGGATGCGCTGGCTAATGCTATCGACAAGCGTGACACGATGGCCGCTGGCACCGCCATTGCGGGCCACTTCCTGCTACTTAAAGACAGTATTTTGCAGGCACTTGCAACCCGCCAGAACCTGCCTACAAGGAGCGTGACCCATGCCTAGCGTAATCATCAAGGGCACCATAACTGTTGCTGTTCTGTTTTTCGGGGTCTTAGTGGCAGCGGCACTGGTTATGACCCAGCCGGAGCCAGAACAGATTGAACCTGAAGAGGTCGCCACCACTATTCGAGTGCTCGAAGTCTCCAAGGAAACCTTGCAGCTCGAAATTCGCTCGCAAGGCACAATAATTCCGCGTCAACAGAGCGAGCTTATCCCGGAGGTCAACGGACGTGTCAAGTGGGTCTCACCGAGTCTCGTGGCGGGCGGCCTGTTCGCTAAAGAAGATGTGCTGCTGCGCCTTGATGATAGGGACTACCAAAGCGTCGTTGGTCGCTCCGAAGCCGCAGTATCCCGTGCTGAGGCTGAAGATGAACTCGCCCGCTTTGAATTCACCCGGATGCAAGAACTGGTCAAGAACAAACTCACCAGTCAATCCAGCCTAGAGAGCGCATTGCGTACCCAACGAATAGCTTCTGC
This sequence comes from Candidatus Azotimanducaceae bacterium, assembly GCA_047630175.1. Taxonomy (GTDB): domain Bacteria; phylum Pseudomonadota; class Gammaproteobacteria; order Pseudomonadales; family Azotimanducaceae; genus UBA4582. The sequence continues at coordinate 1,406 of JBLHVI010000041.1, forward strand.
GGCACTGGTAGATGCCAAGATCATGCTAGAGCAGGCAGAGCGCGACCTGAACCGAACTGAAATCCGCGCACCCTACGACGGCCTGGTGCGCGCCGAAAAAGTAGACGCAGGCCAGTTTTTGAGTCGCGGCCAGTCAATTGCCTCCATTTATGCCAGCGACTCGGTAGAAGTACGCCTACCTGTAGCCGACCGCCAACTGGCTTATCTCGATTTGCCGCTAGGCTTCCGCGGTGAGATCAACCCCGATGATGCACCGGAGGTCATCTTATCAACCCAATACGCGGGCCAACGTTACGAGTGGCGTGGTCATCTTGTGCGGACTGAGGCCGAGATAGATGCGCGCAGTCGCATGGTCACTGCCGTCGCGCGGGTTAAAAGCACGGCAATCCCGGGCCAGCCTCTTCTGCAGATTGGCCTGTTTGTTAACGCCCGCATTCAGGGCCACCTCGTTAATGACATTGTGTCGCTGCCACGCGCTGCACTACGCAACCAGAATCAGGTATTGGTTGTCGATGCCGACTCTCGACTGCGTTATCGCTCGGTCGAGGTCATGCGTTTTGAGCAAGATCACGTGGTGATCAGCAGTGGTCTCGAAACCGGTGAGATCGTTAATATTTCGCCCATCCAAACGGTAATTGACGGCATGCGGGTCAAGCCCTTTGACCCGAAAGCGGCAGTCAATATGAACACTGCGACAGCCACTGAGGCCCATCAGGGCTAACCTGGTTTCACTGCAAACAAGCAGGAGCACACGTGATGGAAAAGGTAATTGGCTGGTTTGTTGACAACCCGGTGGCTGCCAACCTGATGATGCTGATTTTCTTGGCAGGGGGCGGTATTTCGCTTGCCACCATGCACAAGGAAGAGTTCCCGAATATTGAGCCCGGCGTCATCAACGTTCGCGTACCCTACCTTGGCGCTGCGCCTGCAGAGGTAGAAGAAGCCGTTTGCGTACGTATCGAGGAAGCGCTTGAAGGCGTGGAAGGCGTCGAGCGTATGCGCAGCAATGCCAGCGAAGGCATGTGCACCGTCAGCTTAGAATTATTTCCAGATACCGACGTCACCAAAGCCATGAACGATGTCAAAGGCCAGGTTGACGCCATATCAACTTTTCCCGCTGAGACCGAGAAACCCGTTGTCTCAGCCATGCAGTTCCGCGGTAAAACCATTAGTATCGTGCTCTATGGCCGCACCGACGAGACCACCCTAAAACTGTTGGGCGAAGAGATTCGCGATGATGTTGCCGGACTCGACGGTATTTCACAGGTGACGGTGCAGTATGCTCGGCCATGGGAAATCTCGATTGAGGTCAGCGAACAAACACTGCGACAGTACAACCTGACGATGACGCAAATTGCCAACGCCATCCGCGCATCGTCACTAGATATGCCCGGCGGATCTATCAAAACTGCTGGTGGCGAAGTCCTGTTACGCAGCAAGGGGCAGGCATATCGAGGCTATGAGTACGAAAACATTGTTGTTCTGACCCGACCCGATGGCACCAATCTCACGCTCGGCCAATTAGCCACAGTCAGAGATGCCTTCGAAGAGGGTTTTCTGCGCGCCAAATTCAATGGCGAACGCGCGGTCACCATCACGGTATATCGCGTCGGCGAAGAGGATACACTGACCTCTGCTGCCTCCGTCAAACAATACATTGAGCGCAAGCGTCCTTACATGCCGGCGGGCATAGAAATGGGCGTCTGGCTGGACGAATCCGTCTCACTAGATCGACGCATTTCGGCCCTGACTAAAAATGCTTACGCCGGACTTGCCCTCGTCATGCTTATCCTGACGTTGTTCCTTCGATTCAAGGTGGCCATGTGGGTGGCCGCCGGCATTCCCATTGCTGTGCTTGGGGCAATCTGGGTGTTCCCGGCCGCCGGTCTCAACATCAGCTCACTCACGGTACTGGCGTTCATCTTGGTCCTTGGCATCGTCGTGGATGATGCCATCGTGATTGGCGAGCGCGTCTTCGCACACGAAGGAACAGATCGCACCCACCGCGAAGCCGCGATTTCGGGAACTTATGAAGTGCTGGTCCCGGTTGTCTTTGGCGTACTGACGACCATGGCCGCGTTCCTCCCCATTCTCATCATTGAAGGCCGCATGGGGCAGTTTTTCTCGCTCATAGGCTATGTCGTAGTCGTCTGTCTCGTCTTCAGCCTATTTGAATGTCTGCTGATTTTGCCGGCTCACCTCGCCCACCGCAAAACCAGCGGCTATTTTCTCAGTGAAACCGCCATGGTAAAACGCTGGATCAAATTTCAGGCCCTGTTTGCTGACGGCCTACAAAATTTCGCGGAAAACACGTATAAACCATTCCTCATTCGAACGCTGCAGTGGCGTTGGGTCACCTGGGCAGTCGGTACGGCGGTACTGCTGACCGCAATAGCGTTGGTGACAAGCGGCCGCGTGGTATTCCAGTTTTTCCCAGCGGTTGAGGGAGATCGTATTTATGCCACGCTAACGATGCCTGAGGGCATCAACGTAGAAATGACAGAAGATGGGGCGCGTCGCATTGAAGCGGCGGCTCAGGTGTTGGCAGAGGAAATCGATGCGGACCTGATCATCACAGGCGCAATATCGGATGAGTCCAGTGCGGTTACTAGCATTTTCTCATCCATCGGCATTAATGCTGCGCGCGGCAACGGCCCCCCTTCTAGGACGTCAGGCGGCAGCCATCTGGCAGAGATCGTGCTCAATCTCGTTGCCATTGAAGACCGCCCTAACTGGACGGCCTCGCGTATCGCAGACCGATGGAGAGTGCTGACCGGCAGCATTCCTGATGCTGTGGAGCTGAACTTTTCGGCCGACTCGTTTAGTGCCGGCGACCCGATTGCCCTACAATTGCGCGGCCGCGACGTGGAGGAACTGCAGCGTGCCGCGGCTCACCTACGCTCCGAACTTGCTCAGTACCCAGGCGTAATGGATCTGTCAGATTCATTCCGCGCCGGTAAACAGGAAATCAAGCTCGATATTCTGCCCGAAGCAAAGTCTCTCGGCCTAACACTCACCGATCTTGCGCGGCAAGTTCGACAGGCGTTCTACGGTGAAGAAGCGCAGCGTATTCAGCGCGGTACTGACGACGTCAGAGTGATGGTTCGCTATCCCCAAGACGAACGTCGCTCGCTGGGCAACCTTGAAGACATGCGTATCCGGACAGCAGATGGTTCAGAAGTGCCTTTTTCCAGCGTTGCAGAGGTGGAATATGGCACCGGCTATTCAACCATTCGCCGCCAGGACCAGCAGCGCGTGGTCGAAGTCCGCGGCGACGTTAACCGCGCGTTGATCACGCCGGAGGAAGTTGTCGCGGCGGTTGAGCGCAAGATCTGCGAACAAGGACGCTTTAGCACGAGTGACAATCGCTGCATGAATTCGCTGTTCCCCGGCGTTCGCTACCAGCTGTCCGGTGAACAGCAGGAACGTGCCAAAGCCATCGGCAGTATTTTCAGCACGGTACCCGTTGCGCTTATGATTATTTTTGCACTGCTCGCCATTCCCCTGAAGTCCTACTTACAGCCGCTGGTCATTATGAGTGTGATTCCCTTCGGCGCCGTGGGCGCTATTGTCGGCCACTATCTCATGGGCTGGCCACTGGTGTTTTTCTCTATCCTTGGCATCATTGCACTTTCCGGCGTCGTGGTGAACGCGTCACTGGTGCTGGTGGATTACATCAACCGCCAGCGCAGGCAAGGCGTCTCCGTGTTTGAAGCAGTCACCAACGCGGGGGTCGTACGATTCAGGCCGATCATTCTGACATCTGTCACTACCTTTGTGGGTCTGGTTCCACTGATGAGCAACAACGACCCAGAAACGTTTATGTTTATTCCGATGGCCATCTCGCTCGCCTTTGGCGTGTTGTTCGCCACCATGATCACGCTCTTTCTTGTACCGAGCCTGTATCTGATGCTCGAAGACTGGTTGCGTTTCTGCGGTATGGATAATGCTGTCGATCCAGCCGACGTGGTCTACCACACTGGAACTGAAACGTCTGAGGATGCGATGCAGCATGAAGCCAAACCTAAATCGGCACCAAGCGATGGCAACTAGGAAAGTTCTTGTCGTTACGGCAATTGCGCCGGGCGCATAACATGCAGCATGTGTCCAGCGCCGGGGCCTTACCCGCGTATGCGAGCCCACATTCTGTGTTAATGTAAGCCCTGTCGTTAGATGAGTCCGCCGTTCATTACTATCACCGTTCGTGACGTCGTTGAGAAGGTAAGAGTCAATGCTAAGAAAGGCCATCAGCTTGGTTGAACAAGGGCATATTCCCGATGTTTTCACGCGCATTGCTATCAATGGCATCATTGCTCAGCGCTGTCGCCAAGAACGCAAACGGTACCGCAACAAGTCAGCCATGCCTGAATTCTTGAAGCAGATGCAACAAAGTCCGTTGTCCGTCAACACGAATGACGCTAACCAACAGCATTACGAAGTCACCACTGACTTTTATGATCTCGTCCTAGGGGAACACAAAAAGTACAGCAGCGCTTTATTTATGCCTGGGATAACCGAACTCAGCCAAGCTGAAGCCGCCATGTTAGCCCTCACCTGTGAACATGCCGAACTCGATGATGCCCAAACTATTTTAGAACTTGGCTGCGGCTGGGGATCGCTGACGCTGTGGATGGCTGAGCACTATCCTGCGTGTCAGATTACCGCCGTTAGTAACTCAGCAACCCAAAAGGACTACATTGATAAAGCCGCCGAGAAACGTGACCTTGTTAATGTCACCGTGATTACCTGTGACATGAATGATTTTGAGCCCGAGGGCCGTTTCGATCGTGTGGTGTCGGTCGAAATGTTCGAGCATATGCGTAACCATGAATTACTTTTCAACCGTATATCCCAGTGGCTCACCGCCGATGGCAAGTTATTTTTCCACGTCTTTTGCCACCAGTTATTCCCGTACTTTTATGAATCTGAGTCTGAGTCTGACTGGATGTCCGAGAATTTTTTTAGCGGCGGTATGATGCCATCATGGGATTTGCCCTTACAATTTCAGGAAAAGCTAATTCTGGAAGATCGCTGGGCCCTAAGTGGCCAGCATTATGCAAAAACCTGTGCTGCGTGGCTGGCCAACTGTGATCGTTTCAAAACACAAATCCTCGCGATTTTCAGCCACTCGCCTGACCCAGCAACACCGATCGTGCAGTTTCATCGGTGGCGGATGTTTTTTATGGCCTGTGAGCGACTGTTTGCTTATAACAACGGCAGTGAATGGTTCGTGGGTCACTATCGTTTTCGAAATAAAAACACACTACCATCAAGCTCTAGCGACCAAGTGTCAGCAGCAGGTGATGAGTGACATGAAAATCACTGGCGATTAAGCTGTTTTTGCCTAAACTACCTTAAGTACATTAAGTACTTCATCGTCAGAGAGAAACGTCATGCCATTTTCAATAGCAGGACCTTCGTCTCCCGCGATACCTTCCCTGGATGGAATCAATAGAGTCGCGCAACGGATTAGCAGTGGTATCAGTGTGGATTTTCGGAGCAACGCCGCAGAATCAGCCATCGCCGGCAGAATAGATAGTAGTCTGGGGGAAACCACCGTCTCTATCAAAAATATCACCGATCAGGTTTCGTCGTTACAAAAAGCCGATGATACGTTGGGCTATGTCAGCAATCTGCTGGAACGCGCTCAGGCCCTTGAAGTCAAAGCTAATAGCGGCGCGCTAAGCGACACCGACAGAGATATCATCCAACGCAGCCAAACTAATTTACTGCAGGAAGCTCAGTCAACGCTTGAGAATGCCCGCTTCAACGAGCAACCTTTGTTTACAGATCAGGCCGGCTCCGCAGTGCAGGACAAACTGGCCCAGTCCAACCCGAATTTTTCTGAAATCAGGGATGACCTAACAAGCCAGCGCGCAGACATAGGTGCCAAGCAGAATGGGCTAGCTTCTCAGGCCAATCAATTACTCGATCAACAGATCATTGCCAGTGGTCAGCTAAGTCAAATTCAGGATACGGACTTTGCTGAAGAGATTGCTAACCTGATCAAGGAAGAGCTGCAGTTTAAAGCGAGCGTTATGGTGTTTGATCGTCAGCGTGTGGCTGAAGAAGCTGTGTTGGGTTTGTTGACGCAGTAAGTGATAGCGACAGCGCGAATAGAAGTTCGTGCCCTGCTCTGGCTTGTGCTTTGCAGTGCGCTTGATTGCAAGCGTTAGCGCATGCCCTAACTGAGCTGCAGTGACTCAAGACTAAGGATCGGGGCCATCAAGCTAGCGGATGGATATGAAGCCCCCAGCCCCGTCAAGACACGCCGTATTGTTTTATTGAGCACCCAGCAATTCAACGACCATCAACGGCGTGGCGTCTTTGCTACTTGCCTGCTCACCCGTAAACCACAAGCGCCTGCCTTGATCACCGAGTGCTACGGCTTCTTGCTGGTGTATCGAAGGCAAAGTGATACGGCCTGGCACCTGTTGCAGTGCGGAGCTCCAGTCCTGGCCTACCAGCCGGGTAAAGAGCCAGGCATCCTTGTATGTCAGAATCACTAACCGATTACCGTTGATGTCCATCGCCGTTGGCTGAGATCGATACTGGCCAAATAAAGGATCCTGACGCAGGTCTTCGTTAGTAGGACGGGGTAAACTAACAACACCGATCTGTCGCGCGATGTGGCGAGTTCGCTGTTGTGTTGAATCAGGCTTGAGTGGCAAACGATACACTTGCGGCGGTATGACACGTTTAGCAAGCAGTAAAACCTGCATACCGGAGACATCCACCGCAATCGCTTCACTGTCTCTGGGACCATGTTCGAACTGAAACTCAACCTGCCAAGCAACGGGTAGGCTTGCCTCTTTGGAGGTTGCCGCGAGGTCTGGCGTCTCAACCATATACAGGTGCATTGTTGAACGCCAACGCATGTTATCGCCCGTGTCGGCAATCAGCAGATAGTGTTTATTGTCCAACTCAAAGCTTGCTAGGTCCTCCCAGTCGATATTGTCGACGCCATCAATCAGCCAGGTACCCAAGTCTTTGCCTGTGTGGTCTAGTGCGAAAAGTCGCGGTTCATTGCCGCTGTCATTGATGGCAAAAAGAACGTCTTGGTCTCGGGTCGATATTGCCAAACCACTCGCTTCGGTTAAAGCCGGGTGTGCCAACTGACCACTGACGACCGCAGCGCCGATGGCCACTACTGACGTGGAGATTGCCACAGACTCCACTTGCTGAGGTTGTTGAAGCCTGTCATTGATATGCGCACTAAGGCCTTGTAGAACGTCTACTTCTTGGGTTTTACCGTAAAGAATTAGACCTATCACCACTAATCCGAACACGCTAAGACTCCGGGTCAGCCAGCGAAAACGCGATACGTTGGCATTGGATTTCCCGAGGCTCAAGCTGAATTGCCTACATCACTAACAGCCCGGTTCCACGCTAAGTTCTCGTCTGGAGAGTTGGCCGCTCGCCCACTTGGTCGACAGGCAAATTGTCGACAGGCAAATGGATCGTTTATGTGATCCTGTAGTCGATCTCCTAGCCATTGATGGGGCTGCCTGATTTGCCGATCGTTCATCTGCCTGACTCCTTTAGTCACTTTCTTGCGCTTGCCAAAAATACTGTATATATGTACAGTATATAGCATCGGGCGGTTATTCTTGATGACCGCTCAAAAATAACGATTTTTTAGTGTCGCTGCTCTATAGAACAGCTATCTAGAACAGCTATCTAGAACTTTTATACAAAATACCTCTGTGGCGTGCCTCGCCAGCATTCTACTCAGGTATCGGCGACGTCATCTACAGCGCTATTTATAAAACTATTTATGTAAAGGTAAGACAACTTGTTTAATAAATCAGGCTCAACATCTGCTGGCACTACAACTCATGAAGACCCTTCATCGACGCCTTATGCAGCTCCCTATGCACCTCCTTACGCAGAGCTGCACTGCATCACTCATTACAGCTTTCTGCGTGGCGCCTCAGCACCAGAAGAACTCGTTGATCAGGCAGCCCGGCTAGGCTATCAAGCGCTCGCCATCACTGATGAATGCTCTATGGCGGGTATCGTCAAGGCCCACGTGGCGGCTCGAGCGTGCGGCTTAAAGTTACTGATAGGCAGTCAGTTTTTTCTCGACGACGATACTCACCTGATCCTTTTAGCGCCTAACCGTATCGGCTATGGCCAGATTTGCAACCTAATCACTCTGGGTCGCCGACGCGCTCACAAAGGCGAGTATGAACTAGGACTCAAGGATATCAGTTTCGGACTCGACCAGTGTCTCGCGATCTGGTTGCCGAACACTTGTTACCACAAACAGCGTAATCATCAGCACGATAAAACCACCGACCAAATAGCGGCACAGGTACGTGCTAGCGGTGACGCATTGACGCAACAGTTCAGCGGCCGGCTCTGGCTCGGTGTTGAGATTTTTCCTGATGGTCAGGAAATGCAGGTCTATCAGCGCGCTTTTGACCTGGCTGACTCGCTGGGCTTACCCATGGTCGCCTGCGGAGACGTGCATATGCACCATCCTGATCGCAAGGCCCTACAGGATGTAGTATCCGCGATTCGCATTGGCCAGCCCCTGCGCCTAGCGGGCAAGCTGCTGCAGGCTAATAGAGAACGTTATCTGCGCTCACGGTCGCTGCTGGCGAGCCTGTACCCGGCAGCCCTACTCGCCGAGGCGGTGCATATTGCTGACCTATGTGACTTCTCTTTGGACGAGCTGCGCTATGAATACCCTGCCGAACTGGTACCCGAGCCGCTCAGCCCCGCCCAGCATCTGCGCCAACTGGTGGAAGCTGGCGCTCGTAAGCGCTGGCCTGACGGCGTTAAAGATGAAGTGGCCGCGACCATCGAAAAAGAACTGCAGCTGATTCGTGAACTGCAGTACGAGTACTACTTTCTGACGGTCTTCGATATCGTCCATTTTGCCCGCAGTGCCCAAATCCTCTGCCAGGGTCGCGGCTCTGCCGCCAACAGTGCGGTCTGCTACTGCCTAGACATCACCGAGGTAGACCCCGCCAAAACCAGTCTGCTATTCGAGCGCTTTATTTCCAAGGAGCGGGATGAACCACCGGATATTGATGTCGACTTTGAACACGAGCGCCGTGAGGAAGTCATCCAATACATCTACAAGAAATACGGCCGCCATCGCGCCGCGCTGGCGGCAAGTGTTGTCACCTATCGGCCCAAAAGCGCCGTCCGCGATGTGGGCAAGGCGTTAGGGATGGACCTGCAGTTGGTGGAGCACCTAGCCAGCTCTCTGTCTTGGTGGGACAAGGAAGACGAACTACTGAGCCGCTTTGAAGAAGCCGGCATTAACCCGCGTAGTCCCATCATTGCCCAGTTCATGAATTTGGTACAACAAATCCTCAACACCCCTCGGCACCTGTCACAACATGTGGGTGGCTTTATTATTTCCAGCGGCCCTTTGTCACAACTAGTGCCTATCGAAAATGCCGCCATGGAAGATCGCACCATCATCCAGTGGGACAAAAATGATCTGGAATCATTAGGCTTACTAAAGATCGACATTCTAGCGTTGGGCATGCTGACGGCCATACGTAAAACTATCGACCTGGTGAATGCCTATCGCGGCAGCAAACTGTCTGTTGCAGGCATCCCCGTAGAAGACCCTCTGACCTATCAGATGCTACAACGAGGTGACAGCATCGGTGTATTTCAGGTCGAGTCGCGAGCCCAAATCTCCATGCTGCCGCGCCTCAAACCGGCGTGCTTTTATGACCTAGTGATCGAGGTCGCCATTGTTCGGCCCGGGCCTATTCAGGGCAATATGGTGCACCCCTACTTGAAACGCCGTAACGGCGAGGAAGCCGTGACCTACGCCAACGAGGCCGTAGAAGCTGTTTTGGGGCGCACCCTCGGCATACCCATCTTTCAAGAACAAGTTATCAAGCTAGCCGTCGTTGCCGCCGGTTTTTCACCCGGCGAGGCAGACCAATTACGTCGCGCCATGGCCGCCTGGAAGCGTAAGGGTGGACTGGAAATTTTTCAGCAAAAACTCGTCAACGGCATGCTTGAGCGGGGCCATGACCGGGATTTTGCCGAGCGCATCTTCGAGCAAATCAAGGGCTTTGGCGACTATGGCTTTCCCGAATCCCATGCTGCCAGCTTTGCTTTGTTAGTGTACTTTTCGGCTTGGCTGAAATGCCATGAACCTGCGGCTTTTTATTGCGGCCTGCTGAACTCCCAACCCATGGGCTTTTACTCACCTTCACAGCTGGTACAGGATGCTCGCCGGCACAATGTCGAAATCAGACCTGTGGATATACTCTGCAGTGACTGGGAATCGACCTTGGAGACTCCTAGTATGGAAGATAACCGACCCGCACCACGGCAACCTGCTATTCGGCTGGGTTTGCAGCGCATCAAAGGGCTGAGAACCGAAGCTGCTTTTCGGATTGTGCATGCCCGAAGCCAACAAGACATCACTGACTTGGAAGACATAACCCGGCGCGCCCGCCTAGATCGCGGTGACCTGAGTCGGCTAACAGAAGGTGGTGCTTTCAAGCGCCTCACAGGCCATCGTTATCAGGCCCACTGGCAAGCCAGAGGCATTCTACCAGCCACGGCCTTAGATCAAAATCAAATCGGCACACCTTCTATGGTGGCTGACACACCCGGCGTTTATCTAGCACCACCGGCGGAATCTGACGACCTGCGAGCTGATTATCAAAGCCTGGGACTAACCCTCGGCAGGCATCCTATGCGTATGCTGCGTGAACGGGGAAAGCCTTTCAGCCAGTGTCGATCTGGCGCTGAACTGGCGAGCCTCAAACATGGCCGCTTTGTCCAAATCGCAGGCATTGTCACAGGTCGGCAGCGACCTTCGACTGCATCGGGTGTGTTATTTTTGACTCTGGAGGATGACACTGACAATATTAATGTCGTTGTCTGGACCCGAATACTCGAACAGTACCGTACCGCGATTACCCAAGGACGCCTGCTCAAAATCAAGGGCGTTGTTGAGCGTCAGGCCAACATAATTCACGTCATTGCTGGCCACGTGGAAGACCTGAGCCAACATCTCGAACACTTCACCTTACAGTCTCGGGATTTCAAATAATGCGGCGCATCTATGGCACTAGCCCGCCGCGACGGCGCGTTGCTGTATGCCGCTAGAGTACATGCTGAGCAAGGCTCTGTCCTGCGCCCAGCTAATACTGAGGGCAGAAGTATGCGTTGTTGCGAACGCCTCAAAATCAGCCAGCACCTGCTGCACACCGTTATCAAGCATCGCAAATTGCACCGCTGTCGCTGGTGCCGAAAAGTCGGCCTCTACCAACACAGACGCTAACGTCAGTAAGTCATCCAGCTGGTCAATACCAGGCGCGCGGGCTCTGACAAAAGACAGAAACGCAATATCAATGAACAAGGGTTCCATAAATTTAAAGCGCCTGGCAGCCAGCGCATCCAAACGCGCTGAGGGCGCCACAGGCGTCTGCTGAAACGCGGCACTGCCCTGACTCATGGCGCTTAGGAACTTACCCGCAGGCCTAGCCTGTAACGATACGCCCAGAGAATCAGCGGCCACCAGCCAATAATGGGCCTCATCACCATCGCCCACTTTAACAACCAACTGGGTTATGTTATCGACCGCTGCGACCCAGCTTTTGACACCACTGAGGGTCTGACTCTGAGGATCGAGGCGCACCCTTGATGCCTTCGCCTCATCTGAGCTCACCGCTGGGTCGCGGCGTTCGGAGACGGCATACGCCACCCAGCCAGGGTCACTAATAGCAAAGCACGCGCGCACAGCGGCCTGATAACCGGCAATAAAAACAAACGCTAGGTCGTCTGCCAAATGGCCGCCGGCAACGGCTATTTCTAGCGGCCGCTGGCTAGTCACGGTCACAGCCCAGTGCTGGGCAAATTCTGCTTCATGCATTGACTCAATCTCCGACAATTCTTTTGATCAGCTAACTAAAATTATACGCGCATTAACTTTACCGGGCGCCTCATCACGATCGATTGAGATCTGCCGCACTTGAATACCTTGGGCGGCTTGTTGTTCAAGCCAACGCATCAAATCATTGAAGCTGACCGCATCAAACCAAACGCTCACCGCATCGCTGCCTTCCGGTTGCAGACGATTCGGCTTAATTTGGAAGCCTTGGGTAGAGCTGGAAATTTGCGGCAATAGCGCCTGCCCCTTAGCGCCACGGGCGGGTCCTGACGCCGCTGCCCGTGCTTGCAGCTCAGTCCCGTGCAGATAACGCAGCAACTCTAATTGGCGTTCACGATTCGCTTGGCCGTTTTCAAACACTTGATAAACAGGCAACCATACGGCGAGATAGAGCACCAGCAAGCCTACGACAACCGCCAGCGCTAAGAGTGCTTTTTGATCTCTGCCAGGTAGGTTGTGAAAGCGTGCAAGCCAGGGATGCAAAACGGCAGGTAAGTGTATTCTCATGATGCGCCACCGCCAGACCTGACTTTAATACTGCCCTTGACCTGATTCGCCTCTTGGCTGATGGTGCCTATTTCAGCTTGCAGCCCTCGCGCCGCTAATGCTTGCGTAAATTGCACCAGCTGCTCACTGCGCGGCGCCTGTACCTGAAGAATCAGATCGCCTCGGCTGGCATTGTAATTAATGTTCTCGAGCACCAAGTTAGAGCCGGGCAGACCTTCTGCCGTGTCGGCAAGTAAGGATAGAAAGCCGACTTGATCACCGCTGCCAGCACCTAGGTGCACTCGCCAGCGACGCCGCAAGTCCCTGACGTTACGGTCTTCAGGGAAAATCTCTTTGTATAGCTGCATAGAAGCGACTTCAAACTGGCCCGCTTGACGCGCCAGAAAAAGCCCCTGACCTAGAACTACCGCTAAATGCAGACCGAAGGCAAGCATCGCCAAGACGGCCACTGAGCGCCAGATATTGGTTGCTGCCTCGGTCGTCGGCGCAGCACGGAATTCGCCTTGCAGCAGGTTTAAGCTACGCTCATCGAACGCTTGGCAAAGCCACTCGAAGCTCGGCAAAGGCTGATCGCGTAAATCGCACGTGATGTTGTGCTCGGCATTGACTTGGCTAACTGCGAGTGCGATTTGCTCGCGCGCGATGTCATCCGCGTAGATCACCAGTTCAGCACCCTCAGCCGGCGCTAATAAGCCTACGGCTAGCGCTAGTTGGTTGGCGCCGAAACTATAGCCGCTACACAATCCCGTCCGCATCAATAGGCGCGGACCATCAACCAGCAGACTAACGCTTCCACTCCACGGGACTTGCAGGACATCAATTAGCATCATAGTGGGTTTCAAGCCCATCGAACTCAACGTCTCACACCAACCGCCTATCAGTTCGCGGTTGATGACAGCAACACTGATATCACCACTGTCGAGACGATCGCCCACCGCAAAATGACAGTCCTCGACATCACTGGCGAGCTGTTCCTCAATCACGAACGGCACTGCTTGCATGATCTGGCGCAATTGTTTGCTGGGGACACTCGCGTGTGTCAGTAACACCTCGTCTGCCGTCACCAGCACAAAGGTCGCGCCACTAAACGTGATGTCTTGCAAACGTTCGCTGAGTTCCGCCAGCTCGCCTTCGCCGCGCAGTTGTACCTCGGCACTGACCGGATCCATTACCATCCATTGCGCACCCTTCGAGGACAGGCGGATGTACAAATTGTCATTCATCTAAGGTCTCACCATTAGTTCCTTCAGCTGCATCAAACAGCGCCGCTAGGCCGGTGCCTGGGGCAGGCTTCATCATATCCCGATAAATCACTCGTAGACTGCCATCGGCGGCGTTGCGCTGGATTATACTCTTCAAATAACCTGCACGTTCCTGATAGCGAGCGAGCACCGTGACCTGAAAGTAGCCCGATTGCACATCCAAACCCTGCAACGTGACATTTCGCCCGGCAAGGGCCTCGTCTTGCAGAAAAGCCTGCACAGTATCATATCCCTCATTATTCAGGCGATTCTCGGCCATCGACTCGGCCATTTCCAATGATAGGTCAGGTACCAACGCCTGCAGCACCCCGGCCGGTGCGGTATTGACGTTAATACTCGTATTCGGATCTGGCAAGCTCGCCACCAAGGGTAGTAGTTGCTCGATGTTCTCTGGCGGCATATCCAGTAGCAAACGTAGCTCACTGACATCAGCCAGTAACTGGCCACTGGTGCGATACGGCTGCGCCAATCCCATATACTCAAAGTCCTCAGCGCCCAGTGGACTGGCATTTTGGTTCGCATCAACCCAGTCGATGATTCGGTCTACAAACATGACATCGATTCCCTGCATAGACAACAAATTCACTAAGCGCTCTCGGGCAACCGCATTACCACCCTCCTGAGCCCCCAAGGCGTTCAAATTGAAGCGCCCCTGCAGGTCTTCAATGCGCAGGCTAACCTCCCCATCTTCAAACTCAAACCGTAGATCCCCCCCCGCCCAACTCTCCACCAGCGTATCTTTGGCGCCTGTTTCAATAAGGTCTTCATGAAGGATTTGTCGGGCCAACTCTTCCCCGCCCAAGGCATACTGCTGGACCCGACTTTGCTCAACAAACATGCGAGCGCGAATGATGGCGAAATTCTGTTCACGACTCATGGAGACACCCAGAATGGTCGCGATCACCACAATCAAGAGTACCGAGATAAGCGCGACACCACGCTGGCTCGCTCGCCCACGCCGCGCGCCCATCATGGCGATGGCCCCATAATATCTGGCCCTGGAAGCCCACTGGCGCCCTGCGCATCCGCGTCATCGTCACTCCCTTCAGGGCCGTCAGTGCCGTCGTCAGTATTATCACCAGAACCGCTGTTATTCGCGGCAACTCTGGCCTGACTGACCAGCGGATAAAGCCGCCGTAACGTGCCTAGCGCCTTGGTCTCAATAATCATCTCGATCCCGGTAGGGAGACTCGCAGCCGCCGCATCGACCGGCCAGCTATCGGTGGTATCACCGTTCTCGCCGATCAAATTAATTCGCCAATCAGTAATACCACCCAACAGCACCTGAGTTTTCAAGGTAGAGTCTTCAGCACGATCGAGGACCAGCCAAAAGTGCCGCAGCAGCTGGCCTTCGGCACCCAACTCGTAAGCGACCCGCTGCAGGTTACTACGTGGTCGCTGCGCTGGGTTGCGCCAGCCAGTGCGAGTGAATTCCAGTGCATAGTCGCCCGTGGCGACCTTCAGAGCTGGTTGATAGTCACCATACTCATCTCTTATTGGACGATTAACAATCTGACCCAGATCCCGCTCTAGGCGGCTGAAAGCCTGAGTCACCCCGTTAAAACTGGTGACCTTCTCCTGAATTCGCTCGTGCGTTTGGATCATGGTACGCAACATTTGAGTTGCACCTAAACCGATGACGGCGAAAATCGACATCGCTACGAGCACCTCCAACAGCGTAAAGCCAGCGGCTCGGCGCATCAGAACTGCCCCACAAAACCGGTTAGGTCAGCCACCACAACATCCTCGTTACCTTTGGCAAAAACCTCGATATAAACACGCCGCATCGTCTCATTCTCAGTCACTTGAGTGTCCACGACTAATAGCCAGTCACGATTAGCCATAGTAATGGGAAGGCGCTGAATGCCTGGCGAGGGATAATTCTCGGCATCTCGCGGTGCCATGTGCATGGCGTTTAAATGATTCTCTGCAACCCAGACAGCCGTTGCCCGGTCTTGTAGCTGTGCGGTCTGACGCACAGCCACGGCGGCGTTGCGCACCAGCGCTGCCGAGACCACGGCAAAGACTGCTAACGCGATCATAATCTCTAGTAGCGTGAATCCAGACTGCTTGTAGCCGAGCGCCCGAGTTCCATGGCTAACCATCCGACGCTCCTGCAGTCAGGCTGGGATCTGGTTCATCCTGCCAGTACAGGTCACCATAGCCATCCGTCAGCAGCGTCCGGTTGGCTTCATCTGCCTGACTTAGGGTTAGTTCACAAGGCGTCATCTCACCGCTTGAGAGGATCAAAATAGGTGGCGCTCGATTGTTGTCGGACGCCTCGCCGAGACTGAAACCAATATCTTCAACTTTGGCCGTCAGCCGAACATCCGCAGGCAATTTTCTGGGGCCAAAGGGCTTTTCTTTCAAGCTCTGCCAACCGCCCTGCTGAGGATCAAACTGCATAAACTCATAGCCCTCTCGACTCGGCCTAAAGCCGTATTCAGTGTCTTGTATCTGTGATTCAAGGCGCAACAGATCCAGCAGCCGCTTGAGCCGTTGAGTCTCCGTATCAAAGTCACCTGACTGGGCGAAAGAAGGCAACTTGGCAACCACCACGCTGGACATAATCGCGACGATAAACAACACCACCAGAATTTCGATTAGCGTAAACCCAGCGGCATGGCGCATAGTCAACCTACAGTTCAGAATAGCGCAAGTCCGAATCAACCCCTTCACCGCCTTCTTTGCGATCTGCACCAAAAGAATAGACTTCGAAGGTGCGCTCCTCACTGAAGAAAAGATAGGGCTCATCCCACGGATCTACCGGCAATTTTTTAAGATAGCCATCAGCGTTCCAGCGGCGCGGCTCTGGATAACCCGAGGGCTGAGAAACCAGTGCCTCTAGGCCTTGGTCCGTACTTGGATAAGTGCCATTGTCGAGTCGGTATAACTCCAGCGCATTGCCCACAGCTTCAATGTCTGCCCTGGCAGCCGTGGCTCTCGCCTCATCTGGTCGACCGATGATATTCGGCACAATTAAGGAGCCAAGAATTCCTAGAATGACCACCACCACCATGATTTCAATCAGCGTAAAACCGCGGGCCGTGTGTTTTTGCAATTGCTTCATAAACATCCTATCGATTAATAATCTTATATAAATTTCTATGACCGCTTCGTCGTAGAAACCTACACCCGTAAATTATGACACCAGCTGATTAAGATTGATGATCGGCAACAGAATCGCCATGACAATGGTGAACACGGCGCCGCCCATCAGCAACAGCATGAACGGCCCAAATAAGCTTAGTATGACGCCGAGTAGCATTTCTACATCTTGCTGCATATGATTAGCAACGCGCACTAACATGTCGTCGAGTTCGCCGCTAGACTCGCCGCTCGCAATCATATGCAACATCATGGGCGGAAAGTAGCCACTTTGATCCAACGCCGTATGCAAACTGGCACCTTCGCTGACTTTGGCCGTCGCTTCCATAACTTTTAATTTCAGCCAGCTGTTGGACAGTACTTGTCCGGCAATTTTCATGGCCTCCACCAGCGGTACACCACTGGCAGAAAGAATACTCAGCGTGCTAGCAAACTGCGCTGTGTTAAAGCCTCTACTCATCTTCGCCACTAATGGCACGTGTAGCAATCGCCGATCATAGGCAAGCCGCAGGTTCGGCACTTGCAAGGCGCGCTTTAGACCGGCCGCCAATAGACCCAGCAGCACAACAACCAGCAGACCCCAGTCTTTCACAAAATCACTTAGGCCTATGATGAACAGCGTCAGAGCCGGCAAAGTCTGTCCAGAATCGCTGAATACTTTAACGATATCAGGCACCACATAACCGAGCAGACCGCCAAGAATTGCGACGGTCAGGAAAAACAGAATGACCGGATACACCATCGCCTGTTGCGCACGCTGACGCGACTCCAGTTCCGACTCTGTGAAATCAGCCAGCCGGTTGAGCACCAGATCCAGGTGACCCGCCGACTCACCCGCGGATACCGTAGCTCGAAACAGCTCAGGAAATGCTCGCGGATATTCCGCTAATCCATTCGCTAAGGCGTACCCTTCCATGACCTTCGAGCGCACCGTAATCAAAATACTTTTAGTGGTAGGCTTTTCGCTTTGCTTGGAGACCGCCAGCAACGCCTCCTCAACGGGCAGGCCAGCCGCAATCAAGGTAGCAATTTGGCGCGTCACAAGGGCTCGCTCACGGACCGACATGGAAGGACTGAACCACTCAGCCCAGCGGCTCTGGCCGGGCTTACGCACATTGCTAACCACCACAGTTAACGGCGCCAGTCCCTTATCACGCAACAGCTGCCGAACCTGCCGCAGACTGTCCGCCTCAAGAATTCCCTTTTCCTGACGGCCACGACCATTGAGCGCGGTGTATTCAAATGCCGCCACTAGGCAATGCTCCTAGCAATCAACAGATCACCCGATAGATAGCTCGATAGATAGCCCGACATCGCGCCTAGTCTTCCATGGTAACGCGGACCACTTCGTCCGCCGAGGTCAGGCCTGCGAGAATTTTTTCACGGCCGTCCTGACGAATACTGGTGCTCTGACGACGCACATACTGCTCCATATCAAGTTCGGAGGCACCGGCATGAATCAAACGACGCATCTCATCGTCAATGACAAGGACCTCAAAAATGCCCACCCGACCCCGGTAGCCATCATGGGCACACGCATCACAACCGGCAGCGCGGTAAAGCGTCACGGGACCGCTGCCAGTGACCTGCAGCATCTCGCGCTCCAGGTCACTGGCGTCATACGCCTCACGACATTCTTTACACAGCAGGCGGATAAGGCGTTGCGAGAGCAACCCAATCACACTGCTGCTCAACAGATAGCTTTGAATGCCCATGTTTTCCAGCCGGGTCAGAGACCCCAACGCAGTATTAGTGTGCAGCGTAGACAGCACTAAGTGACCCGTGAGGCTCGCCTGCACGGAAATGTCCGCCGTTTCATGATCACGAATCTCACCCACCATCACGACGTCCGGGTCCTGCCGAAGAATCGCTCGTAACCCTCGTGCAAAGGTCATCTCAGCCTTAATGTTGACTTGTGTCTGACCAACGCCCTCGACGTCATACTCTATAGGATCCTCGATCGTGAGGATGTTACGGGTATGGTCGTTGAGCTGTTCGAGACACGCGTAAAGCGTCGTGGATTTACCCGAACCCGTAGGGCCCGTCACCAAAATGATGCCGTGAGGCTTCTTCAGCAGTTGCTGCATGGATTTCAGGTCGCCAGGGCTCATACCCATATTTACAAGGCCGCGACGCCCTTCCAGCTTATCGAGCAGACGCATCACCACACGTTCGCCATTGCTCGCCGGAATAGTCGAAACACGCACATCGACTTCTTTGCCGCCTACTCGAACGGAAATTCGCCCATCTTGAGGCAAACGCTTCTCGGCTATATCGAGACGCGCCATTACCTTGATACGTGACACCAGCAGCGGCGCTAAGCCTCTGCGAGGACTGACGACTTCCCGTAGCACGCCGTCGACCCGAAACCGAATCACCAAACGGGTTTCGTAGGTCTCGACGTGCACGTCCGAAGCACCCACATTGACGGCCTCTGTCAGCAAACTGTTAATCAATTTAATAATTGGCGCGTCATCGTCCTGTTCGAGCAGGTCGCCAACCTCGGGAATCAGGTCAGCTAGGCTGCTAAGATCCATGCCGTCGCCAAGGCCTTCGATCATCTGCATGGCCTCATCGGAATCATTTTTATAGGTTCGCGACAATTGGCTATCAAACGTTGGACCATCAACTTCCTCGGGGGCGATAGCAGTACCCGCAAATCGTTGCACCTCCATCAGCACCGCCGGCTCGACCCCGGATTTGAAGAGCACGCCGCGGGACGCTACGCCATCCCCCGACATCAGCAAGACGCCATGTCGCTTGGCGAAAGAAAATGGCAGCCGCAGCCTGCTTTCGACTTGACTCATTGGCTTAATCCTCTTTCTAGCATCAAATTAACTATCATTCATATACCATTGTTTAATATGAATTTAATAGCTCAAAATTCCGGGTTTTTCGGCCCCTATTAAGGCAGCATGATCAATTCACAAGGCCCATCTTCGCCGTCGAATCACTCGACTTATAACCGCTCGACTCAGCGTTTTTAAGAATTCAACGGGCAACACTTCTCAATAACGCCAAACCAGCATAGTATAAGGCTTGGCTAACAAGTATTAGCCCGTGATGTCATGCAAGATAATAACACCGCATCAGTCTTGCACACGACTGCGCAAAACATTTTATACAAGACATTTAAACAGAGCTGTTACTGGAAGGACCTGCCGGACATCTGCTACGGCACTGTTCGACCTGTTAACATTTAGATCGATAGTATCCACGCTGGTAATAATGCCGTCATCATCAACACCAAAAATGATAAAACCCTGCCATGAAGCTGAGTGATATAGACTTGAACCTGTTCGTTGTCTTCGATGCCATTTACACCGAGGGTAATTTGACGCGTGCTGGTGAAATTATTGGCATTACCCAACCAGCCGTCTCCAACTCCCTCTCACGGCTACGCAATCTGTTTGACGATCCGCTGTTTGTCCGAACGGCAGAGGGCATGGTTCCTACGCCCGTATCACAAAATATTATAGGTTCGGTTCGCCACGCTCTAGGCCTGATACGTTCGAGTGTGCAGGAGAGCGAGGCATTCGATCCAATGCAGTCTGACAAGCGCTTCCGGGTTAGCATGACAGACCTGTCGCAGTCGATCGTGCTGCCATATTTATTCGGTCAAATTAAACAGATTGCACCGGGCGTCTCCATTGACTGCTATCAAGTGCGGCGCCGTGATATGCATATCGAGCTAGCATCGGGCAATCTCGACCTAGCCGTTGACATTCCACTGACACCGGACCAACAAATTCTTCAGGCGCCTTTATTTGCTCACCCGCAAGTCTGTCTGGTGCGCAAAGACCACCCATTGGTAAAAGACGAGATGGATCTGGATACCTACCTGGCGCTAAATCATGTGCACATTTCCAGTCGCAGAGGCGGCTTAGGACAGGTTGACCTAGCACTTGGCAAGATGGGCAAGCGCCGTAAGATATCGCTGCGCACTCAGCATTACTTGGCAACACCGGAATTGGTGGCACGCACCGACCTTGCTCTGACCGTGCCTCGCGTGTTTGCTGATTTTGTCACCTCTCGCCTCCCTTTAAAATACGTCCAGATGCCTTTCGAGGTGCCCAATCTTGAAACTTACCTTTACTGGCACGAGAGCACGGACCAGGACCAAGCGAATCGCTGGATGCGGGAAATCATACTGAGCCTGCCCGCCAGATTGGCGTGGAATTAGCTCAGGCAGCGCACCACCATGGCGTTACCTGGCAATTATCTTCTTAACATCGAGGTCCCCATGGATTTTGTTGGCAGTCATATTCTTTCTGTCTCACAGTTTGATCGCAACGCGATCGAAGCCGTCTTCAGCGTCGCTGAACGCATGGAACCTTATGCACAGCGCCGGCGTGTAACGCGAGTCTTAGAGGGCGCTATTTTAGGCAGCATGTTCTTCGAGCCTAGCACTCGAACACGCGTCAGCTTCGGTTGCGCGTTTAATCTGCTAGGCGGTGAGGTCCGTGAAACCACAGAGATCAAGGCCACCGCTATCGCCAAGGGAGAATCCTTTTACGACACGGCGCGGGTTTTGTCCGGCTACAGCGACGTCATCGTTATGCGCCACGCCATCGCCGGTTCCGTCGCGGAATTTGCCAGCGCCAGCCGAGTGCCCGTGCTCAATGGCGGCGATGGTGCCAATGAACATCCCAGCCAAGCTCTGCTCGATCTTTACACCATTCGTAAAGAACTTCAGGGGCGAGGCAAGTCCATCGACAACCTACGCATTGCTCTCATCGGCGACCTGCGTTACGGCCGCGCGGTGCACTCACTGGTACGCCTGTTGTGTCTTTTCAAGAATGTTCAGTTTGTCCTAGTATCACCCCCTGAATTGGCCTTACCCGCCGAATACTTAGCTGACATTCGGGCCGCAGGCCATCAGCTACAAGAGTCAAACGAGCTACAATCGAGTATCAGCAGTGCAGACATCCTGTACGTGACACGGACGCAAGAGGAACGCTTCCCGAATCCCGCAGAGGCGGCCAAATATAAGGGCCTGTTTCGCCTCAATCAAGCGATCTATACCCAATACTGTGAACCCAACACAGTCATCATGCATCCCCTACCCCGGGATTCTCGCGGTGACGCTAACGAGCTCGACAATGACCTCAATGAAAACCCAAACCTGGCGATCTTTCGTCAAACAGATAACGGCGTGACTATTCGTATGGCCCTATTTGCCTTAATCCTGAATGTTGTCGAGGACGTCGACAGACACGCGCGGGATGTCAATTGGTATACGGCGCGACGCTTTCAGTAACGCTATCTAGTGCTTACAAGGAGACCGCATGCAAACCCGCTACGACACCTTAAGTTTTGGTCTCGACGATACCCACACCATGCTGCGCGAGCAGGTCAACCGCTTTGCCGCCGCCGAAATCGCACCGCGTGCAGCAGCCATCGATGCCGACAACCAGTTCCCGGCTGACTTATGGCAGAAATTCGGTGATATGGGCTTACTCGGTATTACCGTCAGCGAAGAATATGGCGGCGCCGGACTGGGCTATATGGCGCACGCACTGGCCCTTGAAGAGATCTCACGCGCCTCAGCTTCCGTGGGATTAAGCTACGGCGCGCATTCCAATCTGTGTGTCAACCAAATCTACCGCAACGGCACTGAAGACCAGAAACGCCGCTATCTGCCTGACTTGATCAGTGGCAACGCTATTGGCGCCTTGGCCATGAGCGAGCACAACGCAGGCTCTGATGTCGTCAGCCTGCAGCTCAAGGCCGTCGCAGATGGCGATGACTATGTGCTCAACGGTACTAAAATGTGGATCACCAATGGTCCCGATGCCAACACCTATGTGATTTATGCACGCACCGACGCCGATGCCGGCGCCCGTGGCATCACCGCCTTCATCGTTGAGCGCGAGCTGCCTGGATTTTCTCGCTCACCTAAACTCGACAAGCTTGGGATGCGCGGCTCGAACACCTGCGAGTTGGTGTTTCAAGACTGCCGCGTGCCTGCTGCAAATATCCTCGGCGGCAAGAATGCCGGGGTCAAAGTTTTAATGAGTGGTCTAGATTATGAACGCGTCGTGCTGGCAGCGGGGCCTGTAGGCATCATTCAAGCTTGCATGGATATTGCTATTCCCTACACCCACGAACGCCATCAGTTTAATCAGGCCATTGGCGAGTTCCAGCTGGTACAAGGCAAGGTCGCCGATATGTATGTGCGCATGAATGCGTGTCGCGCCTATTTATACGCGGTAGCCGCGGCCTGCGACCGAGGTGAAACAACCCGTAAGGACGCTGCTGCAGTTATTTTGTATTGCTCGGAAAGCGCCACCCAAACTGCCCTTGATGCGATTCAGCTGCTCGGTGGCAATGGCTATATAAACGACTACGCGACCGGCCGTCTGCTGCGCGATGCCAAACTCTATGAGATCGGCGCCGGCACTTCGGAAATACGCCGTATGCTCATTGGTCGCGAACTATTCAACGAATCTCGGTAGGTCTTATGCCCATCATTCAGTCCAAGATCAATGTCCATGCCGCACCCTTCAAGGCGAACCAGACGCAGATGACGGCGCTCGTTGAAGACCTGCAACAACGATTTGCCGGCATTAAGCTGGGAGGCAACGACAGCGCCAGAGAACGGCATGTGTCACGCGGCAAGCTGCTGCCAAGAGATCGAATCGATGAATTGCTAGACCCTGGCTCACCCTTTCTGGAACTGTCGCAGTTTGCTGGGCTTGATTTGTACAACAACGAATCGCCCTGCGGCAGCATTATTACCGGCATAGGCAGGGTCTCTGGTATCGAGTGCATGATTCTCGTCAACGATGCTACGGCCAAAGGGGGCACCTACTACCCTATCACCGTGAAAAAGCACTTACGCGCTCAAGCCATTGCTGAGCAGTGCCATTTACCCTGCATTTATCTGGTGGACTCCGGCGGCGCTAATCTGCCTCATCAGGATGAGATCTTTGCTGACCGGTTTCATTTCGGTCGTATCTTCTTCAACCAAGCCAATATGTCAGCCAAAGGTATCCCACAAATTGCCGCCGTGCTGGGATCTTGCACTGCCGGCGGCGCCTACGTCCCAGCGATGGCCGATGAAAGCGTTATTGTCCGCAACCAAGGTACGATCTTTCTCGCTGGCCCACCGCTCGTCAAAGCGGCCACCGGCGAGATCGTCAGCGCTGAAGCGCTGGGCGGCGGTGATATCCATGCGCGGATTTCGGGGGTTGCCGATCACCTAGCCGAGAACGACAGTCACGCCTTGCAGATCGTACGTCGCATTGTCGCAAATCTGAATCGCCGCAAGCCGGACCAGATTACGTTGCTAGATCCGGTGGCACCGCGCTACGATCCCCTGGAACTGTACGGCATCGTCTCACCTGATCTGTCGAAACCTTATGATGTACGGGAAGTTATTGCTCGGCTGGTTGACGCGTCTATTCTTGATGAGTTCAAGCAAAACTATGGCCAGACATTGGTCTGCGGATTTGCCCACATACATGGTATGCCCGTGGGTATCCTCGCTAATAACGGCGTTTTGTTCAGTGAGTCTGCCCAAAAAGGTGCGCACTTTATCGAGCTGTGCTGCCAGCGAAAAATCCCTTTGCTGTTTTTACAGAATATCATGGGCTTTATGGTGGGTGAAAAATACGAGACCGAAGGCATCGCCAAGCACGGCGCAAAAATGGTCACTGCCGTGTCCTGCGCTCAAGTACCAAAGTTGTCGCTAATGATTGGCGGCAGCTTCGGCGCCGGCAACTACGGCATGTGCGGCCGCGCATATGACCCCAACTTTCTCTGGATGTGGCCCAATGCCCGGGTATCGGTCATGGGCGGCCCTCAGGCAGCAGATGTACTCGCGCAGGTGCGTGAAGACAACCTCGCACGCACTGACGACAGCTGGAGCCTGACCGAACGGGATGCGTTTCGTGCACCGATTATCGAGCAGTATGACACGCAGGGACATCCCTACTACGCCAGCGCACGACTCTGGGACGACGGCATTCTCGATCCTGCCCAGACCCGCATTAGCTTAGCCCTCGCGCTATCAGCCTGTCTCAATAAACCCATACCCGAAACCCGCTTTGGCGTCTTTCGCATGTAGTCTCACCGTCATTTAACCACCGTGTCTCGCCCGCCATCTATGCAGGAGTGTCCGCTTTGACAGCCCGACCTATACAGACTTTATTGATCGCCAATCGTGGTGAAATTGCCTGTCGCATCATTCGCACGGCCCGGCGCCTGGGCATCCAAACAGTCGCGGTTTACTCCAGCGCCGATGCCGAAGCCTTGCATGTGCTGTTGGCAGACAAAGCTCAGTGTATCGGTGAGCCATCACCCGCTGACAGCTATCTGAACATCGCCAATATCTTGCAAGCCGCCAGTGACACTGGGGCTGACGCGATTCATCCGGGCTACGGCTTCCTTGCAGAGAATGCCGAGTTTGCGACAGCCTGTGCAACAGCCGGCTTGACCTTTGTCGGTCCGCCAGTCAATGCCATCAACGTCATGGGGCTCAAAGGCGCGGCCCGCCAAAGGATGCAGAACGCGGGAGTACCCGTACTACCTGGCATCAATGCATTAATAGGCGTGCCTATTGAAGCCGTCGAAGCGATCGGCTATCCCGTGCTGATAAAACCCGAGGCGGGCGGTGGCGGTAAGGGTATGAAGGTAGTGCATAGCAGCGATGAACTCGCTGCAGCTGTTAGCGCTGCATCCCGCGAGGCCAGCTCATCATTTGGCAACCCTAGTTTGATGGTCGAGAAATACCTGCTAAACCCCCGGCATATAGAAATTCAGGTGTTTAGCGATCATGCAGGCAATTGCGTGCATCTTTTTGAGCGTGATTGCTCCCTGCAACGGCGTCATCAGAAGATCATTGAAGAGTCTCCTGCGCCGGCGTTTAGTCCCGCCTTGCGCGAGGCTATGGGGCAGGCAGCTGTCGCCGCAGCTAAGGCAATCGACTATGTCGGTGCGGGCACTATCGAGTTCCTACTCAGTGAGGATCAGCAGTTTTATTTTATGGAGATGAATACCCGCCTGCAGGTAGAACACCCGGTGACTGAAGCCGTTACCCAAGTTGATCTCGTGGAATGGCAGCTGCTCGTCGCTGCGGGAATGCCCCTCCCCTTATTGCAAGATGCTATCACCAGCGTCGGTCACGCCATGGAACTGCGGCTGTATGCCGAAGATCCACTAAACGACTTTCTGCCGGTCGCCGGACGACTCGACACACTGCAACTTCCGCCTGAGAGCGAACATCTGCGCATCGACAACGGCGTCCAGCAGGGCGACCTTGTCGGGGTTTACTATGACCCTATGCTGCTCAAACTGATCGCTCATGGCAATGATCGGGCCCACTGTATCGCAACGCTATCGGCCGCGCTAAAACAGCTGCATGTCAGTGGCATCAGGACTAACCGGGATTTTTTGAGCGCCCTGCTGCTGCACGACAAATTTGTCGCCGGTGCGGTTGCCACTGACTATTTAGACAATTACCTCGATCGAGTATTTAGTCCACCGGCGGAGGCGGACATTCACGCCGCCCTGTGTGACGTGATCGCAGGACTACTCCATACTGCGGGTGACGGCTCGCCTTGGCGTACCGCCATAAATTTCCGCCAGCACGAGACCGGTAACACTCAGCTGACACTTCACTATGTGAGCAGCTACATTGATGGTAAGGTCCATCGTCCTATAGTCACAGACATCAGCCCAGCGGCTGACGGCTATCGAGTAGTGATAAGCGGTAACAACAATCACTGCAAGCTAACTGGCCTGTTGGGCAACACCTATGTCCTCAACGGCATGCTGCGCCGGCTTAATGTCTACACGCAGCAGAATCGATTTACTGTGGTGACGCCAGGGCGCGTCTTTGAATTTTCTCGTCCCGATGTGGAGCTTAGCCTAGACAACCCCCTCGGCAACGTCCAAGCACCTATGACAGGTAAGGTCGTCGCGGTATTGGTTCAGGAATCAGATGTCGTGCAGGCCGGTGATGAACTCGTGGTTATCGAGGCGATGAAAATGGAACACACCATCATGGCACCAGCCGCCGGGCGTATCGGCGAAATCCATTTTCAGGAGACAGATTTGGTTGCTGAAGGTCTAGAATTACTTGAATTTATTCCTCTCGACAGTCCATCGAAATCACAATAGGCTGACCATATATATTAAGCTACGCGTCACTAAAACCTATTAAATTTGCGTGGCTCGCACACGCATAAGACAGGAGAGGCACATGATCTACAACAGTATTCTCGACACTATCGGCCAGACACCGCTAGTACGCTTAAACCACATGGCGCCTGCAAACCAGACGATCTATGCCAAGGTAGAGGCGTTCAATCCAGCCGGTTCCGTTAAGGACCGCCTGGCGATAGCCATTATCGAGGACGCCGAGAAGCGAGGCACACTCAAACCAGGCCAAACCGTGATCGAGGCGACCTCGGGCAACACCGGAATCGCTCTTGCGATGGTGTGCGCGGCTAAAGGCTATCCTTTTGTCGCAACAATGGTGGAGACTTTTTCGATCGAGCGACGGCGCATCATGAAAGCCTTTGGCGCGAAAGTTATTCTAACCCCAGCCGCTGAGAAGGGTTCGGGTATGGTCAAGCGTGCCGACGAACTGGCAGAGAAATACGGTTGGTTCCGCGCCAACCAATTCGACAACCCAGCAAACTCCGCGTTTCACCGTAACACCACCGGTGCCGAAATATTGTCAGACATGGCAAGACTCGATTTCGACTATTTTGTCAGCGGCTGGGGCACGGGCGGAACAATCACCGGCGCGGGCGACGTTATTAAGCTGGCGCGCCCTAGCGTTAAGATCATCGCTGCCGAGCCTGAAAACGCTCAGATGATGGCGGGTATGCCATGGACACCGCACAAGATCCAAGGCTGGAGCCCAGACTTTATACCCGGCGTCTTGAATACCGATATCGCTGACCAGATTGTCGGTGTACCGGACGATGCCGCCATGGACACCGCACAAAAACTTGCCAATCGAGAAGGTATCTTCTGTGGTATTTCTTGCGGCGCTACCATGTGGGCAGCCTTGCAAGTGGCTAATGATGCCCCGCCAAACAGCACCTTTGTTGTGATGCTGCCGGATACCGGCGAGCGATATCTCTCGACTATCCTCTTCGAAAACATCTCCAGCGACTCCGATGATGAATGGCTCGACAGCTTGAAGGGCTAAATGAGCAACTTCCCAAAGCGTGTCAGGATTGTCGAAGTGGGCGCCAGAGACGGCCTGCAAAATCAGCCGAATTCAGTACCCACTCGGGTCAAGGTCGAGCTGATCGAACGCCTCACCGACGCGGGTATCAAACATATCGAAGCCGGGGCATTCGTTTCACCTAAATGGGTGCCACTGATGGCTGACTCCGATCAGGTGATGCGGCAGATCAAGCGCCAGCCTGATGTTATCTATTCGGTGCTGACGCCCAACGTCCAAGGCATGCACGCCGCCCTGAACGCTGGCGCCAACGAGGTCGCCGTGTTTGTCGCCGCCAGTGAATCCTTCTCCCAGAAGAATACTAATTGCAGTATTGATAAAGCCTTGGCCAGAGCCCTGCCTGTCATAGAGCTGGCCAATGCACAAAACGTGCGCGTGCGTGGTTATGTATCATGTGTCATGGGTTGCCCCTACGAAGGACCGGATATCGACCCCGTACGGGTCGCCACGTTGACCGAACAGCTCGTCAATATGGGATGCTTTGAAGTCAGTTTGGGCGACACCATTGGCGCTGGCACACCGGCTAAGGCCCAACACTTGATTGATGTAATCAGCGAGCGTGTCGCCGTGGAACAGCTAGCAGCACATTTTCACAACACCTACGGCCAAGCACTCGCAAATCTATTTGCGGTACTTGAGCGTGGCATTTCGGTTATTGACAGCTCCGTAGCAGGCCTCGGTGGCTGCCCTTATGCTCGCGGCGCCACGGGTAATGTCGCCACCGAAGATGTGCTTTATATGTTGCAGGGACTCGGCATTGAAACAGGCGTCAGTCTGCAACAGATGGTCGACACCGCCGCATTCATCAGCCAAACCATAAACGTTCCAATTAACTCCAATACTGCCACCGCAATGTTACGCCAGCAAGCCGACTAAGCCGCTGTTGTCAGCACGACAACGAATCAGCGTGGCACGTATTTAAACCGTGTTTCACGCGGAGTGAGCCAATACCGCAGCATGGAGCGGGCGCTGTATTACCATCCACTCGCTTGGCGTCGCGCCGGCTTGCCGCGCATGGTCAAGGGCTCAAAAGCGGAATCCCTCGCCGCCGTCGACGCCGCATTGCTTAGATCGCCTTGCACAACGCCAATTTCAATATGCCCATTGGCACGCGTCGGACGCGTTTCGTCCACCGGCGTACCATCCGCGAATACTGG
>JBLHVI010000042.1:0-27599 GCA_047630175.1 Candidatus Azotimanducaceae bacterium
AACAGCGGACCCCATTCAACATGCATATGGTCATGGTGTTGGAATCAACGAGGGGTAGCAGGGCAATAGGCTCTCAGCACCGGCTCTGCACTAAAGCAGAGACGTCTGCACTGACAAGTCTGCACTGACAAGTCTGCACTGACAAAGAGACCTCGTCTGCACTGACAAAGAGACCGCGTCTGCGCTGCCAAAGAGACCTCATTTGATTATTCGTGTTTGTTTACTCTACCTGTTGGCTTTACCGCTCACATTGACGGCGAGCCCCATTAGTCTTTGGCGGGTCGATCACTGTGCGGCCACTGTTTACCTCCTTGGCTCGATTCATGCCGTTAAACCGAATTTCTATCCGTTGCCTGCGGTCATAGATAGCGCCTTTAAGACAGCAGACAAGGTGGTCTTCGAAGTCGACTTACAACGCGTCAACGACGCCTCGATTCGTCAGCTTATCAGCGATATGGGTATGTACCCGCCAGACCAGCAGCTTGAAAATCAGCTCAGCGCAGCCACGCTCAGACTGCTGCGGGAATATTTACAAAAAAGCGCGCAAAGCGATACTGTTCTATCGCCATTAACGTTTTCTGCCGTGCAACAAATGCGCCCCTGGTATCTTTCATTGGTGCTTGGCATGCGCGAACTACAAACAGTCGGCTACCAGCCTGCACTGGGTATCGACCGGCACTACTTCGACCGTGCGCGGCAGCAAAAAAAACCAACGGGCATACTAGAAACCGCAGAGGCACAGATTCTTCTTCTGGCCGCAGATTCGCCTGCAGGCCAAGATTTATCGTTGCGAGCCACGCTGAAGGACGTAGACAACTTGGAAGTCCAGCTCGAACAAATGATTAAAGCCTGGCAATTAGGTGATGTCGACTTGATGCTTAACCAAAGCCTAGCCGCAGGTAAAGACGACCCGCTATTAGACCAGCAATTCAAACGCTTGATTAATGATCGCAACGTGCAAATGTTGGAACATATTAGGGGTTATTTAACGCTTAATAAAACCACCATGGTCATCGTCGGCGCCTTGCACTTGGGCGGCGTGCAAGGCTTGCTGAACATGTTACGACAGGATCATATGGTCACCCAGATTGATACTAACTCGAGTATCGACGATCAACCCATCACGGTCGACACTGCTACGCATCGATGTAACGCCAGTCCCACTATTCAGACGCCCTAACTAGACGAGTTAGCCTGCAAGCTCTCGGCAAGATAGTTGAAAGGATCTTGCGCCGCACCCTCGTAACGCATCTCAAAGTAGAGGCCAGCGGTTTTCTCCTCAAATAGTTGTCCGACATCGCCGATTAATTGTCCGCGCCTTACCGTGTCCCCTTGCTGCACGTAGTTAAACTGATTATTCGCATAGACCGAGAGGAGGCTATCGTCATGCTGGATAACAATGACATTACCGTAACCGCGAATTTCATTGGCACTGTAGATAACTTCACCATCGTTGACGGCTACTATCGGATCACCGAGTTCGGCTTGAATGGTGATACCCTGATGATAGGGTCGGTACTGCACGTTATCGGTATCAACGATACCGGAATTTAATGGCCAGGCAAATTCACCGAGTCGACTGATACTATCTCTAGCCTGAAACAAGCTATCGAGCGATGGCTCAACAAAGCCGGTCTGCTCGAGGGGCGCGCCGCTGATTGCAGCCGTCAAATCTGGCGTTTGCTGGCGGTAGAGCGAATTGAGTCCTAATAGGCTCGCCGGTCGCTGGTTATGCAGCTGGTTGGCCAACGGCAACGCCGCATCGACATTCTGGTACCCTAGGATGCCGAACATGGATGCCGCAGTCAGGACTACGGCAGCCATAGAGCTCAACACTGCTTGACGCGACGATTGTGCCCAGCGTCGTGGCTTTTCTGGTTCTGTTGTTGGCGTCAACTCAATGGGCTGCTGCAGACGTTCTAGTGTCTTCTGGGTGTCGCGCATCGCGCGGGTCGATTCTTTCATGGCTAAACGCATTTGCTGCATAGTCTTGTCAGTGTCAGATTCTATGCCGTGAGTCCTCTCTTTTACATCAGCGACGGTATTCGCAACCTTTGCCTCACGACTTTCGAGATCAGCGATCCTGACGTCATAATCACGGGTCAGCTTGGCCTGTTCCTTGACGGCTTTATAAAGCCTAGCTTGGAGCTGCTTATTCGTATTCAATAGGTCCTCACTCGTCGCTGCTGAGTCACCTATACTCAATTTCAGGGCGTCGTTGGTAGCCACGGCCTTGTCCATCGCTTGACTAAATTCACTGATCATCGCCGTCATCTGCTGCACATCTTCAGCTTGAGCTTGGGGTCGCGCCTCATAAAGCGCAGTTTGAGCCTGCAATTGTGACTGCTGGTCATCGATTCTTGCCTCAAGCGCTATGATTCGCTGGGCCATGACCTCGCTCTCATCGTTATCCATTTGGGTTTCCAGCAGAACCTGATAGTTACCGAGGCGATGTTTGATTTCCTCGACCTGATCACGAACGCTGGTCAATGCTCTCGTTGTCTCCGTTTGCTGTGTCTGCCTTTGCGCTTGCTGCTCCACAACTCCCTGATGTTGAGCCTCTTGCTGAGCCTCTTGCTGAGCTTGCTGCTGCGCTTGTTGCTGATCGTTGTGTTGCTGCAGTTGTAGCAGTCGTTGAATTTTTAGATCTAGCGTCTCGTGATCAGTACTCAAAGCCTGAACGCGCGCGTCTACCAGCGACATGTCCTGATTCAATGTCTGGGTAGAGCCCTGCAGTGTCTGGTTAAATTGCTGCAATAGCTGCTTGCTCGTGCGCTCCAACTCAAGGCGAGTGTGATCCTGAATAGAGACAATGGTGGCTTGCAATGCGGTGCTACCGGCATCCAGCTCTTCTCTGATCAGCCGCTCAAAGCGTTGTAACTGCTCTGCCTGATCCTGCAGTTGACGCTGCACCTGTGGTGCGTTCAGCTTCTCAAGCTGACCGTCTGCCTGACTTTTCGCTTCCAGTGAGTCGAGTCGTTGATCATAATCTTTGAAAAAACTTTCCAGACGACGCGTACGGCTATCAAACTGCTGCACAGCGTCGCGATAACCTTGGGTATCAGCTTGATATTGCTCGAGCCTATCTTGGTATTCAGTAAACAAATCACTGTGGGTCGTGGTGGCATTTTGGCAGGCAGACAGCACTTCAGAATACTGATCAAGGCGTACCTGACATCGGTCCGCATTGGCGCGAAACTCACTGATACCCTCGCGCAAAGACAAAATATTCTGCATTTCAGACTGTAGCTTTTGCGTTTCACTCAGCATTCCTTGAGCTTGCGCCTCGGTCTGACTGTGCTGCCGGTTTGCAGCCTCCAGACCTCTCAGAAAATCATCGTTGATCTGTTCGGCGTTGTCCATGAAGGTCTCAAGACGAATAAACGCTTTCTTAGACTGGTCTGTAACATTGCTGGTTTCTACTCGCAGTTCTTGTAAACGGTCAAGCTCTAGGCTGGCTTCACTCTGCAAATGATTCATATGATCGGCGGAGGAAGCCAGGTTTTGCTGCATCATGTGGCTGTCAATAATAGTCTGACGTGCCTCGGCGGTGACCTCTATGGACGCCGCGTTGGCCAGCAGCGTTTCCTCCGCAACTTGCTCCATCTCACGCCGGGTTTCACGGATTTCGTAAGCCAACAGTAGGGCGCTCTTGTTAAGCCCCTGAGTTTCTCGAACCGCTGAACGAGCGTCCGCAATGATATTCAGGGTCTGATCATTGAGAAGTCGCGTTTCTGCATTCAGGTTGGTCGCATCTGCATTCGTCTTAACCGCGCTCGCTTGCGTTTCGCTAGATTGTGCCTGGTGCTCAATGGACAGTCTAATTTGCTCATTAAGCTGTTCTCGCAAACGCGTCAAATGTTGCAGCAGGCTCTGGTTATCGTCGTTCAAATTATCAAACGCCAGCTGCATCTTGCGACTCTCGATATGCAGTTCAAGAGAGTGATCGTTAATTTCCTGTGACAGCTCTTGGGTGCGCACACTGTCCTGCTGGATCTGGCGCGCCTGTTCGTTGAGCTCCTCTGTATCCATGTACTGAGTCTGACTCTGCTGGTTGTGCGTCTTAGCCTCTAAGGCCAGCGAGTCTGCATCTCGCTGCACCGTTGACTGGCAGGTCTTGAGTTCGGACATGGCCACATCAATTTCATTCAGCGCGGCAATACAGCGCTGCTGCAGGCCAACACCGCTAATATTGAGCGATTCACCCCGATGTAAAATTTGGCGACTGGCATCATTCATTTGCGTCGTCTCAGCAAGAAAGGCTGCCGTTTCGTCGAGCGCCTGCACCGCTCGACTCTCGAGCCCGGCGATGCGCTCACCAGTGATGCGTAATGTCTTATCCGCTTGTGCCTCAAAAGTTTGCAAGCTATGACGTCCATCGATATCGGTTTTCGCCAATATGTCGGCAATACTGCGCCTGGCCACAGCATCAAATACACTCGCTTCAGCCTGAGTCTGGGCAACGACCTGTGCCACACGGTCCTCGCTCTCCCGAGCCATCGCATCTACGTGGGCGGTGAGCTGTGAGCTGGTTCTGGCGGCAAATTCGCCAATTTCCTTTGTTTGCGTTTTTGCCGTCTCGCGCAGATGATACTCAAGCCGCTGATGGTCAAGCATCACCTGCTCTGCTGCGCCAACGTGTGTTGACCGTACATCGTGCTCGAGTTCCAGTAGTGACTGATCTGCCTGCGCTAACCATTCATGCAGGGCTGCGTCTGTTTCGCTTTGTAGGGACGTAAAATCGTCACGAACGCCCGACTGCAGACTATCAAACGCCTGCGTTTGGTGATCCAGCAGAGCGCGGGTCTTGGTCTGAGTGTGAGTGATGAGTTGCTCGGTCTGCTGAGCCAAACCGGCGAACTTCTGTAGATTCGCGTTACTCGCCTCATTCAACTCGTCCGTAGCAGCCAACAAAATATCGCTGCGATCAAGCATCGCCTGACCCTCTTTTTCTACCTGGGTTGCTGCCAATACAGCTTGCTGGCATACCTGAGCCAGTTCGTCTATGGACTCAAATCGCTCATCCGTCTCTTGCCGCAGCACTCTGGCTTCCTCGTTAAGCGCCATAAATTCGGTACGTGTGCGTTTCATTATGGTGTGCAGGACAACAGACTGGCTTTGCGAGGTCTCGCTCTCAGCCTGAGTTTTTAGTAGAACTTCATTAAGTTTGAGCCCTTTATTCGCAACCTCAATGCCATGTAGATTAACCTGTTCTGTGCGCCGATTGAGACGGTCGGTGGCATTATGCTGCGCTTGGCTCAGCCCATTGAGATACCTTGTTTCTTCATTAATCTTCTCACTCTTGGTGATAGCAGCCTTGGTGTTTTGATTAATTTGACGGGCAACGGTGGCGGTCTTTACCGTCTCGTTATTGATTTTGCGGGTTCTTTCCTGCAACCGCTTCGATTGTTGGTTAATGCGCTCTGTGTCTGCAATTTTGCCTAAAACAACCTCATTAATGCGCTGACCACGCTCATTGGCTTTGAGCGTATCGTTATTTATTTCCTGCGTCAGCTCTTTAAGCCCTCGGGCCTGTTCATTGGCGCGTTGGAATTCATTATTCAGGTGCAGCAGCTCCTTCATGGGCGAGGCGGGCAGGTTCTCGATCTTTGCAATATTCTCCGCACGCAGCTGATCACTCTGCTGCAGCGTGAGCTTACGCTCCAGCCAATAAACACGATACTCGAGTGCTTTTCGAGACGTTTTACGGCTTGAGCCGGGCTTGTTTTCGGAGGTATCTTTCATCACGTAGTCTCACCTGCTCAATCAAACCTGTGTGCACCAGACTGATCGATTAATACACGTCACTGCTGCCATCTTCTTTACGAGAGCATTGTCTGCCCGGCGAGGGTAGACATAGCAGCGTCAATTTTTCGCCTTCATATCACTTAGTTATAGACCAGATTATGACATCGTCAAATTTCTATTGATTTTATCTATCAGGATGAAAATCGAGATAAGAACGTCAATTAGCTGACAAACTATGGCTGCTGATATGGCCGGACAGTTGACATCCTCTTGTGTCCAGAGCGGCAGGTATTTATGCTGCCATTCGTTTCTCACTCATTACGTGTTACGTACAAGGACAGTCGTTATGAAATATCTACATACGATGGTGCGGGTCAATGACCTTGACGCATCTCTGGCATTTTATTGTCAACATCTAGGGCTTGAGGAGTTAAGCCGTTTTGATCACGAAGAGGGCAGATTTTCGTTAATTTTTCTGGCGGCCCCCGGCGATTCCACCGCGCAGATCGAGTTGACCTATAACTGGGACGGCGATGAACTGGGCGAGGGCAGTCGTAACTTTGGCCACCTGGCCTATGCTGTCGATGACATCTACACCACTTGCCAGCATCTGCTAGACGCCGGTGTCATTATCAACAGGCCGCCTCGAGATGGTCACATGGCATTTGTGCGCTCGCCCGACAACGTCTCTATCGAGCTATTACAGGCGGGGCAAGCCCTCGCGGTCAAAGAGCCCTGGGCATCTATGCCAAATGTTGGTCACTGGTAGCCAACCTGCGACAACCGGCGCCAGCCTCGGGGTCCGAGGCGGCGCCCGACTTTAGTTTCTCAAACCCACAAATCAAATTGCGCCACCGGCTTGATTCATGTACAAGTCACTAACGTGTTGCCGTCCGGACGCACATAAGAATGTCGGGCTAATTGACCGGACACGAATGCTCCACAAGGAACAATGATGGTAGATGCCATAGACGAGTTATCGGATAAAGGAACCAAGGGCATCAGCGTGGCCCTCAACCTGGCCATGGGAATTGACCGGGAAGAAATTATGGACGCAGCTAAGGATATGCTTGAGCGTCTGAGTACTCGTCCTAAGGTGCTGACGGAGGTATGGCAGCAGTTTGCCACAGAGACCGCAGCTATCATTTTGGGTTTCAGCCAACTCGACCCGAGTGCCGACAAACGTTTTTCGGACCCCGCCTGGCTTGAGAACCCCTTTTACAAGCGTGTTGCACAATATTATATGGCCTGGGGCCATGCCCTCGAGGATTGGCTTGATAAGAGCGAACTAGAGCCCATGAATGACAAGCGGGCCAGATTTTTGCTGCATATCATGCGTGATTTGATCGCCCCGGTTAACAGCTTGTTTGGCAACCCAAAAGCCATGAAAAACTTGGTGGACTCACGCGGTGAGAGCCTGGTAAATGGTGCCCGCAACTTTATTGATGATTTGCGCCATAACTATGGCTATCCCGCAGTGGCTGATCGTAACGCCTTTGTTATTGGCAAAGATGTGGCCGCCTCGAAGGGATCTGTAATCTTTCGCAACGAACTTCTCGAGCTGATCCAGTATTCCCCCGTAACCCCAAAGGTCCATGAGCGGCCCTTCATGTATGTGTTCAGTCAAGTTAATCGCTTTTACTTAGGCGACCTGACCTTAGACAGGAGCCTCTTTCAGGAGTTGATGGGTGCTGG
The DNA here is from genome assembly GCA_047630175.1 of Candidatus Azotimanducaceae bacterium. Classification (GTDB taxonomy): domain Bacteria; phylum Pseudomonadota; class Gammaproteobacteria; order Pseudomonadales; family Azotimanducaceae; genus UBA4582. The sequence goes on from JBLHVI010000042.1 coordinate 7,444, forward strand.
CATCACCGTGTATGCGGTTAGTTGGCGTAATCCCACCATAGAAAATCGCGATTGGGATTTGCAGACCTACGCTGAGGCCGTCATTGAAGGTGTCGACGTCATCCGCGCGATCTCCGGTCACGAGAAAATAAACCTGATGGGCCTGTGCGCCGGAGGGATTACAACTGGCGCCGCTGTTGGCCTGCTTCAGGCTCAGGGCAGGGATGTCATCAATTCGCATTCCTTGTTCGTGAACATTCTCGACAATCGACCCGAAGATAGCGACTTCGGCTTATTCGTTTCCGAGCGCTCTATCGAGGCGCAGAAAGCTAGGATCAATGCGCTCGGCATCTTTGATGAGAAAGAGGTGTTTGAGATGTTCGCCTGGTTGACCCCCGAGGAGAGTGTCATGTCGTTCTTCCGGGACAATTACCTGCTAGGCATGAAACCGCCGCAGCATCCCTTGTTGTTCTGGTCTATGGACTACACGCGGGTGCCCGCAGGTCTGCAATGCGACTATTTGGATCTTGCTTGGTACAACAAACTCGCTAAAAAAGAGCTGCGCATCGCTGGCAAACTTATTGATCTATCGCAGATCACATATGACACGTACATTATGGCCGGTAGCACCGACCATATTACCCCTTGGCGCGGGTGTTACCGCACCGCGCAATTGTTGGGGGGAAATGTCGAATTCGTTCTCACAAACCAAAATCATACTCAGACGATCAGCAACAAACCGAATAAACATATGAAGTACTGGATAGCACCCAACTTGCCAGCAGACAGCGAAGAGTGGATTCAACAAGCGGAACTCTATCCTGGCTCTTGGCGTGAGCACTGGATAGCGTGGCTGAAACAACGCTCGGGAGACGAGGTTGATGCCGTCGAGACCTTGGGCTCAGCCGATTACATGCCCATTGATCGTGCGCCAGGCAGGTATGTGTTGGAGTAGCAATCGTGTTCGAGTGTCGTTACTTTTGCTTAATTTATCGCATTCAATAATGATTAAAATCAAACAGATGAGAGAGAAACATGGCAACTTACATTATGTTAAGCACACTCACTGATGATGGCCGCAAGACACTCAAGGAGCGCCCCGAGCGCTTGAAAGAAGTCAATAAAGAAGTCGAGTCAATGGGTGCTCGGGTGCTTGCCCAGTACGCGGTAATGGGCGGCTATGACTTCGTCAATATCATCGAGGCGCCCACCAATGAGGTCATGGCGCGGCTGGCGGTGGAACTCGGCTCACGGGGCTCCATCAAGATCACGACACTACCCGCTATCAGCGTCGATGATTTTGTCGGTATTCTTTCGGGGCAAGCACCCGGCGGGGATTAGCCCATGCCAGCCTATGTTCTGTTGTCGCGTTTGCGCGCCGCGGCAATGAGAGAAATTTTAGCAGAACCTGACAAATTACGCGGCATACGCCGGGTCCTCGAAGACTATGAAGCCACTATTCTCGAGGACTACCACCTGCTCGGCGAGTACGATCACTGCACCGTGTTTGAGGTGTCAGATAATTCCCGGGCACAAAAAGCGGCCTTACATGAAGAACTGACTAGCGCCGAGGACACTACCTTACTTGCCGCCATTGATTTCCCCTTGTTCCAGCGCATGGTAGGTCAAGAGATACGTACTGACGGTCCCCATCGCTGGCAAGTCCAGTGGTGGGCTAAACTGATTCGCCTGTCTTTTCGCTGGTATCACTATTCAAAACATATGTGGCGTTATGCCAAACCGTTCACGGTTACCGGCATGGAAAACTTCAAAGGCATCAAAGGGCCCAGTATTTCTGTGGCAAATCACACCAGCCATTTTGATGCGCTAGCGTTATTCCATTGCCTACCCCAACGGGTGAAGTGGAATATCTATTTCGGCGCTGCCGCAGATCGCTGGTTTCTCAAGGATGGTGGCGGGCGCAAGGAATTGGCGCTACAGCCGTGGTATAACTCGTTGATTGGCGGTAACTTCCCGATTCGACGCGGTGGCGGTTCAGCCACGTTGGACTATTCCAAATGGTTGCTGGAGCAGGGCGCTAATCTTGCCATCTTTCCCGAGGGTACCCGTTCTACAAGTCGCAAGTTATCCCGCTTCAAGCACGGCGTGTCGATTCTTGCATTGGATTGCAATGTACCGGTGGTGCCAGTGTATCTTACCGGACTGGCTAAATTACGCCCTAAAGGATCTCGCGAAGTCACTCCCGGCCCCGTAACGGCAAACATTCAGCCACCCATCTACTTGCCCGCGGGCACATCAGTGCCAGACGCGACACAAATGATTTACAACGCCTTGAACGCAGTCCATCAGCGGGTCTTAACCTATGGGGCTGACGCCGCCCGCTGGGACTATGTGATTGATCCCAGTCTGGCAATGACTGAAAAGACCAACACACCAGATCTCAGCTAGGCCGCTGCGCGGATAGCGCGAGCACAGCATATTACGGACCACACAGCACATTTTAGCTCGCCACCACCGCAGGAAACTGTGCATTTAGCCAAGCCAGTGTGTCGTGGACAACCTCAGCACGATTAGTCTCGTTCAACATCTCATGCCGACCATCGGGGTAAAAGCGGGTTTGCACACTTAGTCCCGCCTGTTGATAGCGCTCAAGCAGCCGATTCATGTCTCGCATCTCATTGTGGACCGGGTCTGCGCTGCCTGAGAACAAGTACAACGGCAGGTGCGTTGGTATTTGCGCAACGCTGGCTTTGCGCTGAGTCCAGGCAGCACCATCAAAAATGTGCTTAAGACTCGCGGCAAAGGGCACAAAGCCGCACAGCGGGTCGTCTACATAGGTCTGCACTTGATCACTATCGCGACTTAGCCACTCGAATCCATTTGCGTTCTCAATACCCTCCTCGAAGGCCTTATTGGCACTTCCGAAAATGACATTCTGCAGCACGGCGCTCTCCTTTAACGGGCCAAGTCGCCACGCCTCAAATCGGCAAATCAGCCGCAGTATCCATGACAGTACGGGGTTCGCAAATCCAGGACTCCCAGAAATGACAACAGCAGCCAACGTGTTTCCGTAAAGCGCAATATACTGCTCTGCCAACATAGAACCCATACTGTGACCAAACAGCACTACGGGGACGCCTGGATAGTCTTTAGCATATTGCTGGTTCATTTCCAGCAAATCTGCCAGCGCTCGATTCCACCCATCATCGCCAAAATCACCCAATGTCGTGGCTGTTCTGCCGTGGCCCCGGTGATCATCCATATATACCGCATAACCAGCCTTGCTAAGCTGTTCTGCTGTCCAATGGTACCGACCGCTGTGCTCGCCCATTCCATGGGCAAGATGGATAATCGCCCGAGGCTGACCGGCGGGTAACCAGCGATAACAGAACACGCCATGACCATCGCTGGCCGTGAAGTTGAACGTTGAGTGCGACATACTCAAGGTGCACCGCGTCGTAGCAGGCGCTCGATCGCTTGAGCAACGCCATCCTCGGTATTCGCAGCGGTCACCGTAGTAGCGGCGTGTTTGACAGCGTCACTTGCCTGGCCCATCGCCACTGAAGCGCCACTGACCTTAAACATCTCGATATCATTCTCTGCATCACCAAAGGTAATCACCTCTGCTGGGTCAATACCTAGGTGCTGACAACTGACCAACAAGGCCTCACCCTTGTTGGCGGCCTTGGCGGTGACAGTAATGACAATCTTGCCGCTCGGTCCAATAGAGTCATAAATATTTACCTGATCGGCGTAACGCGCTTTCATATCGCCTTTAACGATGGCGGTGATGGCCGACCCTTGAATCGCGGCGATTCGCGGCGCCGCATGCTCGATCACAGAGAGCTGTGGGGCCCAGCGCATCTCATCAGATAGCAAATTTGGGTCAGGCTCGCCATCGAGTTTGAGGATGACCTCATCTTTGATGGTCACGGTCGCGATACAGCGCTGGCTGTTGCATAGTGCGTAGAGCTCTTCTACAAATTCGGCGGGCAGGCGATGGTCAAAAATATCCCTGCCCGTGTCTGGTAGATAAACTTGAGCGCCGCTGCAAGCAATGATTGGCTGCCTGAGGCCGATCTCATTAGCAATTCGCTGAGCCATATGCCGCCAACGGGCAGTGGCAATGATGACGGCCAAACCTGCCTTATGGGCTGCTGCGACAGCGTCTCGATTGCGCGGCGATAGGTCTTCACCGACAAGCAAAGTGCCGTCCAGATCAATCGCTAAGGCTGAATACTTCATGCTAAAACCCGATACTGGACAAGTTGCGACAACGCTATCATGATCACCGCTATTAGGCCATCATCATGCAGTCAAAGCGCGGTCTAGCGCTGATTCTGGCTAAACCACAAAAATGTGGGTGCACGCCCGGAAAGGAGATATTGACCATGAATAATGCAGCCTGGCTTGCTCTCGTCGAAGAAGACATTATTGAGCCCGACTTACCTATTATTGACCCTCATCACCACCTCTGGGACTATCCAGGAAGCCGCTATTTACTCGACGAGTTGTTGCGCGATACCGGTTCAGGGCATCGTATCGAGAAAACGGTATTCGTCGAGTGTGGTGCGATGTACCGAGCGATGGGCAGCAAGCACATGCGACCCGTAGGTGAGGTAGAGTTTGTTCAGGGTATCGCCGCTATGAGCGCCAGCCGCCAGTTTGGACCCACCGAGGTTGCCAGTGCCATTGTCGGTCATGCTGATCTAACCTTAGGGCGCGGGGTAAAGCCGGTATTGGAGGCCCTTATGGCCGCTAGCCCAAATCGCTTTCGCGGCATTCGCCACGGTGCTGGTTGGCATGAATCACCCGTTATCCGTAACTCCCACAGCCAACCAGCAAAGAGCTTGATGCTAGACCCAACATTCCGCGAGGGGTTTGCTGTCCTCGGTGAGTTAGGCTTGAGCTTTGATGCGTTTTTTTACCATCACCAGCTAGAAGAATTTGCAGACTTGGCGCGCACTTTCCCTAACATCACCATTATTCTTGACCACTTTGGAGGCCCACTTGGCATCGGTCCTTTTGCTAACCAGCATGAAGCCGTCTTTTCCGCTTGGCGGGAAAGTATGGCTGAACTAAACGACTGTCAGAACGTATATCTTAAGCTAGGCGGCATCAACATGAAGGTGAACGGCTATGGCTGGCACAAGCGCAGTCATCCACCTTCATCCGATGAACTCGTCGACATCACGGGGCATTACTACGAACACTGCATCGAAACCTTCGGTGCACGTCGCTGTATGTTTGAGAGTAACTTTCCAGTCGATGGCGAATCGTGCTCCTACGCCGTACTCTGGAACGCATTTAAAAAATTATCCAAGGGCCTCGATGTAGCAGATCGTCAAGCCCTGTTTCACGACACAGCAGCCAAGGTATATCGATTATGAAACCACCCCGCGGGACCCCCGAGGCAGCCACAATAAAGCGTCGCTGGATACTGACCCGGATTGTGCAAGGCTTTACGTTGAGCGGGCTGGGGTTTTTGACTTATCCGTTCGTAAAATCTTGGATTCCGAGCTTTACGGAGGATACCAGTATGGATGTTTCGCTCGAGACGCTCAAAGCTGGCGAAGCGCGCCTCGTCCGCTGGCGTGGTCGTAACCTCTACATACAACGCCGCACCAGGGCTATGCAGCAAGTACTTGCGGCTGCCGAGCTGGTACTCAAAGACCCAGACTCAGTGGAATCCAGCCAGCCGGCATTTGCCGTTAACGGTTTTCGCTCACTACGTGATGATATTTTTGTTGGCTACAGTAACTGCACCCACTTGGGGTGCGAAGTGGCCGCAGTCAACGACGACGGTATTGGCTTTAAATGCCCTTGCCATCAAAGCAACTATGATTTGGCTGGACGCGTGCTGAAGGATGCCGCCGCACCATTGAACCTTGAAGTACCAAACTACCGGTTTGTCTCGGGCAATATTATCCGTTTGGAGACAGTCACGGTTTAATTCCACCACGGAGCCAACATGTGCAACCAAACGTGAAACATTTACTGATTGTCTATCACAGCAAGGATGGCAGTACGGGCAAAATGGCGGCCGCTGTATGGCAAGGCACCCAGCATGAGGACGTCGACATCGAGGTGCGTATGCGTCAAGCACGCGAAGCAGATATAGACGATCTGCTATGGGCCGACGGCCTGGTACTGGGGACACCTGAAAATTTCGGCTATATGTCAGGGATGATGAAGGACTTTCTTGAGCGCACCTTTTATCCGGCAGAAGGCAAGGTCGAGGGCCTGCCTTTCGGAATCTTTATTAGCGCTTCCAACGACGGCACCGGCGCACTCAGCAGCTTGCGAAGAATTTGTAGCGGCTACCCTTTTAAGGAAGTTCAGGAACCGATCATTTCTCGCGGCGAACTGTCGGCCGAGATACTCGCCCAGTGCGAAGAATTTGGCCTGCTCATGGCGGCCGGGATCGAATCTGGTATTTTTTAGGGTCGAGGCATTATCCGGCGTTTGTATCCACCCACCGTGCCGCCAGTACCAGTCACCTTCCGATCCACCTGGACTGTTTTTAGCAAGCTCCTCAGGTATCATATGAGCAACCTAAACCAAGCATGGAACTCTGGATGAAACTCTTTGATCTACACGGTAAAACGGCCATTGTTACAGGTGGGAATGGCGGCATTGGTCTGGGCATCGCTCAAGGTTTGTCGGATGCGGGCGCCAACCTTGTCATCCTTGGCCGCAATGACACAAAGAACAAGAGCGTTGTGGCGCACTTTAAGAGTCAACAGCGTCCGATTGTAGGCATGACGTGCGACGTCGCCATCCAAGTGGATATCGACCGTTGTGTAGCGGCTGCCGTCGCGGAGTTCGGCAGTATCGATATCCTCATCAACAATGCGGGAATAGCGGGCGGCGGGCCACCTGAAACAATCCCAGATGATATCTGGGACCAAGTCCTTGATATTAATCTTAAGTCGGTACTGAAGTTTTCCCAAGCAGTTCAACCCCACCTGAAAGCTGCCGGTGGCGGCAAAATCATCAATATTGGCTCTATGTACTCTATCTTCGGCTCAGCCGATGTATTGCCGTATTCAGCCAGCAAAGGTGGCGTTATTCAGTTGACGAAGTCCTTGGCGATTGCATGGGCGCAGCACAATATTCAGGTGAATACTATTATACCGGGCTGGATTAGCACCGAGATGACGGCACCCGTCATGGACAACAAGGCCTTCTATGACATGATTATTGCCCGAACGCCGGAAGGGCGTTTTGGTCAACCGGAGGAGTTTGCAGGCGCTGCCGTCTTCTTAGCGTCTGCGGCCTCGAACTTCGTGACAGGCATTTCTCTGCCCGTAGATGGCGGCTACAGCATCACTTAGCTTGTTGGTATATAGCGCGAGGGCTGATTAATCCGCCGGAAAGCCCTCGCGGAAACCCACTGAGTTAATATTGTCTAGTGGATAAATTGGACGCCGCACATGGCGGAACTGCAGCTGGCTATAGTCTGAGGTGCAGACACCAATACCGGCACACTCAATGATCTGTTTGGCGATAGGCATAAATGTGGCGCGATAATGGATGCGGCTTTTAAGCATCAGGTAGCGCTTTTTGAGCGGGTCAATACCCAAGCTGGTAAAACACCCCAGGTCAAATGGCTCCACATGCCGACTGATAATGATGATCTGTACTTTGCCTGTATCCAGCACCACTGTGGTGCCCATATTAATTAGCGATCCCGTACTCATAGGGCCCGTTACCGTGTAATGACCATCGCTGATCAGCTGCACACGGCCACTGACCGTTAAGGGCTGGCTTTGCTGCGCAAGTGCGTCAAGATAAAAATGGGCGCCTATTGTCACCGTTGCCGTTTGCCCAACACCGACAGCGATCAAATCCTGCACAGCCACAGGATCGTGAATAGCAAACACTGCCACGTCGTCGAGTTCCTGACGAAGAATTTCACGCAGCACCTCGGTAGTATCCATGCTGCCACCCGACGCAGTGTTGTCGTAGTGATCTAAGAGGATGACAGGTCCGCTATTTTCACCGGCGCCTTCTCGCGCGCCGGCAATCGCTGCCTCGGCGACAGAAACGGCGAGTGGTGTCGGTTCATAAACAAATGCTGAACGCTGCGCCCACGCCATCTCTAGCAGCTCATCACGCAAGGCCTCGGCTTGCGCGGGATCATTATCCGTAGTGACCACGACACTGAGTCCGGCATTAAGAATGTCTGCATGAGGGAAACCTGTAAAGAGACAGACTGCCACAGCGTCGTTGGCTTCCATCTCAGCAACCCGTTTTTGCAGGGCCTTATTAGGTTCATCATCAGTGCCTTGACGCATCACATGAGGCAACATGGGACAATTACCCCAGCGCATCGTCGGTTTGATCTCGCCACGCATGGCCGCGACCAGGGCCCGCGCAGCGCGTTCGCCGGTCTCGAACATATCAACGTGCGGGTAGGTTTGAAAGCCTGTGATCACCGTCGCGTTCTCGACCATGGCAGGATAAAGATTGGCATGCATATCTAGCGCTACACCAATGGGCATATGCGGATACAAACGCCGCAGTCGCGACAGCAGCTCACCTTCGCCGTCCTCTAGACTCATTGTCACCATTGCGCCATGAAGCTCTAGCAAAATGCCATCACAGCCCGCTGCAGCAGCGCAAATAGTATCAGCAATATAGCGATAGGCATCATCGTCAACGGGACCAGAGGGCGGTGCACCCGCAGCAATGGGCGTGACGATCTCGGCGCCAACTGCCTGCGCAACCGCGATCATGCCCCCCATAGCCAGTGCTCGCCCGCTCAGTTCATGTAACGCCTGCTCGCCCTCGGGCGGGGCAGAACCATTACCAAAACGTTCCAACAGAGTAGGCACCGGTGAGAAGGTATTGGTCTCGTGACTCATCATCGCAATCAGTAACTTCATAGCAGCACAGGCATCTCGGTTAATTAATGGTTTAATTATGTGTCGAACATAGCGATCTAAGCGTCGTTAACAGCAGCCGAGGCGGCAACCCGGTAAACGACTTCCCACATTAGCCGCAAGTAATCATTAAACGGAACAATGCGCAAATATTCGTCGTTACCATGGACGCCGTTATTGTCGCCCACCACCAACCCGGGACCAAAACCATATGTGGCTATGCCAACAGCACGCAATTGCGCCGAGTCGGTGGCGCCGGTCAGCAGACTGGGCAATACCACCGCGCCGGAATAGCGTTCAGCTATCACCGCTTCAAAAGTTTGAAACAATTCCGTCGATAGCGGCGAAGGCAGGTGAGCGGGCCGTGTAACCTTCATGGGAATGATCTCAATACTGGGATCCTGGATAATATTTCGCAGGGCCTCAAATAGAACTTCCGGGTCCTCCCCGGGTAGCGCCCGGATATCTAGGGTCGCTTCGGCACTAGATGGAATGACATTGCGCTGATAACCCCCATTAAAAATTGTTGGCACCACCGACGTGCGAATTATGGAGAAATAAGAAGGGTTAATATCCTGTAGCTGCGCTTGTACGGCTAAGGAGGGGTTGGGCCCTAGAATAGCGCGATACACGTGCGCTTCACGCTCCGGGCGGGTGAGTGCTAGACGCTCAAAGAATGTTCGGGTTGTCTCGTCTAGGCGCATGGGCAGGGGTGTTTCAAACAATCGGCCAACAGCGCGAGCCAACACACCCACGGGGTTATCCCGAGTTGGCACCGAGCCATGCCCAGCGCGACCATTGGCAACTAGGCGAGCGCGGCGAGGTGTCTTTTCCGCCGTACCAATTTCAAAACTTAGGTACTGCCCCGTTGTCGGATCGATCGTTCCTCGGCCACCCTCATTGATAGCAAACTCAGCATCGATAGCTGCAAAGTGATTCTCGATCAGGTAGGTGATGCCAAGACCGCCGCCGCCTTCTTCATCTGCCACACCGAGGAAAATGACATCCCGGTCAAGCTCAACGCCACTGCGCTGCAATGCCAGAAAAATCTCAAAGGCGACAGCCACAATGCCCTTGTCATCGGCCGCGCCACGACCGAATACCTTGCCATCGCTGACGGTTCCCGAGAAGGGCGGAAACGACCAGTTTTCCGGCTCGACAGTGACCACGTCTGTATGGCCCAGGAGCAAAATCGGGCGCTTACTGCCATTGCCTTTGAGCCGCGCAACAATGCTCGCCCGGCCGGGCGCTGCTTCATAAATAGTCGACTCGATACCTTGCGCATCAAGGCGGGCTTTAAGATAGTTGGCGGCGAGGATTTCATTGCCAGCTGGCTGGGAGGTATCCATCTGTATCAAGTCGACGAGTGTTTGCAGTGCCCGCTGCTCAAGCGTTGGCCAATCAAGAGTTTGCGCCTGCAAGGGCAACAACCAGAGGCTACCCAGAATAAAAATCCAACGATGCATAATGACTCCGAGACCCTACAGGCCTAATTTGCTAGAACGTAATTAATCCAATGCAGCATCGGAGCGTGCGCTAGGCCGGCCTTGTAACCAAGTCTGTACTGCGTCAAGAACCTCCTCGTAATCTGGCCTCTCACGAAAATTCGCCTCCGCAAAACGCCTGATAATCTTACCGTCAGAACCTACCAGCAGCATACCGGGATGAGCGATGCCGTAAAAACGATGCCCAGGCGCATATTGTTCGTTGAGAATACCGAATGCCACAACGTGCCGAGTATCGACGTCTGATAGCAAGGGATACGTAATCTTATTTTTCGCCTTAAATCGCGCATTGGTCGCGGTCGCATCATAGGTCATGGCAGCCACGTTAACGCCCAGAGGCGCGAGTGTTTGCTTAACTGATTCCAGCTGCACGAGCTGATTTTTGCAGTAGCCTCACCAGTCACTGGAGCGGTTGAATTGCAGCAGCAAGCCATTTTCACCCATTAAAGTATCGTTCGTTTGCAACACACCTTGGGTATCAGGCGCCTCAATCATCGGCAGGGTTGAGCCATCGGCTAAAGCTGAGGCCCATTCTGTGCCGCTCTCGGCAGCATGACTCTGCGCCGTCCAAGCCAGAGTGGTCAGCAATAGCAATCCCTTAATAAGTCTTAACTGCAGCATAGTGGTATCGATCCTATCATTCCGTGTGATGTAGCCCTGCGTCGATTGCACTTTATAACCTAAACCGACATGATCCTAGCCAAATACATGCCAGAGCCACATCAGATGGCCGAATATACCATTATCCCGTTGACGGACGATCATGCCCGACAGATTTTGCGTTGGCGCTACACCGCACCCTATGATTTCTATAACTCACCCGACATTGGCCTGAGCGAAGATCAGTACTTGCAGCAGTTCCTCAACCCAATCTATGCATTCCATGCCATTGTCGACAGCCAGCAAAATTTCTGTGGTTTTTGCTCCTTTGGCATCGATGGTCAGGTGCTGGGCGGCGACTACACCGAAGCAGCACTGGATATCGGCCTTGGCATGCGGCCGGATTTAACGGCTCAGGGTCAAGGCGCGGCGTTCTTTGCAGCGATTCTAGCCTTTAGCCAATCGCACTTTTACGCCCCTCAGCTACGCTTGAGCGTGGCTCAATTCAATAAACGGGCATTAGCGTTGTACGCAGGTTTTGGGTTTCGCAAGACGGCAGAATTTACCGACTCAACGCATGCCATCACCTATACTGTGCTGAACCTTGACGTGATCACTTAATGCAGATGACCCGACATCTTACGCCGCCTTCGCTGATGCCCGGGCAATTTCAAGCGGCGTGCCTAGCGCGCAGCATAACGCCCCGTGTCATGGTCGCCTACACGCTCCTAATATTAACGATCCTGACGGCATTACCGCTGCAGGCCGATTCGCTACAAAATTATGAACAAGCCAAGGAAACGGCGATGATCACCATGGCGAGGGAAGATACCCAGCGCGCCATCGAGATTATTCTTAGCCGACCTACAGCAGAGGACGCCATGCACGTGTTCGAACTCGTGGTGCGAGATCTATATTGGCAGAGTAAGAACCTCAACGCCGCCTTATTGATTGGGCGCGCCGGCATTCAATTTGGCCTCACAGAAGCACGTCGAGTGGCAGGGCACGATCAAGCCTTGGCCCATGTGCTGACTTCACGATCGAAAATGCTGGCATACAATCTATCATCATTCTGCTGGCCTGGTTGGCAAGCACAGGGGATTGATATCCCAGCAGTTTATTTAGCGCAAGGCCAAGACTTGGCAAAAACCAACATGCGCCTTGCAAAACAATTGCGCAAAGGTGACCTGCCTATGAGTCGCGCTTGGTGGCTGATGGGCGCGCACCACCTCGCGGTCGGACATTACGAGCGGGCCCGACGCGCGTTTGTCGAGGGCACCCGATTCGCTATTGCCGCCCAAACCCGGGAGAGCGAGTTGATGCTCAGGGGTTATGTGTATTTGTCTGATATGCTAAAACATCCGGATAATGAGCGATTAGCCATCGAATTCGGCTTTGTTTTGGCCGAGTTAGAAAAATCTCAGGAAGGTCGATTCTTTGGCGAACAGCTGGAGACTGCCTTGCTTGTTTTCGAACATCAACGTGTTGCAGCAGCAGTGCGCTAGAATCCCTGCACTTACACGCCCACGAGTATGGTGAATAATTGATCAACATGGATATGCGACAACCCTGCTTGATTCAGAGTCAGCATCAACCGTGGGTTCAAAGCCCGTCAAAGCAGGTACTTCGAAAGCGGTTCCACTTGGTGGGTGATGCTGAATCAGGCCAAGTCACCTCGCTGGTTAAGTATCAAGCGGGTTCGCATTTTAGCCAACACGAACACCCTGAGGGTGAGGAGATTTTGGTTCTCGAGGGTATTTTCTCAGACATCCGAGGCGACTGGCCTGCAGGCACTTGGTTGCTGAATCCAGAAGGCTTCTGCCACGCGCCATATTCCGTCAAGGGCTGCTTGTTGTTCGTCAAACTACGCCAATACCCCCATGCAAACCAAGTGGCTGTCAATTGGCATGGTATCGAACCAAGCGACGCGTCACCATTCCCTAACCGTCTGCTTGGCCAGTATGGCGACGTCCAAACCCGGGTGTTGGAATTACCTCAGGGCAGTCATTTAAACCAGACCTTCGACGGCGGCATCGAGGGGTTTTTATTGGATGGCCGACTCGACTTTCAGTTTGACTTAAAAAGTACAGCCTTGCAGGCATTTGACTGGTTCCGCTTGCCGCCCGGCGCTACATTGGATCTGCAATCCCATGGTTGTCGCCTGTATCTAAAGGAAAACGCCGTAGCTGGGTTGCGTAGCGCCGCAGCTGGATTGAGCGATCCCGCAGACTTAGCGGCCAAACACCATTAATGATGAGTCCCTCCAAACTACCACTATTGACAACGCCGAGGACCTGCCTGACGCTACTCGCGCCTTTTCAGGCCGACTTAATGACACAATTTCGCTGCGACAATCAGGCCCACCTTCTGGCCTGGGAACCCCGTCGCTCCAAGGAATTCTATACTGAAGTGTTCTGGCAAATGCAGTTGCGACTCGCGCTCAGGGACTTTCGCCAAGGACATAGCATAAGCCTTGCAATCCTCGACCCTGACGCACGCGAGGTGCTGGGGGTCTGCAACTACACCAATATTGTGCGTGGCACCTTTCAGAGCTGCCATCTGGGCTACGCGCTGGCACAACGCTGGCAAGGTCAAGGGATTATGTTCGAAGCTTTACAAGCCAGCCTCGCGTATATTTTCGACGATCTGCACCTGCATCGGGTGATGGCCAATTATTTGCCTCACAATCATCGCAGCGGCGATTTGTTGCAACGTCTGGGCTTTAAGATTGAAGGTCAGGCTGAACAATTCCTTAAGATCAATGGCCGCTGGGAAGACCATGTATTGACCTCGCTCATCAACCCTGCAGATCAATGACGGTTCAAAAATGAACCATCAACAACCTGACGCGCGCTAGCAGCAGTACAGCGCGCTAAGAAAACCCGCAAAGTAACGTGGCCATGGGCACGACTTAACGAATTTTCAGTAACAAGACCATTAGTATCGGTGTGCCCACCGCCTGCAATAACATGAACCTGACCAATACTTGCGTGTTAGACCAGCCCATATTGTGGCGCACGTGGTCATGCAGCGGGTAGCGAATCTGACGAAAAATACCGATCTTGAAAAAGCGCAGCAGCGCGACCTTCACCATACCTGTCGCACCATTGACCAGTACCATAAAAGCCACCACAAGAATCAGGAAGGGATTGCCGCAGGCAAGCACTAGCACGCCGAGCATCAAACCAATTGGCCGGGAACCAGCATCGCCCATCAGTACCGCGCTAGGGTAGCTGTTATGCCACAAGTAGCCCGCCAGACATCCCGTTAGCACAAATGCCATAATCGCCCAGTCGGCAGCTTGCTCGTAATGAGGTACTAGCAGGTAACTCGAAATCGCCGCATGACCAACAATGCCATACAAAATTATCCCCAGAAAAAACGACCCCATACCTGAAAGGCTCGCTGACAGGCCATCAACGCCATCAGTGCAGTTAGTCGCATTAATTGCGACCCAAATGAGCACCGTCGCGCCCGGTATAAACAGGTACGGACTGATAACGATCGCGTCTTTGAGCAAAGGTAACCAGATCACATAGGGTTCCATCTGGCAGATGATGATTGACGCGGCCAGTGCAATCAAAAGATCCAGCGCACCTAGTCGATATTCACTCCAACCCCCAATCGCCCGATCGTCCAGAAAGCCAACGGTCATCGCCGCCAATACACACAAGGAAATTTGCAAAAATTGCCAATGGAAAGGCACGACCAATAAACTGATCACAACAAAGATTGGTATAAACAGGACCCCCGCACTAACGGGCTTGCCGATACTCTTGTCGGCGTCGATTGCAAATGCGCGGCCGCGATCAGTGGGCAGCACATACCAGAGTCGCGGCAGTAGCCACCAGGTCGCCACGGCGCCAAGTGCCGTGCCGAGCCCGGCCAGAAAGATATAGGAGGTCAGTAACCGAAACGGGCCAATGGACTCTGCCAGATATTGGCCAAGAAAATACAACAAGAGGCGCTCCTCGCGTCGAAAGACGTTTGATTATAGAGCCTTACGGGCAAAAAAGAATGAATGGATACCCGAAGTATCAGGAATGGCGCATTATTTTGTGATAAATGCTTGCCAAAGAAAACGGCAGTGGCGCAGCGTGATGCCGTCGGCATCACCATAACGCGTGTAAATGCTGTCGATGCGCGGTGCAAGCTCCTCAAAACTGGCAACTTCGCTGGCCGCCAATCCCCAGGTCAGCATTTTATAAAACTCTTGTTTGTCGATGAAAATCTCGGGAACATCAAAGCTCCAACCGCTGTGGAGCGTAAGGCCCGCCTGATGCAAGCGGTTTTCTACCGATTGATGAATCGAGCCGTGACCGGTATGTCGGCCCGAGTTTTCATAGTGCAATTTGTGTGGCAATTTGCTCGACCAGGCAGGAATGGGCTCCTCCATGGGGCATAGTTGAAGCAATATAGCACCCGGCCGACAAACTCTGCGGGCATCTTCAATCCAGTGCAGGGGTGCACGTCTACCAATGATCATATCAACCGATTGATCAGGGACAGGCAGGGTAACTGACTCGCCCTCGTTGGCATCGAAACAGCTAAAATCGATGTTACGAATATTCTTGCGGGCCATATTTCCCTGCGCAATAGCGATATAGGCGGGCACCCGGTCGTACGCAATTATTTGCTGACAGTGGGGCGCAAGTTCTAGCGCTAAATCACCGTGGCCGCACCCCACCTCAAGCACACATGCATCGGGGCTCAGATGTGACATCACCAGCTGGGTAAATGCGTCTTCACCGTTACCACCCCCAACAACTGACTTCCATGGGTAATAGTAACCAGGCTGGACACCGGCTAAATAGTCGTACCATTCGTCGGAGTGCGCTCTTGGAATTGTCAACTCAGCCATAACTTGTGCTCCGTCATGAGATAACCGTACTGACCCCGTCGCGCCTAAGCCTTACGCGTTAGCGGGTAGACGTTGTCGAGATTTCAGACTACCACCCAGCTGCAATGCTGCCCAGTGTTGATCACTGATCTTATTAAAATGCACCTATCAGAGATCTCGCATTGAATTGAACGCTCAGGAGACCTCAACTATAGTAATCAAGCGGCTCACCGCGCCTAACCTAACTTGATCTCAATGCATACCAACTACTATCAGCACCTGGAAAAGGATTTCGTATCGTGGCCATTATCACTCGAGTAGATCTACTGAAGAATCGGCGGACAAAGATTGTGGCGACGATCGGCCCCATATCAAGCGACGTAGATTCCCTGACCAAGTTAGTGAAAGCTGGGGTCAATATATTTCGCCTCAATATGTCCCATGGCAGCCACAAGGACCATGCTCAGGCCTATCAAAATATTCGTACAGTTGAGCATCAATTAAAGCTGCCAGTTGCTGTTCTCGCTGATCTATGTGGCCCGAAAATTCGAACCGGGCGCTTCCCCCCTGGCGGTATTGAACTAATCAAGGGTAGCCAGGTTGTCGTGACTATGCGCGACGTGCCTGGTGCACCGGGGCTTATCCCATCGCAATACAGCGCCTTAGCTGATGACGTACATCCAGGCGATCGTATTCTGATAGCGGATGGTTTATTAGAACTACAGGTGCTTGAGGTCGTAGGCACCGAGGTGAACTGTCAGGTGATTCACGGTGGTCCGCTATCGGACAATAAAGGCATTAATCTGCCAGGCGTACAGGTGTCAGCCCCGTCTATGACAGACAAAGACGAGGCGGATGCACATTTTGCACTAGGACTTGGTGTGGATTACATTGCCCTGTCATTCGTGCGCCAGGCTGCCGATGTTGAGGCGCTAAAACGCTTGATTGGCACAGACCCACTGGGACCGCGCATCATCTCAAAAATTGAAAAGCCTGAGGCCTTGGCCAACGCAGAGGAAATATTAGCGGCTTCCGATGCGATCATGATCGCCCGAGGTGACCTGGGTGTGGAGTTGCCGCCAGAGGAGGTGCCCGTGGCGCAGGCTGAATTGATTGCGATGGCAAGAGCCAGTGGCAAGCCCGTTATCGTCGCGACCCAGATGCTTGAATCAATGATCATGCATTCACGGCCAACCCGGGCTGAAGTCACTGACGTTTCACATGCGGTTAATGCCGGTGCCGATGCCGTCATGCTGTCAGGTGAAACGGCCATCGGGCAATTTGCCGTTGAAGCTGTCGAGATCATGGATCGCATCGCTCGGCAAACAGAATCGCACCTTTGGGGGCAGGGTGCCTATGGAGGTAGCTTGGGCAATTTAGCGCCGCCTCTGCCCTTGTGGAACGTGATTGCTAACGCAACAGCGCTTATGTCTAAGGAGTTAATGGCCCATGCCGTCATGGTCATCTCGCAGAGTGGCAGATCGGCCGCCACCGTATCCAGCGCCAGACCCGCGTCACCCGTCGTGGCGATTACCGGCGACGAACGCATTTTGCGCCGCATGACGCTCTATTGGGGGGTGATTCCACTGTTGGAGGACGAAGCCGGCAAGACCAATCCCAATGAATTAGCGCGCCGAGTCGCGCAGTCCTTGGGGCTAGCGGAGCTAGGTGAATTTATCCTTCTAGTGCGCGGTTTCAATGATACTGCAGACCTAAACTCACCCTCGATTACCGTCATTACAGTCTAGTCTCAACAACCTAAAGTCGGGCCCCGCTCAATACGCGCGAAGATCAAAACCATCCGCGTCAAGCCAAGCCGGAAACGTTTCGCGATAACGACGCAGGGACTCCAAGTTCACGGCCACAGTAGCGCTGCCTGGCGTATCCAGTAAATCGATCAGCGGCTCCCCATTAAAGTCAAATAATAAGGAGTCACCCGCATAGTTGATGCCAATACCATCAGTACCTAGTCGATTGACGCCCACAACGTAGCATTGATTCTCGATAGACCGCGCCTGCAATAAGCTGCGCCAGTGTTGGCGACGCGTCGCAGGCCAGTTGGCAACATACAACAGCATGTCATAGTCATTTTGGTTACGGCTCCAGACTGGAAACCGGAGGTCGTAACAAACCTGCAAACAAAGGCGAAAACCCTTCCATTGCACCACACATCGACGCGTTCCAGGGTTGTAATGCTGCTGCTCACTAGACATACGGAACAGATGTTTCTTGTCGTAGTATTCTACGTTACCGTCGGCAGGCATCCAGACGAACCTGTTATAGCAGTGACCATCGGCGCTAATAATCAGACTGCCGCAGACCGCAGCATTAAGGCTCTCGGCCTGCTCTCGCATCCACGTCACCGTGGGGCCGGTCATCGTTTCGGCGAGGCGTGCCGATGCCATAGAAAACCCCGTACTGAACATTTCAGGTAAAACCACAAGATCTGTTGCCTCAAGCACGGTCATTTGTGCCGCCAACTGGCGCCGATTTTCAGCCGGGTTTTCCCACACTAGTGCTGTTTGCAGCAGACTAATTTTTGGGCTATTCGCGCGCATGCAGTTGCGCCTCCACCTGATGTAAGCGCTCGGCGGCTTGCCGCAACGTGTCATCTTGCTTAGCAAAACAAAAGCGAACGAGTCGTGCAGTTGGCGGCACTGCGCAGAAGACCGAAACGGGAATCGCCGCAACCTTGGTGGTCACCGTCAGGAATCGAGCAAACTCAGTATCAGGCATATCTGACAAGTGACTATACTCGGCCAGTTGGAAGTACGTCCCTTGACTTGGCAACATAGTAAACCCGGATCCTGACATCTGCTTTAAGAACATATCTCGCTTGGCTTGGTAGAAAGCCGATAGTCCTAGGTAATGTTGGGGCTGCTGGTCGATAAATTGCGCCAGTGCCCACTGCGTTGGCGTGTGCGTGGTAAAAGTCACGAACTGATGAATCTTGCGAAATTCGGCCGTCAGCGCCGGTGGCGCGATGCAATAACCAACTTTCCAGCCTGTCGCGTGACAGGTTTTGCCAAAAGAAGACACGACAAAAGCGCGCTCGCGCAACTCTGGATGACCCAGAACGCTGTTATGACCGGCCCCCTCGAATACCATGTGCTCGTAGACCTCATCGGCTAGTAAGTATATACCCGTGTCTCTGAGCAATTCAGCCAACCTTGCCAGATCAGCTTCACCAACAACGCTGCCGGTCGGGTTATGGGGTGAGTTGAGAATCACCAGACGCGTTTTTGGGTTGATCGTGTCTCGCAGTTGCTGCCAGTCAATACTAAAATCAGGCCCCAACAGGGGGATATGACGCGTCAGCCCCTGGCACAGCGTGACTGCTGGTGCATAGCAATCGTAGGCAGGGTCGAACACAATCACTTCGTCACCGGGATGCACTACAGTTTGTATGGCAACAGTGAGCGCCTCGGTAGCGCCCGAAGTCACGGTCACTTCACTATCGGGGTTAACGTGTGCACCGTACAAACGCTGGCTCTTGACCGCGATCTGCTCACGCAGATAAGGCACGCCAGTCATGGGGGGATACTGGTTATAGCCGGCACGCAGATAATGCGCCAACATCTCGATCAGCGCCTCAGGTACGGCAAAGTCGGGAAAGCCCTGAGACAGGTTGATTGCGTCTTGCTCGACTGCTAACTGTGACATCACCGTAAAAATTGTCGTGCCGATGGTCGGTAGCTTACTGGATGGAATCAATTCGTTGGTACGAGATACGGCGTTTTCTGCGGGCACTATAATCATTCCGGGCAGTAAAAAAATCCACCTTATGCTGAATCAGGTGCTCTTTTCAACGCCCTTCACGCCTGCAAGAAACAAGCTGAACGCGGCGACCATATTTCTCTCACGTCTTGACGGGATGCTTGCGGACGAACTCGATGGCGGCACTAATAGCAGCGTTTATACACGCATCCATTTCAATACGCTCAGCGGGTGAGGTATAAAAGCTCATATCGACGGAATGCCGTACATATTTAGACGGCAAATGATTCAACGCTATGCAGGCAATATCCGACATCAATCCCTCACTGAATTCAGAATTCAACGCAATATTCATACTGAGCTGCTCAAGGACAAGGCGCTCATACCAGTTGTGTATATCGCCATCCATGTCTCGCTCCGATTACCTGGCTGTATTAACCAGTGTAGTCGGGTTTCAGCAACCCATATACTGCGACTATGCCAGCCAGTCGCGGCGAGGCAAAAAATCCGTGTACAACTTGGCTTCAGGCGTACCTTGTTGTGGCTGCCAATTGTAGCGCCAAATCGCTCGGGGCGGCATGGAGGCAAGCACAGATTCAATGCGGCGACCGGATTGCAGACCGTACTTGGTGCCTCGGTCAATGGCTAGATTGAACTCCGCATAGC
>JBLHVI010000043.1:0-26959 GCA_047630175.1 Candidatus Azotimanducaceae bacterium
TTCGGCTGCAAGAGCTGCAGTCGGCATTGCTACAGACGCGGCGGCTAGAACAGCCAGACCAGGTCTCAACTTGCGAGTAACCATGTTTATCCCCCAGGATATTTTTATTATTATTTGCACAACTATAGTGCACCGGACATCATCGGGAAGTGTCCAGTCGTTAGAACATATTCCTTGGAACCCGAGAAGTAAAGTCAAATTTGGATTACACCTCAGATACTTTATAAATACGCACAATAGTACTCAGCACTGTGCTCAATGAGCGAATTCATAATTTGTGTTAATACTCTATAAATAGAGTGCTTTTTAGATATTGTTAGGCTCGACCAGAGCGGTTTTATCTAATTTTGTTGCGATATCTATAGTGATCTGTTAGGACGAAGCAAAACTGTTGGGTATGATCGAGGTTGCGAACTTGGTCGAAACCTGTTGGTGAAATGAAGTTGTTAGTCAAACTAGCAATGAAACTGGAAATAGCCATACCTCTGACAAATAAACCGCGGGAGGCAAGCATGGAAGACCGTTCCTTTTCAAGCCTTTTCTAGCCCTCTGCGTTAGCGCAAGGTCTCTTCTCACTCAATGCCATGGAAGCGAGATTCAGCGATCTAGCCACTACGACAGAACCCTTGGCCTTAACACCACACTGAATATGCCGAATGCCAATATCGTCTTGTAAGTTGTTAGCAAAAACAGATGCCGATCGCTCTTCAGAACTCGTCAGTCACAGATCAATGCGACCATAGGCTGACACCAGATAAAAAGGGTCTTGACGCCGCGAAGGAAACAGCATCAATGTAACAATAGGTGCTCAGCATTATTAACCAAAATGAATGAACCCGCGTATTCAAAAGCCGTTAGGCTCAAATTACCCGCGCAAGGCCTAACGCAACTTGCATTGACGTTGCCGATGGAGCAACAAAACAAGCTCTGTTGGCATTGCCCTCACTCGCCGCAGTTAAGGTGATGTCTGCAGGACCTCCCTGCTCAATGCCTGTGACCGTAATGTCGCACGCGCAGCTTAGCCTGGGGGTTGACAGCAGGGTGCTGCCCGGCACTTCTAACTGATAACCTGTAGCGGCAGCGGTCAACTCGTCTGGCTTCAACGATGGCGCGTGAATGTAGAAAGCCAATCATCACGCTACCATAAACCGAACTGTCACCCGACCACGTTGCCTCGTGCTCTCGGCGATAAGATCATTGTCAAAAGTAGCTGGCCCGGGCTAGATCACCCCCCCATGGAGCTGCCAGATCAACCCTCGGGCGGCATCGGCTAGAGCAGTATCTACCCTGTAAGCTCGATCAGCGTATCGACTAGCGTTCGCTTCCGGATAGAAGTGCAGGCCAGACCGTCAGCCATTCCCAAAACAGCCACATTTCGTGAAACATGTATTCTGCCTCTTGAAAAAAGAAGCACAGCCGATCTTCAATCATGATGTCGAAACGGTAACGGTCGGTGACACGATCGTAGCAAATTTTATAACTAAACGGGTACTTGCAGGAAAAGCTATTACTGATCTCCCAAGAGTAATGTTGCTGATAGCCTCGTTGGTCAAAACCTTCAGTATTTAGGTCGGAGCTAATAACTACAGATGACTATCCTTGATCTTTATCCGACCGAACAACACTGGCGTTGCAGGGTCACAATCGATAATGCCTCGCGTATGGTCAAGCGCACGGCTTCAATACCGCGACAAGCAAATTGCGCCGGTATCGATGCCCCCGTCGGTGGATCAGTGCCGTTGAATTCTTCTTGGCTAGCAGCTTGGCTCGCCTAATGGAAAGTCGAAGCCATAGGATTTTCCTGCAGTGTGACTATCACGCGCTTTCAGCTCGTTATGCAATATAACGCGCGTAGACCATCGTCGCTTAGGTGGAGGTTCTTCGCGGTGAACACTATCAAACCAACGTTATCAGCAATGACACCTTGTTTAAGTTCTTTCCCAAAACGTTGAAGGTATTCGTTAGCGGCAAAAATTGGTAAGGATTCTCACTATATTGCGCGCCCCAGGAGGAGCGCGCAATCCGCATCACAACGGAGGCGTTACTTTACCAAAGATCATACTTCTGCAACTCAGCTCGACCCACTACCATGTGATGAACCTCATCTGGACCGTCGGCAAAACGTAAGTGACGCATGTCGGCATACATGGAGGCCAAAGGCGACCATTGCGAGATACCCGTAGCACCGTGCATTTGAATAGCCTGATCGATAATAAGACAAACTTTTTCAGGCACCATTGCCTTAACAGCACTAACGTAAACCCGCGCTTCCTTGTTACCTAGAACATCCATAGCCTTAGCCGCCTGCAGTACCATCAACCGCATGGCATCAATCTCAATTCGCGCCCGTGAAATCACTTCAAGATTTTTACCGAGCTTGGCGATCGGCTTGCCGAAGGCTATCCGCGTACCGGAGCGCAGCACCATCAACTCAAGCGCCTTCTCAGCTTTACCGATAGAACGCATGCAATGATGAATCCGCCCTGGTCCCAAGCGCACTTGAGAGATTTCAAAACCTTTGCCCTCGCCAAGCAGGATATTATCTTTGGGCACCCGCACATCCGTGAAACGAATATGCATATGGCCACGTGGAGCATGGTCCTGACCAAACACCTGCATACCTTCAAGTATCTCAACTCCCGGTGTGTCGGTGGGCACTAAAATCTGCGACTGCTGACGACTGGGTGCAGCATCAGGGCTGGTTTTGACCATGGTAATCATGATCTTGCAACGGGGATCACCTGCACCAGAGATATAGAACTTTTCACCGTTGATCACCCACTCGTCACCTTCAAGAACGGCACTGGTGCTAATGTTCTTAGCGTCTGACGATGGGATGTTAGGCTCTGTCATGGCATAGGCCGAACGAATTTCACCGTTGAGAAGTGGCTTGAGCCATTTTTCTTTTTGGGCCTCGGTACCAACGCGTTCCAGCACCTCCATGTTACCAGTATCAGGCGCACTACAATTCAATGTCTCAGAGGCCAGCGGGTATTTACCTAACTCAGCAGCGATGTAGGCGTAATCCAGATTCGTAAGGCCATCTCCCATGTCGGAGTCTGGCAGGAAAAAATTCCACAATCCTGAGGCCTTTGCTTTATTTTTAGCACCTTCTAACAACTCTAACTGACGCGGATGCCATGACCAGCGATCAACTTTACCTTTCTCAAGGGATTGAAACTCCTCGGTGATCGGCTCGACGTTTTCCTTAATGTGTTTTATAACCGCATCCATCAAAGGCTGCGCCTTCTCTGACATGGCAAGCGTATTTAAATCGTTAGCGATATCTGGCATCTATCAAAACTCCTGTTTTGGGTTGAATTGCTATTTTTATGGGAATAATTATTTAGCAAGGCATGCTGCTCTCACGCGCATTTTCGCGACACTCTATAGTAGTTAGCAATGCTACCATTCGAGGTCATCCGGGATTTGAAAATCTTTGTAGGGATCGTCTTCATCCACGGCCTGCTTGTCTCGATCAAACAGATATAGCACCACGCCATCTTTGCGCGCCATGATCTTACGGGCGACTTGTTCCGGTACCATATCATAGCCCTGCGGACCTTTAACAATCGCCAGATAACCCTTATTCAACTGCGTCTTGTTCTCAACAGATACATAGAGGTTTTTGACAACACCCTGGTCGGTAAATTTATAACCCACGTCTCCAACTTGACGCTGCGAATTCATCTCGATTATTTGTTTGATCTGCGCCCCAAGTGCTTTGTCGCGAGCGACCTGATTTTTTTCAGCCATTATCTGCTGGTCACGTACTAGCTTCTCAGCTTTAGTCTGAGCCGCTAATTGCTTGTTCTCATCTACTTCACCATGCTTCTCGCGGACGTCTTTGCGGTGCAGCCCGTTCTGGGCTTTCTTTAGCTGTTTTTCACTGACCAGGCCCACCTTACGCAACTGGTCCTGCAAGGATGAGCCGCCCCCACCGCCACTGTTCTTTTTGCCCATGAAATGCTCTCCCCGTAAATTTTGATGACTCACTTTCCTGAGCTATCCCTTTGAACCTTGCTTTTAAGCTGCACTTATCGCGTGCCCTCTAAACTAGCCTGCCTCGCTTTGCCTTCTATGCGACTAGCTGTGCGCCCCGGCAGGCCATAAAAGCGCCGGATCTTGAGGCTGCCAAGCCTTATGTTTCGTCATAACACTTAAGAATAAATCACCCTGCAGCAAACCATCAAGCCACTGTCGCAAACAGGGGTAAGGCAAACCGTCAAATGTGCGCCGGTCCGCGAGCGCAAACTGACGCACAAACGGCAGAATCGCCATATCCGCATAGCTCAGTCGCGCACCAAACAGGTAATCACTCTGCAGCAACCGACTCTCTAAAACGGCCAAAAAGCCCTCACACCCTGCGAGCGCACGATTGACCTGGTCTTCAGGATAACGATCCGCATATTTATAACGATCCAAATGAAATTTAAAGTTGCCATCATTGGACGCCACCAGCGCAGCCATCTCGCGCCTTTGCGTCGCCGGATAGTCCAACCAACCCGCAGCGTCATTTTGTCCCAGCGCCCAAAAAATAATATCTAAGCTTTCATCAATCACTTGCTGGTCTAGCAACTGCAATACGGGCACAGTCGCTTTTGTTGATGCCGCGCGCAAGGCTAGCGGCTTGTCTTTGAGTACCACCTCACGCACAACCACCGTAATGCCTGACACAGCCAGCGCCAGCCGTGCGCGCATGGCATAAGGGCAACGTCGGAAGCTGTAGAAGACCGGATAGTCATTCATAAATGCGCGATGGCTCTCATCTGATTGATGCGAATATAGTGTATCGGTCTTGTCAAACGACAAATGTCTGTCGCTGGCATTGCTTACGCCGTGTGATCATAGCGTTTTTCCTCCACATGATTAAGCACATCATTAAGCAATAGCTGGCAACCAGCGCTCGATGCGCTAGCATGCAACCCACAAACATATAGCACCCCTCGTTGTTCAGCCCTCCACCTACAAAGGCGACACCATGATTGAACACCACATTGACGTGCCAACGCCGGACGGCGCAATGAATACCTTCATCGCACACCCCGACGAAGGCGGCCCGTTTCCCGTAGTGATGTTCTACATGGATGCGCCAGGCAAGCGCGAAGAATTGCATGATATGGCGCGCCGGATAGCCAGTGTCGGTTACTACGTTATTCTGCCGAACCTGTATTACCGCGAGACCCGGGAGTTCAAGTTCGATGGCAGCGAAGCCGCAACTAAGCACATGATGGCCACTGCCCGACACCTCTCTATCAAACTGATTATGCAAGACACCCAGGCCATGCTCGACCATATCGCGCGAGACGGCACCGCTGACGCAGGACGCATCGGCGCCGTCGGCTACTGCATGAGCGGACCCTTCGTTTTCGCCGCGGCCGCGCATTTCCCCGACCGCATAGCATGCGCTGCCTCCATCTACGGCGCTAACCTGATGACCAAGCGCGAAGATTCACCGCACTTGATGGCCGACAAAATCACAGCCGAGCTTTACTTCGCCTGCGCCGAGATCGACCATTACGCGCCCAAGGACGTCGTCGATGCGCTTCAAGCATATCTAAACACCACCCCACTTAACTACCGTCTGGAGTGGTATCCCGGTGCTCAGCACGGGTTTGCGTTCCCCAGCCGCGGGACTATTTATGACAAACCCAGCGCCGAGCGCCACTGGGTGCGATTGTTCGACCTGTTGCGGCGCAATCTAGGACCTACCTGACTAGGCCTGTGGCACTCATCAGTCACCCATTGCGCGCACGGTTACCAACACGCATCCAACCAACATCTAGCAGAGCGGGATCAAACAACTCATGGCACTTAAGCCAACCATCTACAAACTTAACGCCACCATTTCTGACATGAACCGTGGCTATTACCAGACCCATCAACTCACCATCGCCTTGCATCCGTCTGAAACCCAGGAACGCATGGTCGCGCGCATTATGGCATTTTGCCTAAACGCCGATGAACAGCTGAGCTTCAGCCGTGGCCTGTCCGCCAACGACGAACCCGATATTTGGTCTCACAGTCTCGATGGCCAGACTCAGCAGTGGATAGAACTCGGTGAACCCTCGGTAGATCGCGTCAAGAAAGCCAGCCACATAGCCAAAACCGTCAAAGTCTACAGCTTCAATACCAAGAGCGACGTCTGGTGGCGCCAATCTGCCGCAGACTTCTGCCAGCTCAAAGCCACCTACTATCGATTCTCATGGGACCAGATTCAGGCGCTAACCGCCCTGATAGACCGCACCATGACCCTGTCCATCACCATATCGGAGCAATCCGCCTTCATCGCCGGCGACGCTGGCGAATTCGAACTCAGCTGGACAACACTTGACTCGGAGACAAAGTAAATACACACCAACTTCAACATAAGCATCAATTTTTCCGACCGAATCGCCACAGGCCAGACTCATGCCCGACATCACCAACAACATCCTACCGTACCTCAACTACGTCGGTTGCTTTGTATTCGCCCTCAGTGGCGGCGCAGTGGCTATACGCCACCAAATGGATTTATTTGGCGTCGTTGTCATTGGCCTAATCACCGCCGTTGGCGGTGGCACCCTCCGCGACGTACTCCTAAACCTACCCGTCTTCTGGCTCACTAACAGCAGCAGCCTCATACCACCATTGCTCGGCAGCTTATGTGCCTTCACGCTCGGCTCGAACCTACCCCGCAAACGCATCATGCTCTGGGCAGACGCCCTCGGCCTTGCCGTATTCGCCATACTCGGCTGCGTCAGCGCACTCAAAGCCGGCAGCACGCCCATAATCGCCATCGTCATGGGCACCATTACCGCCTGCGCCGGCGGCCTAATCCGCGACATCGTCTGCAACGACACCCCCCTACTCCTCAAAGACGAAATCTACGCCACCGCCGCCCTGCTCGGCGCCATCATCTACGTCACCGCCCTAGACTGGGCCCCCGTCTCTGAATTCGCCGCACCCCTGGGCATCACCACCGCCTTCGCCGCCCGCCTCATCGCCATCCAATGGCACATCACTCTCCCTAAAAGCAGCAAACCCTAGTTTGCCAAAAACGTTCAAACATCCCCACGAGCTCGCCTTCACAGCCCCCTAAACCCAACCACCCACCCACAAAAAAAGACCCTCACTCGCTCGCCCCTAAAGTCTAAAGCCCCACCACACACAGAACCTCAAGGCTTGTCAGCATAAGATCACCATCGCGATTCGGTTCCGCATTTGCACCTGCAGCCGCGCAACGCATGAGACCGGGTTTTTCGGGCTCATAAGGCAGCAAGGGAAGCCCAGAGGGCCAAACGGTACAGCGGACCCGCATCGCGATGGTGACCTTGGGCCAACAAGCACCCACGTAATCTCCGCCCCCTAAACCCAACCACCCACCCACAAAAAAAGACCCTCACTCGCTCGCCCCTAAAGTCTAAAGCCCCACCACACACAGAACCCCAAGGCTTGTCAGCATAAGGTCACCATCGCGATTCGGTTCCGCATTTGTACCCGCAGCCGCGCAACGCATGAGACCGGGTTTTTCGGGCTCATAAGGCAGCAAGGGAAGCCCAGAGGGCCAAACGGTACAGCGGACCCGCATCACGATGGTGACCTTGTGCCGGAAAGCACCCACGTACTCTCCGCCCCCTAACCCCAACCACCCACCCACAAAAAAAAGACCCTCACTCACTCGCCTCTAAAGTCTAAAGCCCCACCACACACAGAACCCCAAGGCTTGTCGGCATAAGGTCAGAATCGCGATTCGGTTCCGCATTTGTACCTGCAGCCGCGCAACGCATGAGACCCGCTTTTTCGGGCTCATAAGGCAGCAAGGGAAGCCCAGAGGGCCAAACGGTACAGCGGACCCGCATCGCGATTTTGACCTTGTGCCGGCAAGCACCCACGTACTCTCCGCCCCCTAAACCCAACCACCCACCCACAAAAAAAGGGCAAGACCCTCACGAGTCTCACCCCTTCAACAATCCAAGACAAAAGCCCCAGATCAATCCATCACTATCTCAAAAGCTATCTCAAAAGCTATCTCAACAACTATCTCAACGCGTCTAAATACGCTCAATAATAATCGCCGGCGCCATACCACCTGCCGCACACATCGTAATCAAACCAAACTGCTGACCCCGACGCTCCAACTCATCAAGCACCGTACCAATCAGCATAGAGCCCGTTGCCCCAATCGGATGACCCAGCGCCATAGCGCCGCCATTAACATTAACCTTGTCACGGTCCAGATTCAGATCACGAATAAACTTCTCAGCAACCACCGAAAACGCTTCATTAATCTCAAACAGATCAATGTCATCAACTGTCATCCCCGCCTTCGCCAGCACTTTACGGGCCGCAGGAACAGGCGCATTCAACATTAACGTCGGTGAATCACCCATATTGCACATCGCGACGATCCGCGCGCGCGGCTTCAGCCCATGTGCCTTCGCATAATCAGGCGACGCCAGCAAAATCGCTCCAGCACCATCAACAACACCAGAAGAGTTACCCGCATGATGGAAATGCTTAATATCCAGATCTGGGAATTTCTGATTCACAAGACCACGGAACGTAGTCCCAGACTCATCAAGCGGAATATCTGCCATCTTTGCAAAGGATGGAGCCAACTGACCCAAACCCTCAAGCGTCGTCTGCGGCCGAGGAAATTCCTCATGATCCAGCGCCACAGTGCCGTCTAGTTTGTACACAGTAATCAGCGACTTATCAAAGTAACCATTTTTGATCGCGTGGTCAGCACGCTGCTGGGAAACCACCGCCAGCTCATCCAACGCTTTACGATCAATGCCTTCCAAGGTCGCAATCGAGTCCGCACACAGCCCTTGATGAGGCTGAGGATGGACCGAACGCAGACGGAAATTATCATTGTCTAGAAACGGTGAACTATTGCTCCCGCCGCCACCGTAGCCAGACATCATCTCTGCACCACCGCCGATACATAGATCTTCCATGCCCGACATAATGTTTGCCGCCGCTATGTTGACCGACGTAATACCCGAACCGCAGAAGCGATCCAGAGTGACACCACTCGCCTTTACGTCGTAGCCAGCGTCCAATGCCGCCATACGGGCCAAGTCACCGCTTTGCTTGCCGCGCTGAGAGCTTGTACCAAAGATAATATCGTCGACATCGGCCGTGTCGAACCCGACCCGTTCCTGCAATGCCTTAAGAACCGCAGCGCCTAGGTGCTGCGGATGCTCATCGGCCAATGCACCCTTACCTTTTTTGCCAATACCACGGGGGGTGCGGCATGCGTCAATAATCCAGGCTTCTGACATCGTGTTACTCCTTAGTTAGAAATTCGTTCGAAAGCGTTGCACAGCTAGCGCGCACCCGTTTCGGGCTATGAACAAAAATAGCGCAAGCCGACATATTAGAGACAATCCCACGTGCCAGCAACCCGGAGCGATAACTACCCGCAACGGACACACCAACCGCTAAAGATTCAAGCTGTATACCGACGTCGTGAACACGTTCAACAGCTATCCGTTGTCTCGCGGTAATAGCTCTGCCGCGTCGTTGTCGACGATCAGCTGTAGCAGGCCGCCAATTAAGTGCTCAGCCACAGCTTGGTTAGCCTCATGATCAACATCAAAAGACAGCAGCATCGGAATTAAGAACGTATTGAATAGACTACCAAAACGATAATCTGCCAGAAACTCAGCATAGGTGTAATCCTCAATACCGGCACTTATCAGACCCCCATAATAGCGCCGTAATAAATCCGGCTCCACATCGCGCCTTAACGAAATTGGCAGAAGTGCAAGAAAATAGGCAATATCATGAGCACCGCATCCGGGATGACAACCATCCCAATCAAAAATCACTATAGGATCATCAGGGCGCGCCGCATCATAAAAAATATTTTGAGTATGCAGGTCCATATGGCACAGCGTCAGATGACGAGTAGGCCAGTGACGGGTCATCAGAGCCTCAACGCCGGCCGCTATGCGCTCGCACAATGCCGTCGTGCTTGACGGCAAATATTTGACAAGCGGTGAGTCCAGAAATAGAACCCAATCTACAGCTAATTGCTGCGCCCATTGTTGCCAAATTACCGAGTTTGTTGCCAGCACCGATCGCTGCTCAAGCAGCAGAGCCTGGTGTCCCCAAAAGTGTGTATGCAGGCGCACAGCCGTGTCCACCACCTGCTCAAGAACAGCCAGAGGCGGCGGGTCAGTAAACGTAAAGCTCTGCAGATCGCGACAGTCTTCCAAAAGTAGCACCGCATTACCTGAACTTGCTTGCCAATTTGCATAATAAGCGCGCGGGGTGCGTACCGGCAAAATCAATGCAAACTCAGCATAGAATTTAGCCTCGCGTTCAAATGATCGTACGTGCCTGACTAATGCTGCTGCCACTGGGTGAGAAGGCATCAACTTAACGACCAGATAGCTCGGCAGTGCACGCGTCGCTGCGGATAGAACCCAGTCGATATTCACAAAGCCAATGTCGCCACCATAACCGCGCTGCAACGTTGGTGATGTAATATTGAAGCCACTAATCAGACCTTGATCAACGCTTAACGCATCGGCAAGCCACTGCCGGTTGACGTCGGTCAATGAGGTTGGGATAGAGAGCGCAGAATTGAACATCATTGACAGAGCTTAACCTGAGTTAAGGGTTATTGTCAGCAGAGCGGGTTATCAGAACAGCGGATTGTCGCAAGAATTGTAGCGACGCTAGACGTTAACTCGCCGGTTAAAACCGCTAATTTTAACTGGTTTTTAGGCAGTGTCTAAAAAGCAGATTGCAAATTAATCAGCTTTGCCATCAAGTGAGCGATGATATTGGTGACCTAGGTGCGCACCTGACGGCAATACTGAGTTTTACTCAAGAACGATGTAGTTGTTCAACTAACACGCTATCGAGCCTTTCTACCGCTGCTGTGACGGTACCGTTAACACAACTTTTTTGCTCAACTCGCACACCGATCGGTGCAATGCCTGCTGTAATACCACAAAGTTTTGATGCCGCTTTTTGAATACGTCGATACAAAACTTTAGCACCCGCTTCACCAGTCACATTAAGATCAGCGTAGTTAATAGTAATAGCTTGCTTTACCTGGCTACCTATTTCTAGCGTATTTGCCATGGCGCCACTCGCCATCGTTGTCGTTAACAAAAGGGCTGCCAATGCTTGTCGATTTTTCATGATCGTTCTCCTGAATGCTTTTGTTGGTAAGGAAACCTCGGATGCCAAATGGCACAAACAAAAGATTATACCGATATGAAAACGACTCAATGAAAACAAGGTAAAGTGAAAGCTTTCAGAGCCAAGCAACACCAACTCAAAGTT
This sequence comes from Candidatus Azotimanducaceae bacterium, assembly GCA_047630175.1. Classification (GTDB taxonomy): domain Bacteria; phylum Pseudomonadota; class Gammaproteobacteria; order Pseudomonadales; family Azotimanducaceae; genus UBA4582. The sequence goes on from JBLHVI010000043.1 coordinate 11,290, forward strand.
TTCGTTAGATGTGAAAAGATAAGGCGAGTGTTTAGTAAGACCAACGTACATTTACGTCAAAACCGATACTAGTCTGAAACTTTTTGGCTAATATTTTGAATTTTTATTAAATAGCACTGTGCGCGGCGCGAAGAATTTGAAGATATCTTCTACACTTTTATCATGACTATACTATCAAAAGCGCTAAACCAACTTCGACAGCAACCGAAAGAATCAATACCCGCTTGCTGGAACCAACGAGCGGTGACGATTCAACTGGGTATTCCGCATTACAAAGACAACCTGCAGCAGCACTATCAAGTGCCTGCTTCAAACTTTACCCGCTTCAGGCACTTTGGTCTGATCATTGAATTTGGACAGGCAACAGAATTGGCCCTGCACGATGAAGACATGCGTTTACCCGCAGAAGCCCGAGTATTGATGGAGGAGTTCGGCCCCATACTGCTCAGAAACGTCTCTTTACCAGAAGCTATCGAAACTGTGGGGCATCGCAATCACTTGCCCCACCTAAACTTCCACCGGAATCGAAACCCGCATGAGCGAGCGCCCTACTCTTTACTCTATCGCAGTCCCTTCGACGATACCCAGGGACAACCGGGTACAGCCTCTACGCTGTTTGTCAGTAACCAACATGCTCGTGCAGAACTAAACGCCAAGGGCCAGGGCATAATGCCCTCGACTGACCTGTCGCATTGCTACCTATACAAGGACGTTCAAAATGCAACATTGGTCAAAGATTTTCTTGGCACTAGGATTTTGGAACAACCTTGGAATTTGGCAGAAGGAACCGGAGAAATTTGCCTAAAAGATAATCGACAGCTTATGCACGCGAGTTATTTCCACAACGCCAGTCACAAAGGCTATCAAATTGGCGAACGCTATTTGGCCTAGGACTGGTCGGTTTGCTCGAAGATAAGACCTGCAGTCAGCAAGGGCGCAACATTGATATCAGAGGCATCCATCATTTGCGCGACGCGCTGCAGTGATGCAATAAGCTGGCTCTGCTCCCAGTCCTGCAATTTTTGAAAACGCTCATTAAAGTGTTCCTGCAGCGGCATAGGAGACTTAGCCAGCACATCTCGGGCATGATCTGTGAGTTGCACGTAAACGCGGCGTCTATCTTGCTCACCCCTCAAACGTGTCACTAGGCCATGCTTCTCCATGCGGTCAACAATGCTGGTAATAGTCGCCTGGCTCAAGCTGACGGCCGTCGCAAGTTCTCCGGTGGTTACATCAACACGCTCGCGGATAGCGCGCAATATCAATAACTGCGGCGTCGTTAGACCCGTGGTCTTCAACAACTGCTTGGAATGCAGCTCTGTGGCGCGAATGATTTGCCTTAGGCTCGCGATGACCTGATCATTAGGCTCTGCCATGATAATTTAGCTCAATCTAATGCCCGCTGACAGTGTGTCAGCTTTGGGCTTTTTTTTCCCAACATGGAACCTACGCGGGGCGGGGTTCCTGTGCAAGGCCTTTGTAAAGGCTGGCACACATCACTAAAAGGACTAGGCAAAATGGCAACCCGACCGCGATCGTCAGTGCTTGCAGGGACGCCATGCCACCCCCTACAAGAAGAGCAATAGCCACCAGTCCCGTTGCAACACACCAAAAAACGCGCTGTTGTACGGGTGCATTCATCTTGCCCCCGGCGGTCATGGTATCAATGACCAGAGAACCAGAGTCAGCAGAGGTCACAAAGAAAATCGCGATGAGAAAAACGCTTACAGTAGACACAAAGCCAGAAAATGGCAGCCCTTCGAGCATCACATACAGCGACAGCTCAGGTGGCACCTCAGCCAATGTTGTGACGCCTTGATCGAAATACTGCTCAAACCCAGCACCACCCAAGGTCGACATCCAAAAGATGCTAATCACCGTCGGCATCAGCAGCACCCAAGTGATGAATTCACGAATCGTGCGGCCAAAACTGATACGGGCAATAAACATACCCACGAAAGGCGACCACGAAATCCACCAGGCCATATAAAAAATGGTCCAGCCATGGAAAAAATCGGTGTCTTCACGGCCAATCCAACTACTCAGGCTCGGCAGGTAGACGAAGTAGTCGATGGTGGTATGCCAAAACTGCTCAAGGATGTACAACGTTGGGCCCGCCACCAACACGAAAAGCGCCAGCACCGCCGCCATACCCATATTGAATTCGCTCAAACGCTTGACGCCTTTGTCTAAGCCAGCAACAACAGAGAGCAACGCCATAGACATGATGACGACGATAAGCACAATTTTGGTCAAATTGCCTTGAGCAACGCCAAACAAGAAGTTTAGGCCAGCCGCGATCTGCTCAGCGCCAAAGCCTAATGAGGTCGACAAACCAAAAATGGTCGCCAGCACAGCCATCACATCAATTATGTGACCGAAGGGCCCCCACACAGCCTTACCGAACAGTGGATAGAATGCAGAACGCAGCGTCAGCGGCATCTTGCGATTAAAGCAAAAAAACGCCAGCGCTAAACCAACAATGGCGTAGATTGCCCAGGCATGAAGTCCCCAGTGAAATATTGTCGCAGACATGCCTACTGCGCGAGCGGTCTCAACGTCCAATGGATTAATGCCTAGTGGCGCCGAGTTTAGCGCGTGCGTCATGGGCTCATAAACACCAAAAAACATCAGGCCAATGCCAACGCCCGCAGCAAACAACATAGCCAACCAGCCGCTGTAACGATACGTCGGCGTGGCCTCCGGGCCACCTAGACGTATCTTGCCAAAGGGCGACACGGCTATAACGATGCAGAAAATAATAAAGAAGTTCACCGACACCATGAAGAACCAGTCGAACTTTAATGTGACCCAGGTTTTCATACCGAGAAACAGTTCGGTGGCCATGTCGGGGAACAACAGAGCACCCGCGACCAGCGCAATAACCGACACCGCGGAAATCATGAAGACCGGATTATGAATATCTAGGCCCATGACCTCGATATTGTCTTCCCCTATCTCATGCCCTATATCAATGGTCTTTTTAGTTGGTACCGGTGTCTTAAAGATGAGTAGATTCTCCTGTGATCGGATAGCGCGTGAGCACCGGCCCGAGGGCTTCCTTTAAGGGGCCGAGCCAAGGTTCAAAATGACGCCACTGCTCCAAACCACTGCGGTAAATAGGCTGCCTGACCTGCTCTGAACTTGGGGTTCTGACAGAACGCTCGGTTTCAAAAAAGGTCAAACACTGGGGTTCAAAAGATAGACCACAAAATGCCAGCAAGCGGCGTACCTGAGTTTCGGTATCAGTGACCACATCTTCGTATTGCACCCGCAAAACTTTGCCGGGCAGCACTTGATCCCAGTGGTCCATCAATTCAACGTAATCTCGATAATACTGGCCTATCTCTGCAAGACCATACGTGAATTCCTGACCAGTCGCGAACAGCTGCTTGAAACCGCTAAAGCAACAGCCCATGGGATGCCGCCGGGCATCAATGATTTTGGCATTGGGCAGCATCAGCTGAATCAAGCCAATATGGCGAAAGTTGTTCGGCATTTTATCGATGAAGAACGGTGCGCCCTGACGATGAATCTGCGTGTCGCTAATGTAGGCCTCGCCAAACTTACGAAGCTGCGTGTCAGACAAGTCCAGCAAGCGCCCTGGGTATTTCGGTGTGTCATCTACCATACGCCGACCGTCAAGCCGATGCGCCAGGGCACCCACATTTGGCAGCTCAAGTGTGCCATCTACCTGAGAATGCGACGCAAGAATTTGCTCAAGCAAAGTAGACCCTGCTCTCGGCAAACCAACAATGAAAATGGGATCTGGCGCTTGGCATCCGGCCCCTGTTTTTGCAAACAGTTCAGGCGTACAGACGCTGCGCTGCAGCGCAAGGACGTCTGTCATTCGGTCAGCGCTATAACGCAACTGCTGCTTACGCTTTAAATTACCGCCAACGTAATGTGACATCGCGGCCTCATAGGCCTCAAGATCTTCATGGGCCTTGCCTAGCGCAAAGCTTAAATGCACCTGGTCCTCGATCGGCGTCTCAGGCTTGTCCAGCTGCTGCTGCATCGCAGCAATTTCAGCGTTGCTGAATCGATAGGTCTTGAGATTAGCGAGACTCCAGTAAGCATCGCCGAACTCAGGACGCGCACCATAGGCGCTCTGATAAGACGCGATAGCGTCCGTTGTTCGATCAATAGTTTTCAGCGCATGGCCTCGTAGCAAATGTAGTTCGGGCGCATTCGGCATGGTCTCGATGACCTGATCATAAATGGCCAGCGCCTCATCAAAACGACCGACAGCGACGCATTGGTTCGCGTGTGCCGTTGAGTAGGCTTGATTGTTTGGCTCTGCTGCCAGCAGCCAACGCGACTGCGCCAGCGCATCTGCGTATTTCTGACGCCTGTAAAGCACGTTCATGTAGTCAAAACGTGCAAGCGCATTGTCAGGTTCAAACGCCACTGCACTTTCAAGAATAAACTCGGCATCATCAAGGATTTCTGATTTGACCCCCAAGTCAGCCAACAAGCGCATAGCTTCTACGTGCTGGGGCTGCTGCTGTAGAAAATGACGACACAGCTGCTCGGCCTTGAACCACTTACCTTCACTGATCATATTACGCACACTGAGCAGCGCCGGCGGCAAGCCACTCAACTTGCCTGACTGATTGACTGCCCGCTGATGCCAATCTGCCTGCTGGATGGTTGAGGTTAAGTGAACGATGGCCTGCCAACTCGCCAGCAGCGAGCCATTACGTTGCACTGCCTGTTGGAAAGATTGTAGAGCCTCATCGGTCTGTTTCAGTGCAATCTGGCAGTGACCGACCTCTTGCCAGGCACGGCCGAGCGTCGGGTCTTGAATTTGTAACAAATTCAGGGTCTGCAAAGCAGAAGGAATGTCTTGTAGGTAACGCTGGCTGACAGCCAGCATATACAAAGCATCAGTATTATTGGGTTGTGACTCGAGGCATTGCTGAGCAAGGGTTGCGGATGCTTGGAAGTTGCCCGCTTGTAATTGCTCACGGCCGCGATTCAGAATTGGTTCAAGATCAACCTTTTTGTCAGACATAGGTTCTATTTCATATCACTGGGTTTTCTGGTGTACGGTTTTCTACCACACAGTTTTTTAGAATACTGCCATTCGAAAAACGGCCAGGAAAGGTTACCCCGTCCTGGCCGCACGCTACATCATGCCATCAATTTACATAAGATCATAAGAGACGCGGAAACCGATCGTTCTAGGTCGGTTAGTCGTAATACGCTCAATAAAATCCTGACGGTTAATGTGTAACTGCGCACGCTCGTCGGTCAAATTGGCCGCAAACATCTCTACACCCCAACCCGCTGCAAAGTCCTTAACACCAATGCTGGCATCAACGATTGTGTAAGCATCCTGCAACGTATTTGGCTCAGCCGGCGTGTCTACCAAAGAGTTCAACGCTTCACCCGCATACTTAACACCCACTTGCCAATGAGCGTTCAAAGCATTGCCCATTTGCCACTCGTAGCGACCGCGGAAACTTGCCTGAAATTCTGGCGTTAATGGCAATACTGAACCTTCCTCAGCGACAACAATGGCAAACGCTGGATTAACACTGACAAGCTCTGTGTCGTTATAAGAAGCGCCACCAGAGATCGTTAGATTATCTGTCGCCAACCACACCAAATCAGCTTCAACACCCCTGATTTCAGCGTCGCCGCCGTTATCAACGATAGTCAAAATCGAGATATTCTGCGAATCAAACTGAGAAACCTGGATATCATTCCAATCGATCTGGTAGATCGCGCCGTTGAACCTTACTCGGCCATCAGCTAGCGTTGTCTTCCAACCGAACTCCATATTTTCCAGTGTGTCCGACTCGAACACATAGGGCAGACAATAGCCGGGGAAGCTATTCGCCGGGTTCGAGTCGATCGCAACAGCAGCGCCACAGTTGGTGCCATCATCACGAATGTTGCTGTCACCCGCATTGAATTGACCACCTTCTCTGGCGGCTGCACGGTTGAAGCCTGGTGGGCGATAGCCTTCAGACCACGATGCATAAAACAGAGAGTCAGTACCTTCTGGCGTATAGCTGGCCGTAAACTTGACGATGGTGTCGTCAACGGTAATGGGCTGCAGTTCTGCAAAGTTGGTTTCATACTCGCGACCGCCAGTGACATTCGGACGAATATCGTTGCTGGGATCCGCATCATCTACGAACAACGGCCGATTGCCGTAGCGCCAGGCGCCATAACCTGTGTAGCTATATTCCAGGTCGTAGTAACGAACACCGGCAGCAAGATTAAACTCTTCGGTCACATTCCAAGACAGCTCACCAAAAATGGCGATCTGCTCTTCACTTCGCGTGTTGTCATTACGGAACTGAGTAGCCGCATTCGTCTTGCCACGTGCATTGGCCGTCGAGTTATCGAAGGTCGCGTTTGTATTGATATCGATGGGTGCAAAGCCGGCATCGATGGGTGCTTGATAGTTGAAGTCACCGACGTGCTCAATCTCGAAGTCCTCATAAAAGAGACCTACCGTGGCATTTAATGGACCGTCGAAGTTGGTGGTCACTCGAAACTCGTGCGTCCAGCGAGTATTTCCATTCTCAATGTGCGCCGCATTAACAGGACTGCCACATTCAATGACACGATCATTACCGCTGAGCGTGGGATCAAACGAATATTCCGTTGCACCATTGGTTAGGCCCGTGTAGAAGCCACCCACAAGGTACTCGCACTGATAGCCTGAGATAGAACCACCAATATTGGTATAGCCGGTGTAATCGATATTAGCGACGACTTCTCGGTCAAGAAAAGCACCGGTGTAAACCAAATCCAACGCACCCATTCTGCCATTCAACGTCCACGCTGTCTGACTGAATTCATCATCGAGATTATCCGGGCTAAAACGTGTGACCTGGAGGTCACCAACGCTTGGGTCAAAGTCGAAGACACCTTCTGTTTGCAAAGACTGACGGGCATGTTGAAACAGAACGTCCCAGTCGTCATTGATGATGTACTTGAGGCCAGCGCGAAAGCCACTGTAGCTTGCGTCGTTAAAGTCGTCTTCAACCGAAGCACTGTTAGAAGCCACGGCCTTGGTCACTGGCACAGTCAATCCGCCCGCAGGCACTACATCACCATTGCCAAACACGGCGCCTGCTGGGAAGTTTACGCTGCTACCAGGGAACGTCGTATTAACGCTAGAATCCGCCTGAAACGTGCCTGCAACATTGTCAATATAGCCGCCTTGGCGGTCGTTGTAGAGCGCAACGCGTGCGGCCAACTTGCCTTCGATGATTGGCAGGTTGAGCATCAACTCGACTGAATTGCTGTCTTCACCACCTTTGGTGCTCGACCAGCTACCATTCATGCTGCCTTGTACTTCATCAATAACAGGCTTGTTGGTGATGAGCCTGACGGTACCTGCCATAGAACTGGCACCATAAAGCGTGCCCTGGGGCCCAGGCAGCACCTCAATGCGTTCCATATCACTGATATAGACGTCGAGGTTACGACCACCGGCTGTGACCGGCTGCTCGTCTACATACAAGGCCACGTTGGGCGCTGAACCCTGTGATTCGGCAACGGTGATATTAATCGCATCGACCGCAGCACCACGAATGTAGATTTCGTTCTGACCCGGACCGCGACCACCCGCATTTACATTGGGCAGGTATTGAATGTAATCAGAGAACTCCTGAATATTCTGCTCTTCGAGCTGGCGTGAGTTCAAAGCCTGCACGGCCAAAGGAACATCCTGCATGCTAGCAGAGCGCTTTGTGGCCGTTACTACAATTTCTTCGATCTCGGCATTTGCCGTTGTCGCTGTTGTTGCCGTCGCGCCGAACATAACGGCCATGACAGCGATATTTAGCTGATTTTTTCGAAACATGAATCCCCCACGGATTAAACAAAAAGTTTATTACTTTGATGTGTAACCAATTATAATACGATTTTCTCACGGGTTTTGCCACCCCGTGTTTGATGTCACTGTGAATATGCGCATTTTTCTCGCCTTAAATGCGCGTTGTAGCCGTATACTAGACTCAATATTTTGAAGTGTAACTAATTGATAACGAAGTATAATCACCGGCGTAACACAACCATGCAGACGCCGATCTGTTGACAGCGGCGCTGACCAAAGGTATTCAACCACGTCAGCTCTCACAAACCGTCCAGACTTGGCGAACTGGCTTGGCGGACAGATCGTGGTCACCTGCCAATGACTGGGGTAGAGTGATGAGACTCCCACGCCCATAAATCGACGTCTTCAGTATGGATTTCTCTTGCATATGGTCGACGTTGTGAACAAAAAGAGGACAGGATGAACCAGACGAAACCCCTTTCGCACTTAACTGTGCTCGACTTCTCTGCCGTGTATGCAGGCCCAATCTGCTCTCGCTTATTGGCGGATTGTGGTGCCAACGTCATCAAAATCGAGGCCACCGGCGCTGGCGACTTGACCCGAGGACCGAAAGGCACCAGCCGAGTGTTCTCGCACTTTAATGCAGGCAAACAAAGTATAGCGCTCGACCTCAAGCATGCTGGCGGCCAGCGCGTAGCGCAGCAACTACTCGCTGGTGCAGACGTGGTTATCGAGAACTTTCGACCCGGCGTCATGCAACAATTTGGCCTGGACTATGCCAGCGTCGCGAAGGCGAGACCTGATCTGGTCTACTGTTCAATCTCGGGTTTTGGCCAGCAAGGCCCCATGGCACAGCGCGCGGCCTACGCACCCATTGCTCATGCAGCCAGTGGCTTTGATATTGCCCACGCCCGCATCCAACGTGACCCGAATGCTGATCCATCGGTGTGGGGCATTATGATAGCGGATATGTTGACAGGTACTTATGCATTCGGCGCAATCCAGACGGCGCTGCTGGGGCGCACGCAGTCGGGCAAGGGCGACTATATTGATGTAACAATGCTGGAATCGATGATGAGCCTGATCCCGGGTCAAATTCAGCTGGCGCAAATACCTAACGCACCACCGGCGCGGGGATTTCACCCGGTCCGCACCCAGGACGGCTTTGTGATGATTTGTATTGTTTCAGGCAAAAATCTGCGGACGTTGTGCCAAGCGATGGGGCGAGAGGATATGTTAGAAGACCCGCGATTTGCCTTTGGCGAACATTTTAAAAATCAGACGCTATTCTTGCAGGAAATAGAAAATTGGTCGTCGCTGATCTCAACAGATGCTTGCGAACAGGCGTTAAATGCTACCGGCGTACCATGCAGTCGATACAATACGCCGGAAGAGTTGTTTGATCACCCACAGCTTAAGGTGCGCGAATCTTTTATGGCGCAGCAAGATGAATATGGGGCTTTCTTGATTCAAAACGCGCCGTTTAAATTTGCCAGCGTGAATACGGCGACCAGCAGCGAAACGCCAGCACTGGGACAGCATACTGATGAGATCTTGAAAGCAGTGTTGCAGTATTCGGCTGACGATATTGAGCGATTGCGAGAGGTCGGCGCAATTGGGTAGCGGGTGAAAACTAAGCCGCCCTTTGCAAGGCTAACAAAGCACTCAATTGACCCTTCTGGATTTATACAACAGCAAAGCATTTACCTATTCGTTATATAGCGCCGGTCAACTCAAAGGCCGCCCAATAGCAAGGCTAACAAAGCACTCAATTGACCCTTCTGGATTTATACAACAGCAAAGCATTTACCTATTCGTTATATAGCGCCGGTCAACTCAAAGGCCGCCCAATAGTAAGGGTGCGGATACTGCGATTTTACGCTGAACTATGCATGAGTTAACGCAGAGCGATTATTCATAGTGGTGAGGTGCTGATAGAAATTCTGCATCAGTAAACTCGTCACCGCATCGTCAACTTTCCAGAGGCTTGCGACAATTGACCGGGCACCCCCGTAAAGAAAACCGCGGCTCAAGCCGACCACATCATCCCCATTAGAGACCAGTCCAAGAGCCGTCTCGCAAGCCGATAGCTATCACCAGATCAGCGTTCAGCTGCAGACCATAGAACTCACTGACCGTCAGTCGACCATCGTTAGTCTTATCAGCAACTAACAAGCTTAACTTCAACGTCGACGCATCATCGAAAACGCCATGTGACACGAAATTTAGAGACCTGTGATCACGACCGCTAGTTTTCACGACGGTTTCTGTGGCATTTGCGCTAAGCAATAGTCTTGCGCTCTTCGCACTATCAACGATGGCGGTAGCTTCTTTCTCAGCGCCGGCTAGATCCATCTTGCGATTCCCCAAATCGGGATTAACCAACACCCGCATAGAGGCCTGAGTGCTGCCATCCGAACCCAGATACTTTAGCACCGACGCGCGTGCTTTAGCACTCTGCTGCAACTTCGGTGGCAGCAGAGAACTTATTTTCCTTGAACAAAACCGTCACTCGCGATGCATAATCAACTGAAAACCACGATCGCCGCGATAGCTGAACTCACTTAAAGCCTTCGCGCTGTGTATCGTAACAAGCGTTTCGGCTGATCTCCGTATGCAGAGTAGGCGACAAGAAGCACCTTCAAAACTTCGTAACTGGTGTCTGCAACATCAATGATGGTATCTGTCGAACTGTTGCAGCTTAACCAGTGACTAGTACAGCGCTTACTAAGCGTGGCAGAAATTATCTTTAGCATATCGCAAAGTCCTTATTTTGATAGCACTCGCGATTTGGTCGTCATATGGCTGCGAGCAATTACTCAACGTAATGACACGACCGCAACGACCCCTTACCCGGAGTCATTGACTGCCTGCTTTTTCTTCGTTTTAGCACTGGCAGTAGCTGCCAACGGATCATCAGGCCAGGGATGTTTCGGATAGCGGCCTTTCATATCTTTCTTAACATCATGGTAAGAAGTGCGCCAGAAGCCAGCGAGATCCTGAGTGACTTGCAGTGGACGACCGGCGGGAGACAGCAAGTGAACTAAAAGTTTGACGTTACCGCGGGCGATTGTTGGCGTGGTTTCGCAGCCGAACATCTCTTGTAGTTTAACCGCAAGCACTGGCGGGCTTTGTTGATAGTCGATACTGATGTTAGCGCCGGAAGGCACGCGGATGCGCACGGGCGCAAACTCATCAAGGCTAGTCTTTTGTTCCCACGTTAACAGCGATTGCAAGATGGTCGCGAGATCGATTTTACGAAAGCCTTCAGGAGTGGTCACGCTGTCAAGGTACGGTAGCAGCCATTGCGACAGGGTTTCGATAAGATGGGCGTCAGACAAGTCAGGCCAACTAGGATCATGCAGCACTGATCTAACGAGCTCTATTCGTGCCTGCCATTGACGCAGACCATCGGTCCAAGGAAGCATGCCCAAGCCTTTACTCGATATATGTTGTAACAGCGCTTCACGGCGAGAGGCCAGAGGCACCTGCTCAAGACGAGTACGCTGCAGTATTAGCGCACCAATTAAGCGCCGTTGCTCGGCAATAAATCGATTCGTGCGCTTGTCCCACTCCGCAACGGTGTGCACCGTTACGGCGACCTGCAGCAAAGAATTAAACAAGGCTGGGTCAAGCGCGGCAGCAGATCTAATTTGGTCGCCTTTACCACGCACCACACCACTGACTTCCGCCACAGCCAACCACTGGCTTTTTGCTAATCCATAATGGCCGACCAGTTCGACGCCACGGCCGTTTGCCAGCTGGTAGCCACCAGAATGGCGACGTCTAGCAATGCGATCAGGGTAGGCGCACGCCAGCAGGTAACCCAGCAATTGATCGTCGCCGATGGAATGATCTACAGTCTCTATTTCTTGGGACTTAAGCTGTCGACCGAACTGTTGCGCCAGCCGTTCTGTGCGTTGAGCCCAACCTCGGTATTGTGTTGGGCACGGCTGTTCGCCGGCTAGAACGGCGAGCCGGTGGCTAATATCTGGCTGGTCGCGGAAGGGATCACGATCAGACAGTAACGCAGCTAACGATACCGCTATGCTGGAACGGCCAATCTGGACACCGCAAATCAATAGATGTGCTAGGCGGGGATGCACGGGTAATTCGCTCATCCGCTCACCGTGAGACGTCAACACCGGAACTTGCTTCGCGGCGGGGCTGCTCGTCAGCGGGGCAACGGCGCCTAATACCCGCAACAGATCAATGGCTTGTTGCCAGGCGGCGCGCGGCGGCGCATCCAGCCAGCATAGCTCAGCAGGATCATCAACACCCCAGCGCAGTAGCTGCAACGCAAGGGGAGCCAGGTCAGCACTCAAAATTTCGGCACTTGACTGGGGTGCAAGCTGCTGCTGCTGCTCCCGAGACCAGAGTCGATAACACCGCCCTGGGCGCAGACGCCCTGCTCGGCCTGCACGCTGAGTGCTCGATCCCTGAGAAATTTTGACAGTCTGTAAACGCGTCATGGCGGTACGTGGGTCGAACACGGGCTCACGCGCCAGCCCGCTATCAACCACTACATCGATGCCGTCAATCGTCAGACTCGTCTCGGCAATATTGGTCGCTAGTACAACCTTGCAGTGACCAGACTGGTGCACTGGCGCTATGGCTCGCTGCTGCTCATCCAGCGACAAGTTACCAAACAAGGGACAAATATGGATGCCAGCTAATCCGCTTCCACCCAGCCATGTCGTCAGTGATGCAGCGAGGCGAGTGATTTCTCCCTGACCAGGCAGGAAGACTAAAACACTGCTGCCTGGGTTATCTTCTAACGCCTGCACTACACCCGCCTGAGCGCGATCCAATAACCGATCTTTGGGCTGACTGGCTCGACCATAAATGACGTCTACTGGATATTGCTTGCCTACACTGCTAACAACAGGCGCCTGATCGAGCCAGTTAGACAACTTGCCAGTGTCCAAGGTTGCCGACATTAGCAAAAGCTTCAGAGGGTCTTGGCCGTCACGAAACAAAGACCGGCCATGGCGACACAGTGCGAGCGCAAGATCCGCGTCCAGACTGCGCTCGTGAAACTCATCAAAAATAACAAGACCGACCTGCGACAGGGCAGGGTCTTGCAAAAGCATGCGCGTCAAAATGCCTTCGGTGATAATCTCAATACGCGTAGAAGCGCTCACCCGGGTATCCTGCCGCATACGATAACCAACGGTCTGTCCGGCTGATTCGTTGAGCAGGCTGGCAAGACGCCAAGCAGCATTGCGTGCAGCCAAGCGCCGAGGCTCGAGCATGAGAATGGTGCGACCTGCTAGCCAAGGCTCATCTAGCAGCGCCAGCGGCACCAGCGTCGTTTTGCCAGCACCCGGAGGCGCCTCAAGAATGACCTCATCCCGCGCGACCAGTTGCTCGCGCAACGTACCGATCACATCCTCAATGGGTAAACCAAGCTGTGGCAGGGTAATCAAGGCTGGCCTTCCATGTGAATGTGCATAATAAGATAACAGACAACAGGCCTCGGGAAACGAGACACAGCGAAAAACTCATAGCTGCAATGCAACGGCGACCTTGTTATGGTGGCTGACAAACAATATAAGGGAAATCACTACTATGAAAGTTGCCGCCATCTCTCAACCCGCCGGTCTCGACAAAATCAGGATTGAGGAACGACCCGACCCCACCCCGGGGCCCGGTGAAGTTCTAGTTCGTGTCCATGCCAGCTCACTCAACTTCCATGATTTTGCTGTTGCGATTGGCGTAATACCCAATGTTGATGGCCGCATTCCCATGTCAGACGGTGCCGGCGAAGTCGTTGCTGTTGGTGACGGGGTCACTCGGTTCCAAGCAGGCGACAGAGTGGTGTCGTTATTTTTCCCTAACTGGGAAAGTGGCAAGCCTGAATTAAGCAAGCTCATTGGCGTACCCGGCGATCATGTGGACGGCTTTGCAGCAGAACTCGTGGTCATGCCCGCCTCGGCTTTTACTCACGCGCCGGCGAATTATTCATTCGCGGAAGCCGCTACCCTACCCTGTGCGGCGCTGACAGCCTGGCGCGCGCTAATGGTAGAAGCCCGCATTAAACCCGGCGACTGGGTCCTCACGCAGGGCACTGGCGGCGTCTCAATATTTGCGCTGCAGTTCGCGAAAGCCGCTGGCGCCCGAGTTATCGCGACATCTTCATCGCAGGAAAAACTCGACAAGCTAAAAGCACTAGGCGCAGACCACCTAATCAATTACAAGGAGACACCCAAGTGGGGTAAATTAGCCAAGGCGTTAACTGGCGGTCTTGGCGTTGATGAAGTGGTAGAAATTGGCGGCCCCGGGACACTGGGACAATCGATAACTGCTTGTCGTATCGGCGGCCATATCTCACTGATTGGAGTGCTAACGGGCGTCTCAGGTGAAGTGCCGACAGCGCAGCTGTTTTCAGCCAACATCACCCTGAAAGGGATAACCGTGGGCTCACGCAAGGAACAGGAGGATATGATCAAGGCTATTGAAGTTAACAATATCAAACCTATGATCAGCGATGAATATCCCCTGGATCAACTTCAGCAAGCGTTTGAGTTACAGGCAGCGCAGAAGCATTTCGGCAAGATTGTGATTAATATCTAACAGCACGGACAAGACGCTGCAAGGCCCTGACGGGCCTCGCAGACGTTATCAACATTGGCGTTTAAACAATCGCTTTTAGTACCGCATCGGCAGTGATCGGTAAGTGTCGAACTCTGGCACCGGTGGCCGCAAATATCGCGTTGCCGATAGCTGGCCCAACCACGGTAGTCCCTGGTTCACCAAGCCCCATAGATTGATACTCACTGTCGATGAACTCGATATCTAGCTCTGGTACGTCTGACATACGCAGAGGCGTATAGCTGTCAAGGTTAACGTCGGCCACCTCACCGTTCACAAACTGAGTCCCTTCATGTAACGCCATACTGATGCCCCACAGAGCAGCGCCCTCAGTCTGCGCCAAAGCGCCGTCAGGATGTACAATAGACCCGGCATCAATCACCAGTGTAATTTTCTGCAAGGTCACTTTCCCGGTTTTTCTATCAACTTGGACTTGAGCAACACAGGCGCACCAAGTCGGCATACCCCGCTCTTGACCGAACGTGGTCGCCACCCCCATACCGGTATCATCTGGTAGGGATTTGCCCCAGTCAGACTTCTTCGCGACTCGCTTCAAAACAGCAGCGAGTCGACTGGCGCCACCTACCGCGTTAGGTTCGCTGCCGGCATTGATGCCGCGCTGCACTAAATATCGTAGACGAAATTCTATCGGATCAATCGCCACGTCATGGGCCGCCTCGTCCATAAAGCTCTCAAGCGCCCAGTTGGTCCAACCCGGACCCACGGACCGCAACCAGCCAGGTCGAAACGTTTCGTTGGCAAGATTATTGGAGATAGCCCTGACGCGATGAGCCCCCAGACTGTACCAATGATCAGCGCCACTAATGGAGAACGGATCAAACTTCTCGCCATTAGTACCCTCGCCTAAGAAGAAATCTGCCATCACTTGGGTCGGCCAGCCTGCTGCCGCGTGGTGCTGCATACCCAGCACTTCCTTGTCGGCGTCAAAAGCCATACTCAACGATTGGATAGACGCTGAACGGGGCGAGTCGAATCGGCTATCGTCTTCTCGGCTAAAGACCAGTTTCACCGGCTTTCCAAGCGCCTGAGCGGCCAGCAGCGCGGGCACACCGTAATCGCCGTTCAAGCGGCGTCCAAAACCACCCCCAAGCAGGTATGTGCGCATCATGATCTTGTCTTGCGCGACACCCAGCGCTTTCGCATAAGTCGGCATGGCCAATGACTGCCACTGGTTACCCGTATGTAGCTCCCAGATACCATCTTTTTGAACGGCAATAGCATTGACCGGTTCCAGCTGAAAATGCAGGACCG
>JBLHVI010000044.1:0-25523 GCA_047630175.1 Candidatus Azotimanducaceae bacterium
TTCTTTCTAATCGACTAATTCCACATCAAGGCAATCAAGAAGTCTAATAGCTTCAAACCGACTGAATTTTGCCTTTGTAATTCTATTTTGATTAATGTTTATGTCGTAGTGAATCGCTTCTGAAAAATCTGCACCTGATAAATTGGTGTTAACGAAGAGACACGCAGAAAGATCGCTGTATGAAAAATCTGAACGGCTAAAATCACCATCTCGGAAGTCAACATTATGTGCCTTGCACTCTTTCAAGACTAATTCTTGCAGTGAAAGTCCATAGAAAGAGCAATCGTTGAGTATCGACTGATAAAATTTGACGGGCGAACTAAATAGTAATCGCGGCCATGCAACCTCTGTCCAATTGATGCCTATCAACTTGGAGTCTCGAAAGCATACATCCGTAAATTTACTGTACGACATTTTGACGACACTCAAATTACATGTTGTAAAATCGCAGTCGATAAAGTGGCATCTTTTGAAAACAGCCTCGCTAAAATCACAGGTTTCAAATGTGCAGCAATCGAACTCTTTCGAGTCGAATTCGACACCAGAGAAATCAACATCCTTGAAGTTCACTGACAAATATTGGTCTTCTTCTAAGTCCATCAGCACTCTCCTGTGGTTGAGAAACATGATGCTGGCAACGGCAGCAATTAAGAGTGCCAGCGAGCAAGTCTTCTGGTTTGTAGTGCCTGTTCTCAACACCTAGTCAGGCACATGAAATATACCGCCTTTTTATGCCCTCCAACCACTAACATCCAATTTCAACGCTAAATTTTTTATGGCAGCGAAGTGCGCGATGACTATTGAGGTCTGGGGCGATAAAAGAAGTTTGATCGCGGCCTTCTGTCGATCCTGATGAGGCAGCGTTAAACCGTCGAATGTGCCCTATTTTGTTTTCCTGTATAGTCGTCGCTGCGCAGGTATTGGTCAAATCGACCCGGATTTTGTGGTGCGATCAGTAGAGGGCAGGCCAGGTCTTCGGCTTATGTTTGTGGCCTACAGAAGGATCATGATCAATACTGCACCAAGCAACAGCCGGTAGATAACAAACGGCAAAAATCCAATGCGCGTGATGTAATTCAGGAACAGGCGAATGCAGGCATAGGCACTTATCGCAGATAGCCCGCAGCCGATGGCCAAGTTCATCCAGTCAACACTTGTTTGACTGGTCACAAGATCGACTGTTTTGAGGGTCGCAGCACCGGCGATGGCGGGTATCGATAATAGAAAGGAGATTCGCGACGCGCTTTGTCTGTCAAAACCAAAAAACAGTGCGGCTGTTATGGTGACGCCAGAGCGTGATGTGCCGGGGATCAGTGCGAAGCACTGGGCAATTCCTATCATTAACGCCTGGTGCCAGCGCATTTCATGGTCGGCCAAGGTTCGACGGCCCTTGATGTCGGCGGCCCACAGCAGCAGGCCGAATATGACGGTGGTGGCGGCAATAACAGCAACGGATCGTAGATTAAGTTCAACAACGTCTTTGAGCAGCAAGCCAACGGGTATAATGGGGAGACTAGCAATGAGTAGGTTTAGGGTAAACCGGCTTTCACTGCTAGGCTTGCCCGTACCGAGAAATACCAGTGTTGCACGGGTCAAAGTGAACAGGTCGAGACGAAAGTACCAGAGCACGGCAATCAACGAACCCATATGAACGGCCGTATCAAAGGCCAGTCCTTGGTCAGGCCAGCCCATAATCTGGAATGGCAAGATAAGATGGGCAGAGCTTGAAATCGGTAGAAATTCAGTGAGACCTTGAATTAAGGCAAGGCTGATAGTGTGTAGTAAATCCAATGGAGGATGCGCCCGTAAAACGAAGATCGGAGTGTATCGGCCGCCGACAAAATTGACAATTAAACTTAAACATCAACAAGGCCCCACGCGCCTAGCGACACATTTCACATGGCAGAAATCCCTTTATTTCCCGTATCGTTAGTTTTGTTTCCCGGTGGCCGTCTGCCGCTGCAGATCGCAGAGACGCGCTATCTTGATATGATCACTCATTGTTTACGCAATAATGTTGGCTTCGGGGTGGTGATGATTCGCGAAGGCCAGCAGATGCTGGCGCATCGCGACGAGCAATTGCCGAGCGTGGCTTATACAGGCACCTTGGCGACTATCGTCGATTTTGATGAAGGTGCTAACGGTATGCTCGATATTTTGGTTCAAGGACAGCGCAAGTTTGTTGTGCGTGATCAATTTGAGCAGGCCGACCGGCTGATGCTGGCGCAAGTCGAGTATTTGCCGGACGAGGCGTTTTTTACTGTCCCGGAAGACAAACAGCATTTGGCCAGCTTGTTGCAATCGTTGATTGAGCATGAAGCGGTGCAGGGTCTCGATTTGTCCATCGACTTTGGCAGTGCAACGGATGTCGGCGGGCGTTTGACAGAGCTATTGCCACTGCCAAATCAATTTAAGCAGCGGATGCTAGAGATGAAAAACTCGATCGCCCGCCTAGCTGATCTGGAAAGCCTTATTGAGCGCATGCAAGATGAGTCTAGCTAGTCGGGCGACTGTCGTTAGGCCAGGCGTGCAGGCTGTAGTCGATGCCCTCTCGCGTACCGCGACGCGTCAGTGGGTTTTGAGTGCAGTGTTTTGCATGGCCCAGATCCACAAAACGGTAATGCAGGTCTTGATCACGCCCCATAGGAATGCCCAAGCGCGGGCAACGAATAAATGTCTTGGCAGGTTCGCTGGCCGGTTCAAGCCGAAACTCATCTGGACGTAGCTGTTGACGATTCCAGTCGGGTACTTTTAGGTTTAATGCTTTGCAGATTAACGTTTGTCCGTTACACAAGCGTGTTAGCGGTCGTGGACCTCGCGTAGCTGGGTTGAACTGCTGCATGACCGCAATGTTTTCGGCGGGCGAGCGCGCGTCTATATGGGGTATGCCAGACTTGATCAGCACGGCATTACCTGCACCGCGGGCTGAAAAGTTCAGTGAGTCACCGCCCCGCGCATAGTACATATATATAGTGCCGGCGGGCATGAACAGGGCTCTGCGACTCGGGGTTTCGCCAAGCGAGGCGTGGCTGCCGCGGTCGTTGAGCTCGTAGGCCTCGGTCTCGATGATGCGTGCCGCTAGCCATATGTCGCCAGCAGCTGTTGTCACGCGGCGACGCAATATGCTGCCAAGCAGTGCAATGGCCAAGCCTTGGGCTGGCTGGTCAAAAAATGTCTTCTTTACATGTCGCATAATTGAAGGCTGTGGAGACGATCCTTGATCGGTTATAATTATTTTTTAACGCGGTTTCTGCGCGGTTTTGTGCGCGGTCAGATAAAGTATGCCTATTAAACAACAGTTGCAGCAGATGAAACAGGCCACCCGAAAGGGGCAGTTTGAGGCGAACCATTGCGCGGTGTTGAGCTTCAGGATGTGTGCATAGCATGGGACTGGCGATTCTTGGTGGTACCTTTGACCCAGTGCACTTCGGTCACCTACGCTCGGCAGTCGAAGTGTGTCAGGCGTTGCAGGTCGAGCAAGTGCGACTGGTGCCCGCTTTTATACCCGTACATCGTTCTGCGCCGGGGTGTAGTGCCGAGCAACGACTGGAAATGTTACGTCTTGGTATAGACGACCCAGTATTGCTGGGTGTGGATGACCGAGAGATTCGTCGCGGCGGGCGCTCCTACATGATCGACACGCTGCATTCTGTTCGCGCTGAAGTGGGCGACAGCGAGCCCTTGTCTTTAGTGCTCGGGGTCGATGCTTTCAATCTAATTCATGAGTGGCATCGGTGGCGCGAACTGCTCGATGTGGCGCATTTAGTGGTGCTTGCGCGGCCCGACAGTCTTATCGATGTGAATACAGATGTGGCGGCTTGGATGCAAGATCGTCGTGCAGAACCGGAGCAATTGCAGGGCTGCTCTTTTGGTCTGATCTGCGAATTACAACTGACCCAAATGGCGATTTCAGCCACGACAATACGGCACATGGTGCGTGCTGGAGAACCTATTGAATACCTATTGCCCGTGCGGGTGATAGACTATATACGCCGAGAGGCGCTTTACCGGGATTAAGAGAACTATGACAAAAAAGAAAGAAGTTAAGCGCACTAAAGGGTCTTCAAACGCCCACACCGCATCGCTGACTGAGGATGTGTCCAAGGCCCTCGACGATTTGAAGGGCATTGACATCAAGGTCATTGATGTCACCGCTATGACCGATGTCACAGACTACATGATTGTGGTCAGCGGTACGTCAAGTCGGCATGTCAAATCGCTGGCTAACAACGTCGTTGAGGAGATGCTTAAGCTAGGTATCAAACCCCATGGCGTTGAAGGGATGGACCAAGGAGAATGGGTGCTGGTAGATCTGGTTGATGTGGTTGTGCACGTTATGCAGTCACAGGCGCGTCAGTTCTATGAAATCGAGCGATTATGGAGTGTAAGTGCTGACAACCGTGAGGCGAGAACAGCGGAAGCTGCCCCTCAGGAAATAAAAGCGGCTGACACTGGCGCCGAGGAAAGCTGAGGGAGTTAGCGTATTGCTCATTGAGCTGTTAGCTGCGGGCACGCGACCGCCGGAATGGACTCGTAATGGTTATCTCGAGTACCAAAAGCGGCTGCCGCGTGACTGGCAGCTTCAATTACGTGAGATACCTGTCGCGCATCGGGGTAAGAATGAGTCTGTTGCCAAGCTCAAGACCGAAGAGGGTCGGCGTATGCTGGCGCTGATAAAGCCTGATGCGCGGGTCATCGCTCTTGATAGCCGCGGTGTGAATTGGAGCACCGAGGTGTTGGCGAGTAACGTACAAAAATGGACCCGTACCACCAGCCATTTGCAATTGCTGGTGGGTGGACCTGATGGTTTGAGCGATGAGTGCGTGGCGCGAGCCGATGATCTTTGGTCACTGTCGAAATTAACGTTCCCACATTTTGTTGTTCGCGTTTTGCTTGCCGAGCAAATATATCGTGCCTGGGCCGTCATCAATCATCACCCTTACCACAAGTAGCAGGGCGCTATGGCAGAACCAAATGCACTCAAGGACCACTCGGGAGAAAGTCAGATCTTTCTCGACCGGGCGGTCATAGGTTTTGTGCTGCTGTTGATGTTGACGCTTTTGCTGGTTGCGCGGATGTTCTATCTGCAGATTTTGCAGCATGATCTGTTTACCACATTGTCAGACCGCAATCGCATTCAGGTGAAGTCGGTGCCGCCCATCCGTGGACTCATTTTCGATCGCCACGGGGCGTTGATCGCCGATAACATTCCGTCTTACAGCCTGACGATTACAAAAGAGCGTGTCGTGGACCTGGAACAGACCATTGTTGACGTGAGCGAAATTGTTGAAGTCAGTGCCGATGAGATCGAGAGTTTTCGGCGTCGCCTCGCGCGTCGCCGGCGTCCCTTGGAATCGGTGCCTATCCTATTTCGCCTGACGCCAGCTGAAATTGCTCGTATTAGCGTCAACAGCTTCGGCCTACCAGGCGTCGAAGTCGAGGCCAGACTGGTGCGACATTACCCGTTGGGTGCGTTGATGGCGCATGCAGTAGGTTCGGTGCGCCGTATCAATGAAGACGATGCGCGACGTATTGACGCTGTGGCTTATTCTGGTACTAACCATATCGGCAAGATCGGTGTCGAGCGTTTCTATGAGCCTGGTCTGCTCGGGAAAGTCGGTTATCAGCGAGTTGAGACAGATGCTCGTGGCCGCGTAATGAAAGTGTTGGATGCAACGCCGCCAGTGCCAGGCGGTAACCTCGTATTGCATGTCGATTCCGGACTGCAACAAGCTGCCAGTGATGCGCTTGGTGATCGTCGGGGTACGGTGGTCGCTATCGATCCAAGTAGTGGCGGCATTCTTGCGCTGGTGAGCAAGCCATCCTACGACCCGAACCTGTTTGTCGCGGGCATCGATTATGACACCTATTCGGCGTTGCGCGACTCGGTTGATGTGCCGTTGTTTAATCGGGCGATTCAGGGTCAGTATGAACCCGGCTCAACCTTGAAGCCCTTTATTGGGCTGACAGGTCTGGCCACCAACACAGTGACTCCTGAGTTCACGTTGATGAATGACCCGGGCTACTACCAGTTGCCGGGGAATTCGCGCCTCTATCGGGACTGGAATTGGACCAAGACCGGGCTTGGTGGTCATGGCGACGTGAACCTGCAAAAGGCTATTTATCGATCCTGTAATGTTTATTTTTACGACCTGGCCGTGAAGTTGGGCATCGACCGCATTCATGACAATCTGGCGCTCTTTGGTTTTGGTATTAATACGGCGATCGATCTTCCCGAGGCTCGTAGCGGCTTGTTGCCGTCTCGGGCTTGGAAACAAGGCGCCCGCGGTGAGTCATGGTATCCGGGAGACACCGTCAATATTGGTATTGGTCAGGGAGATATTTTGGTCACGCCATTACAGTTAGCAACGGCGGTCGCGGTGATTGCTAATCGTGGCAAGATGGTGACACCGCGGATGCTCAAAACCGGTGGTGCGGCTTCCCTGATGCCTGCTTCGCGCTCAACCCAGCTCGCCGATATTGATCATATTTCGGATGCCTATTGGGACCTGATGACTGAGTCCATGGGCATGGTCGTCCACCGGGGCAATAAAGGATTTGGTGAAAATGGTACGGCTTGGGCCTATATAGGGCGTGATGTTCCGTACCGTATGGCGGGTAAGTCGGGTACCGCACAAGTGGTTGGCATAGCCCAAGGCGAACTCTATGAAGAAGACGAGCTTGATGAACGACAGCGCAAGCATGCATGGTTTGTTGCCTTTGCACCGATTGAGAAGCCCACGATCGCCATTGCTGTGCTGGTGGAAAACGGTGGCGGCGGCAGCAAGTATGGCGCGCCAGTTGCTCGTAAGGTGCTGGACTATTACTTGCGTGACTATCAGCCTCCAGTGACAGAGAGCGTGGCAGCATCTACCGGAGCGCCGCAACCATGAGTGAGGATTTCGTCAGACGTATGCCTCAGGGCAGCTTTTCACTGCAGCGCAAGGCCGCGATGGGGGCAAAATTTCATTTAGACATACCCCTGATGTTGCTGCTGCTGTTGATCTGCAGCTACGGTCTCGTGGTGCTGTATTCTGCTGTCGGTCATGAAACGGCGCCGGTGATTTCACAGCTGATAAAATTCGGCGTGGCGACGGTGGTGATGATACTCATGGCACAGATCTCGCCCGTTTTTTATTTACGCCTAGCGCCGTTTCTATTTTTATTGGGATTAATTTTGCTGGTGCTGGTTATCTTCTTTGGCTACGAAGTTAATGGTTCAGCGCGCTGGTTGCGTATCGGAGGGGTCTTTACGTTCCAGCCTTCGGAAATTATGAAACTGGTGATCCCCATGACGCTAGCCTGGTACTTCCATGAGCGGCATTTACCGCCTAGGGCGAAACACCTATTCTGGGCAGCCGTGATCATTGGTATTCCGGTGGTGTTAATCGGTATCCAGCCAGACCTTGGCACGGCCCTGTTGATCGGCGCTTCGGGTTTGCTGGTCATTTTGCTGGCGGGCATTTCTTGGCGCTGGATATTCGGTGCCATCGGTTTGGGCCTGATGTCGGCGCCGGCCTTGTGGTACGTAATGCGTGACTACCAACGTCAGCGTGTTTTAACGTTGCTTGATCCAGAGAGCGACCCGCTCGGTGCCGGGTGGAATATCATTCAGTCCAAGACCGCCATCGGCTCCGGCGGCCTGTTTGGTAAAGGCTTGGGTCAGGGCACCCAGTCACACTTAGACTTCCTACCGGAGAGCCAGACTGACTTCATTATTGCGGTGTTGGCGGAAGAGTTAGGGCTGGTGGGCGTTATGGTGCTGTTGACCTTGTATGTATTGCTTATGGGTCGTGGTGTACTGATGGCGGTGCAGGCCCAGGATACTTTCGGGCGATTACTCGCCGGTAGCATCACGTTCACATTTTTTGTCTATGTTTTTGTTAATATAGGCATGGTCAGTGGCATTTTGCCTGTAGTAGGTGTGCCTCTGCCGCTGGTGAGCTTCGGCGGTACATCGATTTTAACCCTTTTTGCCGGATTCGGCATTCTTATGTCTATCCACACCCATCGTCGTATTACGTTGTAATGCGTGACGTCGGCATTTATGCCGGTATGATTTTTTTCGCGAGGCATTATGTATTTACCCGCTAGCATAAACATTCCCGCCATTGCGCTGGCTGCGCTTCTAGGCCTAGGCAGTAGCGTCTTATCGGCGCCCAGTAAGGCTGCGGGTGATTATGCGCACAGGCCCGAAGTCAGCGCATTTATCGACGAAATGGTCACAACCGAAGGCTTTGACGCGGCGACGCTTGGGTCAGTGTTTGCGGCGGCGAAATTTCAGCAACCTATTGTCGATGCCATATCTCGTCCTGCTGAAAAGGTCCTGACGTGGCGAACCTATCAAGATATTTTTCTGACGGACACGCGGGTCAGTAAGGGTCGAGAGTTTATGCAACGTCAGCATGAGGCGCTGTCGAGAGCAACTGCAGCGCATGGTGTACCTGCCGAAGTGATTACTGCCATCATCGGCGTTGAAACACTGTACGGCACCCGCAAAGGTAGTTGGCGGGTGATCGATGCGCTGTCAACGTTGGCTTTTGATTATTCGCCTCGGGCGAAATTCTTTCGTAGCGAGCTCAAGCATTTTCTGTTGTTAGCCCGTGAAGAGAATGTTGACCCTCTGCTCCCGGTTGGATCCTATGCTGGTGCCATGGGCTATGGTCAGTTTATCGCCAGCAGCTATCGGCATTACGCGATTGATTTTGACGGCGATGGCAAGCGAGACATTTGGGAAAATCCCGTCGATGCAATCGGCAGCGTCGCCAACTATCTGGCAGAGCACGGTTGGCAGGCAAGTGGCGCTGTGACCCTGCAAACATCGGTGCCGGCAGCAGAGCTTGAGGATGCTTACAGTGGTAAACTCAAGCCATCGATCAGTCTCGCTGAGCTGGCAGAGCGTGGTATGGATATTTCTACAGCAACGGCGTACTCGCCGACCGCCGCGGGCAACCTTGCTGGTACCAAGGTTGCACCTATAAGGCTTGAGGGTAAGCAAGGCCCTGAATACTGGATCGGCTTTAAAAATTTTTACGTGATCACGCGATATAACCACAGTAATTTGTATGCCATGGCCGTGCACCAACTTAGTCAACGTTTGCGTGATGATTCCATCGCGAGTGGGCCTGCACGTTAGCATTGTTGGTGTCCAAAACATTGATCAGTCGACAAAAGCACTGATGCGTTCACTGATAAGTTGCTTAACGTTGGTGCTGATCACGAGTGGCTGCACGTTGAGTGGACCTATGAATTGGCCGTTGCGGTCTGCACCAAAATCAACGGAGCAGTCTTCACCTACTCCACAGTCGTCATCAGCGGGGCCGTTAAAGAGTCACACGCGCGGTAATAAGAGTCCTTACCAAGTTTTTGGTAAAACGTATCATGTGATGCCAAGCAGTCTGGGTTATGTTGAGATTGGCATTGCCTCATGGTACGGCAAGAAATTTCACGGTCGTCTGACATCCAATGGGGAAGTCTATGACATGTATCAAATCAGTGCGGCGCATAAGGCGTTGCCGCTGCCCAGCGTGGTGCGAGTGACTAACCTTGATAATGGTCGGAAAGTAATTGTCAGGGTCAATGATCGCGGTCCATTCCATTCTGACCGGGTGATTGATCTGTCGTATCAGGCAGCGCTGGCGCTAGGGTTTACGGAACAAGGGACGGCACCTGTCGTGATTGAGGCGATTGACGAGCAAAATTATCCAGGGCAGACGGCGGTGCCGGTGCACCATGAATCTTTCTATCTGCAGGTCGGCGCTTTCTCTAATGCCGGTGGTGCGCAACAACTATTGGCTGCGATTAATGGTTTGATGGTGCAATACGAGCAGATCGTTGACGCCCGTATCTTAGAAAGTGAGCTGAAAATAGAGTTAAAAAGCGATCCGAGCGGTGAGTTGAAAGGTGCGTTAGATAAAGAAGTGACCTATGAACACACGAATGAACAAAAGGATGAGACTGCTCATAAGGTTCTTCATAAGGTTCTCCATAAAGTATGGCTCGGGCCGATCAAGACCGAGGCTGACAGGGACACCATTGCTCAGATAGTCCAGACGCATAACCTTGGGGTCCCGATACGGGTCAAGGTTGATTAATTTATTAAAAAGTAGAGGTCTCATGATTTCACGACGGCTTTCCAGGTTTTGCTTCGCTACGTCATTCGCTGCGTCTTGCGCATTGGTCTCTGTAGGGGTGCAGGCCGAGCCACGTATCATTCCTGCACCGCCCCAGCTAGCGGCAGAAGGCTACCTGTTGATGGACGCTGACACGGGTGAGATTTTGGTTGAAAATAACAGTGGTGAGCGACTGCCGCCGGCCAGCTTAACCAAGATCATGACCAGCTATATCGTCGCCGAGGAGCTCGATCGCGGTACCTTGAGCCCTGATGAAGACGTGAATATCAGTGTTAAAGCTTGGCGTATGGAAGGCTCCCGGATGTTTATTCAGGAGGGCACAAAAGTAAAGGTGGGTGATCTGATGAGCGGGGTCATTATTCAATCGGGTAATGACGCCAGCGTTGCGCTAGCGGAACATATTGCCGGTAGCGAAGAAGCCTTTGCCGATGTCATGAATCAGCAGGCACAGCGGTTGGGTATGCTCGACTCGCATTTCATGAATGTCACGGGCCTGCCCTCGGAAGAACACTACACCACGGCGAACGACTTGGCTCTCCTGACGGTCTCCCTGATTCGCGATCACCCGAGTCACTACGGTCTTTATTCCGAAAAGTACTTCACCTATAACGATATTCGTCAGCCAAATCGCAATACGCTGTTGTGGCGTGACAAGTCAGTTGATGGCGTTAAAACGGGGCACACAGAGGCTGCAGGCTATTGTCTCGTCGCTTCGGCTAAGCGCGACAATATGCGTCTGGTGTCTGTAGTGATGGGTGCCAGTTCAGAAGAAGCCCGCGCGACTGAGAGCCAGAAGCTACTGACCTATGGGTTTCGATATTATGAGACTTTGCATCTCTATCGTGCGCAAGAATCGCTGAATGAGGTCAGAGTCTGGGGCGGCGCAAAACCAAAGTTACAACTCGGCCTGGCGGATAAAGTCGCGGTTACCATTCCACGTGGTGCGAAAGACAACCTGGCGGCAAGCATGGATATAGACAGCGTCATCAATGCCCCGATCATAGTCAACCAACAGCTAGGGATCCTTACGGTCAGTCTCGATGGCGAAACAGTTTTTGAGGCGCCGCTGGTAGCGCTGTCGGCGATTGACGAGGCCGGGTTTTTCCAGCGGTTGTGGGATTCAGTGTCGCTGTTTCTGTTGCAGCTGCTCGGGGGCGACCCGTTGAAGCCTGTCTAAACCGGGGTGGCCTGTTTGCCAGCCGGCTAGTGTCATTACTTATTGTAAATTTTAAAGCTATTCAATGTAGGTTATCCAATGAGCGATGAACCGTTACCACCACCCGTTATTGAGTTCCCCTGTGATTACCCTATCAAGGTGATCGCTGACAGCCATGCGAATCTTGTCTCTCAGGTAGTGACGATTCTGCGCCGCTACGATGCAAACCTGTCGTTGGCTCGAATAAAAGAGCGACCCAGCAAAAAGGGCAACTACACGGCGGTGACGGTTTTCATCACGGCCACTGGCGAGCCGCAACTCAAGGCGCTATTCGAAGAGTTCAAGACGCACCCTTGGGTGCGGATGGTGTTGTAGCGCGTGGCAACGCTTATCGTTCGCGAGGAGTTTTCGCAGCCGCAAGACTATGCCAGTACCTGGTCAGCTATGCGTAATTTTACGGACAAGCGTGATGCGAGCACACCGGATGAACTTTGGTGGCTTGAGCATCCTGCGGTCTTTACTCAGGGCCAAGCGGGCAAGGCCGAACACATTCTGGCCGCTGGAGATATCGCCGTAGTGCCGACCGATCGCGGTGGTCAGGTGACCTACCATGGTCCGGGGCAGTTGGTGGGTTATTTATTGCTCGACCTGCGGCGCCTTGAGTTGGGGGTGCGTGCGTTGGTGTCAGCCATTGAGACCGCCATTGTTGACCTGCTACTCGATCATGGCGTGGTTGCCGTTGCCCGGCGCGATGCGCCCGGCGTGTATGTGGACGGTCGCAAGATAGCAGCACTCGGCCTGCGTGTTCGGCGGGGTTGCACCTATCATGGTCTAAGCTTAAATGTAGCAACGGACCTAGAACCCTTTACTCGGATTAACCCTTGCGGTTATCAGGGACTAGAGGTGACCCGCTGTATTGACTTGGGAATTACTGCCGATACGATGAGCTTGGCGGCGCAACTCACCTCGCACCTAGTCCGCCGGTTCGGGTATGATACGGTCTCGTCGGCAGGGCTGATCCATGCGGTCGACGGCTAAGTACAAGATGGATTACTAACCCTTTTTATTGAGATGAGCGATACGTGGCCAGAGACGAGCGAAATAGACTGATTGAAGGTGAAAAACTCCGCGGTGCTGACAAGGTGCGGCGTATTCCCGTCAAGGTGATTCCGACAGATACGATGCTGCGCAAGCCCGATTGGATCCGCGTGCGGATAGCCGCAAACGGCGAAGTTGGTCGAATCAAGCAAATTTTGCGCAAGCGTAAGCTGGCCTCCGTTTGCGAGGAGGCGTCTTGCCCGAATATTTCAGAGTGCTTTTCGCACGGCACGGCGACTTTCATGATCATGGGTGAGATATGCACCCGGCGTTGTCCTTTCTGCGATGTCGCTCACGGTAAACCCAATGCGTTAGATGCCGACGAGCCTCGCCAACTGGCGGAAGCAGTGATGGAACTGAAGCTCAAATATGTTGTGATCACCTCCGTCGACCGTGACGACCTTAAGGACAGTGGCGCTGGTCATTTTGTTGATGTCATTCGTGAGGTACGTCGTCAATCACCTTTGACGAAAGTCGAAGTGTTGGTGCCGGACTTTCGCGGTCGCATGGACATCGCTCTAGAAAAGCTCGGGGCGGAGCCGCCCGATGTGTTCAACCACAATTTGGAAACGGTGCCGCGTCTATATAAGAAAGCACGACCGGGTGCAGACTACGATTGGTCGCTGCAATTGCTGCAACGCTTTAAGGCGATTCAGCCCGATGTGCCCACGAAATCTGGGCTGATGTTAGGCTTGGGCGAGACGATCGACGAGGTGAAGCAGGTGATGGCCGATCTTCGTCGGCACGATGTGAATATGCTAACGCTTGGCCAATACCTGCAACCCAGTCGTGATCATCTAGCGCTCGATCGCTATGTGCATCCCGATGAGTTTGCTGATTTGAAAGAAGTGGGTGAGAAAATGGGATTCACTCATGTCGCCAGCGGGCCGCTGGTACGTTCTTCGTACCATGCTGATTTGCAGGCCAAAGGCGAGTTCTAGAGGGCTCATGCTGCGCGCTGGCGCTAGTGCTTACCACAGGCAGTGCAGGTTGGATTCTTCGGAAGTTTGAGTTTGCGCCAGTCCATTTGGGCGGCGTCAAACACCAGCAGATATCCCGCCAGCGAGGTGCCAAAACCAGCTAACAGTTTCAACGCTTCCATGGCTTGTATGGTGCCGATAATTCCTACCACCGGCGCGGCTACACCGTTTTCTGCACAATTGAGAGCTTCGTCCGTCGCTTGTTGATACAGGCATCGATAGCAGGGAGCATCGGCTTGACTCGGGTCGACGACCATGACCTGACCCTGCAGTTTTACCGCCGCGCCCGACACCAATGGTGTGCGAGTGGCCAGGCAAGCATCATTGATGACAAAGCGCGTGTTGAAGTTGTCAGTACCGTCGATGACAACATCAACCCGGGCTAACAGTTCGGTCAGTGTGTCTTGGTTGAGGCGTGTGGCGATTATTTCAACGTGGATCGTGGGGTTCAGATCTCGAATACTGTCGGCGGCAGAAGCCACCTTAAGTTGGCCAATGTCAGCTGTGCCGTGGGCTATTTGGCGTTGCAGATTGCTCAGCTCTACCGCGTCATCATCCGCTAGTATCAGCGTTCCAACCCCGGCGGCGGCGAGATAAAGCGCCACCGGGCAACCCAAACCCCCCAGTCCGATGATCAGCGCGGTGCTACTGAGTAATTTCTCCTGCCCAGCAATGTCGATTTCCGGCAGCATAATCTGACGGTTGTAGCGCAACAGTTCTTGGTCATTCATGTCTATGCCTCCTCAGCCGTGGTAGCGTTTGTTCGCTCAAAACTTTTCAGCTTGGCAAGAATGGCGCGGGGCTGTTGGTTTAAGTCTGCAAATGTCTGTATCTCGACGAAGCCCTGTTGCTGGAGTGCCACTACCAAGGTCTGTTGCTGGTCAAACCCGTGCTCTAGTAAGAGCTGGCCATTGGGTTTAAGGCAGCGCTGTGCTTCGCTGATAATCTGCAGTAGGTCGCCTAAACCATCATCATTTGCCACGAGCGCTGTTTGTGGTTCGAACGACAGGTCGGTCAAATGCGGATCTTCGGGGTGGATATAAGGTGGATTGGCGACAATAACATCGAAGCTTGTTGGCGCGAAAGCGGACAGCCAGTGCGCCTGTACCAGCTGCACATTGCCAGAGCTCCAGCGCCGGGCATTGTCTTGTGTAATGGCGAGCGTGGCTGCGTGCCTGTCTGTGGCGTAAATCCGCCAGGCGGGTCTTTCTCTGGCTAAGGCCAGAGCAATGGCACCCGTTCCGGTGCCTAGGTCAACCAGTTCAATCGGCTGGCTGGCTGGCAATGCGTCTAGCAGTATGTCTACGAGTAACTCTGTTTCGGGCCGTGGTATCAGGGTAGCCGGGCTGACTAACAGGTCCATGTCCCAAAATCCTTGTGTACCCAACAGATAGGCGATGGGTTCGCCAGCCTCTCTGCGAACCAGTAATGACTGAAACAGGTCGGTTTCCGCGAGCGTCAGCTGCTGATCATCGTGTGTCATTAACCAACTTCTGGTTTGATCCATGGCAGACATTAACAGCAGCTGGCAATCGAGTTTGGGCGATGTGCTGATGGTGTTGAGTCTGTGCTGGCAGGCCAACGCTTCGCCGACAGTAGGGGTTGGCAGCGAGGCGCTGTTAGGCATCGGTCTCTGAACCGAGCGAGCTTAAAAGGTCAGCCTGATGTTCTTGTACCAGTTGATCGATAATCGGCGCCAAGTCACCTGCCATTGTCTGGCTGAGGCGGTGCAAGGTCAGGTTGATACGATGGTCTGTTACTCGGCCATCGGGGAAATTATAAGTCCGGATTTTCTCAGACCGGTCGCCACTGCCGACCAAATTGCGCCGTTCCGCTGCTTGGGCATCGTCCTGCTTCTGTTGTGCTTGACTCATGATTTTGGCCTGCAGCAGGCTTAGCGCTCGGGCCTTGTTCTTGTGCTGGGAACGTTCATCCTGGCATTCCACCACGATACCCGTGGGGATGTGCGTAAGACGCACGGCGGAGTCTGTTTTGTTGATGTGCTGACCGCCCGCGCCCGAAGCCCGATATGTGTCGACGCGCAAGTCGCTTCTCTCGATCTCAACCTCGTCTAGGGCTTCTACTTCAGGCATCACGGCGACCGTGCAGGCTGAAGTATGGATACGGCCCTGTGACTCAGTTTGGGGAACGCGCTGCACGCGATGCGCGCCAGACTCGAACTTCAGTAGGCCGAAGACGTTCTTGCCTTCGATACGGCTGATAATTTCTTTATAGCCACCATGGTCGCCGCTACGTTCGGTGAGTATTTCAGCCCGCCAGCCCTGAGTTTCCGCAAAGCGCTGGTACATGCGTAACAGGTCGCCAGCGAACAAGGCTGCTTCGTCTCCACCGGTACCGGCGCGGATCTCAAGAAAGACATTGTGCGAGTCATTCGGGTCTTTAGGCAGCAGCAAGGTTTGCAGGTCACTATCGAGTTGCTCAATGCGCTCCTTCAAAGAGCCGAGCTCATCCTCGGCCATGGCGCGAATCTCTGGGTCCGTATCAGTGGCCATAGTTTGGGCTTCATCAAGTTCCGCCTGAGTCTGCTCGTATTGTCGAAAGCAGAACACTACCGGTTCAATTTCCGAATATTCCATGGAGTAGTTACGAAATGCTCCCTGGTCGGCAATGACGTCGCTGTCGCTAAGCAAGGCGCCAAGGTCGACATAACGCTCAAGTAACTGCTCGAGCTTGGCTTTCAGTGATGCTTTCATGAGGTTTCCGTATCCGGGTTCGGGTCGTCATTGCCTAGTTGATACAGGTCTTCAACGGCAGTGAGCATATCCCGGCGACCCTCAGCACTGGCTTGTTTGAGTTGTACGCTGGGGGTATGAATGATTTTGTTAGTCAGCTGGTTTGCTAGACCGTTAAGGACAGCCTCGGGGGCATCACCTTTCTTAAGCCGCAGCAGGGCTTTCTCAAGCTCTGTGCGTTTGATGGATTCGTGGCGTTGACGGAAACGCTTTAACGTACTGACCGCTTGTCGTGAACGATGCTGTTGTTGAAATTCGAGTACCGCCTGTTCAACGATCACCTCGGCCTCAAGCGCAGCGGCGCGGCGACTGCCTAGGTTAGCTGAAATAATTTCTTGTAAATCGTCGACGCTGTACAAGTACACATCACTGAGGTCATCCACCTCGGGTTCGATATCACGGGGCACGGCGAGATCGACCATGAAAATGGGCTTGTGGCGCCGCAGTTTAAGCGCCCGTTCCGTTGTGCCCTTACCCAGCACGGGGAGTTCGCTGCCAGTGGCAGAGATGACGATATCCGCTTGCACGAGTTGGTGGGGGATATCGCTGAGCTCCGTGGCTGTTGCGTTCAAGGCCTCGGCGAGGCGCTCAGCGTTGGCCAGCGTCCGATTGGCAATCACCAGCTGTTTGATCCCAGCGTTATTTAGGTGCCGACCCACCAGCTCGATGGTTTCCCCGGCGCCAATAAGTAACGCATTGCAGGTTTTAAGATCAGCAAATAGCTGGGATGCTAATACAACTGCTGTTGAGGCAATAGACACGGGGTTCTGACCGATGGCGGTGGTGGAGCGTATGCGCTTGGCGACTCGGTAGGTGTTCTGACACAGCTGGTTGAGTTCGGCGCCCATCGAATGGTGCGTCTGGGCTAGCTGAAAGCAGTCTTTCATTTGGCCTAGAATCTGTGACTCACCGAGCACCATGGAGTCTAACCCTGCAGCTACCCGCATCAGATGCTTGACTGAGCTGTGGCCCCAGTAAGTATAAACGCTATCAGTGAGCACGTTAGTGGCGACTTGGTGATAGTTGGCCAGCCAGTCGATGATGCTGGCTGGCTCATTGTGCTTATGCACGGCATAGATCTCTGTGCGATTGCAGGTCGACAGGATCGCCAGTTCCTGTAGCCCAGCCGTCGACCGCAAGGCCGTCAAGGCGTCAGCCAGCTGTTCGCTACTAAAGGCAATTTTCTCACGCAGGGCAATAGGTGCCGTGGTGTGATTGATGCCGACAATCAATAAATCCATGGGTTGTTAGCCAATCTCTTGTCGTCATACCGCAGGTAATGCGCGGCAGTGTCCACAGGTCCCGCTCAATTCTGTCAAAAATGGGAGCTGGCAGGCTGCTGCAAAATGAACCTAGCGCGCTGTATACGGACTAGATAATCTGTCAAAGTGGTCAATTCGCCGCCCATTGTACGTTGGTTACCCGATCGAATATAGGTATTGTAACGACAGGGAACGGAACAATGTGTATTTCGTGATGTCCCATGATATCCCTCGCTGTATTCAGTGTGGCCTTCAATCATTGTTTTCAGAGACAGTGCGCACCGAATCCTAGAACCTTTCGTAGAACTTGAGCAGACTAACTAGCAGAGCATTGAGCCTTGGATAAATCGATTGTAAATAACGCCTCTTGGATGTTTCGGCATCTGGTTTTGTGGGTGTGCCTGGCAGTCCTAACCGGCTGTGTCAGTACTAAACCGCAAGAAAAGGCACCTGCCGCTGTTGTGACGGCCGCACCTCAAGCTTCGACTGAAGCGGTTGTGGAACCAGAGCCTGACTACCCCGTTAGGAATTTTGAGAAAGATGAGCTCTATCAACTGCTCGTAGCAGAGATGGCCGGCTATAGAAATGACTTTGGCCTGGCGTTGGATAAGTATGCGGAAATGGCCATTGAAACCCGCGACCCCGGCGTAGCTGCGCGTGCGACACGATTGGCGGCGTTTCTTAAAAACGACGCTGTGACCCTGCAGTCGGCACAGATTTGGGTCGACGTTGAGCCAGGCAACTCGGATGCTCAGCGCCACAGCGCCAATCAATTGATCAAGAGCGGCGATCTTGAAGCCGCCATTGTGCACATGGCAGCCATCAGGGAGATGGGCGGACCGGCTAATTTCGACATATTTGCTTATCATTCCAATGAGCTTGATGTTGAAGGCCGTGCCGGTCTTTTAGCCGCGATTGAAACGATGTTGCAAACCTATCCGGGTGACCCACAATTGCGTTTCTCGCAGGCTGTGCTGTTGGAGCAGAGCGATCGCCTTGATGAGGCGTTGGTTATAACGGGAGATCTGTTGGCTGACGCGCAAAGTGTCAATGTCATCATCCTCAGGGTCAATCTGCTAAAGCGCCTGCAGAGCAACGAGGCGGCGGTTGATTACCTAGGCGAGCAACTTGCTGTAGATGGAGAGAATAGACGTCTGCGACTGATCTATGCGCGGTTATTATTCGAGGTTGATCGGCTTGATGATTCGCGCTTGCAGTATGAAGCGATTTTGCAGCAGTCGCCGACAGACGGCGATATTCTTTTTGCCTTAGCGCTGATCGCTCTTGAGCAACAAAATAATGCCCTAGCAGAAGACTACCTGCAGCTTATGGTTCGCTGGCGTCGGCGTGCGGGTGAAGCGCATTTCTATTTGGGCAATATCGCAGAGCAGCGCGGCGATGCGGTGACGGCGATTAAGGAGTACCGTCAGGCAGGCCAAGGTTATGAATACCTGCCTTCTCAGGCGCGTATTGCGACGTTGTTGATGGAGCAAGGTCGACTTTATGATGCCAGTCGCTACCTCGCGAATGAGCGCGTCAAGTATCCCGTACACCGCGATCAGCTGATCATAGTCGAAGCTCAGTTGCTAAGTACTCGTGGTATGGAGGAAGCATTATTTACTTTGCTGGATAACAGTCTTGAGGCAGCGCCGGAAAATATTGATTTGCTTTATTTCCGCGGTATGTCCGGAGAACGGTTTGGCAGTCTGGATATTCTTGAACGTGACTTCAGGCGTATTATCGAGATTGACCCAGAAAATTCTGAAGCCATGAACGCCCTTGGCTATACCCTAGCTGACAAAACTGATCGCTATGCTGAAGCGCAGGTTTTGATAGAGCGTGCGCTCGCAATCAAGCCAGATGAGGCCGCTTACATCGATAGTATTGGCTGGGTTGAGTATCGACTGGAGAACTATGAAGCAGCGATAAAGCACCTGCGCCGTGCGCTGTCGTTATTTAATAACGATGAGGTGGCAGCCCATCTGGGTGAAGTCTTATGGGTTAGTGGCGAAGAGGAAGAGGCACGCGAGGTGTGGAACAAGGCACTGGAGGTGGCCCCTGAGAGTGATATTCTGCTGCGGGTGATCGAGCAATTTACGCAGTAGCCCCTATCGCGTTCGCGCGTCATGTCATACTGCTGATAGGGCTGGCGGTAGCCTTGAGCGGCTGCATGACTCGCCCAGCGACAGGGCTGCCAACGACGCGTCTGAGTGACGCAAGCCAATGGCGTCTGCAAGGCAAGTTAGGTGTAAAGGCTGAGTCTACCAGTGGTAATCTGAGCATTACGTGGTCACAAATCGATGATGCTTATAACATTCGTCTGTATGGTCCGTTAGGGATTTCTGTCGCCGAAATTACGGGTAATGCCTCGAACGCGACGCTGGACCTTCCAGATGGCCCGCCCTTGCGGGCTGCCTCGCCGGAGATGCTGGTGCAACACGCATTGGGTTATCCCTTCCCCGTGTCGCCCATGCGTTATTGGGTGCGTGGTATGCCAGCCCCGGATGAGGTCTTTGACGCTACAGCAGATGGGTTTCGACAATTTGGTTGGCACGTAGCGATTTTGCGCCGCGACGCGCGGGGGCCAGTGAAGATTCGCATTCAACGACCCGAAGTACGACTATTGCTGGTGGTGAAAAATTGGCGCTATTAACAACATTACAACTGTCTGCGCCGTGCAAACTAAATCTTTGCCTGAACATTACCGGGCAGCGCGCAGATGGGTACCATGTGCTGCAGACGGCGTTCCAGCTACTAGATTTCTGTGATCAGTTGACCTTCAGTGCGGCCCCTGCCCTGCAGGTGAGCGCACTTGCCGGCGTCAAGTCTGCTGATAATTTGGTGTATCGGGCGGCCCGACTGTTGGCTGAGCACACAGGTTGTGAGCAAGGTGTAGATATTCAGCTGCACAAACAGGTGCCCTCAGGTGCAGGTCTTGGCGGCGGTAGTTCCGATGCGGCAACCACGTTGGTAGGTCTTAACTATTTTTGGCAGACAGGTTTGAGCTTGGCCGAGTTGGCGACACTGGGGCTGTCGCTAGGTGCTGATGTGCCGGTTTTCGTTCACGGTCAATCTGCATGGGCAGAGGGCGTGGGTGAGCAATTACAGCCTCTGAGCCTGCCGTCACGGACTTATGTCGTGATTCAGCCCAACTGCCAGATATCAACCCGTGAAATCTTTTTGCATCCGGGTTTGACACGGCACTCAAGTCCGATCACAATAGCGCGCTTTTTAGAGGTAGGTGGAAGCAACGATTGCGAAGCAATTGTTCGAACGCTCTACCCTAAAGTTGATGCAGCCGTACGATGGTTAAGTCGTTGGGGCCTTGCTAGAATGACCGGCACAGGTTCTTGTGTGTACGTTGAAGTGGAGGACAAGGCAGAGGCGCAGGCAGTACTCGCCGAAAAGCCTGTCGAATGGTTTGGGTTTAGCGCCCAAGGCATTAACACCTCGGCACTGCATGCCCAGCTAAACAAGCTGGACCACCGGTAGACGGTTATTTAGTAGCATCAAACGACGAGTGAATTGTCGTAACGCAGAGATTGGGGTGTCGCCAAGTTGGTAAGGCACAAGGTTTTGATCCTTGCATGCGCAGGTTCGAGTCCTGCCACCCCAGCCATTTTTAAGCTAGTCAGTTGTTTGCTGACATTAGTGTAGATTCTGAAAGTCCTTAATCCCGGATAATCATCGTGGCAGAACTGAAGATCTTTACGGGCAATGCGCATCCTGAGCTGGCGACCCGGGTGGTGGACAGGCTTCGAATGGAGCTGGGACGCGCAGATGTGGGTCGGTTTAGTGACGGCGAAGTGGCCGTTGAGATTCAAGAAAACGTGCGCGGTAAAGATGTGTTTATTCTCCAGCCTACCTGCTCGCCCACCAATGATAACTTGATGGAACTGATCATCATGGCCGATTGCCTGCATCGTGCCTCGGCGCAGCGCATCACAGCAGTTGTGCCTTATTTTGGCTATGCCAGACAGGACCGTCGGTCGCGCTCAGCCAGAGTGCCGATTACCGCAAAAGTCGTTGCCGATATGCTCGGCACCGCGGGCATTGACCGGCTCCTCACCATCGACCTTCATGCAGACCAGATACAGGGCTTTTTTGATATCCCCGTCGATAATATTTATGCGACCCCCGTATTGTTGGTTGATGTTGAGCGTCAAGGATATGAGAACCTAATGATCGTGTCGCCGGATGTCGGCGGCGTAGTGCGGGCGCGGGCTATGGCCAGGCAACTCGATGATGCGGACCTGGCGATTATTGACAAGCGTCGGCCCAAAGCTAACGAATCGGAAGTCATGCATATCATTGGTGATGTGCGCGGCCGAACGTGTTTGCTGGTAGACGACATGGTAGATACCGCCGGCACCTTGTGTGCAGCGGCTAACGCCTTGAAAGCCAATGGCGCGCTAAAAGTTGTTGCCTACTGCACGCACGCAGTGTTGTCGGGTAATGCAATCAAGAACATTTCTGGGTCGAATATGGATGAGCTGGTCGTCACCGACACGATTCCGCTAGGACCCGAGGCGAAAGCCTGTAAGAAAATTCGCCAGTTAAGTATTGCTGACGAACTGGCCGAGTCGATTAGACGGGTCAGTAATGAAGAGTCGCTGAGCGCACTCTTCACTAAGAGAATTCAGCCCGCGTTGTTTTAGCCCTAGCCGGTTTTTAGGTGGCAAGGCAGGCAAGCGGGGTGACTTAAGTCCCAATGATGGGAAATTGATAAAACGCCAGATGGTTACGGTCGCGGTAATCTCTGGTTCGTTTTTTAGGAGAGCAGAACATGTCATTAGAATTTGAATTGAACGTAGAACCACGAGCTGACTTGGGGAAAGGTGCGAGCCGCCGCCTACGTCGCTTAGGCGATATGGTCCCTGCCGTTATTTATGGCGGGGGCGTAGAGCCTGTGTCAATCACGATATCACACAAGGATATCCACAGGGCTTGCGAAAATGAGGCCTTTTTTGCCCACATCGTCAAGATCAATACGAAAGGCGGTGGTGTTGATAATGTTATTATAAAAGACCTGCAGCGCCACCCCGCGAAAGACCGCATCATGCATGCTGACTTTTTACGCGTTCGTATGGACCAGGAAATCACCGTTGATGTACCGTTGCACTTCATCAACGAAAGCTCTTCAGTGGGTGTTAAGCGTGATGGCGGCATGGTGTCGCACGTTATGTCATCGCTTGAGGTCTCGTGTTTACCTGCTGATCTGCCTGAGTACATTGAGATTGACGTGTCGGCGCTCGCATTAGGCGATTCTATCCACATGGATGAGGTCAAATTACCAGCTGGTGTGACTATCCCTGCACTGGGCCTTGGCGATGATCATAACCACGTTGTAGTGTCTATCAATGCTTCTCGTGCGACGATTGAAAGCAACGATGAAGGTGAAGATTCAGCAGCAGACAAGCCAGCAGACAAGCCTGAAGACTAGTATCTTCTCGTTTAGACTGGCTGATATTGAGCTGATTTGATGAGTACACCATTGCGCCTCATTGTTGGTATTGGCAATCCCGGAGAGCAATACGCACGAACCCGACACAATGCAGGTGTTTGGTTCGTGTCCGCGCTTGCGGAGCGATTGGGTGCAAAGTTCAAGGAAGAAAAGAAATTCTTTGGACGAGTCGCTGTCGCCCACTTTGAACAGCAAGAGATTCGTTTGCTACTACCCAATACGTATATGAACGAAAGCGGCAAAGCCGTGGGCGCCATCGCGTATTTCTACAAAATCGAGCCCGAGCAGATAATGATTGCGCATGATGAAATAGACCTGCCGGCGGGGGCTATTCGTTTCAAGCAGGGTGGTGGTTTGGCGGGTCATAATGGTTTGCGGGATATTACGCGAGCCCTAGGTGGCAGTCAGGACTATAAACGCCTGAGAATAGGCGTTGGTCATCCTGGTACCAAGAACGGGGTGAAGGGCCACGTATTGAAAACAGTCAGTCGCACCGACGAGGATGTGATCAATCGTTGTCTTGATGAAGCCTTATATTTTATGCCCGTTGCGGTCAAAGGTGATTGGGAACTGGCGATGAACGGCCTCAATGGCTTTATTGCCGACTAGGCGCTGATGCGTCGGGTCACGCCGGAATGGCGATGACCACTTATTGTTAACAAGGATTAACCCATGGGATTTAACTGCGGCATTGTTGGTCTACCCAATGTAGGTAAATCGACGCTATTTAATGCGTTGACTAAAGCCAGCGTGGGTGCGGAAAACTTTCCCTTCTGCACGATCGAACCTAATTCCGGGGTGGTTCCGATGCCAGATCCGCGCCTGGATAAGCTCGCGGAAATTGTTAAACCTCAGCGAGTTGTGCCCACCAGTATGGAGTTTGTAGACATTGCTGGTTTGGTGGCAGGTGCCTCAAAAGGCGAGGGCTTGGGTAACAAATTTCTGGCCAATATTCGTGAAACCGACGCCATTGCTCATGTGGTTCGTTGTTTTGAAGATGAAAATGTGACTCACGTGGCTAACAGTGTTGATCCAGCGCGTGACATTGAGGTGATCAATACAGAGCTGCAGCTGGCTGATCTCGATTCTGTTGATAAAGCGATTACACGCTTCAGCCGCACTATTAAAAGTGGTGATAAAGAAGCCATTAGTCGGGTAGCGTTTGCAGAGAGGCTGCAGGCCCATATCAACCAAGGTAATGCGGCCCGCACCTTTGCATTTACCGATGATGAGCAAGAGATCGTTCGTGAGTTACACCTGCTGACGATGAAGCCCGTGTTGTATATCGCTAACGTTGATGAGGAAGGCTTCGAGAACAATCCGCTGCTCGACACAGTGATCGCTATTGCGGCCGCTGAGGGCGCCGAAGTCGTGTCAATATGTAACAAGTTGGAGGCTGAGATTGCCGAGCTTGAAGATGAAGAGAAAGTCGAGTTCCTAGCCGAGATGGGGATGCAAGAGCCTGGTTTGGACCGGGTTATCCGTGCCGGTTACCGGTTGCTGGGGCTGCAAACGTATTTCACC
The DNA here is from genome assembly GCA_047630175.1 of Candidatus Azotimanducaceae bacterium. Taxonomy (GTDB): domain Bacteria; phylum Pseudomonadota; class Gammaproteobacteria; order Pseudomonadales; family Azotimanducaceae; genus UBA4582. The sequence goes on from JBLHVI010000044.1 coordinate 24,371, forward strand.
GCCGGCGTAAAAGAGGTTCGCGCCTGGACAGTTCGCCAGAAAGCGACCGCGCCCCAAGCTGCTGCAGTGATTCACACGGATTTTGAGAAAGGCTTTATTCGTGCTGAAGTCACGGCTTATGATGATTTTGTCGCGTTCAATGGCGAGAATGGCGCGAAAGATGCTGGTAAATGGCGTCTTGAGGGCAAGGAATACATTGTTCAGGACGGCGATGTGGTGCATTTCCGGTTCAACGTCTAACGCGACTCGGGCGCTGCAGTGACGCATCACGGCAGCGCTGATACTCCAGTGGTATATCCACTGAGACTCCTGTACGGCCGGCTCAGGAGCCCGAGATAGCGTAAGTTGCCACCGGGCCGGCTGTTCGACACATGGATTTATTATTCACTGACTAGACTGGTATTTTTCAACATGCGCCGACTGCTGATTAACGTACATCTTTACCTTGCTGCTTTTCTAGCACCTATGTTGTTGCTAGTGGCTGTTTCCGGCGGCTTGTACCTGCTAAATATTAAAGGCGAAGTGACGCGAGAGGCTGTGGTAATGCCTGCAGGGAGCAATTTGGATACCGAAGCACCGACGTTGGAGGCCGACGTCCGCGCGCTATTGGCAGAGGCCGGCATTGCCCACGAGTTTGAGTATCTGCGCGTCAGTAGCAACAAAGTCGTTACACGGCCCACATCGCGCGAACACTATCAATTTAATCTAGCCGCCACCGGCCTTACTGCAACGCGTAATACGCCCGACCTGCAGGGGCGCATGATGGAATTACACAAGGGCCACGGTCCCGGTCTGTTTAAGGACTTTCAGAAGGTGTTGTCCGTAGGGCTCATGTTTATTGTGCTTAGTGGTCTTTGGCTGGGTATTAGCGCGCGCGGTTTGCGCAACAAAACGCTGCTGAGCACTATCGCCGGATTGATCGTTTTTCTTGGCGTGGTGTTTTTGGCGTAAAGAACTGATTCCGCTGTATTCTTGACAATAATCGAGTGAAACTAGAGAATGCGCCTCCTTGATAGGTATCGCCGCCCGGTGACGCCCTTCAAGGCGAAGAAAGTTACAAAAAAGAAGAAGTTGATATGGCTACGTAGCTCAGTTGGTTAGAGCACAGCATTCATAATGCTGGGGTCGGCAGTTCAAGTCTGCCCGTAGCTAC
>JBLHVI010000045.1:0-25252 GCA_047630175.1 Candidatus Azotimanducaceae bacterium
TGGTAATGCAACAAATATTGACACTGGCTTTTGTCAATCCGTTTGCAGCACTCGTCAACCTGAATATTCTTGGCATTGTCACCAACGCTTTTTTGATTGGTATCGCCATGGTCTTGGTCGTCCCTGCAAACAGTTTACTGCACGAACTCGTTGGACATATCAATCGAATTATTTTTAAAATTCTAGCGTGGATTATTAAACTCTTGCCCATTGGCATCTTTGCTATTTTATTTGATTTTACCGTCAAGCTTAACGCTGGTGATGGACACACAGCGGACTTTTTGACCCAGTTGCTACAATTTGCCGGACTAGTAGTAATGCTGACGTTGGTCCACGGTCTGCTCGTTTTGCCGTTAATAGGCTGGCTATTCGCTCGTCGCCACCCTATCGATACTCTGCGCAAGATCGCCCAACCTATGCTCGTGGCATTCAGCACCTCGTCTAGCTCAGCAACTTTGCCCGTTTCCATGCAGACCTGCGACAAGCAACTGCACATCGAACCCGCTGTAAGTAGCTTCGTATTGCCACTAGGCGCCACGATGAACATGGACGGCACAGCATTGTTTGAAGCAGTAGCGGCTATATTTCTTGCTTACCTATATGGCATTGAACTGAGCAACGTAGGGATTTTTACAGTATTTTTGATGGCAATGGTGTCGTCTATTGGCGCGCCTGGTATGCCCACTGCGTCCATGTCTGGCATGCAGATGGTATTGCTAGCCGTGGGAATTCCGTTGGAAGCTATTGCGATTCTGCTTGTAGTCGAGCGCCCCTTAGACACATTGCGAACCGCAGTTAATGTTGAGGGTGACTTATACGGCGCGATGATTGTTGATCATTATACGCGACCGATATGACCCGACTGATACGCTGTCATGGGGCGTTTTTCTAAGCGCGCGGGGGTACAAAAGGATGTGTGCTAGACAGACCACCATCAACCGCAATGGCTTGGCCGTTCACATAGCTGGCTTCATCGCTGGCTAGGAAAAGTGCCATATTAGCAATTTCATCTGGCACGCCGTAACGCCTAGTAGGATTGAGTTGACCAATGCGCGCCTCGGTGCCGCGCTCACGGGCTCGATCAAAGGTTGGCTGGGTCATGCCAGTTTCTATTAAACCCGGACACACCGCGTTCACGCGAACACCCGAACCTGAAAAGGCGTTACTGGCAGTTTGCACCAGACTGATAACACCTGCCTTACTTGCTGAATACGGTATACCGCCGGCATTGGCGCGCAAACCTGCTACAGATGCGGTGCAGATAATGCTGCCTCCGCCCTGAGTTGCCATCAGGCTACCCCCCAACTTGATCGCTAGAAATGGACCGATCAAATTAACTTGCAAGATGTTCTGCCACATGGATTCGGTCTGCTCAAGCAAAGGGACCGCGCCACCACTGATGCCTGCGTTGGCATAAATAATGTCGACCCTGCCAAACAATTTGACGCAGGTATCGATATAATTACGGACACCAATTTCGGTCGACACATCCATCACCAGCGTCTGCAACTCGCCGGTCGCACCTTCGAGGGTTTCGGCTAGCCCCTCAGCATTCACATCCACCGCAAGAACACTTGCGCCTTCTTCCGCAAACCGACGTGCACTGGCACGACCAATGCCGCTGCCTGCACCTGTGACAATACTGCATTTACCCGTCAATCGACCCATAGTAGACCTCAATTCTTGTTGGCTTAATTGCGAATGCTGACAGACCCATTTACGAGTGATGCCGCAGAGTGATTAGCTGTTTATTCGTTAACGCGTTTTCTGAGGCGCTTGATGACGCTATGCGCGACGATTTTTAAGAAGAGCCCGCCTGGGATAATATCAAGCCTGCAAAGTGAAAAAGGAAAGCGCGATGCTCCGCAGAGATATGTAAACGCTCTAGACTATCTTCGCCGGGTTTGGTCATGATGAATTCGTAACAATTCGTCAAATCAACGCCGCCGCCAAGAATTTGCGCGATCTCATCGTTGAGATAATCATGCAGTACACTCAAGTCATCAACGGTGATGCCCGAGCGCTCAGGCTCCAGCACTGCGTTGCCCCAAATCGTCATAATGTAAACACGAAACATGTCTTTATCGACAAAGCTCTCGTCGATCATGCAACCTTCGATAATCTCCGTGACGGCCTTGGAAAAACGTTCTCGTATCTCTTCAATATCCATTCGCTGTCATTTCTTGCCGGTTTTTAATCAGCCTGCAGTATACCCCATAACAACCATCACACTGGTGGTTGTTATGGGGCCTGTATACACTGCTCGGTATGACAAACGTTAACAGCCACCGATAACAGCCATCCACAACAGCCATCGACAAAAGAAAGCCACCCGTGACCCAACTTCCCCGCCCACGCAAAATTATCCATATTGATATGGACTGCTTTTATGCGGCGGTTGAAATGCGCGACAATCCAGCATTGCGCGGAATTCCTATTGCCGTCGGTGGCTCAGCGGCACGTCGTGGCGTCATCACAACTTGTAATTACGAGGCCCGAGCCTTCGGTATCCACTCAGCCATGGCAACGGCCTATGCCCTTCGCTTATGTGCTCAGTTGGTCTTAGTACCGGTACGCATGGAGTATTACAAACAGGTGTCAACCCAGATCCGCGAGATCTTCAATCGCTACACTGACAAGATCGAGCCATTAAGCTTAGATGAGGCATTCCTAGATGTGACAGACGTAGATCTGTTTCATGGCAGCGCTACCTTGATCGCTGAGGATATTCGTCGCGCCATCGAGACAGAACTTAACCTGACCGCCTCGGCCGGTGTAGCGCCTAACAAGTTCCTGGCGAAAATTTGCAGTGACGAAAACAAACCCAATGGTCAGTGCGTAATTGTTCCGGCGCAGATGGATGACTTTGTTCGCGCCCTGCCTCTTGGCAAGATTCCTGGTGTCGGTAAGGTTAGCGTCAAGCGCTTGGCCGACCTGGGCCTGAGTTTATGTGATGATGTTCGGCAGTTCGGTGAAGCAGAGATGGTGAGACATTTCGGTGGCAGTGGCAGCACCATTTACCAACGCGCTATGGGCATCGATGATCGCCCATTAGTGACAAACTGGGTGCGCAAGTCATTAAGCGTCGAGCGTACCTTTGCCGTTGACATAAGCAGTATCGATGCGACACATAGCATCCTCGACACGCTGTATGCAGAATTACACGGACGCCTGCAGGCTCATCAAGGGCGGCCGATTAAAAACCAGCAGGTGAAACTTAAATTTGCCGATTTTCGGACCACCACCGTCGAACGAAGCAGCCAGACGCTCGATCCCACCCTGTTCAAAGAATTGCTACCGATGGCCTGGCTGCGCGGTGAGGGTCAAGCAATTCGACTACTTGGTATTGGCGTCAGCTTTCAGGATCTGGAGCTGACTGAAACCAGTCGCCAGCTACGTTTATTTAGGTAAAGATTGATTAATTACACGTTATTTTCACCCTCGCGATGTCAACAAGGCCAACGCCACCCGCAAAAGACCACAAAATTTAAATAGAATCCTGTAAGCTAGCGCGCTTTAACCCCTGCTATTTGCGAGCATCATGAGAAAGACCAAAATTATCTGCACCATCGGGCCGGCAACAGCCAGCTATCCCATGCTTGAGAAAATGGCGATGGCGGGCATGGATATCGTGCGCCTCAATATGTCTCATGGCGATCATGAGTCTGCCGCTCAAGTGATCAAATCAATCAAGACCCTGAATCGCAAACTCGCCTCCCCGGTGGCCATTCTGATGGACACACAAGGGCCTGAGATTCGCACGGGGGATCTGGCTAACGAGCTTGAGTTAAAAAATGGCGCAGTCATTTCTATCACTATTCGTGATTCGGTCGACGTAGAACATTCCTCATTCCATATTCACTATGATGACCTGATCAACACCGTAAATGTCGGCGATCGAATTACCGTCGACAACGGTATCATTAACCTCGAAGTGCTAGAAAAACACAGCGACGGTATCATGAGTTGCCGCGTCATTGATGGCGGCATATTAAAAAGTAAACGGCACGTCAATCTGCCGGGCATACGCGTTAATTTGCCGGCGATTACAAAAAAGGATCGTGCCGATATTCTGTTCGCTATGGAACAGGAGCTCGACTTTATCGCTTTGTCATTTGTACGCGAAGCGGCTGACGTACGTGAATTGCGTGAGCTGATGGGCGATAAAGCAGGCAAGATCAAAATCATTTCTAAAATTGAAGATCAATCCGGTGTTGCTAATATCGAGGAAATTATCAGCGAGTCTGACGGCATCATGGTGGCGCGTGGCGACTTGGGTGTTGAAATCAATGTTGCTGAACTCCCCAACGTTCAGCGGCGTATCGTCAGACTTTGCGCCGAGCAAGGTAAGCGCGTAATCGTTGCCACACACCTGCTCGAATCAATGATTGAAAACCCCATCCCAACCCGAGCCGAAGTGACCGACGTGGCTAACGCTATTTATGAAGAAGTGGATGCGGTAATGCTGTCCGGCGAAACCACGGTGGGCAAGTATCCCATTCGCTGTGTCGAACAACTGGTGGCCATCGCCCGAGCCACCGAGACCGGTCAGGGGTTGAACTTTACCCGCGGATTAGTCTGCCATGACGACAAACAATATTTGGCCCTGACGGCAGTGAACTTAGCAGAGTCCCTGGGTGCACAAGGCATTGTTGTAATCACTCGACGTGGTTATATGGCTGACTATGTGACCAATTGCCATCCCCAACAAACGCGCATATTTGCCTTTACAAATGATAGTCAGACGCGGCGCCGACTGATACTCAATCGCAACCTTTCGCCTTATCGAACGGCGTTCAGCAGCGATCCTGAAAAAACCATACAAACCACCTTCGACGTCCTGACCTCACGCGCGGGATTAAGCAGTGGCGATAAGGTCGTAGTGATTTCTGATGTGCTAGCAGGTTCAGGTATTGACGCGATCCAGATACGTACTCTGCCCTAACGTTAAAGGCTGGCACATGGCGGGTGGTCTCTAGACGCCATGACTTCAGGTCGGGGCATTCGCTAGGTCTTCACGTAGTGTGCGGCCTGCCATGAGATAGTGGAATGTAGACCAACCGTACACTAATACCACCGCCACCAACGCATAACGCAGTCCATCATCCCCATAGTAAACACTCAAGACATCGCTCAATATGCCTGTGAGTAGTGGACCCAGTCCCAGCCCAATGAGGTTGAGGACGAAAAACAAAATCGATGACGCCAAGGCACGCATGCGCAGTGAAACTATGCCGTGTGTCATTGCAATCGTCGGTCCCAGATACATGGCACCAAGCAGAACCGGCACTGTGTAAACCCACAAGGCAGTGGCGTAATCATTCAACAGATACACCATGAGGGAAAAAGGCACCGCCGCAATTGTCGCCGCAGCCGGTATCCAGACATACCAGCGTTTATCCTCCACACCAAACCTGTCACACAAATAGCCACCAAGAAACGTGCCGGCAGCACCCGCGGTACCTGATATCAACCCTAGCCAAGTGGCGATTTCGCCTGTTGACCCTAAGTCATAAGTACGTATAAAAAAAGATGCTATCCATTGCCCAACGCCGTAACCAACAAACGCATGCAAACCTGCAGCGACCGACAGGTGACGAAATGATTTCCGCGACCACAGCAGTGCAAAAATAGCCTTAATGGGCGGCGCAACGCTGACCGTCGTGATGTGTTCGGACTGTCCACGGCGAGGTTCCCGTAACGTGAACCGCACCACGAGTGCCCAGGCAACACCTGGTATACCGATGACCAAAAAAACCGTTCGCCAGCCGAAAAAATCGTTGACCCATCCACCGATGATGAAGCCTATTAAAACCCCGAAATTTATTCCCATAGAATAGATAGATAGTGCAGTGGCGCGCTGCCGAGGCGGGAAGATATCTGAAATCATCGAATGCGCCGGCGGACTGCCGCCCGCCTCGCCCACTGCAACGCCGATTCGAGCCAGCAGCAGGTGCACAAAATTTTGCGCCATACCGGATAAGGCTGTCATTAAACTCCACGTCGCGATGGCCGCTGCAACAATATTTCGGCGGGAACCCTTATCCGCCATCCGCGCGATTGGAATGCCCATAACCACATAGAAGATCGCAAACGAAATCCCTGAGAGCATCCCCAATTGCCAGTCCATCAGACCTAAGTCAACCTTGATGCTTTCCTGCAGAATGACCAAAATTTGACGATCAATAAAACTAAATATGTAGACGGTCGTGAGTACACCTAAGGTGTACCACTTGTAGGTCGGTGAAAACTGCTCAACCTTTTCCCCAGACTCAGGAACTTCAGCCACTGGGATGACACTGGACTTTGAATCACTCACACGGCATCCCTCGAGTTACTGCTGCTTAATGCAGCTTATTATCATCGATCGACCTTGTACGACTGTACCTTGCGCTGGATATCAAAACAGCTTTAGCGAGTCAGCAGCGTTAACTGACGATAGAGAGCGCATCTGGCAATGTCAATTTTGAGTGGCACTTACGTAGAACTTACGTCGACTTTGCCAGAAGTCACAACACCACTCTTTTGTAACAACAGGCCCGCAACGATGACGATCAGCCCAAGGTAGGTGGTTGAATAGATAGGCTCGCCGAGGATGAAATGAATCAAGATAAGCGACAAAAACGGTGACAGAAAAATAAGATTACTGACGCGACTCGTGTTCTGCGCGAGTCGCAATGCCTGTGACCAGCACAGAAAAGCCAAGCCCATTTCAAATAGACCTATATAGGCCGCCGATAGCAAACCTGATCCTGACGTCACCCATAGACTTGAGAAATACCAACAGATCAATCCTGCCATTGGCACTGCGCAAAGAAAATTAAGACACAGCGCCACCAGCGGCTCGCGAGGATCGCGAATATTCAGAATCCAATAACTCGCCCATATCAGCGTAGACGCCAGTGCCAGCGCAATGCCGATGGGGCTTTCAATACTGATAATATTCCATTGTCCACGCGTGGCAATCAACACCACACCGCCATAGCAGATCAACGCAGCAAACACATCACGGCAGGTCAGGCGCTGCTTGAGAATCACCACCGACATGATGCTCAGAACGATCGCCCACGTATAGTTAATGGGTTGAGCGACCTGCGCGGGTAGTCTGTCGTAGGCGGCAAACAGCACAAGGTAGTACATCATTGGGTTCAAGGTGGCGGCGATCAGCGTGATACGCCAATGCCGGCAAAACGTTTGCCAAAGTTCGCGGCAACGGCCCTGATAGAAAATCACAGCGGTTAACAGACTAGCCGACACCAGAGAGGCATAGAAAATCAGTTGGGGAATATCCAGGCTAGCAAGAGCGACTTTAAATGCTGTAGCCACCGTTGACCACATGATCACCGTCGTCATCCCGAAAATATAGGCTTTGCGCTGATTAATCATGACGAGATTCGACCTGCCTAGCCCAATATAGAAATTTTACTTGCGATATAGCGTGTTGCTCGAGGCCACAGCTAACCCCCAACAAATCCGGACTAAGATTATACCTCTGTAAGTGAATATCAAGAATTCACCTTGGACAGATCAAGTATCGCGGCCGATGGTGATAACGACATGAACCTTTGATTCATTACTGGGACTTCTCCCTCTGCCAATGTAGCGATGAGTTTGACCTGACAAACGGCATGCCATAACCTCACCTCCTGTATTCGGGTTGCTATGACTCGCCACAACAAATAATAAAATGAGCTGCCGAGAAATAACCATGGAACACTACGCATCACCCTTAGTGGCCCGCGCTGGGCAGACAGTGATTGTATATATAGATGTTAAAAGCCCCTATGCGTTTGTCGCACTTAAGCCCACCTTTGCGTTGGAACGCGAACTGCAAGTGCAGTTCGACTGGCGCCCGCTGACATTAGATATTCCAAGCTATCTTGGTAGCGCAAGAAAAGAGGCCGGCAAGGTCGTGGAGTCCACGCGTTCTGACGCGCAATGGAGCGGTGTGAAATACGCATACCGCGATGCCCGCAGATATATAACAAGACAGGGTTACCTATTAAAAGGCACTGAGAAAATATGGGATTCGAGCATCGTCAATATCGGGATCTTGTGGGTCATTGAACAGGCGCGCGACAAGTTAGAAGCCTATTTGGAAGCTGTTTATCCAAAATTCTGGCGTAGAGAGTTAAATATCGAAGACGTCTCAGTGGTATCACGTTGCCTTGAAGAAGCCGGCGTCAGCGCCACAGGTTTTACTGAGTTCCAGCAAGGTATCGGCCGTGAAGTACACAATCAATTGCAGTCCCAGTTGCATGGCAACGGCATCTACGGTGTTCCCACTTATGTCGTTGACCAACAAATTTTGTTTGGCCGTGAGCACTTACCATTATTACGTTGGCATCTACTCGGCAAAAGAGGTGATGCGCCAGATATGGCTTATGAAGTTAGCCAACCCATACCGAGGGCAGAATGATGTTAAGTCTGTTTATTGATTTTAAGTCACCCGCCGCTTATCTGGCATTAAAACCCGCGCTACACTTAATTACGTCACACGAACTAGTCGTTACGTGGTTGCCGTTTGCCGTAAAGCAACCAGCTATTCCAACGGGCAGAAGGGACGAGACGCTTGATGAAAGGCGCCTTAACATCGAACGCGAAACAAAAGGCGAAACACATCGGCGAGTAAGAGCAGAACAGCGGCAGAAAATACATAAGATGTATGCAGATTTATCCAATACTGAAATGCATTTTCCGACTCAGGCGACGAGTACTGATTTAGCATTGAATGTTTTAGCCAATTTGACAATAGATCCAACGTCTTTTGTCACTCGCGCTTTTCAAGCCTACTGGATAGAAGCGTTAGACCTAAACGATGCCGCTGTGGTCGAGCAGTTAGTAAATGAAGCGGGCCTGCCTTTCACCCCTGAACTGCTATTATCAACAGCAATGAGTGCTTGTTTAGATCAAGCGGCAGAAAAAGGCGTTTTTGAGGTGCCGGCTTTTGTTATGGACGACCAAGTCTTTATTGGTCGTGAACATATGCCTTGGTTGACCGAACTGGTCACGCAGCTGCTGCAAGAGAAAACCGCGCCATAATATCGCGCGTGCAGTCTTGGGTGTTCAGCGTCTTGTACTACATTAAAGATGGTGCCCGGGGCCGGGGTCGAACCGGCACTGCCTTTCAGCAACAAGATTTTAAGTCTTGCGTGTCTACCAATTTCACCACCCGGGCAATTGGGAAGCAAAAAGAGCGCGTAGTGTAACGGTCTGCTGGGTCAGGCTCAACGCCTATTAGGAATATCCTTTGCGTTTAGTGTCCAGACAGGCGGCGTGGTTATTTTTACTGGCCATTGAGGGTTAATTGGCGAGCAATTCACCACTTTTGCAGGCGCTAGAAAGCCCACATGTGTTGAATGTGGCATTCTCTGTTATCAAGAGCAACAATCCCGTGAAATCATTCGTATAATCCAGTAGACTGCCGCCTTTCCGAGAATAGCCGGGAAACACCGCCACCTGTTTTATGGCTGGGTGGCAGAGTGGTCATGCCGGGCCGCGCAGGCGCGGACTGCTGTAATGCAAAGCATTACTTGCTTAAGTCCGGCGCAAAAGTATAGAAAATTGTTTGGTCACCTGTTTTATGGCTGGGTGGCAGAGTGGTCATGCCGGGCCGCGCAGGCGCGGACTGCTGTAATGCAAAGCATTACTTGCTTAAGTCCGGCGCAAAAGTATAGAAAATTGTTTGGTCACCTGTTTTATGGCTGGGTGGCAGAGTGGTCATGCAGCGGACTGCAACTCCGTTCACGCCGGTTCGATTCCGACCCCAGCCTCCATTAAAACGAGCTCTCCCCCTGCCAAGGCGGGCTCTGCAGTGAAAAGGGATTGACGCGCGCAATTAATGCACGTCAGTCCCTTTTCCGCTTCTAAACAACCATTAGCTGCCTACTTAAACGCCAGACCTTCAAATTTGCCCGCGTCTCGCCATTCTGCCAGATACTTGAAGTACTCCATTGCGCCTGCGGGATAACCGACACTAAGTTTACTGGCGGGGCTCAACGCCTGACCTTCATTATTATAATAACCCGGTGTGCAATCGGGCGAACCCAGCATGCTAGGGCCAGCTTGCAACAATAGCTCAAGCCAAGCGTCTTCTGCCTCACGCGTTACTTCAACCTGCTGATGGCCATGGTCGATCGCATGCTTGATCACAGTCGCAATCGTTCTACCCGCCTCGGTCAGGTTATGCGGGTAATTAGAAATCAAGTTCGCGCCTTGGGTCGCCTGCACAAGAAATGCATTTGGAAAACCATGTATATGCGTACCATGCTTTGAGCGCATGCCATCAGCCCAATACGCTGAAAGCTTCTGGCCATCACGCCCTGTCATATCGTAGCCTGCGCGTCGCTCAAGGGCAGTACCCACCTCGAAACCAGATGCAAAAATAATACAATCGACCGGATACTCTTCGCCGCCCACAACAATGCCTGTCTCTGTAATGCGCTCAACGCCCTGCCCGTCCGTATCAACCAGACGCGCCCCCGGTTCGTTAAAGGCCTGCAGGTACTGATCATGGAAGCAAGGCCGCTTGCAGAGCTGGAAATACCAAGCCTTGAGATCCCCTGCCGTGTCTGAATCTACAACAATCGTGTCGACACGCGCACGTATTTCCTCCATCTTCTCAAAATCTGCATCCGCAAAGGCCGCCATCATACCCTCCTGAGTCATAGATTCCGGGGGTAATGACGCTAACTTGGCGCGAATACGCTGGGAAAGATCAGTCCAACCATCCATTACTAGGTCTTCTGAGGCCGGCGCGCCAGTCTGATTAGCCGTGAAGTTATCTAACCAGCGTTGTTGCCAGCCTGGGGTGGCCATGTCTTTAAACCAAACAGGGTCAGTGGGCTTGTTGTTACGAACATCAATCGATGACGGCGTGCGTTGAAAAACCAACAGCTCCTTACAAGCTTTAGCGAGGTGCGGCACACATTGCACTGATGTGGCACCTGTGCCAATAATCGCTACACGCTTGCCCGCCAAATTAACCATCGGCGCACCGTTATAATCACCGCCGGTGTAGTCGTAGTCCCAGCGGCTGGTATGAAATGAATGACCCTTGAATGCGTCAATGCCAGGAATGCCGGGTAGCTTGGGCACGTGCAAAGGCCCCGTGCCCGTGGCGACAAACTGGGCGGTAAACGCATCACCACGGTTAGTCTTGATCGACCAATGGCTTTTTGCGTCGATCCAGGTCAGTTCACTGACCTCCGTATGGAACAGCGCATTGTCATATAGATCATAGTGACGGCCGATATGCTGACAATGGGCTAAAATTTCCGGCCCATGGGCATATTTTTCTGTGGGCATATGCCCAACTTCTTCCAGTAGCGGCATATAAACAAACGCTGCTGTGTCGCATTGCGCACCCGGATATCGGTTCCAGTACCAAGTACCACCGAAATCGCCGCCCTTCTCAATCACTCGGACATCGCTGACGCCTGCCTCTTTCAGCCGCGCGCTTGTGACCAGTCCCGCAAAACCACCACCAATAAAAGCCACGGTGACATGATCCGTCTTTGGTTTACGCTCGGTCAAAGGGGTGTACGGGTCTTCCAAGTAATGCGCCAACTGCCCCTTGATCTCCAGATACTGGGCGTTGCCATCGTTGCGCAGACGCTTGTCACGCTCGACCCTGTACTTAGCTAATAGCGCGGCCTTATCGAAACTTGGTTGCGTGTTGCTAGACATTGATGCTCCCGTCTTTTTTAGTGTCGCGAATCTTGTGCGCTCGCTTTCGCGCAAGAACATAGCATGCTAACGAGTAGGGTAGAAACAGATGTTAGGAAAATAAATAACAATGTGAACTTGTCATTCGCGTGCAGAACTCACCGGAATAGCGAGTGTGTCGGCTCAGCTTGCAAACTCATTCGGCCTTTTTAGTCATGCCAGAGGCCAGATCAGGCCAGGCAACTTTGAGGTATAAGTACATCGACCAGAGCGTCAATCCAGCCGCGGCATAGAGCAAGATGTAGCCTAAAAACAGCAGGTACTCACCGGCTTTGGGCCCAATCGCCAGCAACACAATAATCGCCACCATCTGGAACACCGTTTTCACCTTGCCGACCATAGACACGGCAACGCTACGCTGAGAACTATAGCTGGCCATCCATTCACGCAGCGCCGAGACAACAATTTCGCGCCCGACAATCACCAATGCTGGAATCGCCAGCCAAGCACTGGCATTGGCTTCAACCAGCAGCACCAACGCCACGGCAACGATCAACTTGTCGGCAACCGGGTCAAGGAAGGCCCCAAAGGCAGTCATTTCATTGAGCTTACGCGCTAGATAGCCATCCAGCCAGTCGGTAACGCTAGCCACCCCGAAGACACATGACGCAGCAAAATAGCACCACTCAAAGGGTAGGTAAAAAACGATCACCAGTACCGGAATCAGAGCGATCCGAATACCAGTGATCATATTGGGTAGACTTATAGGGAGCGACATTGCCACAACTTTACTAGGGGTTAATGAACGGGCTAACTGCTGTGCAGCGTAGCATAGATCTGTTCTGCAAGGGTCTGGTTGATACCTTCAACTTTCGCTAATTCTTCAGAACTGGCACTCTCGACTCGCTGACTACCGCCGAAATGGCGCAGCAGCGCACGTCGCCGTTTGGGTCCCACCCCCGGAATATGTTCCAGCACCGACTCCTTACGCTTCTTTCCGCGCCGCGCACGATGTGCGGTGATCGCAAATCGGTGGCTTTCGTCGCGGATGTGCTGGATCAAATGCAACCCGGGATTATCCGGCGCCATATAGACCTGCTCGCCGCTTTCCAAAAACAAGGTCTCAAGGCCCGCTTTACGTCCAGGCCCTTTGGCAATACCGACCATCAAAACACCGGTTATTTGCAGGCTTTCAAGCATCGCGGTTGCCTGACTGAGTTGGCCCTTACCGCCATCAATAAACAGAATGTCAGGTAGCTTGCCCTCGCCTTTCTTGAGGCGCGTGTAGCGCCGCTGCAGGGCCTGAGACATGGCGGCGTAATCATCGCCAGGCGTGATACCGTCGATATTAAACCGCCGGTAGTCTGTCTTCAGTGGACCATTGCGGTCAAACACCACACAAGATGCCACGGTGGCTTCACCCGAACTGTGGCTAATGTCGAAACATTCGAGGCGTTCCGGCATTTCAGCCAGCCCGAAAGCTTCGCGTAGGGCTTCGAACCGCTTGAAATTATTATTTCGGGTGGCTAGGTGGCCACCCAGGCTTTGTTCTGCATTGGTCAGCGCCAAACTAACCCAGCGACTTCGCTGTCCGCGGACATTATCGCCAATGCTGATTTTTCGGCCAGCGACTTCCTTAAGCGCAGATTCGAGCAGCGGCTTATCATCGAGCGCGCTACTGACAACAATATCTTTAGGAATGTCCCGGCCATTACCGCCTGTCAAATAGAAACGCGGAATGAAAGAAGTCAGGACCTCTGAGGGCGTCTCCTCAAGCCGAATACGCGGAAAGTACGTCTTGTTGCCTAACAGGCGCCCGCCCCTCACCATCATCACCAGCACGCAGACCCCACCCGGATTGACAATCGCCGCAATAATATCAATATCACCGCCATCGCCTGTAACGTATTGCGATTCCTGAATGCGTTGTAAGTGGGCTATCTGATCTCGATAGCGGGCGGCTTTCTCAAATTCTAACTGCTGTGCAGCGGCGTCCATCTTGTCAGCATAGTCATCCAACACCACGCGACTTTTTCCATCGAGGAACATGGCCGCATTGTTAACGTCATCGGCATAGTCCTCGGTGCTAATAAGCCCACAGCATGGGCCCGAACAGCGCTGAATCTGATACTGCAGACAGGGACGCGAACGGTTCTTGAAAAAGCTGTCTTCACATTGCCGAACTTGAAAAATTTTCTGCAGAACATTGAGGCTGTCACGCACTGAATACGCACTAGGAAAAGGCCCAAAGTAACGCCCCTCGCGCTTCTTGGCACCACGATGGAATGCAAGTCGTGGATACTCGTCTGCTGTTGACAAAAATATGTGAGGATAGGTTTTGTCGTCCTTAAAATCGATGTTGTAAGGCGGCCGCAGCTCCTTAATAAGGCTTTGCTCGTGTAGCAGTGCCTCGGTTTCGCTGTTGGTAATGGTGTATTCAACCGACCGTATGTGGGACACCAGCGCCATCGTTTTGGCGTCTAGCGCCGTAGAGCGAAAGTAGCTCGACAGACGATTTTTAAGGTTCTTCGCTTTACCGACGTACAGCACGTCGCCACTGGCATCCAGCATACGATAAACACCAGGCCGCTGACTGACGGTCTTAAGAAAAGCTTTGGCATCAAAATCGTGACTGTCTTCTTCTGAACCGTCTTCTTCTGAACTGTCTTCTTCTGGACTGTCTCCTTCTAAACCATCTACATCAAGACGATCTACCATGGGATCAACTACCATGGGATCGTCTAGTACTGGTTCATCTGGCAATGTTTTGTCTAACTCTGGCGTATCCAACTCTGGCGTATCCAACTCTGATGGTTCCGAACCTAATATTTCCTGTCATTATGCAGTGATTGCCGCATCAATAATACCGTGCTTGATCGCCAGTTTGGTCAGCCCCACATCGTTGTTGAGCTCCAACTTCTCAAAGATCCGGTAGCGGTAGCTGTTGACGGTTTTCGGACTCAATGACAAATTATTGGATATCTCAGGCACCTTATGGCCATTAATCACCATCAGAGTAATCTGCATTTCACGGTTAGATAACGACTCAAAAGGCGAAGATTCGTACTCTGAATAGGGTTTAAGCGCCATCTGCTGGGCTATTTCGGCGCTGATGAATCGATGCCCCAGATAAACCTTTCTTATTGCCTGCACCATTTCACTCATATCAGCGCGTTTAGTGACGTAACCATGGGCACCAATACTCAGCAGCTTAGACGGGTATGGCTCATCCTCGTAAACCGTCACCGCGATAACCTTGACGTTAGGGTCGATGCGCAAACAGCGCCGCGTCGCCTCAAGCCCGCCGATGCCGGGCATCTGTACGTCCATGAGCACCACATCGGGCTTGAGGTCCCGCACTAAAGTAATCGCCGCCTCACCGCTGCTAGCTTCACCCACCACGTTGATGTCGGTGACATCTTCTAACAATCGCGAGGTGCCGATACGAACCAGTTGATGGTCGTCGACAATAAGAACCTTGATCATGATGCGACTCCTGTCTAAGTGTTAGTGGCCTGAACCACAACCCATCATCCTGAGGGTACCAATCACTTTACTGACAATCTGTGCTATTACTATGATGTCAATCACTGCAAATGACGAAGGAGAAACACGATGTTGAAAAAGCAAATCAGCGAGGCATCATAAAAAACGGCAACTTCTCGCGGGTGCTAGGCGCACTGACTGTACAATATTTAGACAATAACGCAGGGCCATTAACGGTGAGAGCCGAGCGGCGTATGGCATCAACATATTATTGGGCCGATGACTTACAGGGCGTAAGACAGTTCGCTGGCAGCCAACCCGGGGTGTCAACACCACCGGGGGCCAACCAATAGGCTTTAGAAAAATGCTTGTAAACCAGTCTGGGCGCGACCAAGAATCAGTGCATGGATGTCATGCGTACCTTCATAGGTATTCACCGTCTCCAAATTCATCAAGTGACGGATAACATGATACTCATCTGAAATACCGTTACCGCCATGCATATCACGCGCCAGGCGCGCGACATCTAGCGCCTTACCACAGTTGTTACGCTTCATCAGAGAAATAACCTCAACCGGGCAGTTATCGTCATCCATCATGCGACCAATGCGCAAAGATCCCTGCAAACCTAGTGTAATCTCGGTTTGCATGTCAGCAAGCTTCTTCTGAATCAGCTGATTTTGCGCCAATGGACGATTAAACTGCTTACGCTCCATGGTGTAAGTGCGGGCAGCATGCCAGCAATATTCAGCCGCGCCCATAGCACCCCACGAGATGCCGTAACGCGCCTTGTTCAAGCAACCGAACGGACCGGCCAGCCCTTTAACGTTTGGCAATAGATTTTCTTCCGGTACTTCACAGTCTTCCAACACAATCTCACCTGTGATCGAGGCCCGCAAACTCATTTTACCTTCAATCTTGGGCGTTGAAAAACCCTTCATGCCGCGTTCCACAACAAAGCCGCGAATCACACCATCAAGCTTGGCCCAAACAACAGCCAAGTCGGCGATCGGCGAATTCGTTATCCATATCTTTGCGCCGTTGAGCAAATACCCTGAGCCGGTTTTCTCCGCTTTAGTCACCATACTGCCGGGGTCAGAACCATAATCAGGCTCAGTCAGACCGAAACACCCCACCCACTCGCCGCTGGCAAGCTTCGGCAGATATTTTTCCCGTTGTGCGTCATTGCCGTAGCTGTAGATAGGGTGCATCACCAGTGATGACTGCACACTCATTGCTGAGCGATAACCGCTATCAACGCGCTCAACTTCCCGAGCAACCAGACCATACGACACGTAGTTGACCGCCGAACCACCGTATTCCTCAGGTAATGTTGCGCCCAGCAAGCCTAACTCACCCATCTCTGACATGATCTCCCGATGAAAATGCTCATCGCGGAATGCCTGCTTGACGCGCGTTTGCAATTTCGCCTGAGAATAATCCCGAGCAGTGTCTCGAATCAGACGTTCGTCTTCGGTTAATTGGTCGTCGAGGAAGAATGGATCGTCCCATTTAAATGCAGCCATAGTAACTCCTGGTTGACGCCTGCCTAACAGGGCAGTGTAGCAATGGCACTTTGCCGAAAGGATGCTTACAATGCAGACCTTTCATTGAGCGACGTGAAAAAGAGATGCCAGTATATAGGCAGTGACACGTGATAGACATAATGAAAGGCTCAACCAAAGACTCATTTATACAAACCTAACAAGGTGAATTATGGCGCTTGACTCCGATACCCTCAAACAACTTCTCGATACTGTCGATAAATTTGTCGAAAACCGCCTCAGACCACTGGAATCAAGAGTTGGTGAGGAAGATCAAATTCCCGAAGACGTTATTCAGGACATGCGCGAAATGGGCCTGTTTGGCCTAACAATCCCTGAGGAATACGGCGGTCTTGGCCTCAACATGAGTGAAGAAGTCGCGGTCGCGCGCGTATTTGGGCATACCTCACCGGCTTTTCGCTCGGTCTTTGGTACCAACGTCGGTATTGGCTCTCAGGCCCTGATCATTGACGGCACCGAAGTGCAAAAACAACAGTACCTGCCTGGCATGGCGACTGGCGAAATTATTGGTTCTTTCTGCCTGACGGAACCCGATGCGGGTTCCGATGCCGCCGCGGTACAACTAACAGCGAAAAAGTCAGGTACAGACTACCTGCTTAACGGCACTAAGCGGTACATCACGAATGCACCCAAGGCGCAGCTGTTGACGGTATTTGCCCGCACTAACCCTGACGAAAAAGGCGCCCGCGGTGTTTCCGCTTTTCTGGTCAACGCCAAGAGCGAAGGCATCAGCCTTGGCCAGCCGTACCGCAAGATGGGCCAACAAGGCACCTATGTCTGCGATGTCATGTTTGATGATGTACGCGTAAGCGAGGAGAATTTAGTCGGTGGCAAAGAAAACGTCGGCTTCAAGACCGCTATGAAAGTGCTAGATAAGGGCCGCCTGCATATTAGCGCCCTGAGCGTTGGTATTGCCGAACGCCTTATCCGCGATAGCCTAAAGTATGCTACCGAGCGTAAACAATTTGGCAAACCCATCTTCGAGTTCCAGATGATTCAGTCTATGTTGGCACGCAGCCAAACCGAGATGTACGCCGCCAAATGTATGGTCGAAGATGTCGCAAAGCGTCGCGATGAAGGCGAGAACGTTGCGGCCCTCGCTGCTGCGTGCAAGTTATTTGCCACAGAGATGGTTGGCAAAGTCGCCGATAATGCCGTGCAAATTCACGGTGGCGCAGGCTATGTAGAAGACTATGGTATCGAGCGCTTTTACCGGGACGTTCGGTTGTTCCGCATTTATGAGGGCACCTCCGAGATCCAGCAAACGGTTATAGCTAAAGACTTACTTCGCCAACTGGGCTAGGCGTGAGAAGCGCGACGAGGCGCACATGAAGGGCTATTCGACCCGCGAGGTCGCCGAACTGTTAGCACTTTCACCCCGGGTGGTTCGCGAGATCGCCCGGGGTGTGATCGATGCCGAGCGCGATGACAAGGCGCGCTACCAGTTCAGTTTTCAAGATATCGTGTTGCTTCGCACCGCCAAGGAATTAATCAGCGGTGGCGTCCCACAAGGCAAAATCAACCGCACCCTATTAAGCCTACAGCGCCGCCTGCCGGCAGATCGCAGCCTAACCTCTTTACGTATTACCGGTGATAGCGGTGCCGTGGTGATTCGTGAGCTGGACCAGGTGTACAACCCTGAATCAGGCCAGCTGCATTTCAACTTCGCTATTGCCGAATTAGCCGGCAGTGTCGCGCCTCTGGCGCGACGCGCAGCGGCTGAAGCGGCAACCAGTGATAATCTAACGAGTGATGACTGGTTTGACGTTGGCGTCGATCTAGAGGCTGTGAGCCCAGAGGAAGCACCCGCCGCCTATTTACGCGCGCTAGAACTGGATCCAGAATACGCCGATGCGCATGTCAACCTGGGCCGGCTGATGCAAGAGTCTGGAGACTTCACCGCGGCTGAAGACCACTACAGTCATGCACTACTACTGGAGCCTGATCATGCACTGGCAGCCTTCAATTTTGGCACATTATTGGAAGATATGGGTCGTATTGAACAAGCCATTGAAGTCTATCAACAAGCCACTGCATTTGCAGATGCGCACTATAATCTGTCACGCCTGTTTGAGTTACTGGGCCGTCATGAGCAAGCTTTGGCGCATCTAAAGACCTACCGTCAGTTAATTGATTCTGGCGCGTAGGCGCGTTTACCTGTTTTATGTCGCAACATTATTGCAACGGCACAAGATCAAACAAATTAATCCGCCGCGCAATTGATCCTTGAAGATCAGCAGGCGAGTCAATAAAGTAGGTTATGTCAACATTGCCACTTCCGAGGGCTTGCTATGGATAATCGTGCTGAACCTAGGGTTACTCACCATATACGGTTTTTTGTCCATGTAGAGGCATGCGATGAAAACCCTGATCTGATCGGCACCTCTATCGAGTGTGAAGCCATCGATTTCTCTGCCCACGGCATGCAATTCAAAACTGAACAGGTATTGCCGACCGATACGATGCTAGGTATCACCATTGGCATTGGCAAGCCATTCTCCATGTATACCCTACAAGGCCAGATTCGCTGGTCCAGAATGATTCAGGAAGACATTTGCATGGGCGTGTTGCTCGTAAAAAGTGACGACACGGATTATGCCAAGTGGGAAGCGACGTTTGAGACTATTTTTGCTGAAAGCGATTCAAACGCTGAAAATTAAACGCTTAGCGCCGCTAATCTGCACCACTTCGTCTCAATGAATGACCGGGTTGAACGTGTCCAAGGCGACACGTAACACGCGCTTACCCAGCAACGTCACCCTGCCATTAAAACGCGCATCGCCATCATCAGTATACTCAAACTGGTAATCACGCCAGACACGCCATTGCCCCGCGCTATCGCGGCTCATGGACAGTTTAGTTTGGTGCACCGTTTGGTCCAGCAACTGCACGTCGCACAGCTTACATTCCTTAGTAGCAGCAGCCACAGCCATTTCTTTGGCACGCATAGCGGCCTGCCAATACAGGATTACCCCGCACACCAGTAGAAGCATCCACAATTCCGCCATTACCTAAGTCCTTTTTCAACGGGTACTATGGTCGCAATTTACGGCGTGCAACACAATTACTCTAAAAAACTTCATAAGATCACGAAAGTGGCTTAACAATGCCGGCGTAATCTCGTATCATGCGCTTCGTTCGGAGGGGTGGCAGAGTGGTCGAATGCACCGGTCTTGAAAACCGGCATAGGGTTAAACCTATCCAGGGTTCGAATCCCTGCCCCTCCGCCATTATTAATCTTTAACCCACTGATTAAATATGTGTTTTTAGAATAATCTCTCGACCGTCCCACCGTATAACCCACCACTAAGTACCTGCTGACATAATAGATAGCGCTCTGTCTAAACAAGCCCGGACTGCTGTTATTGCCTTCAGAAGCCTACGCAGCATACGACCAAATCAGTATCGATGAGTTTGATACGCACCCCTAGCTGCTGACACTGCACTACCTGCCCCCTCTAAACTGCACTAGCTGAATACTATCTCGAATCAGAATCTCGGACCGCGTGTCCTGGCGGTCAACATCGGCGTCAATCCAGCCACCCCAGTCATCGCGGCTGTAGCGCAGTGAGAAACTAGCAACTACTTGCTCGACCTCCTCAGTAAATCATGCGAGAAAATTCTACTTCCGACTTCAATTAATTTCCGGTGGGATTACCCTAGACAACAATATTCTTACTCAGGTTGGTCTCATTGTCTTAGTTGGTTTAGCGAGTAAAAATGCAATATTGATCGTCGAATTTGCCCGTCATCGGGAAAGTGAAGGTGCGGGTCTATATGAAGCGGCAAGTGACGCTGCAAACCTGCGGCTGCGCCCTATTCTGATGACATCGTTCGCCTTTATACTCGGCGTTCTACCGCTTGTAGCCGCCACAGGTGCTGGTGCAGAAATGCGTCAAGCGCTGGGTGTCGCTGTATTCAGTGGGATGCTGGGCGTGACCTTCTTTGGGTTGATATTTACCCCTGTATTTTATGTTTTGATGCGAAAGCTCGCGATGCAAGTCAACGGTCAGAAACTCGATTAGCGTCATTGACCAGCATCTTGCAGGTCAATATTTACGTTCAGTGTCTTTACGACATTAAGTACCGTAAAGTCTTCTACACATCGACTGGTTGTAAAGCCCAGCTCGCGAGCGAGCTTAAGCATGGCGTCGTTCTCTCGAAGCACCATGCCTTCTAAGCGTTTGATGCCGGCGATGGCTGCTATGGTCGTAAGTCCTTGCAGCAGGTAAGTTGCGATCCCTTGGCCTTGCCAGTCGTCGGCAACAACGACTGCGAACTCCGCGACATCTTCAGACGCCGTTGGCATGTAGCGTGCAACACCAATCTGCCGTTCACTTTTACCTTCCATTATCGTCGCGATTAACGCATAACTAATCGGGTACTCATGATGAGTGAAACGTTCTAGCATATCGGGCAATAGCTCGTTAATAACCGAGAAAAAACGCAGGTGTTTTGATCTCGCCGATAGATTTCTTACAAATGCCTGTTCGATGTCGGCGTCTTCTGGGCGCATTGCGCGGAACGTTACCTGAGACCCTCCGAGTAGCTTGATGCTATTTGCCGTTGCCTTAGGTAGGTTTGTTCCAATTGGCATTAACGTCGATATCCGCGCAAGAAGAAATTCGTTCATCAAGGGTTTCTCAAGCACATCTGCTACACCAATGCTTAGCGCTTGTTTGCGAAATTGTGTGCTAGCAGCATTTGCTAGAATGATAATAGGCGGGCTTGATTTTTGCTTTTTCACCTCGCGCACCAGGGACAAACAGCTCAAACCCGGTAGGGTTGCATCTACTAATAGGCAGCCTTCATTTAATTTAGCCACCTTGTCACTAGCGATAAAACTCTCTGCGTCCTTGAATGCCTGCACGACGATGCCATAGGTTGCGAGCAATACTGACAACGCATCGCTGATTGAAGTATCGGGATCGATAATGTACACGGTATGGGCGTTCTTCAAAAAGGTTCTCGCGTCAGTAAGCTTGGTAAAGTCGTTCGAGTATGACGAACGAAAAGGATGCGTGGTATTAGTTGTACTGCGTAATGTGATGTGGTCGCTACTAATTAACGACGTGTTTCACGCTCAGATTCTAGTTTTATGCGCACAAGGTGTGCCAGTGTGCGGACCTGTAGTTTTTTCATGACTTGTGAACGGTGTACTTCCACCGTTCGTTCACTGATACTCAACCCTTGGGCTATGACGTTGTTAATCTCGCCGTCGGCGACACGCAGGAAAACCTGCTTCTCGCGATCTGAAAGAGAGTCGAGCTTTTCCATAACAGCTCGCTATTCTCCGATTCTCTATATCCTTTGACTTTGTATGTATTGAAATACCACTAACGATATTTATTGTTCCTTTGTATCCAGATTTAGAATGGTGCTTACTCTATCGCATTTTGTGAGCACGTCTTAAATGACGCATAAGCGCACTATTTAGTGCCTTTCTCGAACGCACATAGAGTGTTTCATGGGATATATACATCCGTTTACGCCCTGATCTCTTCTCGCTCTTCAAAGCGTAAATGATTGGGTGAACGTTTTCTCTTTTCTGGCTTATTACTGCCATGCTCTAGCTTTACAGACATAAGCAATCTAGTGTCTACAAACTGCATCCCAATCTTTTTACCCAAAAAATCTTAACTAGGATACTTTTGCAAAACGGGCTAAATATGGTTTAGCTTACTTATGCTCACCAGTTATCCTATCTTATCGGTGATGTTCTGAGCTAGGCCTTTTCTGGGCATCCTGCCCACCGCGATTTCCGGTGGGCAAAGCTCTAGTCCCTCACCCGGTGCCTTAAGCTCACTGAAGTATCCGCATGCAATGCTTCCCATGGTATAACCCAGCAATTCCTGCAGTTCAGGCGCAAAGTCTTTAGCTTGTTCTGGCGGACATGAAAGATACTGATTTTCTTCCTGACGCAACCAGCCCAATGCGTAGGTGATATTTATGCCCATACGATCTGTGTTTGCGTCATTGGCACCACCGCCATGTACCACTGATCCCGTATAGATCAACACTGAGCCTCGACGCATCGTTGCCGTCACTGCATCGTTTGGTTTCATTTCACGCTGATAATCCCATCGATGACTTCCAGGTATAACTTGAGTCGCGCCATTTTCTTCAGTGAAATCAGTTAGCGCCCAAATCGTATTCAATTGCGGCTCAATAGATGGCGGCATGATTTTGCCCCAAGCCTGCCGGTCTCGGTGCAACGGCTGTTTTACTTGACCTGGTCTGATACGAATAATTTGAGTGAGATGCAGCTGAATCTGTTCACAGTAGGGTTCAAGAAATGACTTCACGCTATCTAAAATTTGAGCATGCATGATCAGTTCACGACACGCCGGAGAGCGAACGGCGAGCGCACCTGTCCTGGTCGTGAATTTACCCGTGAAACCTCCACCATTGGGCGTCGCCGCTATATAAGGCCAAGTTTCATTATGAATCTGATCGGCAAGATCGGCACTCATCACACCTTCCACAATCACCGCACCATCGCGCTCAATGGCATCCAGTATCGCTTTTTTTGACGCATTGACTTTCAGGGTTTGTAAAGTTGACATCACATCCTCCCAGAGAATTTTCTCACTCGTTAAGGTTTTCGCTCCGAACGGCAGCTTTGCCGAACAAGGCTTCAAACATCATATTGAGCTGCTGACGTTGCCGCTCAGCAGTCCAATAATCAGGTTCAATCGTTGCGTGCGTGGCAATTGAGTCGATAGTCATATTGACCGCATCTGCACTCGCAATCGGATCGGCGTGCAGCTCAAATCGCTGAATAATGTCCACCAGCTTTTCACGGAAGGTCACGTTGTATTGTTGATGCACAGCCGCGAGTACTGGATTATTCAGGGCCCTGCTCCAAAACGCGATCCAGACCTTCCAATGTTCGCGGCGACGCTCATCAAGCGGCAGTATTTCAATCAGATAATCGAATATTTCCCTTGGCGAACTCTCCAAGTAAGCTACTTCATCATGCCAAACCAGTTCACCCGCGACATGCTCAAGTGCGGCAAGCAGCACCGCATCTTTATCCTCGAAATAATGTGTCACCAAGCCTGTGGTGACGCCCATGCGACGCGCCACATCAACTAGGCGCATATTTTCAATGCCCTTCTCTGCGATCACTTCTACAGCATGAATGGCCAGCGCTATCCGACGGCCTTGATGGTCTACTTTTTTTGGCATGGTACTAATTCTTTATTACATAACGGATATTATATATAAAAAAGAGCGTACCACAAGCCCACCATTGCGATAAAAACTCGGGGTGGAGTCTAGTGCCAAGACAGTGCAGGCAGTCGCTGCAGCATTTTGCTGCGCGGCATTGCCTGCGGTAACCTCTCCGCCTGCATTTGGCGGCTTTAACTTTGAAAGCTATTCAAGTGCCGTGGCACCTCGAAAACTCTAGTCTCTTAAAACCACCAGCGGTTCATTTCTACGCTGTAATTTCTGGGGTCAGCGTAAAGTGCCAGAGTAAACCTACATCAAAATAGGACTTATCGCGCAGCAATCGCGTCCAAATCTCCTTCTAAAAACGCTGCTGTCGGCGCAGGCTGGACATAACTAACCAACGCGACATGCTACCGCTATTCAACGTCACACGAGATTTTTTCCAGCAGGATTCCCCGTTCACATCATCCAAAGAGGCAACAACAGGCAGGCCTGCTTTACTTGCGACGAAGATCTTGCTGTTTTTGCTGATTAGTTGGGTGAGGGTTCTGTCAAATACGGTGTCGCAATTCATGCCTGGGTATTTATGAGCAGTCATACACACCTACGACCTACACCAACGAGTGGTGAAGGTATATCTCGCCCGCTGCAGTATCTTGGTCGTTTGTACGTGAGTCGGTTTAACTATCGTTAAGCAAGAACAGCCACACTATTTGAGGGCAGGTACAAATCTGCAATGGCGCCAGACGATCAGTACCTTCTGAACTGTCTGCAGTCTATGGCAATAAATCTTGGCAGAGCCGGTATGCCAAAAAACCCAGACGGCTACCAGAAGCTGCCAGAACTTTTATCGAGAAACATCAATAAAGCATTAACGATAGTATCGCTTGCGAAAATCCGGCACTGTGCAAATGCCGGATTGGTTTTCAGCACAGAGAAAATCACAAGATCAAGTCGTTTCAATGAGATCGTGAGATTTACTCTGACACTTCACCCTGACCCCAACCCAAGATTATGAAGTTGCCAATGGTGCGACAAAATCACGCTTAAGTGTACGAGCTGACATAAAGAAACATCCGGCAGCAACGATAAACCACAATACCGTCACTGAAACTGCGTTTTTAAGCCCGGTAGAATTCGCTTGATCACAAACGATACGCTGAGCTTCGCTGACGCCAGATTCTCTCGCACCACAGATTGCGGGTGTTAGTTGGCCCGCGAAAGCACCGTCAGCGAGTTCCATACTCATAAACAAGTCACTCATAAACCCGACAAAATATGGACCAATGCCGTTGCCAATGATTGACACGATCACGAGCAACGTAGCAATTGCTGTAGCGCGGGATCGAGCGCTCACA
>JBLHVI010000046.1:0-24269 GCA_047630175.1 Candidatus Azotimanducaceae bacterium
GGGATCTAGCCGAACGACCATGTTTGCCTTAGTGCCGCAGTAACAGATGGTTTTTAGCTCTTCAAGAATATCAGCCCACGCGAGCAACCACTGACTGCCGGTGAATAGTTGGCCCTGAAAGTCGGTGCGAATCCCGTAGCAAAGTACAGGTATTTTGAGTTGATCGCAGACCTCGCTTAACTGCCAAACCTGGTTCTTAGTGAGGAACTGCGCCTCGTCAACCAGTACGCAATTGATTGCCTTCATGATGTGCTGACGAGACACATGCTCAAATAAATCGTCAGTGGCGGTGAACAAGTCAGCACTCTGCGACAGGCCTATGCGTGAACTGATTTTGCCCTTGCCGAAGCGATCATCAATTGCCGCCGTGAGCAGCAGGGTTTCCATCCCGCGTTCACGATAGTTAAAGCTCGATTGCAGCAGCGTTGTTGATTTTCCAGCGTTCATCGTCGAGTAGTAAAAATAGAGCTTGGCCATAAAGCGTTTAGTTCCGTGATGCGTCTGTTGCTGCCGAAGCCGGATGCTGGGTCAGTGTTTCGATAAATACCTGTACTGCACGTTTAGCGTCAACCTGTAATGCAGCTCTGACCGTGGGGCGACTTCGCCAGCCTGGTGCGCGATGGGGTTTGGTGCTTTGGTCAATGGCCAGTAAGCCTACCGCTAAGCCGTCATAGATGACTCGTGCGCTGCCGCTGCACATCTCATAGGCATCGCGCTCAACCAGAAAAATAACAGCGCTGGCGTCATGCATTGGGAAAGCAGATGTGCTGTCGGCGTGCAATAGGCCCTCAGCTAGCAATTGTTTGGTGTAGAAGTTTGCATAGAAGCGGCTGCTGTTCCATAAAAATTTACCCATGGGCCCGGCACCATCATGCACCAGACTAAGCTGAGAGTCTGTGATGATGGTTTGCAAGGTAACATCTAGTCCGATGATCGTGAGTGGCCAGTCTTGGGCTAGCACCTGGTCGGCGGCGTGCGGGTCGCTAATAAAATTAGCTTCGGCGAGTGGTGTGACGTTACCGGGGGCTTTAACCGTGCCTCCCATGACCACCAATTCACGCAGTTTACTGGGTAACTTTGGATCCAGTTGGAGGGCCAGTGCGATATTGGTCAAAGGACCAATAGCCACCAAGGTAACTTGCCCGGGCATTGCATTAGCCTGTTGCACAATAAACTCGGCAGCGCTTAATGCGATGGATTGGTTGCTAGACTTGGGCAGGTTAAGGTTGCCTAAGCCGTCTTGGCCATGGACAAAGTCAGGCGACGGGCGGCGGATTTGGCGTAACGGATCGGCGGCTCCTTTTGCGACAGGTATTTGTGGCTGGCCGAAAGTGTTGAGTATTACGAGCGCATTTTGCGTCGTAATATCGACCGTGGCATTGCCGTACACGGTAGTAAGGCCTAATAATTCGATCTCTGGGTGAGCGATAGCAAACGCAATAGCCTGTGCGTCATCAATTCCTGGGTCTGTATCGATAATTATCTTCAGCATAGTCATACTCGTGACCTGTATTGACGTGCAATCGCACAGATTAACGTGGCGTTTTTTGGTGCCTTCGTCTGAACCCAAATTCGAAGCGTCATCGACCCTCGGTCTGCAAAGATACAGCGTGACCGCCGTAGTATGTCATTTCTAAACCTTGATAGGCCACGCATTGCCCGTTTTGCCAAGAGTTTTGCCAAGAATATGTGGCGTTTGCCGCACCGTGGTCGTCAGGCGCCGTTGCAGCTGCGTGGGTCACTGCAGGCTCATTGACGCATGCTATAGTCAATGAGCGCAGGGTATGTACTCACGCGGCACCTGTTAGAAATCACGCGGGACAACCACCAGTGCGTGGCGGGTTATGCAGAAGAACCCTGAAAAGCTGCGTTCAATTGATCAAAGGAATATGCAATAGTATGACGGCGCTGAGCGACGCGGCTTCCAGTGGTTCTCGACGTTAGGTCTGTATCGGGAGGCACCCACGGTTTCCCCGACGATCAGATGTTACTATGTCAACACGTCAAGCTGACTCAGTCAGTTCGAGGCCATGATCGAGAAGCAACTACATCGGTAGAGCGAGAGGCAGAGCGAATTGGGAGAATCAACTGTGCGCTACAAAGTATGCAAGGCGTTGATCACTGTTGAGAGTGATACCGCGAGCCACTATCTGATGACACTCAAGCGAGTCCCAGGGAATGACAATGACGGTAAACTTGAGTTCCTAGGTGGTCGCATGGACAGTGGCGAGACACCGCGAGAAACATTGATACGCGAACTTTTTGAGGAAGAAGCGACGGGTCGTCTCTCGGACATCGCTAAAACGTTAAATTTAGGCTACACCGAGCACCTCATTGGTGATGCATTGCATTATCTCTTTGCCCTGACGCTTAGCGTAGAGCAGTACTCGGCTTTGCAATTTCATCCTGATGAAAGTTATGGCTTGCGTTTAGTCGTAGCTAACGAACTGACACCATCGTTGGATAAATACACGCGGAAAACGAATAAAATCATACAACGGCTAAATCAATAGAATGGGTTGCGTAGCCATCACTGCTGCGTCATGCTCGTTCAAACGGATGACTCGACAAAAATGCACCAAAAAGATAGTTGCGAAGAAACTCGTTGCTGACAGAGTTGAAGAGCCAGCTTTGGCTTTACAATTTTGTTTGTGCGAAGTTTCTATACATTGATGCTGTTTGTTAGAGGAGCGCGTAATGCCCATCGACGAAGGGGTCAATATTGACCTCCAGTTTTTGATCCTTGAGGTCAAAAAGCAAGCCCGTGCATCGCTTTCGATGCTTGAAAAGCCTACTGATACAAAACTTGCAAAAATTCGAACACGAGAAGACTACGTCGATAACCTCAAGAACACGTTGGAGACGAAAAGCTACTTCAATATTCATCAGCGTGCAGAAGGTGACGGTCAGGTTAACTATTTCCGAGCGCTTATTGCGATTGGAGCAAATTTGGAGCGCTGTGCTGACTTTTTCGAGAGCATCGCGTTACAAATGCAACACGTCAGCGAACCTGCCAGTTTTGAAGTTTTTGAACTCAAGAAATACTATGCATTGATTTTCAAGGCGCTAGATTTGGTATATCCAGCGCTTAGCCTTAACGATCTGGATCAAGCGCAAAAAATTTGTGATTACGAGATAGCAATTGATGATTTGTACGATACGTCATATGCGCAGATACGTTCAAACTTGCGTCAGCGTCGCCAAGTTGACGACATGCTTTCATTGCTAACGATCGTTCGCTATCTTGAGCGAGTAGGCGACAACTTTTTGCGCATCGGTGAGGCTATTCTCAATATTCATATTGGCGAGAGTATGGGCATCAGGCAGTTTCGGTACTTACGTCTTGGGCTAGAGAGTCAAGGAATTGATATTAGTTCTAGTTCTGTAGAGTTTAAGCCCATTATGAATACGCGCTCGGGTGGTCGCGTGGCGAAGATTGTAGATAGTGAACAGGGTCAGGTGTTTTACAAAGAGGGGGGCACAGATAAAATTGATGAAGAAATTCGAGGTTTAGCGCTTTGGGAAAAACAGTTTCCCGGGCTCACTCCGGGCGTTTTATGGCACGACAGTCGGGAGAGCCATTCGACGGTGTTACTGCAGTGTCTTGATGGTTTGGATATGCTTGAGCTTTTGATTAATAGTCGCAGCAAGTTAGATAAGGCGCTGGATATTTTGACTAGTCATCTGGTGAAGCAATGGGATAAAACGAAAAGAAAAAAACCCGTAAAAGTCGACTACGTCGCGCAGATGATGAAGCGTAAAGGCGATATTCAGTCTATACACGCGCACTTGCTGGCCTTGGATGACGAGCTTGACTCGCTGCTAACGGCAGCCAAAAAGTTTGAGAAACAATTGAGAGCGCCTTTCAGTACGTTGATTCACGGCGATTTCAATATTGACAATATTATTTTCCAGTTATCAGAGGGAAAAATGTACTTCGTTGATGTGCACCGTTCTGGACATGGTGACTACGCGCAGGATGTATCGGTTTTTTTAGTGTCGAATATTCGTATCCCACTTTTTAGTAAGGATATTCGTCAACGGTTGAACGAGTCTAATCGGAGGATGTATGCCTGCGCTGCAGGATATGCCGCCGCGAATCAAGATCACGAGTTCGATGCGAGATTGGCCATGGGTTTGTTCCGTTCGCTCATTACCTCCACGAGGTTTATGTTTGATAAAGGATTTTCTCAAGCGATGTACTATCGTGCGACCTTGATTCTTCAAGATGTGCTTGCTCACCAAGGCAACCTTAAAAGCTATAAGCTGCGCGAAGACTACTTTCTTTACGGATAAAAATTGTGTGTAGGAGCATATCGAGTTGTCATCGATAACCGTGCGTTAAAAAACGGGCAAGCTGACAATTAGAAAATCACACTACCAGACTGGACCGGCCCTGAAATTTATACATGCTTGCCATTATTGTTTTATCTTTAGGATGAAAGCACACGCACAAGAATCACGTGTGACACGTATATTCGGATTAACGATGGGTCGGTGTTATTGCTGTTAAGCATGCATGAAGGTGTCGAGCTGTCAGCCTTGGTGCTTTCAAGCCGATACGCTTTGGAGCGTTGCTGTAAATATACGTAGGCGATCAGTTAGTTCGCTGCATTCTATTGGGGTAGCGATCATATACTAGCGCATGAAGCTGGCCCGGTCGCCATCGTGACGGTAGGTCATTTAACGAATATTAGGCAACCGTTAGATGCGTTATTGAGGACGGTAAGTCTATTGAGTGTCTGGTTGTGTTGCATACGAGGGTGATAATTCCTCTGTCAAGGTGTGTCGAACTAAGGGCGCCAAGTGCGCTCTAGCGTTGCTTGCAGTAACGCTAAACGGCGGGCGGCTCCTGATTGCAATGGATGGTTGCAAAGGGTGGTTGCAGGCTGTCTGTGAAGGCGGCCTACAACCATCTAGGCGATAGCAATCAAAATGGACCGCGGTCTAGATTTTCTCGAACTTCATGACTAAGCGGTCACTTTCACCGATGGCCAAATATTTGTTCTTGTCCAAATCTTTCTGGGCAAGGCTCGGGGGTAATGACCACACGCCATCAGGATGGTTTTTTGTGTCCCGAGAGTTGCTGTTGATCTCTGACGATGCAATGAGTTTGAAGCCATTTTTTGCCATGATGTCGATCAATTGTTGCTCATGGATATAGCCCGCATCGGCGTTGTAAGACATCTCTGCACCTAAGCGGTGGTCTACGATGCCAACAATACCACCGGTTTTAAGCGCGCTGTGCCAAGCTTGAGGAACGGCATCTGAGTCGATCCAGTTGTGGGCGTTGCGGAAGTCGACGATGGCATCCACGCTGCCAGGGCTGGCTAACTCGTCGCCATCTTCGCCCGCTAAACTTACGACGACAATATCGCCATAAGCTTCTTTGTTAGCGACGATTTTCTCATCGTAGTTTTTGACTGACCGCGCTTGATAGTCGCTCTGTGTTTCAGGGTTGCGGTTATACGTGGCTGCTATAAGTTTACCGTTATCTTTAAGATAGGCGCCGAGTATTTCACTATACCAACCGCCGCCGGGCCAGCTTTCAATGACGGTCATGTCATCTGTAATGCCAAAAAACGATAGGGTTTCATACGGATTGCGATAAACGTCGCGCATGACATTTTTTTCGAGGCGATGATCTCCGGAAACCGCATCGAGCAATGAATCAGCAAACGCTGTGTTGCTTATTCCGAGAGTGACGGTAGACAGAAGAAGAATGTGGGCTATGCGTGTCATTAGTGTGCTCCGTGCATCGATTTACTGAAGCACCTACTTTAGCGTGATCCTATGCAGAGGCAACAAAAAATAGATATTTTGGGCGACCCAGCGAACATGTTTTTAGTGCCCTGGGTGGGTAAGCTAAAAATAATGCGCCCGACAGCCCATCGTTCTGCTGGCGTTGGTCAACCAACGCGGGAACAAAGCGGTTGAGTATTGCCTTGAGCCCCTCGGATTGCAGTGGTTTAGCAAGGTAGTCGCCCATACCCGACGCTAGGCAGGCTTGCCTAGCACGGGACAAGGCATTGGCAGTGAGCGCCATGATGTTGCAGGGACGACCCGGTTGCTCGGCACGGATGGCGTGGGTTGCTAGCCATCCCCAGTGTTAATGCGTTAACAATGAGCAGACAAAAAGGGTGAGCAAGACGGTAAAACAGCAGGTTGTTGCGAAATTAGTCGGATAAGCTGGGTTGACGAATAAGGCGCCGATCATATATGCCAATATCGCGATACCAAGTTAGGGAGTCCGACGAATAAGGGAGGTCTTTGTCGATAGCACTGCGCAGATGAAACAGGCGCTAGCGATAAGCGCTCGTTCGAACAGAGGATCATGACTCGTCGCTCGGGTCAACGCGGACGATACCAAACCCCAAAGTACATGACTCACAGGCTATCGCAATAAGGCGATGGTTGCCGATAGCCCGGGTAAGTTCTGCCTCGTTCGCTGATTGTTTGTCGCGACCACGTGTTAGCGCGCACAACAGGCCACTTAAACGCAAGTTGTAGGCTAGTGGTTAGTCGATGTTGTCGGCGTCTGCTAGGTCTTCTGATCTGCTTTAAACTTGTCGGCTAGCGTCTCGACTCCCGCGGTGAGAGCAGCACGCCAAGATCTGACGCGCTCGCGCACCGCCAGATCAGTCGCACCGATAATTTGTGCGGCCAGCAGACCTGCGTTCTTGGCATTGTCGATGGCAACAGTCGCAACGGGGATGCCAGCTGGCATCTGCACGATGGACAAAAGTGCATCTTGCCCTAGTAATTTAGTCGCGCTGACAGGTACGCCGATGACGGGCAATACCGTCAGCGAGGCAACCATACCGGGTAGATGTGCTGCGCCACCGGCGCCTGCGATAATCACATTATAGCCCTCAGCTTCCGCGGTTCGAGCGAAGGTAAACATTCTCTCTGGCATGCGATGGGCGCTGACAATGGCAATATCGACTGCAATACCTAGCGCTTGCAAAATTTCTTGGGCAGGCAGCATGGTGGGATAGTCAGAGTCACTACCCATGATGATGGCGACTTTAGGTGTTGTCATGTGGCCTCCGGTGTGGATTTGTCGAGTGCTGCAAGGCCTGCCAGCGCAAGCTGTTTAGCGATGTCCAATTGATCGGTGACACAGGTAATATGGCCCATTTTTCGACCCTGGACGCCTTGCGTTTTACCGTACCAATGAACAACAGTCTGCGGGTCATGCTGCCAGCGGCTGACAGGTAAACCACAGAGCTCTGTCATACGGTCTTCATAGAGAATATTGCGCATCGCCGCCGGATTAATTTGCTGTGTGCCTCCTAATGTCTGGCCTGTAATGGCCAATAGATGCTGTGTGTACTGGCTGGTCTGGTGCGCCTCTATCGTCATGTGCCCGGAGTTGTGTACTCGAGGTGATATTTCATTCACAAGGATTTGCCCGTCAGTAGTCAAAAACAGCTCAATGGCGAACAGACCGACACCATTGAGTGCCGCGACAATGCGCTCACCAAGCGCACGTGCTTGCTGTTCTATATCGGCGCTGATTGAGGCAGGTGATGTCGCCAGTTCCAGCACTTGGTTAGTTGGGCTACAGGCCATTTCAACGACAGGATATGAGACGCAGGTGCCAGACGTAGACCTAGCAACAACCACAGCAAGTTCGGTTTGATGGTTGACCCATTGCTCGACGATGGAGGGTGTATCCCAGAAACGCTCATCATCGTTTTTACGGATAATCTGTACGCCGCGGCCATCAAACCCGCCAGTTTGTGATTTTTGCACGAACGGTAAGCCGAAGCGGGTCGCCATTGAGTCAACGGTCGTGTCTAGCTCGCAGACATAAAAGTCGCCGGTAGGAAATCCCTGCTCACGCAACCAGGTCTTTTGAGTAGCCTTGTTCTTCAGCAAGGACAGCACTGATGGGTCCGGAAACACCTGCAGGGCAGTGCTGCTAGCAAGTCTGCTGAGCTCGTCAAGCGTTTGCTGTGGTACATCTTCGAACTCGTAAGTGACAACGTCTACCAAACTGCAGAGCGTCCGAACGGCTTGCAGGTCGTCGAAGTCACCAATGACGGCGTTGTCTGCGACTTGCACTGCCGGCGCACCAGCAGAGGACGACATGACCACTGTCGACAGGCCCATGTTAGTGGCCGCCTGGCAGAGATAAACGCCGAGTTGGCCTGCGCCGATGATGCCTACTGTCGTGCCCATAATATTGCCGCTTTAAGATAAAACAGCATTGTACGTGAATTAGTGGGCATATTTAATCGAATTCTGTATCCCACTGACGACAGCCTCAACCCTCACAAACCAAGCTGGATCTAGCGACTGGCAATTTTATCCTGTGGCTATAAAGTCTCTGCGAGGTAACTACATTTTCGCGATTTATGAATTCAAGGCTCATGTAACATTTCTAATAGGGTGAGAGCGGGTAAAGGCGTGAAAAACAGAAGCCACCAGCGCAAAGGAGCACTAGACCTTCCATCACGGTGCTGTGCATAACTTCAGCAGATCTTGCATAGGCAGAATAGTGACTGATGCTGTAGTAGGTCTGCCATAGTCCCTGAGGCAACAGAGACATCAAAGATCATCATCGTCAGGGGTATAATCTGCGACCAAAAAGAGATTTTAAAAAGCTTCTGGGCTCATTGGGTCATATCCGTCAGGCAGCGCATGCAGTACAGCATTAGATCAATCCCCGACATGCCATAGACGCCAAATAAGGACGCATGCGCATGATGCGCCGTCGTATCAGGCCCTGCAGTCAGCAGATTCCAGCACATTACGACGGTAAAGTGCTAGACGAAAACAATATTGACGTGAATTATAGGCAGTGATCGTTTCTATTGCTGTGCTGGCTTGGATTGCACTATCGATTAGTAGTTTTCCGGAAATGCTATGTCTGGTTGATGGGTAGAGTGGTCGTTTAACGAAAGCGTTCACTGATTTATATGTGCGATATTAGATGGGTGAATAGCGATATTAACGCGTACTATTGTTACTTTCTCACCGGAGGCGAGTATTTTTATGCTAAAAAAATGTTTAGTCAGTATGCTTTTTCTTGTGGCCGCGTCGTGCCAGAGCTCAGAGCTAAAGGTTCATTCGGCTTACGACGCGATTTGGGCAGCGTCAGCTGCGGCGCCTGAAATGGTACCCGGTATTTTCGAGTTAACGGTTGTTGAGACGGCCTACCTTCGGGATGCTACCTATTTGAATTCGGAGTCAGATTATCGAGATCGCCGGAACCTGACAATAGCAATAGACCCTAGGATACTAGACGGCCTTAAAGAAAAGCACGGGACTTATCCAGATATCTTTTTTTTAAACAGAAAAATTAGAGTAAAAGGGTTAGCGCAGCGCGTAAGAATAGACTTCGTCATTGACCCGGATGACGAAAACGAAGTGCGGAATAAATATTACTATCAGGTTCATGTCGCTGTGGTCGATGTTGACCAGATCGAAGTTGTGCAAGACTAAAACGGACTTTAGACAGGCGCCAAGGGTTTTCTCGGGTTTTGCTGGTAGCACTGCCTGCGTTAGTGCTTTTGTTAGTCTGGCAATAGTCTGGCAATAGTCTGGCAACTCAATCGGAAAAGCTTTAGATGTTCGACGTTGAGAACGGCTGCTCACCATGGCGGGTAAATGTATCTTTAGTGGTAACGTTCGGTCGGCTAACGTTCGGCTGTTGTTATCACAATTAATGCCGTGGACTATTGTTTAGGCTCTTTATTCGCTGGTCGGTTAGCTGTCGTCGATTCATTTGATAAAATGAAGCGAAAAAAAGGGTGGCACATGGCCACCCTTTGCTGGTGTGTAGTGGTTACGATTTAAAAGAAGTCATAAGTCACTGAAGCACCCCAAATGCGTGGCGGATTAACGTAGCCGTTAACCGTACCTGCTTGGATTACGCCTGGAAATGCCGTTGTAATATACTCGTCATTAAAAAGGTTGCGGGCGAACACTTGAATGCCCAAGCCGTTGTCGAAATCTAAGCCCATACTTGCGTTTACGGTGTTAACTTGGCGACGTATACCGGGTATAGCTTCGTTGGTTTGAACATCACTCTCGTAAAGATAGTCGCCTCGGACGTAACCATAAGCACCACTGTCAAAGTCATGATTGTAGGTTGCGGATGTGACGATGCTTATCTCACTGATGCCGGCTGGTTGTTGACCTGAAAGGTCGACGACGGTACCACCAGGTCCAGGGCCGTTCACAAAAGAGTCGTAAACCGGATCGAGGAAGGTGCCC
This sequence comes from Candidatus Azotimanducaceae bacterium, assembly GCA_047630175.1. GTDB lineage: Bacteria > Pseudomonadota > Gammaproteobacteria > Pseudomonadales > Azotimanducaceae > UBA4582. Next base: position 10,228 of record JBLHVI010000046.1, read on the forward strand.
GCAAAGGTCAACGTTAACGAATCAATGGGGGTCCAGTTGGCGTCAACCTCAAAGCCCGTTGTGGACTGCTCGCCTGCGTTAGCAAGACCAAAGCCTGTGCCGCTAAAGATATTTGATTGGAAGCCGTCAATAGACTGATCGAATACGGCGAGGTTAATCGCGCCGCGGTCGAAGCGCGCTTTCAAACCGATTTCGTAGACCAGCGCTTCTTCAGGGTCCGCAAACAGCGTTCCGTAGCTCTGGTTTACCTGAGTAAGCCCCGCTGCCTCAAGTGCTGCTCGATTAGCAAAGAAAGGCCTTGCGTCTCGTGACAAATTCCAAGAGTTAGCTTTGAATCCCGTTGCAGCACTAGCGTAGACATTAATATTGTTATTAATCTCGTAGGTTACACGCGCAGTCCAAGTTACTTGATCTACAGACGATTCGCCACTTTGAACTTCATTAGGGAAGGCCAGAAATTGTGGTTGGAACTGCAGAGCTTGCAGGCCGGTGATGTTAGCATTTGCGCCGCTTTGAATCGCAGCGGTTGTACCAGGCGCTGCCGCTTCAGTCGCTGCAATGTTTGCAGGTGTCGGGGCAAGACCCGTTACGCCGGTAAAGCCTTGCGCAAAAAACGCCTGAGGCAAAAGTCCGTTGTTAACGGTAAACAGGTCGATAGAGGAATAGACATCACCGTTTACTGTGCTGCCAGTGACGGTTTTATCATCATTGGTATAGTTGAGACCGCCTGTTATCGTCATTTTTTCGCTAACGTGGAAATCGACTGTGGCGAACAATGAAAAGGCTTCGTTAGCTTGTGTAAATGACTCCCGAGTGATGGTGTCGGCGCTGAAAAAAGAGCCTGGCACCTGTCCAGTTAGCGTCTCAAGCGTCGGTAGCAACCCGCCTGCTAACGCATCAATGTACGGACGTGTGTCGTTACCGTATTTGAGACCCTGTACTTGATCAATATCCTCATCAAAGAAGAAGCCACCGAGCATCCAGTCAATTTTACCCGTGCCCGTTGAGGTCAGGCGAATTTCTTGTGTGAAAGTCTTGATGTTCGCTTCGTTAAAAGCACTATCGAGAATTTCTGCACCGGTATAGTCTGCTTCAGAATCGTTCAGACTGTCGTTTCTGCGGTAAGCCGTTATGGATGTTAAAACGAAGCTGTCAAAATCGATATCAGCTTGCAGAGAGATACCTCGATCTTCCACTTTATTGATGGGCAGAAGGTTTACCGGCGAGATATAAGCGAATGGGTCTGAATCATCGAGAACTTCCCCGCCGAGGACGCCTGAAATAATGCCTGCTGTGGGACCGTTAGCGAGGTTTGTCACAGCGCAGCATAGTTCGTCTAATTCACTGTAGTCAGCAATCAAACGGAATGTCATGTTGTCAGTAGCTTCCCAGAGTGCTTGGCCACGAACGTTCCAGCGATCACGATCGTTCATATCCTCCAAACCATTGGTGCTTTCTACAAAACCATCGCGCATATTGATACCACCAGAAATGCTGGCAGAAAGCGTGTCGGTGAGGCCGCCTGAAAAGTAACCTTTAACCAATCTTTGGTCGTAGTTGCCGGCTTGTACTTCGATCCGGGCTTCGGTTTCATAGGATGGTGCTTCTGTGACGACGCTGATAACACCAGCTGAAGCATTTTTACCAAACAATGTGCTTTGCGGTCCGCGAAGTACTTCAACCCGCTGGAGTCTTGGCAAGTCGCCAATAGCTGCGGCAGAACGTGATCGGTAAACGCCATCAATAAAAACGCCTACAGAAGGCTCGATGCCCGCATTGTTTGCGCCGTTACCAAAGCCACGGATGATGAAGTTTGTGTTCGAAGAAGTTTGCAGTGTATTCACACGTAGTGACGGTACAACTGATTGTAGGTCAGCAATATCCAGTAGCCGTGCTTTTTTGAATGTTTCTTGACCCGTGACAGAAACGGCAATGGGTGTCGACTGCAGTGTTTGCGATCGCTTCGTCGCGGTGACGACGACTTCTTCCATTGTGTATTTAGATGAACCTGAATCCTGCGCTTGCACGCCGACACTGCTCAATGCTGCTAGGGTAATTGCTGATGCAAGGATTTGCGTGCGCGACGACAGTCGCTTATAGATAGCCATACGTTGTTCCCCGAATAATTATTTTATAAGCAAAATCGTGCGTAAGCCGATTTTGTCAGTTTCGAAACTCCGCCAAACACGAGATTATTATTATTATTCGAGGTTGCGTTAGCCGGAGCGCGACATACTCACGCGCGCAGGAGGAAACGTCAAGCTCTTAGTGACACTGAAACCCTAACTGTTCTAAGAAATAGTGGATATAGAACTTAGATTCAAGTGGTGAGGGTGTAAACCCCTATAATTTGGGGATAAATGTTGCAGTGCGCCAACCTATCGAGGGTCTGGATATCCACGATTTCGTGCAGATTGCTGCGATGCGTCATTAAGCCTCGGCTCTTTTCTTATGCCGATGCTCAAGAAAATCTATCTTCAAGAGCGGGCGCCGTGCAGTAGCACTTTGGTGACGTAGCCTTATCGCTAAGTTTATTGTTTAACCGACATTGGCATACCAGGGTTGAGGCCGGCGGCTATTTTCTAAGCTTTCACCATGGCGCGAACAGCGCTGAGCAGTGCTTGCGCAGCGTAAACGATACCGTCTTTGATCGTTCAACGTTTTAATCGGCCAACGTACAGCACTAACCCGCGCCACTTTCTGGGTTTGCGCGTTGAGCGTGGGCACGCCAGTGCGCTGCAAAACTTAAGGTTGTGTCGCGGCTTCTCATTCACGATGATCATGTCTGCCTTTTGCCAACGTAGCTGATGTCAACGTAGCTGGTGCCAATATCAGCGTCTATGCCAAGTACCTGAGTACCAATTTTGGTGGCAGCACGGATGACTTCAAGAGGGTGGAAACCCGCTTCCTGCAAAATCTCAAGGTCTTGTGCGTAGCCAAAACTATAGAGGCGGCAAATGTAGCCTGTGTCACTGCCGGCGACGACTTTGCCGCGATTTCTATAGGCGTTGACGAATAGCGTCCAAAGTTGGTCGTTATTCATCCAGGCTGCCGCGTCTCCGGTGGTCGGGTCGTAGAAGAACGAGCCATGTTTCTTTAAGTGTCGACCGCGTTGGTGAGCTGCTGTGGGCGTATTGATTGGGTTTCGCCGCTAGCGGCAAACAGCGCACGTACGCGTGTAATGTTATGGCCCATCCGGAGTCTTAAGATATAGTCTGCCGGCACACCTTGCTCGCTGTTGATAGCGTGTATGTGCGGGTGTGAGTCAACAAAGTCGGGCAGCAAATACTTTCCATGCGCGTCTATTGCACGATCACTTTTGCGGGTATTCATAACTAAAATGGAGTGATTTGCCGGATTAATTTCAATACCTGGGGTGCCAACGGTTCTGACAGTAACAACACCTAGCGATCTGCTACTACACCCACCGGGCTAGTCGCCGGCGCGCCGGTGCGGTCTATCAAAAAAGCGCCACCAATGATGAATTGGTCATATTGCCCGTCCCCGTGTCGGCGTTTAGGTGCTGCATTTTTGATGCTAGCCAGTAGTGCAGTTGCGTCTGCGGCAAGTGCGGGCAACGAGGCGGTTAGATAAAAAAACGAGACGACATAGATCGGGCACTTTTTTATTGGTGCTAACCAGCAGATTTCAACCGAGCAAAATAAACCGTGGACAGCGGCTGAATATGTTGTGCCAGGGGCGAGCTTGATGCGTTTTGAGTTGGGGGGAGCCTAGTGATTTTACAGTAGGGTCACGGTATGGAAAAGACACGCAAACCTACCCGTCAGTAGGAACGCCAAGATGTTAACGACACCAAGTGGTTAGTTTCTTGGGATCTGCTGATTTGAAGAACACACCATCTAGGCTAGTCGTCCGTCTGCAAAAACCTATTTTAGACTGCAGTTGATACGCTGAGCGTTAATCGCAACGAATAGTGAGCGACTACCCTTCATGAATATTGATTCGCTGCTACTTGCAAAATGTTCGCCAGATGCACTGACGACTCTGGAAAGTATGTGACGATTATGTCTTACTAGATCGGTTTTAACGAGCAAACTCGGATAGATAGCGAAAGAGTAGCGATCTTCTCCGCATGTAACTTGCCTTTGTGTGGGTATTGCAGCTTTAAGCTGAACTGGCTTAACCAACAGGTCAAATCTTATCGTCGCTTCACTTAAGGTGTATCGGTGCAACTGGTCAGTTATGCCAATCAAATTATTTTCATCATCAACAATGCGCGCTTGTAAGGCATAAGACATTCTGGGATCAATTTCAGAAGCGTTAAAAGCAAGCGAATAATTAGTGGGTAAAGTCGCAGTTGTAACAAATGTAGAACTTATAACAGTTGCGGCGCTGTCCATTTTGCTGACGTTAGACAAGTTCACTGTGATTTTGTAGCCTGCTGAGTATGCTGATCCTATGGGTTGCTCGAGGTAAACAGTGCCTTCAACGCTGCGTGAACTGTCGATCAAAACGCCGACGTTCTTACGCTCACTGCAACCTGTCAGAATCACAATGAGTGCGAACGAAAAGACATTGATGTGACGCGTCATGCACTTCCTTTTTGAATTCTTTGGGCGTGCCGATTCTGCTTGGCGTAGATTCACATGCAAGCCGAGCCGCCGATTTTCAATGTGTGACCAACAGCGATACAACCCAGTCTGCGCAGTAGCGTAATGCTAAGACAGTAACCATAGTAGATGCCAACGAAGGTCGCTAGCCATGGGAATAGCGCTGTGTAATTTCCGCTTAGGAACACTTCGAGAACGCGCAGTACGACGGGCACAGTTGTGGTAATAAGATAGATCACCACAACATCAATGGCGGCGGCCAATTTGTCGAAATAGCGATGACGCGCAGTCGTTATGACAAAAACGATGATAAATATATCGTGGTGTTTAAGCGCAGTCAGCTAACGTGGCGGGCTTACGTTCAAAAAAGTATACATAGGCGCGCAGTATTGCGCGTGCACCCTTGGTTGTGGCAACACAAGGCAAATACCGCAGTAGATATAAGTGATTTTTGTTTTGATAGCATTGAAAAATGTTCGTGGTTACCGATCGCACCTAAAATGCCGCTAGATCATTTTTGGTCCGCTTAACCGTTGGGATTTGATCGCGCGTGAACTGTGCAGAAATCTATACGATGAGTGCCGAGAGTTAAGTGGGGCACAGGATAAAATAGTGGATCGATCCGTAGGCTATTAGTGAAGCCGGTAAGTCATAGAAAGCGTCCAATTTGCTGACGAAACTATGGGGTGAATAAACATCAACGGCGCAAAGTTCATCATTAACGGAAGCAACCCGTAGAAATGGATTTTGCCTTCTCAGCTTCGACCGCCACCGATCGTATGTCGACCCAATTGTCGATTTAGACAAAACGCGATGCTGTCGACACCCAAGAAAAAACTTGTTCGAATGCCTTATATTCTTCTGGCAATGTTTCGACTATTCATCGACTGGCAACATCAGGCTCAGCTCCGACAGAACGAACGGCAGATAAGATATTTCTGCGCACTGTCCATACCATGCTGTTGGCTAGGACTACGCGGTACTGGCTGCCGCTAAGTGAAATCGATAGAGTTATGGTCTACAGGACAGTTAGTCGGCATAATGACGATCAACTTAGTAAGGTAACGTTAAGGGAGTGGACATGAGCAGGGATTTTGATATTTTGATTTACGGTGCGACGGGCTTTACGGGCAAGCTGGTTGCAGAATATATGCTAGAACAATACGGCACCAACCTTAATTGGGGGATGGCTGGCCGGTCTAAAAGTAAGCTGGAAGAAGTCCGCGATGCCATTGGTGCGCCAACGGACACACCACTTGTTGTATGTGATTCCAGCAACGATGATGAAGTTGCAACAATGGTCGCGCGGACTAAAGTGCTGATCACAACCGTTGGTCCATATCAGCTATATGGCGACAAAGTTATTTCGGCCTGCGCGTATGCGGGTACAGACTATGTCGACTTGTGTGGTGAACCTAATTGGATTGCAAAGAACGTCATCGGTCTAAATGACATTGCCGCGAAATCTGGTGCGCGCATCGTATTTTCTTGCGGGTTTGACTCTATTCCAACAGACCTTGGTGTTTTCTATCTACAGGAACAAGCGAAAGAGCGTCTAGGCCATGTTTTACCCCGTGTTCGCGGACGCGTGCGGGATATGCAGGGTAGCGCTTCAGGCGGTACGGTTGCATCTGGCGCTGCGACGATGGCAGCGGTTCAGAAAGATCCGTCTATCATGAACCTATTAGTATCACCATTTGCTCAAACGCCTGGCTTTGAAGGTGCATCGCAGCCAGATGGCAATCAGCCCTACTATGACGATGCAGTGGGAAGTTGGGTCGGTCCCTTTATGATGGCCATGATTAATACAAAAGCGGTTCATCGCTCTAACTATCTCATGCAGCACCAATGGGGCGAAGACTTACAATACGATGAAATGATGATGTTGCCAGGCGATCCCGCACTGGCGGATAAAGCAGCGGTTGATCCGTTTGCTATGGATCCGAATCTGAAACCAGGTGATGGTCCATCGTTAGAAGAACGTAACGCTGGGTATTATGACATTCTATTCGTTGGTACCAATGATGCTGGTGTAAAGCTAACAGCCTGCGTTAAAGGTGATATGGATCCGGGTTATGGGTCGACGAGTAAAATGCTAGCAGAAAGCGCCATTTGTTTGTTACTCGACATACCTCAAGATCGTACGCGTGGCGGTTGTTGGACTTCTGCGTCGTCTATGGGCGGTGAGTTGATTAAACGACTTGAAGCTAAGGCGGGTATTACCTTTACAATAGAGGAGTAGTCGATTTCTGAGATCGACTTACTCTTAGTCGCGCTACTTTTGGCCGACTTGTTACTGATCGGCAATGAATCGCAGTGTTGTTCACCAATTTTATGGGCAGCGCTGCGGTAAATGCTCATTCGCCGAATGTGGATTAGGTCGCGTACTACAAGCTCTGCGTCGCTTGCAAGAAAGCGGTAATGGCGAGTATAGAAACACCAATAACAACTGAAAATTTGGGTCCGATGACCATGTCTTCAGCAGAAACTGCGCCGCTATTTCTTTTCTTTGCTATTTCTAGAAGATGATCAGCTATCGCTTGAATCACTTTGACCGCACGTTTTGGAAATACAATGCAGACAATACCAATACAATATGTAATCATTATTCCCAAGGTTAATGGCCTTCAAATTTTATGTGATTATCATTAGTATAGCTGGACTAGCAGTAAACGACACTCCTGAACCTACGTTCCCGACTTGGTTACTGCATTAGTATTGTTGCTAGTTAGCCTAAGAGCGACAAATCAGTATTCTAGAGCTGCTGCCGAAATTCTGTCACATCCTCAGTGAGCAGTCTTTTCTGCCGTCATTGATCTGTCTAGGTGCTTCTCTGCTTTCTTCAGTTATATTTCGGTTATTGATGGGGCGTTACGCCAAGTGCCACTGAATGACTCTTTGACATACTATCTTTTTCCTGGCGATCCCAGTTGTCTCCTTCATCGGTTGAGGCATACACTCCAGGCCCTTTGCCACCTGATCCAGAATAATCCGGCCAGCACCGTAATTTCCACATAACAGCATAGCGTTTGTGAGGGTTAGTTGGATCCAGCGTGATATTTGCCGCGCCTGTTTTTTCGTCGATATACAGTATCTTCGTCTAGTTCTCGCCGCCATGTTCTATCTTGTAGATGCTAAGTTCTTTGTTTGCAGGCTAGAGCGTACCGAGTGTCGTAGCTCAGACGACGTGTGAATTAGTAGGATGGCGTGCAATTTGGTTAATGCGCGCAATGCCTTCAAGTCCAATTTTCGTTCCGCTTTTACCGCTGTCTTGTAAGCGGTACATGCGGCCTCCGTAAAAGGTGAAGTTCGCGTATTACCTTCGCCCGTGCGGGCCTAAATGATGTTTGGGCTATTTTGAATAATAGCTATCGCACCGATTGACACGAAATCTTGTTTATCAAACAGCGGAGATCAATAACGCCGCTTCATGGTGTGCCATTTACCGTTAAAGAAAATGTTGATTGCATGGGATCTGCGACAACAAATGGTGGGTCCGCATTTCCTCAAGCAATGCCTACCCAGGACGCACCGGTCGTAGTGCGTATGAAAGCTGCTGGTGCAATATCTTATACGAGAACTAACTTGCCAGAATTAGGTTTAAGAATATCGACAGCCAATCCACTAAGGGGTAGAACCCTAAATTCTTGGACGATTGATCGTGCTCGCGGGGGTTCTAATGGTGGTGAAGGTTCGGCTATCGCAACTGGCATGTCCACGATTAGTTTGGGTAACGATATCGGTGGCTCGCTTCGAAAGCCCGCGTATTGCTACGACACTACTTCCTTGAAACCAACGACAGGACGTATTCCCCACGCCACGACAATACCACTTCTTGAGCTAGGGATTGCTGCTCAGAGTATGCTGGCAGAAGGACCCATGGGCAAAATTTTGAGGACATTAAGCTCGCCTATTCGATACTAGCCGGTCGAGATTTACGGGACAAAAACTCTGTAGATGTTCCTCTATCGGGCGCGGCGGTGACAAATAGACAAGTTGCTCTAGTCACTGAAATGCCTAGTAGAAATGCCAAAACGCCATATCGATGCCATTAAGGAAGCGGATGAAGCACTTGCAGATGCTGGTTGGCAAGTAGAGGAGGTGGAGGCACCTGCGCTAGAACGTGTTTGTGAACTATGGTCTTAGCTTCTTGCCGGAGGTCTGCAACCTGATATTGATAGGCAAGTTAGGCTGATTTCAGAAAAACCAACAGCAATGTTAAGGCAGCTAATTGCTGAGTATCATCCATCAACAATGCCAATCACCCAACGTCATGTGAACGCTGGCGTTTAAGCGGCTTATGGGCAGAATTTTTTAATCGCTATCCAGTGGTCATCGGTCCTACCTAGACAAATATTGCATTGTTGCACGACGCTGATCTAGCTTCGGATGGATCTGAGGTGGCAACCAATATCCTTGGCTTTATCACGCCTGGGTATTTCTTGGGTCTGCCATCTACCTGTTTACCAACAGGTATTGCTGATGACTTACCCGCGGGGGTTCAAATATACGCGGACAAATGGCGTGAAGATATGTGTCTTGAGGGTGCGGCAATAATCGAAAAAACACTGAGGCGCATTACACGAATTGATCCACCCTTTTAGATTAAGCTTGATTCATTATCTACCCCGGGAGTCAACCCAGAGCAGATGATTTTAGGGCTATTTTCATTCAGGTTTTAAGGTCGACAGTAATCCCTATCGACTTCTATATAGCGTGTCATCAAGTTGCGACAAATCTCACTAGCTGAGGCTTCTTCAGAAAGCACAGACCTTGATGTATAGAGTTAACGCGAGTTAGACCTGCGTCCATGGCTTTCCACAAGCCCAGGTTGCCGTGCCCGCATAAATGAAACTGGGACCTGAGATGACAGCCTCGCGGTGGGCTATCTTTCCACTGGTCGCAGCCGGCCCAATGGCTCGAGCTTCCATTTCTTTGACTAGACTTGTGTCAATGTCAGCGTTTGCAAGGTTGCCAATCAAGCTCAGTGCGGCGATAAATGTCATTCGCATCGTATTGGTCTGGCTGGACTTTCCTATTTGCTACTTCTTTAAAGGACAGACACCATTCGCTATTTACATGCGGTTTTTAGATAGCGCTCTCGGGTAGGGTTCCAGGTATTAGCTCAGGCTGTGATGTTTTGCTGAGCATTTTTTGTTTGTGTTTGCGGCGCACAATGAGCGTTTTGAAGAACAGATACATGCCTGAAATCCATAGCCAAAACAAAATAATTGCGGCAGGCAAAAAGATATAGAGCTTCGTGCTATCGGAAAAAAAGCTGCCATCATGGATCGATTCAATGATGTCTGAACGCCGGTAATTTACGGCAAGCACAGTGCCACTGCGCTGATCCAATTGCACCTCCCAGTCATTTTTGCTTCTTACCTTTATAACGCCTTTGCTGGGCTGTACATCGAGCCGTTCTATGTCACGCCATTCGGTAATGTTTGCTTCAGGAATGGTTTTGCTGATGTCAAGAATCTCATCAAAGGTTAGTTGCGGACTTCTGCTTTCAGTGCTGATGGTCGTTGGCTGAATCCAGGCGAATTGTTTTTTTACCTGTAACAGTAAGCCAGTGCTCAGCACGACAACAATCGGTAGTGCACACAGCAAGGCACCCCAATAGTGGGTCTTTCGATGAAATTTTTGCCACTTTATTTTCATGAGCGACGAGCGATGCTATTGGAAAGAAGGCAAACCTTAGCAATATTACGCCTCGTTAGTAAGTGCTAGTAGGTGCGGTGCTGGGACGGGAATGATAGCAATGGTGACATACTTGATAGGTTTTTGATCGGGTGTCATGCGTGAATTTCCTACATCGCAGTCAGGGTTGCTCGTCGTTTGCAATGCTGGCTGTGATGAGGAAGATTACGCCTGTTTCAATGGTGGTGACTGTTTCAGCCGGTGACGACCTTCCGCGCTCCGGCGATGCCGTTACGGTAGATGCCCTCGATTATCGGCATGACATCTGCCTCAGGCAGGCCCCTAGGTTCGAAGTTGCCAATCCATTCGACCCGGCAACCTTGCGGGCCTAAATCCGTGATCTGCAGGTTTGAGGTGTAGCCACTGACAGGCAGTACACAGTCGTCGTTGGTTATGCAGTAGGCGAAATGCATAGCTATCGGGTCATGGGCCTCTAACCGTTCCACTATTAGCCCTCCGCCAAGGGAGATGCTGCGTACCATGCCGACACCCTCGCCGTCGTATTCCACTGCGGTGATGGGGCCGCCGATCTGTACGCCGGCGAAGTCGCCCAGTATGGCAAAGACATCAGCCGCTGGTCCTGCGACGTCCTCTGTAACGTTAACAATAGTCATGGTTCTCTCCTGATGTTGTGTTGTGTTGTGTTGGTTTTTTTGGCTTTTTACTTAGTGTCGCTTTCCTTTGTATTTAGCGCAGGTAGTACGAGCAGACTGAGCCCGAGGCTACCGACCTTTGCTTGCAGTGCTGGCAGATCCTTCATCCACAGAGTGGCAAGATCATTAAGGTGCGCCTCAATGGTGGCCGTTAGCTCCGCTTTGACCTCATGCGCTTGGTCTGTTGGTTTTGCATCACCGGCGGCGACACTGCGCATGAGGCTAGTTAACTTGTTGTTGAGGCGAATCGGATAGTTCAGCGGGTCCTGTTGGCTTTCGTTCTTAGTCTGATAGAGCGCTTCCTCGATCTTCGTCATAGCGCTAAGCAGTGTGTTGATCGTCTCATCGAGGTTCTCACCCTCTGCAGTTGATTCTTTGCTAGAGGCTAGGCGTGTCTGCAGTCTTTCTAACTGCTCGCGCATGGCGCGGATGCGGGTGATCTCTGCGTGAGTTTGAGACAGCAGATCGCGAGCTTGAACAACGAAAGTGAATTGCGCCTTGTAATCGTCCAAGGTTGAGTTTGAGCGGGGGTCTTGCTGCACATCAAAATTGACTTCTTGTGTCACGTCGCCAACCTTTAGGCGCGCACGGTAGCGACCTGGAACTGCGCGGGGACCTGCTTTCATGTCAGCCCACATGATCAGATCGTCGAAACGTGTCATGCCCGGATAGCGTAGATCCCAGACATGCTGATTTAGGCCAATGTCGGTAGGTAGCACTCGCGTCTCCGGTGGGTCATTTGGGCCTGCAGCTTCATCTTCTTTCTCAACCGGGGTCTGAGTCCAGGTCCAGATCGGCGTCTCAGAGTCTGCTTCGAACACGGATAGCTCGACCGTCGTGTCGGCGTCAGGCTCTGCGTCAAGGGCATAATAGATGACGACACCGGTATGCGGATTAGTGCCCGCGGCACCCGGGTTCTCGGCACGACCACCGGCAGACAAGCGATAGGTGAGCCCCGGTGTGTATAGCTTCGTGCCTTGGGCGGCAGGATCTAGCTGCCTTAGCACGGCAAGATCGTCCAGTATCCAATAGCCACGGCCTTGGGTTGCCGCGATAAGGTCGTCGCCCTTGATGGCCAGATCAGTGATCGGCACCACCGGCAGATCGAGTTGCAGTGAGGTCCAACTGCGCCCGTCGTCCAGTGAGTGATAAAGGCCGCGTTCTGTGCCCGCGAACAACAGTCCGCGGCGTACAGGATCTGCGCGTACGACACGGGTGAACTCATTGTCTGGAATGCCGCGATTGATTCGCGTCCAGCTGCGTCCCCAATTGCTGGTTTTGTACAAATAGGGTGTGAAGTCGTCAGATTTGTAGCGAGTCGCGGCGAGATAAGCGCCGCCGGGTTCGAAGGGATCGATCTCGATGCTATTGATCTGTGCCCACTCGGGTAGTCGCTTGGGCGTCACGTCAATCCAGTTCGTGCCGCCATCGCGGGTTAGGTTTACACGGCCGTCGTCGGAACCGGCCCAAATGACACCGGCCTCATGTTGCGATTCTGCCAGTGCAAAAATGGTTCCATAGTACTCGATGCTCGTGTTGTCACGAGTGATGGGTCCACCGGAGGGGCCCATACGGCTTTTGTCGTTGCGTGTTAGATCAGGGCTGATGGCGGTCCAGCTCTGGCCTAGGTCGTCACTGCGGAAGAGCTTTTCAGCGGCGACGAACAGGCGGTCCGAGTTATGTGTGGAGAAAGCAATGGGGTAGTTCCACTGGAATCGGTGGCGAATGTCTGCTGCGGCCCAGCCCATGGGGTTGTCTGGCCAGACGTCTATGCCACGCTGCAGCCCCGTACGATGATCAATAACACGCAGAAAGCCGCCGTAGGAACCGCCCACGACGATGTCTGGATCGTCTGGTTTAGCGACGATGTGACCACTCTCGCCGCCTGCTGTGGGTTCCCAGTCGCGGCGGCCGATGACATTACCGGTAGCGGATCGGGAGCGGATGCGCACGGCTGAATTGTCCTGTTGGCCACCGAGTAGGCGATACGGGAAGGCGTTGTCTGTTGACACACGGTACATCTGCGCTGTGGGCTGGTTGCTCTGCGTTGACCAAGTCTTACCGCGATCGACAGAGACGTTGACGCCGCCGTCGTTGGCCTCAATCATGCGCAGAGGATCGTGCGGGTCGATCCACAGATCATGATTGTCGCTGTGCGGGGTGTCGATTTGTGTAAAGCGCTTGCCGCCGTCCTTTGAATAATGGAAACGCACATTCAAGACGTACAGCGATTCCTCGTCGACGGGATCTGCGTAGATGCGGGTGTAGTACCAGGCGCGCTGGCGTAGGTTACGATCTTCGTTGACTCGAACCCAGGTTTCGCCGCCATCTTTTGACCTTAGCAGGCCGCCCTCGTCAGCTTCGACCATGGCGTAGACGTTTTTGTTGTTGGTGGGGGACACAGCAATACCGATGATACCGAGCGGCGCCTCGGGAAATCCGTCGTTGTCGCTGAGCAGGGCCCAGGTGTCGCCACCGTCGACGCTCTTGTAGAGTCCTGAGCCTTCACCGCCACTTTCGAGGCTGTAGGGCGTTCGTTTAATGTTCCAAAAGCTTGCGTAAAGGATGCGCGGGTTAGTCGGATCTAACACAAGATCGACAGCACCGACGCGATCGTTAACGAACAGCACTTGCTCCCAAGAATCACCACCGTCTTTCGATCGAAAAACGCCGCGCTCTTTGTTCGGTCCGAACAGGTGTCCCATAACTGCCGCGTAGACGAGTTCTGGATCTCGTGGATGGATGCGAATCCGTGAGATGTGCTGAGAGTCTTGAAGACCGATGCGCGTCCAGCTGGTGCCCGCGTCGGTGGAGCGCCATGCGCCATCGCCGGGTGAAACGTTACCGCGGATGGTCTTCTCGCCGAGACCTACATAAACAACGTTAGCATCCCACTCAGATATGGCTACGGCGCCGACAGAGCCGCCGAAATAGCCGTCCGATACATTCTCCCAGCTGGCGCCGCCATTGCTGGTTTTCCAGACGCCGCCGCCAGTGGCGCCCATGTAGTAGGTGTTACGGTCGGTCGGGACACCCGCAACGGCGTCCGCCCGGCCACCTCGGTAGGGGCCTACTTCGCGCCAGTCTAGCGAGCGCAGTTCGGCGGGAAAACTAT
>JBLHVI010000047.1:0-22706 GCA_047630175.1 Candidatus Azotimanducaceae bacterium
GGTGATTCAACACGCTGGCCACTGTGGCGGGAAAACTCTGAATTTCGTGCAATACGTGCAAAGACAGACGACCAACGATTGACTCCACCCCAGTCATAACTAAATTACTCTGGGGGGAACGATTTACCTACTTAAGACGTGGCAACTGTTTTGATGAAGTAATATCGCGTCTCGGTGAATTGCAGTTTGGGTTTGGAATTTTTGCAGTCGGTTTTTAATCGGGGTGTTTCGATCTCACGCGCAGGCACCGCTTTTTATAATTATCCACTCCCTGCCGTTTTTCACGAAAACTTCAGCGACAACGTTGATGAACCCGGCAGATGCCTACGACTGCCCCACAATTTGTGAGATCGCAATATGAACTTCTTTTAAGGCTCATATTTTCTTGCGCCGAGGAATCCGCTGGCAACCTTTCTGGTAGGCTTCTTCTTTCAAAATGCTGAACCGCAGTACATGTGAGATTCGGTAATCCGCCTTACCTGTTTTGGCGCGACATAAAATATAAGCAACCAAAAAAAGACCTCTGTTACGACTAAAATGTCTGTCAAACTCAGCCTAATCCAATCCAAACAAAGCTCCGCTGCGTCGGTCCTCGCGGCTGGCTGTTATCGGCGATAGCTAACTACGCTAAGCGCCAAGAATCCGCTTCAAGTTATCAGTGACTTGGCTGTGCTGGTCCGTTCCAAGATGAGGCCCCATCGGTAGGCTTAGAACTTCATTTGCTAGTCTTTCGGCGAGTGGCAAGCTTCCTGCAATCTGATGCAGATCTGCATAAGCTCGCTGCCGATACGGTGGTATTGGATAGTGAATCATCGTCGCGATGCCGACTTGGCTCAGGCTCTGTTGAATATGAGTTCTCTCTTTGGTGCGGACGACGTATTGGTGCCATACAGGTTCTGCCCACTCGGGAACAGACGGCAGTACCAAGCTTGTTTCTCCTAACATTCTTGTATATGTTCTTGCGATTTCACTGCGCCGTGCATTCCACCGGTCTAGATATTTTAACTTTACGGACAGAACCGCAGCCTGGAGTGGATCAAGACGGCTATTAACACCCTGAACTTCGTTCTCGTATTTGACCTTTGAACCATAGTTGCTCAGCAACCGAACCCGCTCTGCAAGTTCAGGGTCATTAGTTGTCACTGCACCGCCATCGCCCATCGCACCGAGATTTTTCCCTGGATAAAAACTCCAAGCAACTGCATCACTGTGCGCACCAATGCGCTTACCTTTATACTTTGCACCGTGGGCCTGCGCTGCATCTTCCAAAACCCTCAAACCGTACTTTCGAGCCAGTGCTAATATGGGATCTAAGTCGGCAGGCAGCCCATATAAGTGAACCGGGATAATGGCCTTAGTCTTTTGAGTTATCTTACTTTCGATCTTATTTGGATCAATGTTGTAGGTATCTTCACAGGGTTCTACGGACACTGGCACTGCACCACATCGACTCACGGCGAGCCAAGTCGCGATGTACGTATTCGACGGGACAATGACCTCGTCTTCAGGCCCCACCCCCATAGCTTTCAAGGCTAGAAATAGTGCATCCAAACCGTTGCCTAGCCCGACACCGTATTTCGCCTCGCAGAAATCAGCATAAGCTGACTCAAATGAGTCAAGCTCTTCACCGAAGATATACCAACCGGAATCCATGACCCGCAGGCAAGCCTCGTCCAGCTCATCCTTCAACTCAAGGTAGCTTGCGCGCAAATCGAGAAAAGGAACAGTGATGGTCATGACAGCAAACAAGCCACAGGTTGAAGGTAAGAATTACAAAGTGTGTTTCGCCAGCAATACATACTTATTTGCATAAGGCGTTTTTAGCATATAAGCCTCGGCAAACAGCACCTTGAGGGCCTGGCTACTGACACTAGGCATAGCCGAAGTCGCTACACATTCAACCAACACTGTGTCCAGCCGAGTCATTCAAAGACGTCTTAGGGCTAATCGCGGCATAAGAAGGTCGTTTTCGCAAACGATCAAAATAAGCCGCGCACTCGGGAAAGTCATCCAGCGCCATACCATCAACTTCCAACACCATCGCTATCGCCATATAAGGTGCATCAGCCAGACTAAAATCTCCGCAAACATATTGTCGATCAACTAACCTAGATTCCAAGTACACCAGCCCGCCAGTCCGCAAACCCTGCCTGCCTGCTTCCATCGAAGCCTCGTCTCGTTTTTCTGGACTGATCCAGTAAGGCATCCAAATACGTGGCAGATCGCCTACTAGAAAAGCCTCATCCGCATACTTTACCTGCATACGCAGTTCAGCCAACTCGTAATCATGATTCGGCTTGAGCGCAATATGAGGATATCGGTCTTCAAGATACTCGTTAATGACCGTCGAATCGAAAATCACAGAACCATCACTTAGCTCAAGATAAGGCACCTTACCTAAAGGATGTTTTGCAACAAGCGCTGCGGGCTTCTTCCAAAGATCGCCGGGGTGCAAGCGATCTACACCATACTCAAGCTTCTTTTCCTCCAGAATCACCTTCACCTTGCTCGCATGGGTCGACCGCAATGTGCCCCAAGCATATTCTCTTTCAGTCGTCGCAAGAATTAACATAATTAATCCAACTTCACGCTTTTGTCAATTTGTGCCCAGGCTAGCTTCGCCATGTCAAAGGCACCCGCACCCGCCGTCTCGGCTTGCTTACTGGCGGCAGTACCATCCAACACTCGACGTGCAATACCCTGCAGAATTCCGGCAAGACGAAACATATTGAATGCAAGATAGTAATCCCAGTTATCGATACCTGAACGATTTGTTCGTCGACAATAGGCTTCAACAAATTCGGCTTCACTAGGTATTCCCAACGCCTTAAGATCAGCGCCGCGAAGCGCATCCCGATATGGCCGACACATGTAGGCGAAATCCGACAACGGACTGCCTAGCGTACTTAACTCCCAGTCAAGGATACCAATAACTTCATTATCCTGCTTGTGCATCATCATATTAGCGATCTGCAGATCTCCGTGAACGATGGTGCAGCTGTCATCAACAGGAATGTGTTGTGGCAGATAGGCGATCAGTTCATCCATATACGGGTTATCAACCGTTTTGGTGTACTCATACTGACTTGACCAGCGATTGATCTGACGTTCGATGTAAGCTGTGTGTTTGCCATAATCAGATAAGCCTACTGCCTTGAAATCGACATTGTGCAACTTGGCAACCGCCACGTTGGCTGCGTCCCAAATTTCACCGCGCTCCTGCGGCGCATAAGGCCCTTCCGTGCTATCCCAAATAACGCGTCCATCGAGATACTCCATGATATAAAACATGGTGCCAATGACGGACTCGTCTTCGCAGAAAGCATAGGTTTTCGCTGTAGGAACGTCGGCACTGGCCAGCGCAGACAACACCTTATATTCCCGATCAACAGCATGGGCCGATTTAAGCAACTCGCCACCTGGCTTTTTGCGCAACACATATTGCATTTCACCCGCCTGCAGCAGATAAGTCGGATTGGACTGCCCTCCAGCAAACTCTTCGACCGTTAACTGGCCTTTGAATCCTTCGACTTCCCGGGTCATAAAATCCTGCAGCGCGGGCACGTCAAATAGATGCCTTTGTTGTACTGCAATCGTGCCCGTGTTGTCTTCTGCTTTAAAATCCGTCATGCCTTTCCCTTTTATTGAGTCGCTGTTATACCGCGAGCAAAGCTAGCCTATCAGTATAACGACTTTTGGTTTTCAGCTTATCGATGATGTGCTGGGTCTTACCCGGCTTCTAGCAAGAGGATTACCAGAGAAGGTTCAACAGCAGATCGACTAGTCGACCTGCCAAGTGTGACCACTGCGTAGCAATGCGTTCATGTCTGGCGCACCTTTGACTTCACGTACGGCGATACGCTGAGAATACACGTCCTCGACATAGCCGTTGACACCCGCGCAGTAGATAACACCGACGGGCTCAGGGAAATCCGGCGCATGCAGACTGGCTAACATTTGCGCCAGTACCTTGTTAGTCTCGTCATGAATCATGATGTCGTCAAGGGTCACACCGTCTTCACCAATCGTCACCACTTCAAACTGCAACTTAGCGGTATTCATCCGCAAACCTTTTTGTCGCTCTTTGCCGAACAACATCGGCGCGCCATGCTCCAGAACCACGCGACTATCAGCGGCAGTTTTTTTATTTTTAACATGTTCAAAAATCCCGTCGTTGTAGACAGGGCAGTTTTGAAGAATCTCAAGAAAGGACGCACCCCTATGAGAATGAGCGCGACCCAACATAACCGTTAAATGCTTCATCTCTGTGTCGATAGAGCGCGCAACAAATCGCGCGCCGGCACCCAGCGCAAAACTGCAGGGGTCAAGCGGCAGATCAACGGAACCGTCTGGTGTTGATGGTGAGCGCGTGCCGACCTTGGATGTCGGTGAATACTGGCCTTTGGTCAGACCATAAATCTCATTATTAAAAAGCAAAATCTGCAAGTCCACATTGCGGCGAAGCACATGCATCATATGGTTGCCGCCGATACTCAGACCATCGCCATCACCTGTCACCATCCAGACATCCAACTCTGGATTAGCCAACTTGATGCCAGTCGCGACGGAAGGCGCGCGACCGTGAATTGTATGAAACCCGTAAGTATTCATGTAATAGGGGAAGCGCGAAGAGCAACCGATGCCTGAGACAAAAACACTTTTCTCTTTCGGTATACCCAAGGTCGGCATGAATTTATGTAGGGTCTTGAGAATCGCATAATCGCCGCAGCCCGGGCACCATCGGACTTCTTGATCCGTCTCGTAGTCTTTTAATGTTAGCGGTGCATTCATGACAGCTTCTCCACATGGTCATTGATGGCGGCTTCGATCTCTCGAATTTTGAAAGGCTGGCCTGACACTTTGTTGAATCCCTTGGCGTCTACTAAATATTCGGCGCGCAACACATTCACAAGTTGCCCTGTATTCATTTCTGGTACTAGGACGCCATCGAAACCTTTCAATAGCTCACCTAAGTTCAAAGGCAGTGGCCACATATAGCGAATGTGGATATGTGAAACATCGATACGGGCCAAACGTGCTCGCTTCACGGCCTGATGGATAACGCCATAAGTTGAGCCCCAGCCCACGACGACTAACTTACCGGTGGTATTTCCCAAGTCGACGGTCTGCAAAGGAATGTCTTTGGCGATGCCATCAATCCTCGCCTTGCGCAACAGTGTCATCTTCTGATGATTTTCAGGTGCATAAGAGATATCACCCGTCACTGAGTCACGCTCAATACCGCCTATGCGGTGTTCGAGACCCGGCGTGCCAGGTATCGCCCAAATACGCGCTAGGGTATCCGGGTCACGGTTGGATGGAGAGAAACCCTCGACCTCCGTCGGCGCGATAACAGGAAATGGCTCATAATCGTCAAAGTTCGGAATTTTCCAGGGTTCTGACGCGTTGGCCAGATAACCATCGCTGAGGATCATCACTGGCGTTCGATATTTTATCGCCAGCCTGACACCCTCTATCGCGACATCAAAACAGTCGGTGGAAGTTGCCGCAGCAATCACCGGCAAGGGTGTATCCGCATGCCGCCCGTAAATTGCCTGCAGTAAATCTGATTGCTCGGTCTTGGTGGGGAGACCTGTGGACGGGCCACCCCGCTGCGTATTCACAATAACTAGGGGCAATTCTGTCGCACACGCCAGCGATATTGCTTCAGCCTTCAGGGCAATACCAGGTCCGGAGCTTGACGTAATACCCAGCGATCCCGCGAAAGAGGCGCCAATCGCAGCACATACCGCGGCGATCTCGTCTTCGGCCTGAAAGGTCAATACATCAAAATGTTTTTGGTTCGACAAGGTATGCAGCAGACTTGACGCCGGTGTGATGGGGTATGACGCAAACACAATAGGCAGCTGCGCTAGTTGACCGCCGCCAATCAAACCATAGGCAAGAGCCTCTGAGCCCGTTGTATTACGATAGAGACCCGGCGCAACGTTGGCCTTGGGCACCTTGTAGACCTCAACACCCGATGGCAACTCGGTGGTTTCACCATAAGCATGTCCAGCGTTAATTGCCGCAACATTCGCATCAGCGATATCCGGCGCCTTGGCAAACTTTTTCTTCAGCCCATCAATGGCGGAGTCACGACTACGGTCAAACAGCCACATCGTCAGCCCAAGAGTCCACATGTTCTTGCAGCGTAAGCCAAACTTGTGGGACAGCCCAAAAGGCTTCACCGTGTCTAGTACACGCTTACTGATATCAATTGCAAGCAACCGATAATTGTCTAGTGAACCGTCTTCGAGCGGATTAGCCTTATAGCCTGCACGGGCCAGATTTTTGTCTGTGAAGGCGTCTGCGTCGACAATAATTACGCCCCCTTCTACTAGGTCCGCAAGGTTAGTGATCAGTGCCGCTGGGTTCATAGCTACCAGCACGTCGACAGCGTCTCCCGGTGTAGTGATATCATCGGAACCAAAATAGATCTGAAACGCAGAAACCCCGAAAGTTGCTCCGGCCGGCGCTCGAATTTCAGCTGGAAAATCGGGGAAGGTCGCCAGATCATTACCGTAGATCGCCGTAGCTTCCGTGAAATTATTACCCGTTAACTGCATCCCATCACCAGAGTCACCAGCAAACCGCACCACGACGCCTTCGGCAATTACAGACTCGGCATTCAATTCCTCAACAACTGACATAATGTTTTCCTGTCTGGCCAACCATCATTCATGGCAACCTTTTTCGATGGCCGCCTTTTTTAATGGCTGCCCTTTATTGTACGGATTTTAATTATTGCGTATTACACGGCTCGTAAGATTCTACAGATAAAGGGGCAGGTGCAACAACCCCAGCCAGCAGGCTTTACACACCAACGACCTGTAGCTGCATTACCACCGACCCAATAATAATTTGATCTCCACTGCTAACCGACGTGGGGCCTCGTTCATCGATAGACTGACCATTGACACTGGTACCATTGGTTGAACCGAGATCTTCAATGAAAATGCGGCCTTGCATCATGCGCATCCGCACGTGTTTTCGAGATACGTCTGCATGATCGATGACGTAAGGCGAACCCTGTGGGTTACGACCAATAACGACGCCGACTTCAGCTCGCAATTGCCTGCCAGGTACCTGCAGTTTGTAGCGAACCCCCTTCTCATCTGTGCCGTCTAGCAGATATTCCGCCGGCGCCAATTCATTACCGGTATTGCCAGCATCGCCTTGCCGTGCCGATTCTGCCTTGTCATTTGCACCTATCAACTCAAATTGCTGTATCTGCGATGCAGTACGACGACCTACTCGATAGAACACAAACGTCATTAATCCTCCGGTCAAAGCAAGACAAATAACACTGAGCATGACAAGCAGTATCCACTGCATTTGGTCGCGGTCTCGGGCCGCTGCCGTCTGCACTTGAATAGACGCAATCAGGCTCTTCTGGGTTTTGCCGGCATCGGACTCGAGCGCGCTCACCTTGGATTGCGTTGCGCTAAGCATCAAGTGAGTTTTTTCTTCAGATTCCCGCAGCGCTTTGACTAGGTTACTTTCGGCCTGCTGGGCTGCCAGAATCGCTTGGTCTGCGCGCTGTCTGACGGCTTCAACTTGTGACTGCAGAGCTGTGTTGCGCCTTTCGGAGGCCACCAGCTGTTTTTCAAGTGCCTGCGCCTCGCGTTGTGCTTGTTGCACATGCAACTGGGAATAGGTTTCAGCGTTAAGCTGAGCCGAAGTAGTAGCCGCCAGAGCTGGCACTGCAAAAATTAACAAAGAAATTACAAAGGCGTAGGGACGACTGCGCCGCGCCGTATTTTTACTTCGATCGTAACTCAATACCGGATCACTGCCAGTGCCTCTATGACTCACGCAACTCTTACAGCACTATACGCTAAAGCCTCTGGAACTCAACATACGACAGGGCCTAGCCTCGGGTTTGTTTTTCTTTGCAGGCGTTTGTTTTAATTGAACAATTATTAATCAATGGCGCGCCTTCACGCGCCAAAATCCCCGACTAAAAAGCCGGGGATATACCGCTTATCCTGCCTTGGTCAACAACGCTTCCAGCTGGTCAGCGCCGCCGATTAAGCGACCGCCAATGAAGATCTGGGGCACACTAGTTGAACCAGACAAGCCACGCAGGGCAGCTTGATCAATATCTTCGCCAACAACAATTTCGTTGAAGCGGATTTTTTGACCGGTTAACAAGTCCTTAGCGCGCTGGCAATGCGGACAACCGACTCGGCTAATCACCGCAACAGGCTCAGGTGCTTTTGCATCGGCATTTATGAACGCCAGCATCGTATCAGCGTCAGACACAGTGAACGGATCGCCGGGCATGTCTGGCTCAACAAACATCTTGGCAACAACGCCATCCTTGACGAGCATTGAATAGCGCCATGAGCGTTTGCCGAATCCAAGATCTTCCTTGTCAACGAGCATATTCATACCGGCAGTGAATTGCCCATTGCCATCAGGAATTACACGGACGTTGCTGATGCCCTGGTCCTTCTGCCAAGCATGCATCACAAAACCATCATTAACGCTGACGCAGACGATGTCATCGACACCCTCGGCCTTAAATACCGGCGCCAATTCTTCGTATCGCGGTAGATGAGTTGCTGAACAAGTCGGCGTAAATGCGCCGGGAAGAGAGAAAACTACGACGGTTTTGCCTTTGAACAAGTCTTCACTCGTCACGTCCTGCCAGCCCTCGTCATTCCTTGTGCGGAACGTGATCTGCGGAACTGTCTGGCCTTCTTTGCTATCGCTCATGTAAAAACTCCTAATAAATATAGATGGTGCGTATTCGGTATTTCTTAAACCCGACGTACTTTAAGCCCATTGAATTGATATATATAATGAATTGTTTCTCTTGTTTCGATCTATTTTATTGATCAAAAAAGGCCGCCCAGCTAAACTCGTTGGCCTGCGTTGTCGTACGACAATTGTCAGGCAACGGCTCCACTTTTAATCCGATAGAACCGCAATTTTTTTGAGGTGCGTTATGCATTTACCACCCATCAGGCAACTGCAGTATCTAGTAGCCCTGCGCGACACGGAGCATTTTGGCAATGCCGCCAAACAAGTCAACGTCACTCAGTCAACCCTCAGCACGGGCATTAAAGAGCTAGAACTATCTCTGGGCGTCACCCTCGTCGAGCGAACGAATAAATCGGTCGCGTTTACTGAACTCGGTAAGCAGATAGCAGATCGGAGCCGCGCCATCATCATGCAGACGGAGGATCTCGTAGACAACGCTCGGTCGTTGTCTGACCCCACCTCTATTCCTGTACGCCTTGGTGTAATCCCCACCATTGCACCGTACTTGGTGAGTCAGTACGTGATGGCCATTCGAGGCGGTTTTGAAATGTTGAAGCTTTATATACGTGAGGACACAACAGCAAAACTAATTCAGGAGCTATTCGACAACAAACTGGATCTGGCGCTGCTCGCCCTGCCCTATGAGGCAGGACAAATTCAAACCCAAGTGATCTATCGGGAGGGTATGCACCTGGCTTTTCACAAGGACACTAATATTAAGCACACCGGTGATGATAATTTCGATGATCTTCCAGACGAAAGCCTACTGCTGCTGGATGACGGCCATTGCTTGCGAGACCACGCGCTTGCGGGCTGCCGCCTGAAGAACCATAAGAAGATTCATACGTTCGGCGCCAACAGCTTACAGATGCTGCTGCAAATGGTAGACAACGATCTGGGTGTGACTCTGATTCCAGATATGGCCGTACGAGCGGGCGTTCTCAACGGCACGAGCATCGCCACACAGCGCTTACCTATCAACCGGTTTTATCGCGATATCGGCTTTGCCTGGCGCAAGGGCACGTCCCGTGAAGAGTTATTGCTCAGCATGATGGCATTACTTGCCGGGGTTAAATCGGATTCTTAAGCAGTCATGTCCGCAGAAATCACGTTAAAGAGACACGGTACGGCGCAAATACTGTTTCAAGAAAATTTCAGCTCAAGACAGGGGAATTCCCGAAAAACGTGCCGAACGAGTTCCCTCAATAGGGTGATTGGAAGCCGTGTGGTAGGTAAATACCAGCGAAAACTTAGTCGTATCGCTACGATTTCGCCCTGCTGCGTGAAACAGTTTACTGTGAAAAAACAGCACATCACCCTTCTGCAACGGCACCCTCTCTGCCCGTGCAATTAGTGCCTTATTCTCTGCTAGGTCTGGCCGCAAAAATAAACTTGCGTCGAAACGACCTGGCTCAAATGCCATGTTATGGGTACCGGGGATCACTCGCAAACAACCATTTTCAATAGTTTCATCACGTACTGCCAACCAAACGCTGATGAGATTGCGCTCATCGAATGACCAATAGCGACTATCTTGGTGCCACAGCGTCGCACTGCTGTAACCCGGCTGCTTCGTCATAATACAGTTGTGATGGCCCTGAGAGAGCATCAAATCTGACTCTCCAAAGAGTCCTTGCAACGATTTTTTGATCGGCTCACTAAGCGCCCAATCTCGAATCAGATCATCGCGCGAGTATGCGTGCAGCAAACGCCGACAAGTATCGCCTCCCACGGCCTCTCGAGAACGCGGCGCACCGGGATACTGTACGTCTACTTCGTACTCGATAGGCGCCAAATTAACATCCAGATGGTGTTGTGCCATATTCGCAATTTCATCACAAATAAACTCAGACGTCAGGCCACGGCGCACCAGAAACCCTTGCTCAGCAAATGCTGCCAACTCGCTGTCTGTCAAACTGTTCTCCACCACGACTATTACTCCTGTTGCAAAGCATGACTTAGGGCACGGCCCTCCCAGGTATCCGCGACTTGCTCACGATAACGCGTTAGCGCAGCCTGAGAACCCGACAGACCCATAGATTGCAAGCATCGGGCAGCAGGCAGACGCCACTGCCCTTCCGTCGTTTTTAGTAGGGGCAGAATAGCCTGCTCCACAGCCAAAGGACGCTGACGGGCAAACCCCAGGCAAAGGGATTCTACCTGACGCCCGCGGTGCAATCCTTGGTTAGTCTCGCTCAGGCTTTGAACGTAGAAGGCCAGGACCTCGTCGTTAGGGAAAGCGACTAACGAAGCTGCGGCCCGCTCACGTATGAACGTAGGCTGGGCATTATCGTCGACGACCGCTAATAAGTCCCGCCACGCTGACGGTGGCAATGCATTGAGTGCGACAAAATCAAGCTGCCATTCGTAGCCCTGCAGCGTAGCCATTATCCTGTCGTTATCACTGCTGGGTAAAGCAGCAAATACCGTGGTCGTGCCCGCTGTTAGCAGCGTTGTCAGCGTGCAAAACATTGCCAAGTAAACCGATCGGCGCATTATATTACACCTCGTCTTAAAAGAAGTAGATTATACGCCATCTTAAGGCGAAAATGTCGTCGCTGGAATCCCGTTATATGGGCTATTGTCTGGTAATAGAAGTGGTCCCTGTCGCCCACATACTTAGTGCAGAAAGCTCGCCAACAGAGGTACATCCATGTCTATGTCCAAGTACAAGTCCGTCGAAGTTCGTGAGTACATGGAGCGAAAGCCTGTAACCGTGACCGCGGATATGAACATCTACGATGCATCACAAAAGATTCTTGAGCATAAAGTTTCTGGCGTCGCGGTGGTTGACGCTGACAACAATCTGGTGGGCATACTCTCAGAGCTTGATTGCATGAGAGCATTAGTCACGTCGGTTTATAACGGCTCAGATCCCGGCGGAGCACTCGTCAAGGATGTAATGACAGCTGACGTTGAGGTCAACAATCCCGATGACGACATCATCAGCGTCGCCAGTTCCATGCTGGATCACAAGCACCGACGGCGTCCCGTTGTGATTGATGGCAAGCTAGTTGGCCAGCTAACCTGCCGGCAGATTCTCAGCGCCATCAAGGACTTCGAATAGGCACGATGCGGCACCACGCTCGCACTACCTATAAGCTGTTTACACTTTACTTACATCTTAAAACTTGCAGTCATCCTCATACGCCGCTATAACCTCTTCTAAACGCGGCCACTCTTTTTATGACAAACCTTATTGACACAGTCAATGACTCCCTTGCGGAAATTGAGGAGCAGATGCTTGCCGAGTTTAGCCGCATCCGCAACACCGTGAGCGAACACCGATTTGGCGCTATGGATACGGGCATCAAAAATGCGCTATTAGAGGTCCTAGCCATACTCCACCACGACCTTGAGCACAGTGGCGACAACACTAATCTAGCGCTGCTCAGCACCCAACAAGAAAACCTCTTCACCCGTATGGTGATCATCCGTCAATTGCTAAACGCGCGCATACCCACTGCTTTTCTGCATGAAGCACACGAAAATGTCGAAACATCTCGGCAGCCCAATGTGCCACAGGGCCGCAACGCTAGACAACACGCTGCGGCTAACACAATCATAAAGGGCGTAGACCTTGATACAGATAGTGCAACGGGTAAGAGCGCACAAGGCCTGATGCATCTGTTGAGAAGCATGTTCACACGCAAATCCGAAGATCCTGATTTCAAGCGCAAACGGCTTTATGTCACAGAACAAGAAGCAAAGATACTTGTGGAACAGGAAATCTACCTCGACAAAGGCGCGTATTCAGCCGCTCAAGAATTGGCTATGCTCGCCGGTATGATAGCTGATGAAACAGCGCAGCATGGCAAAAATCCGGAGTCTGCAGCAGCGACATCCTTACCGGCAGGCAAGGCCATCTTCGAGTCCAAGGACGTCAGCGCCAAGGCTACACCGGCAAATGACATCAAACCCGTTAGGCCGACATCATCAGAAGTCGCGCGGTCGCCTGACGCGATCCGCCAAAAACTTGCATCAAGGCAGACCAATCAGGCCGCGGGGAAAGCAAATTTTAACAGCCGTGATATCGAGCCGTTGAAAGGTCGAGCAACACCACAAATTCCTGCCGCATCATCGACCGGCAGGGCCAGCTTCAGCAGCCGCGATATAGAGCCTGCTGCAGGCCGCGATGTCGTAGCGCCCCCCGTCCGTGAAACCCCCCCAGTGACCACCGGCCGTGCTACCTTTGCTAGTCGAGATATTGAGCCGGCGGTACCTTCACAGCCGCCGCAAAGGCGAGCTCCGCAGCCCACGCTTAAACCAGCACCTGAACCACCAAAGCCCTCGGGCAAAGCCATCTTTGAGTCTCGAGACGTCGGCCAACAGCCGACGAAGTAACGCAAAAAATCACGTTGGCGAGGTAAAGTCCTGCAATTACTCGTCACCAAGTGCAGGACTCAGTAAACACCGCGGACACACCTCCGCCACAAAAACTTGGCATGTATGCGCTCATCTCAGCCTCAGCGCACTGCGGACCCGCTTTGTGCTGCCCTTCTCATGTTGTGTCTCAAATCAAACCCGCCCCTTATCCAACGCTAACCGACCTTTCACAAGATTCAGCCTCAACAAGTCATTCGCCCCCTCGACTAATCGCAACGAGCGAACCTGCCGATATAACGCCTCCAGTGGATGGCCCTGAACCAACGCCTGCCCACCCACCAATTGTACTGCCGTATCAATCACCCGACCCGCAGTTTCGGTACAAAAAATCTTCGCCGATATCACCTCATTAACACTGTTTTCACCACTTTCCACCAACCGCGCCGTTCGATATAACGCACTACGCGCCGCATAAGTCTCAATGCGCATATCTGCATAGCGTAAACGCACGCCTTGCTGATCACCCAATGGCGTTCCTGTACGGTGGGGCGCGCGCAAATGCGCCTCCACAAAATCAAGCGTCCACAAGCACATGCCCATCGCCTGCGCCGCAATCATCAGCCGCACGTTGCCAATATTACCAAGCGCCCGTGGCATACCTTCGCCGATTTTACCGATGACTTGGCTTACCGGCACTTTGACGTCACTAAAAGTCATCGATACATGCCCGCCGCCCTCCATGGATATAAAAGTACGATCGATCTTCACACCTGTCGCTTCACGATCTACCACCACCATGGCGGTACCCAGCTTGTCACCATCGACTCCTTC
Organism: Candidatus Azotimanducaceae bacterium; assembly: GCA_047630175.1. Classification (GTDB taxonomy): domain Bacteria; phylum Pseudomonadota; class Gammaproteobacteria; order Pseudomonadales; family Azotimanducaceae; genus UBA4582. The sequence goes on from JBLHVI010000047.1 coordinate 13,930, forward strand.
GACGTTCACCAGAATGCAGACAAAATCGCAGCTTGCACCACCCGTAACGTAGGATTTTTGACCCGTTACGCTCAGAGTGTCACCATCTAACACTGCCCAACTAGGCCGTGGCGCCGAGTCTGGCTCGGTAAAACCAAAAGCGCCGCGCTTCTCACCACGCATCACTGGGTCAAGATAAGCCTGTCGCAGGTGACCTTCCGCCGCGTGCAGCAGACCAGGGCCGGGACCTAATACAGAACTTGCTAGCGGCGTATTGGCCGCGGCCAACATCTCACGCAACATAGTGAGTTCTAACGCGCCTGCGGGATTGCCACCGAATTCTTCCGGCTGAGTTCGAAAGAAAAACCCGTCGTTACGAGACGCAGACCTAACCTGCTCGTGCAAACTCGCCAGCGATATTTCGCCTGCCTGACGCTGTTGCTCCAGCGGCAGTAAGACAGTTGCGGTAAAATCAAACATCTGCTTGCGAACCTTAGCTAACGATTCTGGTAAATGGTCTGGCATCAAAAAACTCCAAAAATTAGATAAGACAATAAATCAGGATGGCTCCGCCATCATCGCTAGGCTTTCTTCAGCGAAACCACTACCGGCCTCAGTGTAAAAATTAAACACGTTATTAATGCCTGACGCCAACAGTTCATCGCGCTCGTCTTCATAGCGTGCGATGGCTGCTATCTGACCGGGGAACTTAGCGCCCCTTAGCTGACTCGCAATATTGACATTATCTTCAATGGAAGGGCAAGCCAGCAATACCAAGCGAATACTTGAAATATCGAGATTTTCCCACAGATCGACATCCTCACCATCACCACTGAAAACGTGCATACCCAGCGCACGCTGGCGACGAATACGGCTGACATCGGCATCCATACCCCAAACACGATCGCCAACGGCCTGGTGCAAAGCGTCATAAGCACCTTTGCCAACGCGACCCAAACCAATCACTAAGATTTCAACACCGACAGGCTGTTGCACAACGTCTTCACGCAACCGTTGCGGGCTCTCAAACCGCTTGATAATCTCTCGATGCTGACGATAGAAGCGGTGAGCTGAGGGATAGACTAGGCTGGTCAATACGAATGAACAAGCCACTGCCAATGCTAATATCACCAGCCATTGTTTCTCAAGCCAACCGGCTTCTACGCACAAGACCGCCACGATCAGACCGAATTCGCTAAAATTAGTCAGCGCCAACGCCGCCAGATAGCTGCTTCTGGCACGCAACCGCAAGCCTACGAAGATGGCAAAGAATAACAAGAATTTTACAGGCAGTAACAGACTGAGAAGCACGGCACTGAGCACCATTTGTACATCTGGCAGTGCCACAAAACCAATGGATAGAAAAAATCCAATCAGAAAAATGTCTTTGAAGCTCAGCAAAGCTTTACTCAACTCTGCCGCCTTGGCGTGCTGACTTAATAACATACCCGCCGCCAGAGCGCCGAGATCACCCTTTATGTCCAGCAGACTAAACAATTCATAGCCACCCAACGCCAGAAAAAACCCTGTCAGCGGCAGCAACTCGCCGTGACCCGCCTGATCCAGAAGGCGGTAAAGAAGCGGTCGCGCGGGTATTAACAGCAGCAAACCAATGATAAAGGGCGACGGTAACTGCCCGGTAGAGACCACTAAAAACAACACCGCGACAATATCCTGAAACACTAAAATGCCAATGGCTATTTGGCCGTGGCGGGTCTTCATCTCGCCATTTTCTTCCAAAAGTTTGACAATGCATACCGTGCTCGAAAAGCTACACGCAAAGGCCAACAGCAGAGCAGCTTGGGCCTCTAATGAAGAAAAGTGCGCGATCGTTAGCACCGCCAGACCCAGACTGACAGCGCCGACTAACATTGTCCAAAGCAAGATATGTGCGATGGAACCGCCGTAGACTTCTGTTTTCAGCAGGTCACGTGGCTTCAGCTTCAGACCGATAGTAAACAACATCAGCGTGATGCCCAAATCTGCCAAGGTTTGAAGACCCGCTGCGGGTTGCACCCCTAAATAGTTGAGCATAAAGCCCGCCGCGAGATAACCAACCAGCGGCGGCAGCGCCAACAAACGGACCAATAATCCGCAGCCGAAGGCAAAGATAATCCAAATAAAATCCATTAAGAGCTCGTGTCCCCATCACCACCGGCAAAGCGCCCAATCATGCCAACCATTCGGCCGAATGGGAACCCAGAGGTGTGCTGGGCAACTGCCAACGTGGCGATGTTTCGCTCATCTGCAAAATCGGGCCTAGATGAGTCATCTTGCCATACGAGGAATCTGTGACCTTCAACAAGTCATTAAGATCACGCTGACTGATATCCATACCCTCTCGCGGATAATCGACCCGACTTTGGCGTTGCAAAAACATCGCTGATTGACACAAAGATACTCGCACATGATAAGCACCTCCTTCCCGAGCTCGCCTGCCGAGTGCCAGCAGCGTGCCATAAGCCGCCAAGTAACCAGTGATGTAATCGCAAGCTGCTGCAGGCAGCAGCTGTGGACGGCCAACGCCATGCTCATCGGCAATGCCTGTAACGGCTTGTGCTAGTTGTTCCCATCCCGCACGGTCGGCAAATGGTCCCGTAAAACCATAACAATTCAATGAAGTGTATATCAAACCTGGACGTATCTCGGCCAATGCCTCGGGCGACAAACCGCGTCGGGCAAGCACACCCGACCGGTAGCCTTCAGAGAAGACATCGGCACCTTTGGTCAGCGCTATCAACCGGTCTTGATCGGCAGAATTATCAAGATCTAGAAAACAGCTGCGTTTACCGTGACTGGTGTCGCGGACAAACATATCAGCTTGGGGCAGATGTGGTGCGGTGACCAACAGTACTTCAGCGCCATGCTCTGCCAGTGTTCGAGCGCATGTGGGGCCAGCCAATATGCGCGTAAGGTCCAAAACACGCAGCCCCTCAAGGGGTCGGCGTAGCCGGCTATACTTTGCTGCAGGCTCTGGTGGACTATCTGCGATCTTGATCACTTCCACCAGCGGGACGTCGAGAAGCGCCCGTCCTTGTGGGTGTTCAACCCATTCTTGTCGAGTTCGCACCATCGCACCACAACCACTAACGGCAGCAATCTCGTTTTCCAACGCAAGCGCGTCCCAATCGGCGACAGCTCTGACTACAGCCTCCAAGCTGTAGTCACAATCAAGTACCTTTAAAAGCCGCTCTGCTAAGTGAGGCAAACCCACGTGGGGCAAAAAATAACGGCCATCACGGGTAAGATGTGGTGTCGAAATCTGTTGCTTTTCAAGCTGCAGAGCCCAATTAATAGATGCGCTGTTGGTTGCCGTTACTAATGCACTTTGAGGTCTATCCACGGCTTCGATGTTGAAGTAATTATAGCTACGCAACGCCGCCGCGGCATGAGCAACTCGCAAGGAAAGTGCCTGCCGACGCCCCGTCTGCAATTGCCAAAGATCGTTGACCGCCACCCCAATGGCTGACTGCACAGCCGCGCTAGCTTCTCCTAGAAGAAAACGCGTGGACAAAACAGGGTCTTGACCATGCATGCTGATTTTCTCTGACGGAGGCTCCAAAGCGCGCAACCTTAGCAATTCATTAAAGGCACTGTTCATAGCTCCTCCACAGATCTCGTCGAGCCGACACGCATGATCGCAAGGCCAAGGTTGATAACAGAATCTCTCCCTAGCTTACTTGACATGCCTCTCTCATTTTTTACATGCACGACAACACGTCGGATGTTACCGGTGCCAATTTGAACCTAGCGTTACGGGAAGAAAATTGCAACATTATAATGGTATCAATAAAGGTCTCATGATCAATAATTCATCGATCAAAAATCCTGACAGACAATGGCGCAAACTTCCCTGCACATCTGCTATCCTCAATACTTGCTCGACCTATACCGCCGGAAGTGGCATGTTATGTATGCCCACAACAGCAAATACTCAAGGAAACTCCTTATGGCAGTATCAGACCACGTCGATATTGAGCAGTTTATGCAAGGCGTTGAACGCCGCAATCCCCACCAGACAGAATTTATACAGGCGGTCAGGGAGGTCGCCGAAGATATCTTTGAATTCATTAAGGACAAGGAAAAGTATCACCATTATCAAATACTCCGGCGTATGGCCGAACCAGACCGGGTCATCAGCTTTCGGGTCTGCTGGGAAGACGATAAAGGCAACGTCCGCGTCCAACGCGGCTGGCGCGTACAAAACAACAATGCTATCGGCCCCTACAAAGGCGGCCTACGTTTTCACCCCAGCGTAACAGAGAGTGTCCTTAAGTTTTTAGCGTTTGAGCAAACCTTTAAGAACAGCCTAACAGGTCTGCCCATGGGCGGCGGCAAGGGTGGTTCTAACTTCAACCCTAAAGGTAAATCAGAGCACGAAATCATGCGCTTTTGCCAATCATTCATGACAGAACTGTATCGTCATGTGGGCGCCGATATCGATGTGCCAGCGGGTGATATCGGTGTTGGGGCCAGAGAAATTGGCTTTATGTTTGGTCAATACAAACGTATCACTAACAACTTTACAGGGGTTCTCACCGGTAAAGGTATGTCCTTCGGCGGCAGTCAGGTGCGTACCGAAGCCACAGGCTACGGCGCTGTCTACTTCTTAGACTATATGTTGAAGCACATTCATAAGGACATCAATGGTATGTCAGCGGTTATATCCGGTTCAGGCAATGTCGCTACGCACGCTGCCGAGAAATTACTGCAGCTGGGCGGTAAAGTTATCACCCTGTCTGACTCAAAAGGCTTTGTGCATGACCCCGCTGGCATGAGCCAAGAGAAAATAGATTGGGTGAAACATCAAAAGACCGTTGTACGTGGCTCTCTTGAGTCGTACTGCGAGCAGTTCCCCGGTTCCAGCTTCCATGCTGGTGAGCGACCTTGGGGAATCGTTTGCGATCTTGCCCTGCCTTGTGCCACTCAGAACGAACTCAATGGCAGTGAGGCCGCGCTACTCATCAAAAACGGCTGTATCGGCGTATCGGAAGGCGCGAATATGCCGACAGATCTGGCGGGTATCAAAGTATTCAAAGACGCCGGCATTTGCTACGCCCCTGGCAAAGCATCAAACGCCGGTGGCGTCGCTGTCTCTGGCCTTGAAATGAGCCAGAACTCCGCGCGTATCGCTTGGGAAGAATCAACCCTGCAGGAACAGTTACGCAACATAATGAAAGGCATTCATGATCGGTGTGTTGAACATGGTGACCGAGGTGATGGTACTGTCGATTATGTCAAAGGTGCGAACATAGCGGGTTTCGTCAAAGTCGCAGAGGCCATGCTGGCCTACGGGGTAGTTTAGTACCAAAATGCAGTCAGGGCAGTCAATGTCCTGACACATTTCAATTCCACGCTAGTTGTTTTGCTAACCCAGAACGCATTGCGTTATACGTTCCACTTGGCTTAGTCGTATTGCTTGCGCATCAACCACAGCAGATGCGAGATATATGGTCGGCGTGTCTCTCGGGTAGCGACCATTAGCAGTTTAGTAATTTTCAGATTCTGCGGGTCTGAAAACAGTATCAACAACAACTCCTGAATGAAATTGGTTTGCAACGTCACATAATTGTCCGTTCCAACACCTAATTCAACGCCCTTTTTTTCCCACCATGAAAACGGGTGATCTTTGTAATCGGGAAAGCTACCCGTCAGCTTTAAGTTCGAGCTAGGCAACGCTACCAAGGATATCTGTTTATCCAGCATACGATTTAAAATATCGTGCTGGTACTGCTCTATCTCACGTGCCGTATGAAACTTGGTTTTGACAAAATCCCGCGTCTCAACATCATTCAGCGGTTGGCCCGCTAATAACTTTTCTTTTACCACCTCGTTGCTCCACTCCATATCAACAATTTCTTCATAGTCAATGGAACCCAGCACCAAGGGGAGAGACTGCTGATTGAGATCCAACACTCGCTGGTAAAAATGATGAAAATAATAATTTGGATTAATCCCCAAACTCAACCCGTGCTCAATGGTGTCGACGTGCCACATGTTCATCGCGTTATCGACCGATTGAACACCTTTTCTCAGGGTCTTCCACGTTTCTCCGTGGTGACTTCTGACCCGAAAACCAACACCTTGGAGTTTGCGCAAACCACGCTTCATATCCTGGAAATGGGCCTTACGATAAAAGTCCTTCTCATCGCCAACGGTATCAATCTCACATAAATGTGGCTTGAGTTTAGGGTGGTTGTTGAGCAGGGCTAGAATCGTATCTACTTGATGACTGAAGTGCTCAGTTTTTGACGCGTAGTGCTCTTGATCGTAAAACAACGCCTCCTTGCGAAAACTGGGCGAAAGAATAAATTCGAAAAACGGATGAGTGCGTTGGAAATCCATAAAACCATCGTACAGTCCGAGCACGACATCGGCTTCCGTAACATTCTCAGCACCGGGAATTTGTTCAGCTGATATACCCGACGACCTCGTTAAGGTGAATTTAAGACGGATCTTGCCAACGTTATACTTATCATACAGCGTACTTGCCATATGGTACGCAGCTTCGCGATGCACCTCGCGGGAGATCAAAATGGTCTTGGCAAGATAAAGGATTTGCAAATATGTTGAGAACTGCTCTCCTTCTTTCAACGTGATTAATCGTTCTACGTCTGCCACACTATTAATGGGCAGTGCCTGCGAACCATAAACTTCAACGATTTTTTCTTCGAGCTGCTGACGCCCGGGGCCAGCGAGAATAGCGCGTAAACGAGGATAAATAAACTCAGGAGATAAGGACCCAGTGAGATGAATATGCTCTTCATGGTAGGGCAATGGGAAATTTTTCAGAAATTGAAATAACGCGCCCGCGATACAGGAATTGAGTAACTCGCTGACCGGAATTTCGTCCTGATGGAAGCGCCACAAATTACGCCTGAACGCCTGCACCTCGTCATAAAGTTCAATGTCTGCCTTTAAGCTACGATTTAGGCACAGCAATTCCAGCGTGTCATCCAAGTTGATCCCGTTAGTTTCACTGATCACCTGCACAAGCAAGGGTGTAAGCCGCTCAACCATATCTGGGTATTGGCACTGCATGGAATCGCCTATTAGCCGCTCTAAAAAGATCGGGGCATTTTCAAAACATGCTCGCCGATGTAGCTCAAAATCAAATTCGTCGAGATAGGCGCTATCTGGTACAACCGCGTCTCGCGAAACTTACGCTCAATATGATACTCCTTAGCAAACGCGAAACCGCCAAAGGTTTGCATGCAAACATCGCCAGCTCGCCATGACGCTTCCGACGCAAGCATCTTCGCCATATTCGCCTCAGCACCGCAAGGCTCTCCCGCATCAAACATTCGCGCGGCCTTTTCTACCATTAAACCTGCTGCCTCAATGTCGGCATAGCAGCGCGCAATCGGGAATTGCACACCCTGGTTCTGGCCGATAGGCCGGTCAAAGACAACCCGTTCGTTAGCATAATGACTGGCTTTGTCCACGAAGTAACGCCCGTCACCCACACATTCAGCCGCAATTAATATACGCTCTGCATTCATGCCATCGAGAATTACCTTGAAACCCTCGCCCTCCTTGCCCAGCAAGTTGGCCGCCGGAATACGCAAATCATCAAAAAACAACTCACATGAATGGTGATTAATCATCGACTCAATGGGTTTAATGGTCAGCCCGTTGCCGACCGCCGCAGCAACATCAACAATAAAAGCGGATAGTCCCTCAGTTTTCTTTTTGGTGTGCTCCTTAGGCGTCGTCCGCGCCAGCAACACCATCAGGTCAGTATGCTCGATCCGGCTTATCCATACTTTCTGACCATTGACGATATAATCATCGCCTTCCTTTCGGGCAAAGGTTTTGAGGCTAGTTGTATCTGTACCTGTTGTGGGCTCTGTCACCCCGAAACTTTGCAACCGTAATTCACCTGCGGCAATCTTTGGTAGGTAGTAGCTTTTTTGCGCTTCGCTACCATGTCGCAACACTGATCCCATCACATACATCTGGGCATGGCAGGCACCTGCATGTGCGCCAGACCGACAGACCTGCTCCATGACCACGGACGCCTCGACGACACCCAGCCCAGAACCCCCATATTCCTCGGGGATCAAGATTGTTAAAAAGCCTGACTCTGTCAGTTCCTTGACAAATTCTGTAGGGAAACCACGGGTTCGATCCAGCTCCAACCAATAATCCTCGCCATAACTTTCACACAGCTGTTTGACGGATTCGCGAATGCTGGCCAGATCACTGGATGTTGTCATGTTACTACCTCACATATTCTTTAAGTGGTCGTATGATAACCAAAAATTCAGCTGAAAACAGCGATCCTGCTTAGCCTTGTACGCGCTCTCCCGTCTGGGTGGATTTAGGCGGCAGAAATTGGGTATAGTCGATCACCCGTTCAATTTCATTCAGGTGCTAAGGGAGATAAGCATGCAGCAATGGCAGATAGGCAACGTCAAAATAACCCGCGTCGTGGAGATGCAGGTAGCCGGTGGTACGCGTTTTCTGCTGCCCCAAGCAACGCCCGAGGCAGTCACACCTCTTAAATGGTTAGCACCACACTTTGTTGATGAAAACGGCAGGCTCATTATGAGCATTCATGCCCTAATTATTGAGACTCCGGTTCGAAAAATCATGGTGGACACCTGCATAGGGAATGACAAAGAACGTAATGTACCCGGCTGGAACAAGCTACAGCTGCCCTTCTTAACCGACCTTGCAAGTGCTGGCTATCCTCGCGAAGAGATCGATACGGTGCTGTGCACGCATTTGCATGTTGATCACGTGGGCTGGAACACCATGCTGGTTGATGGTCAGTGGGTGCCTACTTTCCCCAA
>JBLHVI010000048.1:0-21948 GCA_047630175.1 Candidatus Azotimanducaceae bacterium
CTAGCATTGAGCAGTGCGATGTCATTCTTCATGGTGATACGAAGTGCCGTGGCCTCACCATGCTTAGCTAACAGCAGGTCACTAAATATAGGACTTGAGGTTAGCTCTTGCTTGGCAAGTGCCAAATCAACATCTGCGTCTTTCAGAGTCCTGAACCCCTGCTGCAACTCTGCCAGGGTAACCGCAGGACTCTTCAGCAAAGGCGCATTCAATATCGTGTAAACGTCAGCGATGCCGTCTATACCTTCGAGCTTCTGCTGCAGTCGTGCCAATTCCAGCAACGCCTCTTGCGTAAACAGATCGCCTTGCAATCGCGAATAAGTCAGCACAAGAAACTCCTCGTCACCACCAAAGCGGTCACGGGAAGATTCGTAATAACGCAATTGCGGATCATTTTGGTCCAGCAACGTATCGCTGGAGGCGTCCAACGAAAAATCCTGGTCATAAACGCTGGCAAATGCGATCGCCATAACAAACAAAAGCAGAATGGCAATGGGCTCAAGAAAATTGCGCTGCACGGTAGTTATCACGCTAAAACCTCTTTGTAGTTAACTGGGAGACCTTCCCAGGTAGTCACTGTTGATGAGCACCCGCATCAGTTAGCGGCGGCCGTTAACGCCCTTAGAAATTGCGGATCTTGGAAATCTTTTTGCGCCCGAATAATCTCCTCTGCGGTATTCATGACAAAAGGGCCGTATTGCACTAGGGGCTCATCGATAGGGCGACCACTGAGCACCAACATTGCGGCACCTAAGCTGCCAGCTTGCAGCCGCAGTGCACTGCCTTTGGAGTAGCTGCCCATCTGACGCGCGGTGATCGCATTTGTTGCACCCTGATAGACATAAACCAGTGCAGGATTTTCGGCATTGAATGAAAGCTCAACGGCCTCGTCGCTTTTTAGTTGCACATCAAGAAAAATCGGCTGGGTCGAAATTTCAGGTAACGGCCCTTGCTGTGATTGTTGATTGATGAGCACATCACCAGCGATTACGCGAACAACGCCACCCGCAGGCAGTGTTTGCTCCGTGACATCCGCACTGGCAATTTCTTGGTAAGCAGCGGACTTCATCTTTTCAGCGGCGGGTAAATTCAACCAAATCTGAAAGCCATGCAACAAACCTTGCTCCTGCTCGGGCATTTCGGAATGAAGTACCCCGGCACCCGCCGTCATCCACTGCACATCACCCGCTGAAATAACACCCTCGTTACCCATATGGTCACGGTGGCGCATGCGCCCTGCCTTCATGTAGGTAATGGTTTCAAACCCACGATGAGGGTGCTCGGGGAACCCCCCCATGTAGTCGGCAACATCATCTGAGTTTATTTCATCAATCATTAGAAAGGGATTAAGCAGTTGATGCAGATTGCGCCCCGCTAAACGATGAATACTTACGCCGTCGCCGTCTTGAGCAGGCCGGGCATCTATCAGTTGGGTTAATTTTCTCACAAGTAGTCTCCTTTTTCGCGACCATGGGGGACGGTAAAATCCTGCGCTGGACCCACAGGAATAACGCCTGTTGGGTTAATCATCAGGTGACTCGCGTAATAGTGCGTTTTGATATGTTCAAAACTGACCGTTCCTGCCACGCCAGGCACTTGGTAAAGCTCCCGTACATAACCACTAATAGCGGGATAATCTGCCAGCAACTGCCGATTGGTTTTAAAGTGCCCAAAGTACACGGCATCAAAACGAATCAAGGTAGTAAACAAACGCCAGTCTGCTTCGGTCAATTGGGCGCCAGCCAAGTAACGCTGCTTGGTTAACAATCTCTCAACCCAATCCAGCGAGTCAAACAGACTGTGAAACGCAGCTTCATAGGCTGACTGAGTGGTCGCAAAGCCGGCGCGATAAACGCCATTGTTGATCGTGTCATAGATACGATCATTCAACGCATTGACACCAACGTGCAACGCCTGTGGATAGTAGTCTAAGGTGTTACCCGTTAAGTGATTAAACGCTGTATTGAACATGCGGATAATCTCTGATGATTCATTGCTGACAATAGTGTGTGTTTTTTTATCCCATAGTATCGGCACGGTCACGCGACCTTCATAACTCGCATCAGCTTTTAAATACAGCTGATATGCATAGTCAAAAGCGTATAGCGGGTCAGTCATTTCCCAGCCGTTATCCAACATAATTGGCGCAACGACGGTAACGTCAATGAAACCTTGCAATTGCTTAAGCTCACGAAAAATCAACGTCCGATGCGCCCAGGGGCAAGCCAACGATACATACAAATGATATCGGTCTTTTTCGGCTTTAAAACCAAGCTCACCATTGGGACCAGCATCACCATTCGGGGTCAGCCAATTTCTGAAGCGACTGTCCTGGCGACGAAACTCACCCCCATTGGTGCCGGTGTCGTACCATTGATCAACCCACTTACCCTTCTGCAATATACCCATTACGTTGCTCCAGAGACCTGATAGTCAGATAAGTTCGACACCAACGCATCAACCTGCTGTTTGGCTTGAGCAATTACTTCTTCAGGCGTGCCTTTCGAGCCACTTGCATCAACATGCAAGACTTCGTCAACACCAAGAAACCGGCAGACGTGCTCCAAATAACCACTAACAAAGTCCATTGCACTGCCGACGGGTGTGCCACCCGTGGCTGTGATAATGAATGCTCGCTTTACGCCTAACAAACCTTGTGGGCCTTGCGCGGTATACTGGAAACTGACACCCGCTCTACAGATGGCATCGATCCATTGTTTTAATGATGCCGGAATACCAAAGTTGTACATCGGCGCACCCAGCACCAGGGTATCGGCGCTCTTCAATTCATCAATCAACTGATTAGATACCGCTAACTGAGCCTGCAAACTGCTGCGCGAGCTGTCTGATGAGGACTGAACCCCCACCAGATCCTCGGCACTGATGGGTGGTAAAGGCTGCTGCGCCAGATCTCGGCTAACAACATGCTTTCCCAGTGCATCAACGAGGTACTCCCCAATAATGCGCGTATTTGAATCATGTAATCGTGCACTGCTGTTAATATGTAATATGGTCATTTTTGTGCCCCATTCGATATGATTTGTTCGGTTATTTTTACTTTGCGAATTGAGTTTGAAGCGCCCGATCTGCACTGAGGCTACCGGCCCCTCTCAATACCAGAGCCACACTCACCGCCAGTAAGGCGAGACCAAATTCATAACCGTTATCTGCCATGAACAGACCATTTGAAAGATGAACTGTTACAATCGCGACCATCATGGTAATCGCTAACACAAGGGCCGCTGGGCGAACGAGCAAGCCTGTAATCAACAACAAGCCGCCCAAAAACTCCGCGCCACCCGCCATTGCTGCCATTAACAGACCAGGCTCGAGACCAATTGACGCCATCCAGCCCGCCGTGCCTTCTAGGCCGTAACCACCAAACCAGCCGAACAATTTCTGCGCACCATGCGCGACGAAGATTGAACCCGCGCCGACCCGCAAAGGTAATGTATCCAAACCGGCTGCCGTGCTTACTATCTTGCTTATGATTGACTTCATAATGATGCTCTAAAATTATTTAGGTAAGTTTATTTACGTGCGGGATCTATTGTATTGATTGCCAAGCTCGCAATAAGCCCTGCTTTTTGATTAGAATGATCTAAATATTAGAACAATAGTGACGAGTCGATATATGGCAAAAAATCCCATAACAATTGACGTCTTAGAGACGCTAGACGCGATCGACCGGCGCGGAAGCTTCGCAAAAGCTGCCGAAGAACTGAACAAAGCTACGTCGGCGGTTTCCTACGCCGTGCAGAAGCTGGAAGAGCAATTAGACATTACCTTGTTTCAACGCCAAGGCCGCCGCTCAGTGTTAACACCCGCAGGTCAACTCATACTGGCAGAGGGTCGAGATATACTCATCACCACAACCCGGCTAGCGAACAAAGCGAAAGAGGTCGCCACTGGCTGGGAGCCACGTATTAGTATCGCAGTCGAGCTACATACAAATTATCCGACTTTTTTTGGTCTTATAAATGATTTCCTAGTAGAGCACCCTTCAATTGAAATCGACATCCGAGAGTCGGTACTGAATGGCGGCTGGGAGGCCCTTGCGCAAGATAACGTTGACCTGATCGTGGGGGCACCCGGCCCAGTACCGTTGCAAAAAGGCTACCGCGCCGTACCCATGGCACCCATCGAACTCGTACCGGTAATCGCAGGCAATCATAGTCAAGCCGGTTTAGCCAACAACTCCGAGGCGCTGCAACTCGCACTGCCAAAACTCCGACGTATTATCATTCACGACACCTCGCTAGTTGATGTAGCTCGCGCTCAAGGCTTAAGTAATGATGGCGCTGTGTTCTACGTGCAAACAATTGACCAAAAACTCAAATCAATCATGGCGGGAATAGGCATTGGCCACCTACCGCGACAACTTATTGAACAACAGCTCAAAACAGGTGACTTAGTCGAATTAAAGCTAGTGCATAAATCTGATCACGATATTTTTCTTGCCTGGAAAATTAGCAACAAAAGCAGGGGCCTGCAGGCTTTGACTAAAATCATAACGGCCACCAATTGGTAGCGAGCAACCCGCGCACCCACCCACCTAGTCCATTCAAGATTTTATTGAAATGTTAACGATATCCTGACCTGCAACAGCGGCCGGCACAGCGCAACACAGTAAAACCTCGCTAGTACCAAGCGGCAACGACGGCTCAGACAGATAACTCACAGCACCAGAGATCAGTTCGGCTTTACACGCACCGCACTGTCCACTTCGACAGCCAAATTCAGGTGTTAATCCATGCGCTTCGGCAAAATCTAGTAGGCTGCCATCTTTAGTCGACCACGCTTGCTCAACATTTGATGCCGCAAAGTTAACTATCGCTTCGCGTGCCGGAGCAATGGGTTCGAATTTTTTGCTCAATTGATCGACGATGCGTTGCAATGACGCTGGGCCAAATTCCTCCGCAAAAACGCTTGCATCATTAACACCTAGCACTCGCAAAATGTCATACATCGACTGCATAAAAGATGCAGGCCCACAGAGATAAAAATCGTAATCATCCAAGGCGAGAACGGCCTGCAGTAGCGACGCAGTAATACGTCCATGATGATGATAATCACGCTCGAGCTTCATGCTCTCGTCGACCTCGCTCAGCGCCCAGACTATTCGAATGGCGCCATTTGATTGCGCCTCGATCTCTTCAAGCTCTTGGAAGAAAGCTCGCTGCTCACGGTTAGTGGCCGCACAGATAAGCGTCGTCGGTCGTACCGTTCGCGTACGTACACTCTCATTCAGTGCGTGCCTTACCATCGATATCATAGGCGTGATACCAACCCCACCTGCTAGCAGGACTGCGTGACGGGTTTCGGCGGCATCGAAAGTAAAGGTACCACTGGGCGCCTTGGCGCATAGCATGTCACCGACACGTAGTTCACGATGAATCAGATTTGAAAACAGACCGTCGGGAACGCCCTCTTCTAGTGACTTTTCTCGCTTCACACTAATACGCAAGTCAAAATCAGCGGGAGCACTGGATACTGTATAGGTTCTGATCACGTCTTTGCCATCTATTGGGTATTTCAATGTCAAAAATTGGCCCGGCTTGAAACTCGGCACAGCGTTATCGACAGGCCGCAGATAGAATGACTTAATCACACTACTTTCTTCGACAATGTTGTTCACTACATAAGGCAGCCACTGTTCACGACGCGACTCAGCATGCCTCTTTCCGGCTGCCTCAGCCCACGTGCCGGTGAGCAGCGTGTTCGGCGAATACTCATCCATCTTCCAACGCAGTGGCAGGCCACGCTCAATCCAACGGCCATGATCAATACGGAACCGCCATAAGCGCTCCGCACCTTTAAAGTATTCAGCCTCCGGAGAATCCCATAACATCTCTACAGTGCCTGTCAGCGTTAACAAATGACCATTTTCAAAATCCAAAAACAACAAACCTGCCTGCGCGTTCTCAGTAAAATTACCCAAGGTATTGAAGTGGTTGTTACCAAGGTAGTCGGGAATCGTTAGGACACTATCGCTATCAATCCGAATAAAACCCGGCCGACCACCGCGATGGGAGACATCAGCACCTTCGCTGGCTTCGCCACTATCATTGCTAACATAGCTGGCGACAAAGAAAGTGTCACTGTTGGCTATCAGCGCTTGCGCACGCGAATCGAGCGTCGTTAACGCTGTCATCGCAGATGCCGACAACCGCTCACTCGCTATCGTTTCTAACTCACGACGCTGAATATATTGCGGGCAGTTGCCGAAGGATTGATCGACCTGCAAGCTAATCTGCTGTTCGGAAGACTCAATAATATGCGCAGCCAGGCGGTTGCGTCGCCGAGTAGGCAGGTCTATGCCCAGTAAACCGAGACGAGTACCGGGTGTTAACGCATCAACCAGTGGGTCGCCTGCAACGGGTTGAGCACAAACCACCAGCGTTTCATTATCAGGCGATGTGATAAAACCAGGCTTATTGAAAAGTATCGAAGCCCATGGCCAACCCCGAGTATCGGCATGGCCTACAAAAATAAATGGTAGCTGTTGGTAAAACTCGCGGTGCTGCTGTGGCATATGGTCGCGGATAACACGGCTACCAAAACGCTCCATTTGCTCACGAACACCAAGCTGTTGTTGAACTGCCCGCTCTCCACGATGAAAAGGAGAGGGAGAAGGAGAGGGAGAGGGAGAGGGAGAGGGAAAAACCATCGAATTTGAAGGTATGCCGTTAGTATTTTTCATAGCCGTTGCCCTGCGTTACCTATTAAATGCTAGCCCTTGTCACAAGGACTCAACCGTTCAATCTCACCAGACCGAAGGCGCCTGTCATCACCTAGGCGATACACAAACACTCGAAACAACTTTCCTCCCACCTTCCCATAAAGCGCGTGCTAGCTAGACGGTAGTGGGAAATGAACCAGCCAAATAGCCATCTTGTTGATCTGACTGATTCATTAGCAGGAGCTTATGCGGCCAGACCAACAGCCGTTGCTTGCATCGCAACGAAGCCCGGTAGCTGCTCTATGCGCTGCAACCAAGCGCGAACGTTAGCATAGTCCCGCAATGACACATCTCCTTCAGGGGCATGCGCTATGTAGGCATAGTTGGCGATGTCAGCAATAGTCGCCTTATCAGTCGCCAGCCAATCGCGACCCTGCAGATGAGCATCGAGCACTTCCAGCAACGCATGCGATTGCGCAATCAAAGCTTGCAGATCTAAATCTGTACCAAACACATTAACCAAGCGCGCTGAGGCTGGCCCCGAAGCTACCTTACTCGCCGCCACTGATAGAAAGCGCTGAACCTCAGAGGCTGCAACAGCCTCTTCAGGCAACCATTGGCGGCTAGCATCGTACTCAGTTGCCAGATAAACCAAAATAGCGTTGGAGTCTGACAACGTAGCGTCGCCATCCTCTAAAACGGGCAATTGACCGAAACTATTTTTCTGTAGAAACGCAGTTTTTTTATGTTCCCCGCTGCCAAGATCCACATCGATAATGTCGGCATCAAGACCAAGAATAGATAGAAACAGCTCAACCCGGTGCGAATGACCAGACAAAGCATGACGGTGAAGTGTGATAGTAGACATAGCATTTTCCTTACTTTAGTTATGGTGTGTTTGTGTATATCTGTGAAGTAGCTGGAACGTAGTTGAGGGCTTGTTTAGCCCGGGGTAAAACACGTTGAGTAAACGCTTCAAACAACGCGGCGCTCGAACTCTGCGATAGCCCCTTCATTGATGCTGGCGTCGCGAGCTTGCATTAATCCGCCGGCATCGAATATCCAATTTTCGTTACCATAGGCACGAAACCACTGACCCTTAACGTCGTGATATTCATATTCAAAATGCACCGCGATACGATTATCGTTGAACGTAAACAACTTTTTTTTCAATCGGTATGCCAACTCTCGCTGCCACTTACGGGTTAGCAACTCAGCAATAGCCCCCCTCCCCCGCACAAACTCACTTCGGTTACGCCACTCGGCGTTTTCTGTATAGGCTTGAGCAATCTGCTGGGGGTTCTTGCCATTCCACAAATCTTCAGCGCGCTGCACCTTCTCTTGGGCCGAGGCGAGACTAAAGGGTGGTTTAATAACTGAGGACATCACGCTGCTCCAAATCAAGGTAAACCGTTCGGTCTACTTGGATTGAAGATATACCGATCGGTTTACCTTGTCAAGGCGGTTGTGTGTTTTTTTCGGCTGCCGACTATTGCAGTCGGTTATCGAGTCGAGAAGCCAGTTTTGGCGTTCACTATCCATTTTTCGACAAGCAGTTATCGCAATACCTAAGGTTTAATGTAAACTACTCGGTGTATCAAAATCCTGGCCTTGGAGCCAATATGCCCGCTCTATCGAAAAGAGATGTGATCGTTTCCCAAGCGTTAAAGCTGTTTTATCGCGATGGATTTAATTCAACGGGTGTAGAACGCATTATTAAGGAAGCTGGGGTCTCAAAAAAAACCCTGTACAACCACTTCAAGTCAAAGAACGAGCTTGTATTGGCGACACTGCGCAAACGCGACGAGCTGTTTAGAAATAACCTCATGCGCGAAACTGAACGACGCGCAAGCGTTCCACGAGACCGACTGCTCGCCATTTTTGATGTCCACCATCAGTGGTTTCAAGAGAAAGAATTCTCAGGCTGTATGTTTATAAATGCCTCGGCAGAATTTTCGTCCCACGATGACCCCTGCCATATGATTAGCGCTGAACACAAGCGACTGGTGCGTGAGTATATTCGCGGACAAGCAGAGCAAGCTGGCGCTAGAGATCCAGACACGCTGGCCAAACAGTTGAATCTGTTACTAGAGGGTGCGATTGTTGATGCGCATGTTAGCGGTAATAAAAATTCTGCACTGACGGCAAAAGACATGGCCGTTGTGTTTATTGAAAGGTCGCTTGATTAGCGGGTTTTGAGAGATAAAGCTGATGTGCCTCGCAGGCGAGATAGCTTAGAGGTGTTCATCGATGACGATTGGGCCCATCTGGCACTGTGAATTTGATGCACAATTCGCTTAGACTCTAATCAACAGACTTGACACATTTGACCTAAAGAAAGGAAAGCACCCATGACTGAAGCGCTGGTATTGCGGGAAAACAAAAACGGCACGGCGTTTCTTACGCTCAATCGACCTGACAAGCTGAATGCGCTAACGGTAAGTATGTTCGAAGAATTGCGCCGCCACGTTCAACAAATTGATCGCGACGACGCCGTCAAATGCGTCGTTATTTCGGGCGCTGGCAAATGTTTTTCCGCCGGACACGATCTTGCTGATATCGCATCTGGCGAGCGTGTGCCATCACGCGGCTGGCACTCTGAGACACTGCGTATGATGGAGCGATTAGCAAAACCTGTGATTGCCGCGGTACATGGGCATTGCTACACAGGCGCGTTAGAAGTTGCATTGGCAGCAGATTTTATCGTTGCTGCAGAGAGCGCTAAATTTGCTGATACACATTCAAAATGGGCACTCACGCCGGTCTGGGGCATGAGCCAACGTTTGCCAAGACGGGTTGGCGTTGCCACCGCAAAACGCATGATGTTTACCGCTGCGACCTACTCGGCTGCAGATGCCCTTGAAATGGGATTAGCGGAATTGGTTTTACCCGCTGACAGCTTTATGCCTGCGGTAGAAGCTTTTTGCGAACAAATCTGCGCTAACTCATCTTTCTCTCACGCGGCTAACAAGCGCTTGTTAGAGGCGACTGATGGCGGATCAATGGATGGTGGACTGCAGTGGGAGATCTTTATGAGCGAAGGCCATGGACCTGATATGGCAGCACGAATCGGTGCATTTACAAAAAAATAGACCGTCCTTGGCAATAGCGCCAAGGAGGTCGCGTTCAATCCTCAAGCCAGAATTCTTGAAGATTCCTAAACCCCCAGTCTGCAGCATCTTCTACACCGACTATTCGATCTCGCTCTGTGGCTGCCGCCAAATCGATAATATCAACAGGAATGCTTTGTTTTAGTTTTAATGAAAAGAACACTTTAACTTTAGGTGTTAACAATTTGCTCTTACCAGGCTCAACAACTATGCCCAATTTATCGGAAGCTAGCCGAACCAACGAACCTACTGGATAGATTCCAACGCTTCTAACAAATGAGTGAAAAAGCTTCTTATCGAAATGACCTTCCCAATTGGCCATCCGCTTTACTGACAAAGCCGGATCCCAGCCCTCCTTATAAGGCCGGATTGATGTAATAGCGTCGTAAACATCGCAAATTGCTCCCATTCGAGCAAAGCTTGAAATACCGTTGCCGCTGAGCCGATGAGGATAACCTAAGCCGTTTACTTTCTCGTGATGATGCAAGGTTATATCCAGCGCAATAGACCCGGCACTGCTACCCTCTAATAATAAACCATGGCCTTTTTCTGGATGAGACTTCATGATGTTGAATTCGGTGTCCGTTAATTTCCCAGGTTTATTTAGCACATCAATGGGCATCAAAGCCTTACCTAGGTCGTGAACCAGCCCGCCCATACCGACCGCCGCCACCTCACTTTTGCTCATGCCCATCTCTTTTCCGAGCGCTATCATTAACGCGCAGACAGCAACTGAGTGCATGTAAGTGTAGTCGTCTTGCGTTTTCAGCCGTGCAACGTTGATCAGGGCATGTGGGTTTCTCCAGACACTCGCCGCAATTTCTTGGACAAGCGGCTCGGCGTCTTCAATATTGACCGCCTCCCCCATCCGCGCCTCTCTAAACATGGATGACACAGCCTCTTTTGATGACTCGCAGATTTGTCTGGCCCTCGCGATCTCCTCCCTAATTGAAATTTTCGGTTTGATGGACACTATTTTTTTGGTTGGCATCTTAGGCGGAGCCGGCTCTGGTTCTGGTTCTTCAACCGGAAGATCATGGCCCTTTGCCGTGTTAATCCAAACGCCTTTGCTACCACTGGCCAGAATCGAATTAATTTCTTTTTGCGATTTAAGCATAAAAGAGCTGCGCCAAAAGGGATGGTCTTGCCAATTCCCGTTAAGCTTCTCGACATACATGCCTGGCACCAACTCAGTTGCTAGAATTTCTTTGATCATATTCAAAACAACTAGAAGATTTAGCTTAACTATAGCAGGTGATTACGAGGGGATTGTTAACACCTCATCATTAAAACGTTGGATCAAATGTCTATATCGTCTCGCCGTCAGAGTCCACCGCCACACGCAACCTGAACAAACATGATACCCGCACCCTATTAAACACATCACTCATAAAAGCGGTTATCCACGCATACATGCAACTTGCTGAAGGGATTCATTTCGCCTTGGTGCATTCACCTAAATACTTGGCCGCTAAGCACAAGACGTCGTAGAGACGGATTAAAGTGCGCCAATCATGCTCAACGTACCGCATGGCGGGCTATGCCGACAATCACTCACAGCAACTTATTCCGTCAGCCTTAGCGAGGCAACGTATTAAAAGCGCTGTCCCCGAGCAATGGATAAATTAGTTTCGTGTGAAGTTCAAGATCACAACTATTCTATATCTATGATCAAAAACCTCGATGACATCATGAGGAAAACTGTTGTGCATAATTTTCTATCCCAATTCAAGCTATCTAGCGTCCTCTGGATCACGAGCATTGTCGTTGCGAGCCTGTGCTCAGCGCTCGCAGCCCCACTACTACTCGGCCTAGCCGGCGACCTTGCCGCCGCCACGGCAAAGAAACAAGACAGCACGGGCGTTGATCTTATTCGACCGCTGACGAAAAATATTGCCGTTCATCGTAGGCTCACCGACCGCATACGCAATGGCGACGTGTCTCCAAGAGCAAAACGCCAGACAATAGCGACGCAGGTAAATAGCACGCTCGCAGCGCTCAAAGATCACTACAGCGATCGTCCAGCGATGGTTAACTGGCTCAATACGATTGAAAATAATTGGTCCGACCTACAATTTGAGGCCGACGACCCCGCGCAAAACGCGCGCAAGATATTCGGCCGACACTCAATGCTTATCAGCCAGATTTTACGCCAAGCTGAGCGGCTGACGAACGGCGCAGATGATAAATTGCTGTCTGCATACGCCACGTTACGCGCTGATTTTCTTAGCATGTCGGAATTAACAAGGCAGATACGAGAACTTGGTGCCGGCTACATCGGCTCAAGGGGTGAAGATGCTAGCGCCACTGGTGATTTACGCGTTCTCTCTGAGTTGCTGTCAAGCCGGGCTCTCAGTGCGCAACAGCTAAGCGGTCAACTCAGGACACTTGGTCTCGATCAAATCGCCTTAGCGACAGACAACACTAACCTGCGTACCGACCGCTACTTGGCGACTTTAGAGACGGTGCTATTAGATCACGGGCAGTTTAATGATGAACAATACACTGATGAAGGGAGCAAGTTGATCGGCGCACTGGATGAGGCGACAGAGATGGCATCTAGCGCTTTAACGCAAGCCCTAGACAACCGGATGCAAAACTCAAAGAACCAAGCATGGCTGATAGGCGGGATCGCTAGTTTCTTTATCATCGCCATTACCGTTGCATTTTCCTTTGTGGTGAGTCACATCAATCGTCAGATCGGGATCATCGGAGGGGACATAAGTCGTGCTGCCCGCGGGGACCTTGTCATTATCGCGAGGTCAAAGGGCAAAGATGAGTTTGCCGACCTTAGATCGCATTTTCATACAGCCATGGGAGTCGTGTCCGGACTGATTAGTAACATTCGTGGTGCAGAAGAGAACTTGGGTGCTTATATGCGATTTTTCATTAGTAACGTCGAACAATGCGAGCAACAAGTACAGCAGCAGAGCCAAGACTTGGCACACATCGCTATGAATAGCCTTGAGCTTGGCGAAGACAGTGCGAATTTGTACGCCGAAGCAGTATCACTCAACGCGGCTTTTGATCAAACCAATGAGTCATCTGTGGCCGCCCGCACTGCATCGTTAGAGAGCGTGCAACACATTAAAATACTGCATGGTTCCATCATCACCGCTGTTGAAGATATGAGCGTACTCATTGAAAGGAGCAAAGAGATTGATGCTATGGTTGGCGTTATTCAGTCAATCGCTGAACAAACAAACTTGCTTGCCCTGAATGCTGCCATTGAGGCAGCACGAGCAGGAGAACAAGGACGAGGGTTTGCGGTGGTCGCAGATGAAGTCAGAACACTGGCGAGCCGCACCCAATCGTCGACCGCGGAGATAAGAGGTATTGTCAATAATCTACAAAAGGAATTTAAAGTGATGTCAGCTGCGGTCTCTAGTAATGCAGACGCGGTCGCCGGTGCTGTAGAGCAGGCGCAGAGAGCGAGACACCAGTGCGAATACATTGTCGAGCAAGTCATGACGCTATCCAGCGTCGGAACACGCATCAGCGAGATATCGGAGAAACAAAAAGCCGACTCGCTACATATCGCGCACAGCATCAATAATCTAAAAGAATCTCGCCAAACCGTGCATGCTACTTTGGAAGAAGCCAAGCGTAATTCCAAAGATGTCGTTGGAACCCTCACCACCTTGAGCGGTGCAACGGCACAGTTCACGTTGAGTTAATTGACCCTACCGAAATACTCACCCGGCTTAGAGCAAGCTGAATAAAACGTCACGATAAACAACATTAACGCAGTGAGCTTGTACCCCATAGCTTAGAGTAGGCTTTACAATGCAGGACCAGCATTTGATAGTTGTCTAGATCTGTTCCTATAGGAATCGCGATACGTGACGAACCTTCGAACTGACTGAGCAAGCCGAGAGACAACGCGTCGGTTGCGGCATTATTCCCAGTAAGCGCATTACCTGCACTCGGTGACAGAAAAACTTTGACATCGGGCCCTTCTTTCGCCGAAAAATTATCGGCGAAATCAAGAAAATACTGCCCCCCTTCTTCGACTATGTTCCAATCACCTTGGGCAGAGCGTTTGCCCCAAGATGAAAACGCATTATCTACACTTCCCTGATAGATCTGTGACGTATCGGCATAGCTAGAAAATGCGGCAACGCTAAACAGCACCGTCAGTAGAAGACTCATTTGATAAAACCAGTTATTCATCATGAACTTACTCATTGCTACAGGCAGAAACTCAGACAACCCGTATCCTATAAGTTCAATAGCGGCGTAGAGAAAACAACTAGGTACAAAGACTCGCGTTTGAAACGAGGTCAACGTACATTACCAACGACCCATATAGGGCAGCTATAACAGTTGCCCCTAGGCTCATAGAGCCGCACGGGCAGCGCCCCTTAAAGATGACACTCTTCAACAGCATTAACCAACATATTTCCTCTGTTTGGCCTGATGCCGAGCAATCGGTTTGAGCGTCGCCGACTGGCGGATAGAAAAAACCAGACAGCTGATCGGATTACAGCCCGACTAAAGCGCAGTCACCCAAACACCTACATCAAGACTCGCACCTGGCAGACCTAGATACGACCCCTCAACCGGGGGTACTGACTCTGGCAGCCTTGCGACGGCCACCGCGATGTGATTCATACCTACAACATCACCAACAGTCGGGTCAAATCCCTTCCAGCCAACGCCAGGTAGATAAACCTCTGCCCATGCATGGGTGGCGCCATAATCAATCGTTGCTCCGCGTGTATTGAGATAACCGCTAACGAAACGTGCAGCAAGCCCTAAGCTGCGAGCCGTCTCCATAAATAAGCAGGCGAAATCACGGCAGGACCCGGTTTTTCTTGTCAGTGTTTGCAAAGGTGTTTGAACGCCAGGCTCTTCCCGTGCGCTGTAGGCAAAGCTCGCATGGATTCTGCCTGTCAGCCGCTGCAACAGCGAATAGGTCTGTAAGCGCTCACCTGCTAGCCAGATACTAGCGAGCCAGCTCGTCATTAAATCCCCGACAGGGCTGTCAGATAGGCATAGGTAAGGCTTGAGCACAGCAAGGTCCTCGGCGGTATAAGAGAACGGATAGTCGAGCGCGTAGTCAGCAACCAAAAAATCTAGCGGCGTTTCGTCAAAATGCTGGATGACCACTTCACTCTCGATCATCAGCTGACCAGTCATGCTATCAAACGTGGCGATAGCCACAGAATTGTCTTCCACGTCTCGCTGCCATCGCAGTGTGGCAGGCGGCTCTATCTTCAGGCGAGAAGATTCAATCCGCAGTTCATGGCCTACTCTGGGGCGCAGACGCAGCGTGTGCGCTTCGAGTTGGACAGTCGCGGGAAAGTTATAATAAGTGCGATGAAGTATTTTATAACGTTGCATAACAACACATATTACTCGAAACACTGGGCGTGCGGCATAGATTAAAAGTACAGGCTCTGTGCACTACTACGCAAGTATTTACTCTTGACGCAATTGCCCCAAGATCCGCAAGACCGGCAACACCTTCTCTGCAACACCAGCAACTGGTCGGGTTGCACCAACGACGCGTGCTGTTGCTTTCGGCTCTGTTCTTTAGTGTCCTATGGCTATGCGCTTTGAGCGGCTCAAGTACATCTATTGAATCTTTGGTCATGAAGGTATTTAACCCCACATCTAGTATGATTCAACGAATATGCGAACAACACCAATCAGCCGCCGTGTTGAATCAGGCAAGACCAGCGCCACGGCGCACCTAGGTCGAATTAGCTGAGACATGGGCGACTTTAGGATCTGTCGCAACTCGCCCCTATCATCGGCGACATGAGGAGCTGAGGAACCGGTCATTAAAGCAACGCAAAACGTCCAATTTAGATCAGACCTTAGGTGCGAAAACTAACATTAGTAACTCAAATAGTGAAAAACCTGCTTGCCGACACATCGGCGCTGAAGGTGGCGGGAAAACGCATGCAGAATTGCTCAAGGAACCGCTGTCGAACATTGATTATCTAAAAGCAGACAGAAAACTCGTTGAGCGTGTCACGTCGACTGAGTCGTAGAATGAAAAGCTAACGCACGA
This sequence comes from Candidatus Azotimanducaceae bacterium, assembly GCA_047630175.1. GTDB lineage: Bacteria > Pseudomonadota > Gammaproteobacteria > Pseudomonadales > Azotimanducaceae > UBA4582. Next base: position 15,815 of record JBLHVI010000048.1, read on the forward strand.
CGGATTTACTCACCACGGTCAAGAGGGATCCAGCCCTAAACTCATTGAGACCCAATACCCATTGAAGCCTTGCTTTCAGCGTGTCAAAGAATGCAGCGCACGCGATCAACTCTTCGAGTAAGACGACAACGTCAGATCGATCAATGAGGTATCTCACGACGTCCGGCTCACGTAGAATTTAGAAATCGACAATGCTTGCTCGGCGCTAGAAGTGAATATTGTGAACTTCTTCAAATATTTTAGATTAGCGCCGCATACCCAATCGAAAACATCTGTTGAGAGAACCCGATATGTCGACCACCATTAAAATAGCAGAGCGATACTTTGAGTTATCTAATCTAAGTGATATGGACTCAATTGAATCGATGCTTACAGATTCGTCAACTTATAGCTCCGTGAACACCGGCGTGTATCTTGGTAGATCACAAATAATGACGATGATGAGATCATTTCATTCAGTATTTGAGTCACTGACTTGGACCATCGATTCCATTATAGAGATCCGGCCCGGCGTAGCGCACATCGAATTTTCCCTAATAAGTCTAAGTAAACACGGAGATCTAAAGGCGTCAACAGGCAACGAATACGTCCTTTCATTCGATGGAATGTTGCAGCATATCGAAGTAAGAAACTGAATAAATAGTGTATTTTTCTTAACAACCGATATTAATTCAGTGTTGCCCCATGACCCAGATTATTGCTAGTCTGCCCGCACCCGAATCCAGTAGAGACCGCCATGCGCCCTTCGCTTTTTATCCTGCTAATACTTTGCACCTTGCCTATACGGGCGGAGTTTTCACGCGCCTTCCTTGATGAACAGCCCTTCGCCACCGTCGTTACCGCAGACCATGTCGAGATCGCTTATAAGGATATTGGTACACCGGATCAGCCTGCTGTCGTTCTCATTATGGGACTCGGCGCGTCGCACACCTTATGGGGTGACGCCTTCGTCGGCGGGGTGCGTGATGCCGGCTATCGCGTCATCATGTTGGATAACCGGGACGTCGGTGCTTCTGGAAAGTTTGATGCTTGGGGAGAACCCACGCTCTGGTGGCAACTGTTGAAAAATCAGCTCGGCTTTGAAGTCGATGCGCCCTACCTGCTAAACGATATGGCCAACGACACCATTGCTGTGATGGATGCGCTAGGTATTGAGCAAGCTCACATTGTTGGCGCCTCCATGGGTGGTATGATCGCGCAAATCGTCGCGGCCCGCTATCCAGATCGCAGCACCAGCCTTGTATCTATTATGTCGACAACTGGCGCACCCCATTTGCCCGCAGCAAGCAGCGATGCGAGTAGCCAAATACAAAAACTAGCAAACAACGATGCAGAGGACGACCTTACCGGCCGGATGCGCGCAAGAGGATTTTTCCCAGCATCTATTCCTCGTCAATTAATGGCGATTATCAAAACCGGTGACCGATCTGCGGAAGTCGCAGCGATCAACGTACCGACACTGGTATTGCACGGTGCTGACGATACATTGCTGCCTCCTGAGCACGGCAAACATACAGCCAGCCTTATCAAGGATTCTACGTTCAAGATCTTCGAGGGCATGGGGCACAACATCCCCGAACCCGTCATGCCAGAAGTGATCGATATGATGGTCGAGCAATTCGATAGCATGCGCCAATCCGTGGATGCGAGCCCTGCAGCTGCGATGCCGGATGATGCGTCAAACCTAAACCCACTACCGGCGCGGTAGCCCTAGCGCACAGCGCGCCAATGAGGCAAGACGACATGATATTTCTCGACCCCGACAAGACAGCCGTAGACACAATGGCTGAAGGCGACTTGACGGCACCGGTGGTAATGCTCAACCTGCTACGCTACCGACTATGGGCGAAGGCTGGCCAAGGTGTCGATGGTCTCACGGGACGCGAGGCTTACCACGTCTACGGCCAAGCGTTTGCTAAGTTGCAGCCGCGCTTTGGCGGTGAACCTATGTGGATGGGTCGGGCACTTAACAACATCATCGGTAACGATGCTTGGGACATTGTCATTATGGTCGCGTACCCGCAGCGGCGGCAATTTGTCGAGATGATGCGGGACCCTGACTATCTCGCCATTGCCCCTATGCGCGCAGCAGCACTCGCAGACTCACGATTGATTGAAATGGATCAGCTAGTACCCCGTATCAAACCGAAAACTGAATGATTTCCAGCAGTAATATTATACTAGTCTCGCCTGCCAACATCACGTAAAGTGACGACAACAAGTACTGGTACTCTACTTGACTTATTACATTGCCAAAATAGCAATAACCACTATTTTAATTGTTGCTATTTCCGAGGTCGCTAAACGAAGTTCGTTAGTCGGTGCTCTATTGGCTTCTATACCGCTTGTCTCCGTCCTCGCGATGATCTGGCTTTATGTCGACACAAAAGACGTTGCAAAGGTCAGCGCGCTGGCGACCAGCGTTTTTTGGCTTGTTTTACCTTCCTTAGTTTTGTTTATCTCCTTACCCTTGTTGTTAAAGCAGGGATTGCATTTCTACCCCAGCATTGGCCTATCAATCGGATTTACTAGCGGCGCCTATTGGCTGATGGTTGTTACTCTTAATTACTATGGCGTTAAATTATAAAGATTCGTTAACGAGCCCTTACTAAGAGCGAGTAAGGACGATTGATAGGGCTAAAAGTCTGTTCAATGTCGCGAAGAAAACAACGTCTATCTGGCGCGAGTGGCTATACGGCGATACTCCCGATACTCCGGCGTCCAAAAATTACGCGCGATATCAGCACTTAACTCCTCATCGCTAATCTGCCTTGCATGCCCTTCGCTCATAGCCACTTTGGCAACAGCGAAGGCTATGGTTCGGCTTAAGTTCGCCAGCTCGGTCAAAGGCGGCAATATACCGTCCGTATTCAAAATACTCACAGGTGATAGGTCAGCCAATGTTGTGCTGGCAACCATTAACATGTCATCGCTGATTTTTGACGACTTTGCCGCGATGACACCCAAGCCGATGCCTGGGAATATGTAACTATTGTTGCACTGGGAAATTTCAAATTTTTGACCGGCATACTCGACCGCAGGAAAAGGGCTGCCAGTCGCAACAATGGCTTGCCCATCAGTCCACTCGATCACGTCGTCCGGGTGTGCTTCGACGTGTTTTGATGGATTGCTCAAAGGCAGCACAATGGGGCGCGAACAATGACTGTACATTTCTCTAATGACCGCTTCAGTAAACAGCCCTGGCTTCCCAGATACACCGATGAGAATACTGGGATGGACATTAGAGACAACATCTATCAACTCAATCGTTTCACCGCCGCCGCCCATACGCCATTGGCTTAATGCCGCTTTATCCTGAGCCAACACCTGCTGAAAGTCCCTTAGGTCACTCATATCCGAAGTCACCAGACCAGAGCGATCAACCATAAAAATTCTCGAACGAGCTTCTGAATCAGTCAAACCTTGAATAACCATCGCACTGACGACGAGTTCAGCGATACCACATCCAGCTGATCCGGACCCAACAAACGCTATTTTCTGGTCTTTCAACACCTCGCCTTTACGCTTACACGCAGCGAGTAGTGAGCCTAGAGTGACCGCCGCTGTACCTTGAATATCGTCGTTAAAACAGCACACTCGATCACGGTGCCGCTGCAGAATCGGCATCGCGTTTGGCTGCGCAAAATCTTCAAATTGGATCAGAGCCGCGGGCCATCGAGCGTGCACCGCGTCGATGAATTGATCTATGAACGCTTCGTACTCGTCTTTGCCTATCCTTGGGTGACGACGCCCCATGTACATAGGATCATCTAATAATTTCTGATTGTTGGTACCCACATCTAACGCTACCGGAAGGGTGTAAGCTGGGCTGATACCCCCACAGGCCGTATAGAGCGACAACTTACCAATAGCGATACCCATGCCACCTATGCCTTGATCGCCTAAACCGAGAACACGCTCACCGTCAGTGACAACAATGACTTTGACGCGATCTTTGGTCACGCTTCTAAGGATGTCATCCATGTATTCCCGTTCTTCATAGGAAACAAAGATACCGCGCGCACTGCGGTAAATATCGGAGAAATGCTCACAAGCATCGCCAACCGTTGGGGTATAGATAATCGGCAGCATCTCCACCAGATGCTGCCTGAGCAGCCGGTAAAAAAGGGTTTCATTGTTGTCTTGAACAACTCGCAGGTAGATATGTTTGTTTATCGGTTCATCGAAGCTGCAGAACTGCTGATAAGCTCTCTCTACTTGCTCATCAATAGACTCATATCGCGGCGGCAGCAGACCGATAAGGTTAAAGGTCCGCCTTTCTTTTTCTGTAAAAGCCGCCCCTTTGTTAAGTAGCGGGGTCTCAAGCAGGGATGGCCCAGCATAAGATATGTATAGGGGTTTTAATTCGCTCATGACAGGCTCAATTCAATTATTTAGCCGCCAGAATCGAAGGATAAGCCAGCGACTTCGCCACCAAGGGCGACAGAAACAGAAGTCGGTGAAGGATAGAAGCATCAACATAGAATGTCCAAATGCATTAGCCTTATTTGCAAACTTTAGTTCTAAGCCGGGCTTTAGTTCAGCGCAGAATTGAATGCAGAATTGGACTATTGAGTCTACCGAATAGATCTGTGGCGGTGGCGCGCAAATGAACTTTAATCAAGCGATGTGAATCGCCAGGCGGGGGCCCAGTCAGTCTACTAGGCACAAATATCTTCTAACATTCAACGAGATGCTGTAACTAAAAGGGCAGGATGCCCATTATTGATCTTCCAACGTGCCCGGTATCAGGCTAGCCAGAGACTCAAGGCGAGATAGACGACGAATAGTCCCACCGTGGTGATACTCAGAACGTCAAATTTTGCTGGTTCGTTATTCATAGTGCCGAAGGTTAGATAAATCTTCAGTCAACGTAAAATATCTATTGCTCATATCGTTAGAACTAAACTTGAACTAAACCACTATTAACTCACCCACGATTAGCTCACTAGGGTAATAACCATCAACAGCGTCGTAGGGACTACCAGCATCCATAACAACAGCGCTTGCGCGAGCACGCGACCCCTCAATTTGCGCAGGGTTTGCCGATTAATTTCAGTGCCAATAAGGAACAGGGCAAGTACCAGCAAGACCTTGCTAGCCATCCCGGCAATACCCGGCAACGCGGCCGGCAAAGGCAACATCGACCCCAGAATGGAGCCTAGAATAAATAGCAATATAAAGCCTGGAATCCGTACTTTAACCCCGCCTCGCCCAGCCACGAGACTGGCAACGACCACCAAAGGAATAAGCCACAGCGTACGTCCAAGCTTGACTGTCGTCGCGACACTAGCCGCCTGATCACCATATAACGCGGCTGTGGCGACCACGGAACTGGTATCGTGAATCGCCAACGCGACCCAAACGCCGAACTGAGTTTGACTGAGATGAAAGTATTCGCCGATAGCGGGGAAGGTGAATAAGGCCACAGCATTCAGCAGAAAAACAATCGCCAGAGCGACACCCATTTGGTCAGCACTGGCTTTTATAATCGGCCCCAAGGTAGCGATGGTCGTCCCCCCACAAATACCGGTCCCTGTGGCAATCATGGCGTTAGAGGTATTCTCCACGCCCATCAGCCTGCCGAGCAGCAGTCCTATCGCAATAGCCGACAAGACATAGACCGCCACAAATACTGTGTAGTCCGCGTTGATGCGCCACATATCCGCCATATCAAGCTTCAAGCCTAACAAGACAATGGCCGTCTGCAGAAGGTATTTGCTGTAGCGACTACTCTGAGGCACAACCGGCCTGTCGAACAGCAGCGTCAAAGACATCCCCACCAACAACGCGACCGCGGGGTTACCGTGGTATATCAGAAATGGCAGCGCCAAGACCGCAAATATTCTGCCGCCATACGCTTGTAACTGTTGCAGCTGATTACTAATAACCAGATTCCTATGATAATGGCTCAACCCCACCACAATACTTCAGTCGTGTGGCTACACTTCTATATTAGAAGTTTGAGTTCAGGACATCCATCATCCATTCATTGCGACCAGCAAGATAGCGATCAGAAACCCTAACCTCGTCATATGTCAGTCCGACGCGCGCCTCTCACCAGCTTAGCACTAGCCCTTAGCCCTACCTTTTGGCCCTACCTTTTAGCCCTACCTTTTAGCCCTACCTTTTAG
>JBLHVI010000049.1:0-21443 GCA_047630175.1 Candidatus Azotimanducaceae bacterium
GATGCCTGTGAAGCAGCCCAACAGGTGGCCGTGTAGCAGTCATCTAGAGCGGCAGGGAAAGGATGCTCTGGTGCGAGGCGATAATCCACAGCGACCACGACACAGCCCACTTGCAAGGCCAAGTAGCGGCAGACGTTATCATGCGTTTCAAGATCGCCAATGACCCAGCCGCCGCCATGAAAAAATACTAGACAGGGGAGTTCTTCGTTTAGTGAAGGTCGATAGACTCTTACCGGAACACCATCGGCGACAAGATCCTGCACTAATGCTACGGGCGCGCGCGTATTGCCGGCATTTGTCGCGCTGTAAAACTCTCGCATGCCTGCTGGTGGCAAGTCTTGCATAGGCGGCAAATTCATATCCGCCATGGTCTGCAGTAGGGTGGCTACTGTTGGATTTAATGGCATTTGTCATCTCCTGCTGATTAAAAAGTGTGTATTCAGCGAGTGTAGGGCACTATAGGCGTAAATACCTAACGGACTTAACGTGAAAGCTTTCAAAGACCCTTTGTACATACGCATCCTCTCCGGGATGTTTTTTGCCGGCGCTTTTATTTGGGTAGCGGTACGTTATTTTCAGGTGGATGTAGACGTCATCTATGTTTTCTTGATCATGTCAGTCATCTTTGTTGCCGGGTTGATCGTGCTAGGTCTGGTTTTTTCTGTGCTGCTAAGGCTAATGCGGCGGCGTAGCGGTAGTGGCTTGCTGGACGCTGTCAGCGACAGCGATGCCGCACTTAGTGAAGACTCTATTTCTGCGGCTAGCCTTGTCTCTGCAGAGCCCGCAGTTGGCGATACGCACAAGACACCAGAAGACGTCACTGCACCACAACATAAGAAGCCCTAACCTAGGTCGCAGGTCGAAAAACGCCGGCGAGATTTATTCTAACGGTCGGATAAAGCGGTCGATGCGAGGTTGAGGTAAAAATGATGAATCAAAGTCGACGGAGAACGCAACCGTATGGGCGCGACCAGTAATACGTTCGCGGTCAACTAGGCCGATACGTCGGGAGTCGCGGCTATTATCACGGTTATCACCCAGCATAAGATACTGATCCGCAGGAATCTCCATAGGACCAAAACTGTTGGAATCATTGGCTGGCGCTGGCCGTAACATTACCGCATGCACGACCTCGTTGACCTCCTCATAAAAAAACGCATGATCACGTTGTTGCCAGCTGTCGAGCTGATCAATGATGGATTCATCGAGTTGGCTGTAGTGCGCAGGTTCATCATTAATATAAAGCTGATTGTTACGCATGCTGACAACATCACCGGGCGTGCCCATAACGCGTTTAATGAGCAACTTTTCGTCGGCCGGCGAGTAGAACGTCACAATTTCGCCTGGCTGGGGATCTGCCCACTCTGCGAGATGCCAAGTTGTAAACGGCACTTTTAAATCATAAGCGAGTTTGTTCACCACAACCCGATCACCTTCTAGAATTGTGGGCTTCATCGAGCCCGATGGCACTTGGTTCCAATCAGCGATGGCAGAGCGAAATAACACCATGACAAGCAGCGTGATAATCAGCGTGCGCCATTCGAGCCAAAAACGCTTAACGTTGCCTTGGCTAAACCTCTGATTAGATGATAACGCCATCGGATAGATACACCATAAGACCGAGGTTTTACTTTGACTTAATCTTGAAACGAAATAAAGTCTTGATTTGAGACTGAGATTCGCCAGCTGGTCCGCGGCGGCAGTGTACAATCTCAACGGTTGCGTTTATTCTCAGCCAGTAAACCTACTAACCCATTGAAATACTTTAGAAAGAAGGCGCTAAATGGTAAAAATCCAGTTTAAGGATGGGCGATCCGAGCCTGTGCTGATCGTAGCGCCAGGGCGAACTATTGGTCGTGACGATGTGAATGATATCGTGATCGACGTAGAGGGGGTAAACGGCTTTCACGCAGACCTCCAAGTCGAGGGCGATGGCGTGTTAATTACGGACGTACAAACACAAACTGGGACCTTTGTTAATGGTGCGCGGATTGCTGCGCCGACAATACTGCGGCTGGGTGATGTCGTGTCTATCGGGGGCGTCGAGCTCAATATAATCAGTGCCGAAACAGATGCGGCTAGAACACTGGTTCTATCAGGAGCAGCACTGGTACAAGCCGGTGCTGGCTGGACACTCAGAGCCGACTCAGGCATAGAAAGAGGCCAAATCATCCCTATCAGTGGTTTGATGGAGGTTGGGCGGGCGCTCGAATGCGATATTTCGATTTTAGAGCCGTCACTTTCGCGCAAGCATGCTGAGCTAGAAGTCCGCGATGGTGCTCTTGTCTTGACCGACCTGGGGTCAGCCAACGGAACCCATGTGAATGGCGAAAAAATAACAACGCTTCGCTTGAGCGATAAGGATGTTATTCAATTTCAAAGTATACGCTTTACGGTCAACGCCCCTTAAAAATTTTTTGCCCGCTGATCTCATCGAGCTAACGCAGGTGCGCGGGACTATGAGTCTCAATAACACGTTTAAGCGCATCAATATGTGCCTGATCTCGGGTTTCGGCGGTCACAGAGACGGCTATCTGACCAATAGGCGCATGACTGGCATATCGATGGTGGTTAACCTCGAGCACATTGGCGCCTGATTCCCGAAAAAGGCCGAGTATTGATTCCAAACTGCCCGGGCGATCCATGAGCACTAATTCAAATTCAAAGACTCTGCCATCAAATGCCATGCCCCGGTTAATAATCCGTGAAAGTAAACTCACGTCAATGTTGCCGCCACAGAGTATTGACAGCACTTTTTTACCACTGCCAAATCCGCCACTCCCGAATTTGCCACTGCTCGTTTGCAGTGCTGGCAGGCGATGGTTCATCAGTGCGGCGACCGTCACGGCGGCAGCACCCTCTATTACAATTTTCTCAATTTCCATCGTTAGCATGATGGCATTGGCAATCTCATCACTCGTCACGGAGACCATGTCATCGACATACTTCATGACACTGTTCAAATTGCGTGGCGATACCTTTCGTACAGCAATACCATCAGCGATGATCGGTTGAGGTGCAAGCTCAACGACATGACCTGCCTGCCTTGACTGTGCCATGGCGTTGCAACTGCTTTCTTCAACGCCAATAATTTGTATCTCTGGGCGGGTTTGCTTAATAAAGGTCGCCAGCCCAGCGATCAGTCCGCCACCGCCTACAGGGATTAGTATCGCGTCTAGATCTTGACATAACGCATGGGCGAGTATTTCTACACCCATCGTACCCTGGCCTTCAATCACATAGGGGTCATCGAAAGGATGCAAGTAAAGTCGATTCTCCTGTGCGACTAACTGTTGTGAATAATTGAAGGCATCATCGAACGTTTCGCCTTCCAATATGACCTCAGCACCCCAGTACCGTGTGGCACGAATCTTCACCAAGGGACTGTGTTTAGGCATGACAATTTTAGCGGAGATACCCAGCCGCTTGCAGTGATAAGCCACTGACTGGGCATGATTGCCTGCGCTAGCAGCAATGACCCCGCGTTGGCGTTCTGCGGGCGTCAAGCTCAATAATTTATTTATACCCCCGCGGTCCTTGAAAGATCCTGTCATCTGCAGATTCTCAAGTTTAAACAAGACTTGGCATTGCGCGATATCAGAAAACGTTGCTGACCGGATGACAGGTGTGTCGACAATAAATGGCGCAATCAGACTGTGAGCAGCACGAATGCTTGCAGCATCTACTTTATGGTCTGACAAATCGCTCTGTTGAATCGGCCCCGAGGGCATGGTCTCTTCCTTTGGTGTTGGACGTTAAAGTACCGCTGGCAGCGGCGCGTTAACTGCACACTTAACTACATCAGTGATTTGAGATCTGTCGCTGGATCAGCTAGAAGTACCGCATCAACTTGCTTGCCATATAACTGCTTGCAGACCATGAACTCTCGTGGACTGTTAACGGCGTCTACGGCAACAACAGCGCCGTCTTTCAAATAAAACACAGCAAACTCGTTAGTCGATTTGTCGCCACGCAGCACCTCGGTATCGCCATCCGCAGAAAAACCAACCATCTGCAATTTTAGCTCGTATTGATCTGACCAAAACCACGGTACAGACGCGTATACTTTCTCTTTACCACACATATTAGCGACGGCAACGCGAGCTTGCTCAAGCGCATTAGGGACTGATTCGAGTCGTAACCGTCGGCCTAGAATCGGATTCGGGTGATTTGTACAATCGCCAATAGCGTACACATCAGCATTTGATGTTTGGCAATGACCATCAACGGTAATACCATTCTCGCAAGCCAAACCCGCTTCGCTAGCAAGTTCTGTATTGGCAATAATACCAATGCCGACGATGACTAAATCAGCATCAATGGTGACATCGCCGCATTGTACTTTCTGTACGTGATCATCGCCGGTGAAACCGCTGACAGCAGTTTCAGTCAGAATTTTCAGACCGCGACTGGTATGAAGTTGATGATAATATTCGCTCATGCCAGGGGTTGTCACACGTTGCAAAATGCGTTGTTCCATTTCTAATACCGTTACATCAAGACCCGCAGTGACAGCGACGGACGCGACCTCAAGCCCAATATAACCACCGCCTACAATGACTACTTTTCTGGCGGTTTTCATCGCTACAGCGATCCTATCAACATCCGCAATGGTCCGAAGGTAGTGAATGCCAGCAAGATCAGAGCCTTGTATATTGAGTTTGCGTGGCCTGCTGCCGGTGGCTATAAGTAGCTTTTCATAGTTGATGTCATCACCGGCAGCGGTGGTCACCGTTTTCGCTTGGGGGTCAATCGCGGTAACCCGGGTGTTGATGCGAAGGTCAATATTTCGATCCGGATAGAATTTTTCGGGTCGCACAAACACGCGTGCTAAAGGCAACTCGCCAGCCAGATACTGCTTTGACAGAGGCGGTCGTTGATACGGGGGGAACGGCTCTTCACCCAAAATAATGATCTCGCCCTCATAGCCTTCTTGACGAAAACTTGCCGCGGCTTGTCCCGCACCTTGACCCGCGCCTACAATAACCATCGCTGCCATAATTAATCCATTTGCTGCTGAATATCAGCCTCGCATTCTACACAATGATGCGGGATTACGGGACACTTTTGCTATTCATGAGAATACTTTTATTATCTCCATATGATGCTATGAGTCATCGCTACTGGCACGAAGGACTGGTTAAGCATTGCATAAATCATGATTTCACCGTCGTAACGCTGCCGGCGCGTTATTTTAGCTGGCGCTTTCGTGGCAATAGCTTGAGCCTAGCTTTTGATGGACGACTGGCGGGTCCGTGGGATTTGGTGCTAGCAACGTCGATGACAGACCTGTCAGCCCTTGTGGGTATGCGACCTGAATTGGCGACTTGCCGCCGACTCTTGTACTTTCACGAAAATCAGTTTGCCTATCCCACACTAGGGGACCCGAAGCATCAAGTAGAGCGGCAAATCACCAGTCTTTATTCAGCGCTGAGTGCAGATCAACTGATTTTCAATTCTGCCTTTAACCGAACGTCATTTTTGTTAGGTGTTGAGAAGCTGCTAGCGCGCCTACCCGATCAAGTTCCCGCGGGTATTGTTGAGAAGCTACGTCAACAATCAACGCTACAACCCGTTCCTCTGTATGATGATTGCTTTGAGAGAATGTCAAAACTCTCCGCTGAAAACGATCAACCGCTGTCTGTTAGGACCCCGCGACTGGCGATTGTTTGGAATCATCGTTGGGAGTACGACAAGGGTGTGGATGCGTTACAGCGCTTAGTCATTGCCATGTTGGCAAGCAAGCTCGACTTTGAATTTCACCTGATTGGGCAGTCTTTTAGATCTGTGCCGCCAGCCCTGCAACAGGTCAAATTAATGCTTGAAGAAGCTGGCCGCTTGGGTGTTTGTGGATTTATCCCCGCGCGCAAGGACTACTTAGCGCTACTGGCGCGCAGTCACGTGGTGTTATCCACAGCGATTCATGAATTTCAAGGAGTGGCTGTGCTTGAGGCAGTTGCCGCCGGATGTCTACCCGTGGTGCCTGACGCGCTAGCCTATCAAGATTTTATTCCGGCGTGCTGGCGCTATAAGGACAGTCCACAAGCATTGCGTATGCTCGACAAACTCGCCCGCCAACTCGCTAATCAGGCGCTGCCGGCCGCGCCTCGGGTGTTAAATCTGGCATGGTCGCATCAGCAAGATCAGTGGGAAGCCTTATTGACCAGTAGATGAATAGTCTATACTGCCGCTCCGAAGACCGACTAACATCTGAAGAGTATCCGCATATGCGCAGGTTTTACCGAGTAGATTACCGGCTCCTGAATGCCGACAACGAGGTTGTCGATTCCTCTGACGGCGGCTCTAGCCTGGCTTTCATTGAAGGTGACGGGACTATGATGCCGGGTCTCGAAGCCGCAGTTGTCGATCTGGACACTGGAGATGAAATTAAAGTCACTATCGAGCCAGATAAAGCGTACGGGTTTCCGCAGCAGTCCTTAATTCGAACCGTCTCTCGCGAGACAATTAATGCCAATGTTGACAGTGTCGAACCCGGCATGATCTTTCAAGTTGGATCTGGCGATGAAGCCGCCGTAGTCCGAGTGGTTGAGGTGGTTGAAGATGGCGTTGTTGTGGATGGCAACCATCCTTTGGCGGGGGTTACGTTCAAGTTCGAGCTGACCGTCACAGAAGCGCGTGAGGCAACGGCAGAGGAGCTAGAAATATTGGCTATGAACGGTTCTGCATAAGTCTACAAGACAGGCTCAACGTTATAGATCACCTGATGTAGGGGGCATCCGGACCGATTTGGCAGGGCTGCTATACTAAAGCGATGTTTTTAGAGCATCTACTCCGTGCCGGACTTTCGTTATTTACCTAAAAAGGACTCCGCCGTGGCAGACCTCACAGCAGGCCCAATCGAACCAGCGCCTCGACGCCATCGAGGCGGCCATGCCAATGCTGCTTCTTAAAAAGACCGGGCGCCGACGGCAGGTCCGCGAAGTCTGTCGCCTCTGCACGATCATGCGCCGGGTGACGGCATCAGTACTCGTGGTAATGATCAGCCTGCTTATCGGCCTTCAAGAGTCTGGACTGCTGTCAGGCGGCGACGATAATGCGAATACCGTCGAGCCGAACATCAGCCCGGGCGATCACCTGCAATAGCTGGGACCGGGTCTCCTTTAGATGCTCTATCTCTGTTGACCGTACTGTGTCGTTGATGCGCTGTAACGCAGACAGCCGGTCTATTTCAAGATCCAGGGCCGTGGCCGCTCGATCTGCCGCTTGGGTTCGCAAATCCATTAACTGGCTTTTAGCTAAAGTACGTGCAGCCTCCAGCATCTTCTTGATGCCGCCTCGCTGGGATTCAACAATACCACCGAGGGCGGATTTTGGTACATCCAGCTTAACTACTTCAAAATCATTCCAAGCCATATGGTCACTGATGTCCGTAAGCCCCGGTTGCATCAACAGCCGAATAACCCTTGGCGGTAAATAACGATCTACCATTAGCCCCTTAGGCGCAACGCAGTCAGCGATATACAAGGTTTCGACCAGCAAGGTGCCGGCGGGCAAGTCTGGATGTTTGACGGCGATCATCGTGCTGTTGCCGTGAATATCTGAGCTCACCAGATCAATGGCCTGTTGTACTAAGGGATGCTCCCAGGTCAAGAACAGCACGTCCTCTCGTGCCAGTGCTGTGGCACGATCAAAGGTATATCGGAGACCGTCTTCCGGTAGTTCTGGGTAGTGGAAATGATCCATAGTCTCTGCACTGACGGCATAGTGTCGGGCCATTGTATCGCTTGGTTTGACCCGCCAAACGGCATCACCTAATGGCTCTGACTCGAGACCGAAGCGCTCGAAAGACAATTCCATATATTCCATTAGCGCCGCGCCGCCGGCCTGTTCATCGACAGCAGTGACGATTCGCGCTGAAACGTCAGGGCGATGTGAATTGAGTGCCAACAGCTGGTCACGACCTTGTTTCAACTGACTCTGACGGGCTTCATTGAGCGTTTTGCTACGGCCTATGAAATCTTTCAGTTGTGAGGCGATATTGCCTATTTTCTCAAAATCGGCGTACAACTCATCAAACAGACCTTGCGCTATGGCATTTGGTCCAACAAACAGACCAAGCCCCTCGGCATACCATTGATACAAGCGTGCAGTGGCGGAGTGTTCGATATAGGGAATATGTATTTTAACGTCTTGGCGTTGACCAATACGGTCCAAACGGCCAATACGCTGTTCCAGTAAATCGGGGCCCAGAGGTAGATCAAAAAGAACCAGATGGCTCGCAAATTGAAAGTTTCGACCCTCGCTACCAATTTCTGAACACAGCATCAATTGTGCGCCTCGATCAGTCTCGGCAAAGTAGTTAGCAGCGCGATCGCGCGAGACCAGATCCATACCTTCGTGAAATAGTGTCGTTCTTACCGGCAATATTCCCTGCAGGGTCTGATCCAACGCCATGACCGTAGAGCGGCGGGCACAAATCAGCAATATCTTTACGTCAGGATGGTCGACAATGAGATTAGCCAGCCAGCTAATGCGTGGGTCATTGCTTGTCCAGTCGGGCATGTCATCTTCAGGGAAGTAGCCGATATCGACACCCGGCAGCGAGGGCGCTGGCAGCGCGTGGGGCAGCGCAATGCGACGAGGAAACCCTTTGACGGAGGCGCGCACATTGCGAAACAAGACCCGCCCAGTACCATAACGATCCAGTACAGCGTCAATGAGTGCGTTGTCATTAACGGGTTTGTCGACATCGATACCTGTCATCGACAATAGCGCTAACCTGGCCTTGCTAGCCTGATCGGATTTCTGTTGGGTCGCAAGAGCCGCTGATAAGCTAGGTTCTGATGAAACATGCCCAGATGCACTAGGCACGTTAGTTGACAGCTGCCTGACAAACTCAGCTATCTCTGCAAAATGTCGCTCTTCTTGCTGGAAACGCGCAAAGTCTTGATAACGTGAAGGATCCAGTAATCTTAGGCGCGCAAAGTGACCCTCACGGCCTAGTTGCTCTGGCGTGGCTGTCAATAGCAGCAGGCCCTGCGCAACATTGGCGAGCTGCTCCACTAACTGATACTCCGGGCTAGCGGCGTGCGGCGTCCATTGTAGGTGATGCGCCTCATCGACCACCATCAGATCCCATTCAGTTGCCAGCGCCTGCTCCAGGCGCCGCGGATTATCGAGAAACAGGTCCAGGTTACACAGCATCAGCTGTTGGGCCTCAAATGGGTTAAAGGTAGCCCGTGTCCCATGCATCGACTCATTATCGCGCTCTTCGTCAGAGTCGTTAAGATAATCGCCTGTACCTGCGGCATTATCGGCGATGATCAGCTGACAGCGCTCTTCATCGAGCACAGTGAAGTGCAAATTAAAGCGTCGAATCATCTCCACAAACCACTGAAACGTCAGGGCGGGTGGCACCATGATCAAGACTCGGGCGGCACGCCCCGTGATGAGTTGTTGATGGATGATTAATCCGGCTTCAATCGTCTTGCCCAAGCCTACTTCATCGGCCAGTAGTACTCGTGGTGCAAACCGCTGGGCGACTTCGTGGCCAATGTAAAGTTGATGCGGTATCAGCGAGACTCGCGGACCATAAAGTCCCCGGGCCTCACCTTTGGCAAGGCGAGCCAGCGCTTGGCGCGTGTTATAACGCAGGTTAAACCAACTATTGTCGTCCAGTTGATGCGTGAACAAACGATCCTCAGGCTTTGAAAACCTCAAGTTGGGATCAAGATCGATTTCACCAATGGCACCGTTCACCGCGGGCTCGATGTTTTGCACAGGACCGTAATATGTCATCAACGCGTCTTTTTCTTCGATCGTCTCGACGCAGATGGTAATATCATCGCGGCTGGTCACCAGATCACCAATTTTGAACTCAACCCGCGTCAATGGTGCTTTTTGACGCGCATAAGTACGTTGCTCTGATGCCAGATCATAGGTCAAGCTAACGGTGCGGTCACTGACCTGCGTTATGCGACCAATGCCTAACTCTGGTTCGGCGGTGCTTATCCATTTTTGGTGTTCGTGAAACTCGCTCATAGGTAACCGTGTTAACCTTATACATGTGTAGTAAAACAGGAGGTCATTATGGACCCGAAAACAACTCAAGCGTTAGAGGCAGCAGCTTTTAGAAGGCTAGTCGCGCATCTGGATGCGCATCCGGAAGTCCAGAATATCGACTTAATGAACCTTGCTGATTTTTGCCGAAATTGCCTCAGTAAGTGGTACAAAGCGGCGGCCGAGGATAAAGGAATCGATATGGATTATGAAGAGGCGCGGGAGATTATATACGGAATGCCCTACGCCGAGTGGAAGCTGCTGCATCAAGCGCCTGCGTCCGCAGACCAGCAAGCACGGTTTGATACAAGACAGGACAAGTAACACAACGCCTATAACTGCCTAAACTTCTTCCCCAACCACCAAACAGATCGACACCTCAGTCAACGCGCGCCTAACTGCGAGCGAATCTAAGCCCGTCGCACTCAATAGAGATATCCAGGTCAACTATGTCCATAGCTAGCTTTAAAAATGTCAGTGTCTATTATGGCACCGATACGATCCTCGACAAGGTCGAGTTTAACATTGAGAAGGGCGAACGCGTCTGTTTGACTGGCCGCAACGGCAGCGGCAAGAGCACGTTAATGCGGCTGCTGTGTGGCCAGATTCAGGCAGATGAAGGCAATATTTGGCGCGAAAAGGCCCTGAGCTTCTCAAACCTAGAGCAAGACCTGCCAGCGGGTGACGACACCACTATATTTGCTGCGGTGGCAGCTGCATTCTTTGAAGCCGGTGAACTGCTGACGCAATATGCAGCGTTGGCGGCCGGTGAGTTTGATCAAGACAGCCTTGATAAGATGGCCGACCTGCAGACTAAAATCGAGGCTATCGATGGTTGGGTACTACACCATCGTGTTGAGTCTGTCCTACAACGGATGGGATTGGCACCCGACGAGAAGCTTACGAACCTCTCGGGAGGCTGGCTCAAGCGCGTTGCAATCGCTAAATCGTTGGTGACAGAACCTGATGTTTGGTTACTTGACGAGCCGACTAACCATCTTGATATTCCTACCATCGAATGGCTGCAGACAGTGATGCTAGATTTTCCCGGTACCATTGTATTCGTCACTCACGACCGTGAATTAATGCAGTCAGTGGCGACGTCGATTGTCGAAGTCGATCGAGGCCAACTCAATCGCTGGGATTGCGACTACCTGACATTCCTAGAGCGACGCGAACATGAGCGCGAAGTTGAGCAGACCCACAACAAGAAGTTTGATATTAACCTAAAGAAGGAAGAAGCTTGGATCCGCGAGGGCATCAAGGCGCGTCGAACACGCAATGAAGGCAGGGTGAGGGCGCTTGAGCAACTGCGTCTAGAACGTCAGAAACGACGTACCCAGGGGACATTGAAGCTGGCCGTAGACAGCGGTTCCGCCTCTGGCAAGATTGTAAAAGAACTTGTGGGAGTTTCAAAGTCTTATGCAAGCAGGCCGATCATTACGAACCTCGACCTTATTATTCAACGCGGTGACAGGATAGGGCTGTTAGGGCCTAATGGTGCGGGCAAGTCAACGCTGATCAAGATTCTACTGGAGGGGCTTGCGGTTGATGCTGGTGAAGTCATTACCGGTACCAAACTTGCACCTGCCTATTTTGACCAGGTGCGTGGCCAACTTAATCCTGACCAAAATGTGAAGGACTATATCGCGCAGGGGCGCGACTACATCACCATCAACGACAAGGAAGTGCACGTCGTCACATATTTAGGCAACTTTATGTTTGACCCGGAGCAAGCCAGAGCACCCATAAGAACCTTATCCGGCGGCGAGCAAAATCGCTTATTACTGGCACGTCTGTTTTCATTGCCTACCAATCTTCTGGTTCTCGACGAACCCACCAACGACCTTGACGTTGAGAGCCTTGAACTGCTCGAAGAGCTTCTCGGGGACTACACGGGGACCGTCTTAATCGTATCTCATGATCGGTCGTTCCTCGACAATGTCGTATCGAGCCTGCTGGTGTTTGAAGGTGCCGGCGAAGTGGTGGAGTATGTTGGCGGCTATCATGACTGGATCGCCGGTGGAGGCAGCTTTGCTGGTTTGGCTGACAAGGCTCGCAAGCTTAACGAGGCACCATTGGAGGTCGTTCCTGCAACCCAAAGCTTGTCTTTTGAGGAACGCAAACGTGAAAAAGCTGATCGCCAACGTCGTGAACGTGAGTTGGCTAAAATTCCCGATCAGATCGATGCACTTGAGCAGCAAGTAACTGCCCTACAGGTTTTAATTGCCGCACCGACATTTTTTCAACTAGCGGCCGCTGAACAGGATGGGCACTACGCTAAAGTCGCGGCCAAAGAGGGTGAGATGGCGAGCTTAATGGCGCGCTGGGAAACACTAGAGCAAGAAGGATAAACGCAAAAGTTTCTTTTTATCAAGGCTCAACTACAGGGATTAAGAGCGCAGAAACCGCCTCGGCAAGTGCTTTCTGGCTGAAAGGTTTTGCCAGAAAACTGCTTGCGATAACATCGGGCAAGTCGATTTCAGAAGACCCTTCTAAGTAACCTGAAATAAACATGATTTTTAGGTTAGGTTGCTGCAAGAGGACTTTCTGGGCTATCTGCGGACCTTTGAGGGGCCCCGGAAGTAAGATATCAGACACCATCAGGTCGAAGTGAATATCCTGCGCGAGCAGGCTGTTTACTTCCGCCTCGTTGCTTGCTTCAAACACTTCATACTTGAGGTTTTTCAGAATGCGCTTAGTTAGCGCTCGCAGATCCTTGTCATCTTCTAGCAGCAAAATATGCTCGCCGTCGCCCTGAGGAAGGCTCGGTCTTGATCTTGATTGATTCTCTGCTTGAACCTCAACCGCTCGCGGTAACATCAGGGTTACGGTCGTGCCTTTGCCCTGTTCGCTCAGCAAATCAACATAGCCGCCTGACTGGCGGATAAAACCAAATACCATGCTCAGACCTAGGCCGGTGCCTTTGCCTGTCTCTTTTGTCGTAAAAAAGGGCTCGAACGCCTGGTCAACATGGGCTGGTGACATGCCTGCGCCATTGTCTGTGAGACGAACGAAAACGCAGTCGCCATGCATCGTGCTGTTTTCCTTGGAGCCATCACGACCGTTGCCAACCTCGATATGCAACCGACCACCTTGGGGCATTGCATCTCTGGCATTTAGCGCAAGGTTAATGACGGCGGTCTCAAGTTGAGTTGGGTCCACCTCACAAAACCAGAGAGCGGGGTCTTTATCGAGTATTATTTGAATATTGGCGCCCATCGTCGTCACTAACAGCGGCAGCATAGTGTCGAAACGTTGGCGAATATCAATAGTCTGGGGCTGCAGATGCTGGCGACGGGAGAAAGCTAGAAGTTGTTGAGTCAGAGCAACACCGCGGTCTACAGCACGTTGCACCGAGTTTTGAATATCTCTGGCACCAGACTGATCAGGAATTAGATCGGCTAGGAGCTCAGTTCCGCTCTGAACCACATTTAGCAGGTTGTTGAAATCATGCGCAACACCACCGGTCAGCTGGCCCAACGCCTCCATTTTCTGCGACTGGCGCAATTGATTCTCAATTTTGATACTTTCAGTCAAGTCTCGGGCAGCGAATAAAATCTGGCGACCGCCATCGACTTCGAGAATTTCTGCATTGACGATGGTGGGCACGGCTCTTCCACCACGCGCATACAGTATCACCTCGTGGTTGCGCAGGTACCCTTGATCGGTGAGTGAACGAACGATTTTTACCCGGTTTTCCTCGCTACCCCATATACCGAGAGCATCAGCAGTTGTGCCAATCGCCTCGTCGCTACTGAAACCAAGGCCTTGAATCCAGGCCGGGTTTACGTGAGTGAATGTGCCGGTGGTAAGGTGAGAGATACTCAACATAATCTGACTGGATTCAAACGTTTTTAGTAGCACCTGGTTGGTAGAACGCAACTCGCTAAACATGCGCAGCTTTTCCGTGATGTCGCGACTGTTGCAAATAGCGCCCACAAAGCCGTCGATACAGAAGTGCCTACTAACCACTTCAATATCTATCCATCCCTTGAGCTTACTTTTAAATTTGACCGTCAGAACGACAGAAGCAGATGCGCCAAACAGTACCTTGGTCAGCGCAGAAGTGACATTCTCAATATGATCGGGATGAACTAGGTTTACTACGGGCGTACCGATCAATTCGTCGGGTAAAAAACCAGCCAACGTTTCTATGGACGCGCTCTGATAAGCAATGACACCTTGCTGATCAATGAGTGTGATGGTATCGAGGCTATTATCAAGCAATGCCTTGATGATGAGCGATTCATCAATCAATTTCTTGGATTGGTTTTCTTCCACGTTACAAAGCCACTGGTTTATAGGTGATTCAATGCCATTAGCCATGCTGCCTTCACCTAAAGCAATCGTCATGACCGACCTGTATCTACATTGTACTACGGCAGCACTATAATAGAGCGTGCTGTTAAACAACCGTCCCGGGTACTCGCGAATTGATCAATGCCGAAAGACCCTTAGCGTTTAGTATAGACCGTTGGAGGAAAAGTAAAATTGAGTCTGATTAGGTTTTGCTAAACAGCCATATTGGCGTGAATAGCCGGGTGACTTTGGTAGTTCTGCAAGCTGAAGTCCGTCATAACGAAATCATCAACGGATGTTTGGCCACGATCAACAATCTCAAGTTGCGGTAAGGGCAAAGGCGTGCGCGCCAGTTGCTCGCGGCACTGCGGTACAGCGTCGAGATAGATATGGGCGTCAGCAATGGTATGTACGAAGTCCCAAGCCTGCAAACCCGTTATGCGAGCCACGATTTGTAACAACAGGGAATAACTAGCAATATTAAGTGGCACACCCAAAAACATGTCGGCAGAACGCTGATACATCATCAGCGATAGCTTGTCATCGGCCACATAGAACTGGAACAGCGCGTGGCAAGGTGGCAACGCAACAGATTCAGGATCGGATTCAGCAGGATTCCACGCATTAACAATAATACGCCGAGACTCCGGGTTGTGACGAATCAACTCAATGGCGTCGTTGAGTTGATCCACTTGTGTGCCGTTGGGACTCTGCCAATGGCGCCACTGTTGACCATAGACACGACCCATATCACCATCGTTGCTATTTAGACCATGACGTCGCAGGTAGTCAGCGTAGTTTAGGTCCCAAAGCTTGTTGTGAGGGTAGATAGTCTTTAGATCGTTGATATTGCCAGACCCGCTGATAAACCACAGCAGTTCCGACACCATAGACTTCCATACCAGTTTTTTGGTCGTTACAGCAGGGAAACCGTCAGGCAAGTGATAACGAGCCTGCAAGCCAAAACAGGACAGGGTGCCAACGCCGGTGCGATCACCACGTTTTATACCCGTATCGAGGATCTGCTGTAACTGGGCAAGATACGTGTTCATTTAGCCACACTTGCTGTCGCCGCAAGACAGACAGGTCATGCAGCCATCGAGTAACACCATAGCTTGAGTATTGCACTTCATGCACATCTGAGCGCCAGGGGGGTAACTTTCAACATCGCTACCGTTGTCTGAAGTTGTTGTCTTATTCACGGACGGCGTGCCGTTGGCAGTTTCCAATGCGGCGCGCTTTTCAGCGATCAACGCTTTGTGCGCATCACTGAGTTCCTCATCCTCAATCAGACCACACTTCTTCATGTGTGTTTCTAGCACCTCGCCAATCTCAGCAACCAGAGACGGCATGAACCGACCGCCTTTCTTAAAGTAGCCACCCTGTGGGTCAAATACTTCCTTGAGTTCCGTGACCATAAAGGTTGCATCGCCACCCTTGCGGAAGACGGCTGAGATAACCCGCGTCAGAGCCAGTACCCACTGAAAGTGCTCCATATTTTTGGAGTTTATAAAAATTTCGAAGGGGTACTCTTGCTCGTGCTCGGTGCCAGTGTTCAAGACGATATTGTTGACCGTAATGTATAGCGCGTGGTCTGACAGGGGTGTCTTAATCTTGTAGGTATAGCCCTTCAGCTCTTCGGGTCTTTTGATCTCTTCATGCATAATGTCCCGTTTCGAAACTTCGGGCACGACTGGCTCATCCTTTTTGAGGCTGTAGCTTGTAATCTTCTTATTTATTTGTATAACCATTACGAAATCCTAATGTATCTCTGTCGCGTGAAAATAGGTTTTTAGACGGTTACTCATCGACGAACCGTCACCTCAACACCGCCTATTAGATCCACTCGTTAAATTATTCATGGACGCTGCCTAAACGTGCTGCGTAACAAACCTATTATTTAAACCTGTTGGTTGACGTAAAGGCCCTTAGAACTTGCCGTAATAACCTTCTTTTAGCGCATCAAATAAATTCGCGGCTGAATGCATTTCGCCGTCATACTCAATTTCATCGTTACCTTTGGCTTCAACCACGCTGCCGTCCTCTAAAGTAAACGCGTAAGTGGTGTTGGCTAGATCCGAATCCTTAACCAGTACGCCTTGGAAAGCCTCCGGGTTAAAACGGAAGGTTGTGCAACCCTTCAAACCCTGTTCGTAGGCATACAAATAGATGTTCTTAAAATCTTCGTACGGATAATCCGTGGGTACATTGGCCGTCTTGGAGATGGAAGAGTCGATCCACTTTTGCGACGCCGCTTGGATGTCAACATGGTGAATCGGCTTAATGTCGTCAGCAGTTCTGAAGTAGCTAGGCAGTGCCTCACTTTCCGAAGCGCCATAAGGCTTAGCCGTTGGATTGACCATGGCGCGATAAGCCAGTAACTCAAACGAATAAACGTCGACTTTCTCTTTCGATTTTTTGCCTTCGCGAATCACGTTACGTGAGTAATGATGCGCAAAGCTTGGCTCGATACCATTACTGGCGTTATTGGCCAGAGACAACGATATTGTACCTGTGGGTGCAATTGAGCTGTGGTGGGTAAAACGACAGCCCACTTCGGCTAGCTGCTCTACTAGATCCGGATTTACGCCCGCAATCTTCTGCATGTAGCGGCTGTAGCGTGCATGCAAGACCTTGCCCTTAATGCTATCGCCCAACTTATAGCCATCGGTAAGCATTTCTGGGCGCTTGTGAAGCATCTCACCGGTAATCTCGAAATCCTCGTCCATGATTGGCGCCGGGCCTTTTTCTTTCGCCAGCTCTAGGCCTGTTTCCCAACCTACCATCGCTAGCTCACGAGTTACCTCTTCCGTAAAAGCGACCGAACCTTGGTCGCCATATTCCATACACATCATGGTAATTGTAGAACCCAAACCCAAGTAGCCCATACCGTGGCGGCGCTTACGGGTAATCTCAACGCGTTGTTCCTCAAGCGGCAAACCGTTGATCTCTACAACGTTGTCTAGCATGCGTGTGAAAATCGCCACGGTCTTGCGGAATTCATCCCAGTCAAAGCGTGCGTTAGTGCTAAAGGGCTCAAGCACAAATCGACAAAGATTGATGGAGCCCAGCAAACAGCTACCGTAAGGCGGTAGGGGCTGTTCGCCACAGGGGTTGGTTGCGCGAATATTCTCGCAGAACCAGTTGTTGTTCATCTCATTGACCTTGTCGATAAGGATAAAACCTGGCTCGGCGAAGTCATACGTAGACGCCATGATCATATCCCATAGGCGTTGAGCCTTGATGGTCTTGGTGATCCGGCAAGCGACCATACCTGCGTCATTGGTGACATATCGTTCTTTGACAGGAAAGTCACGCCATAGAACCTCGGCAGGATCGTGCAAATCAACCTCGTCTGAATCCACTTCCTCTTGCGTCATAGGGAAAGACAGGGGCCAGTCAGCGTCTAACTTAACCGCTTCCATGAATTCCTGAGTAATAAGCAGTGACAGATTGAACTGACGCAGTCGACCGTCTTCACGCTTGGCTAGAATGAATTCGGTAACGTCTGGATGACCGATATCAAACGTGGCCATCTGCGCGCCTCGGCGCCCACCTGCGGATGATACCGTGAAGCAGGTCTTGTCATAAATATCCATGAACGATAGAGGGCCAGAGGTGTAGGCTCCAGCGCCTGACACGTACGCTCCTTTGGGTCGCAGGGTCGAAAATTCATAACCAATGCC
Source organism: Candidatus Azotimanducaceae bacterium (assembly GCA_047630175.1). Classification (GTDB taxonomy): domain Bacteria; phylum Pseudomonadota; class Gammaproteobacteria; order Pseudomonadales; family Azotimanducaceae; genus UBA4582. Next base: position 18,009 of record JBLHVI010000049.1, read on the forward strand.
GCAGCCCGCTTTGAGCGTTAAACCGGCTTCAAGATTCTTTTCGAGGATGTCCTCCATTGAATCAATGATAATGCCAGACACAGTACAGTTAATAGTTGAGGTAGCAGGCTTGTGTTCGCGTGCGCCCGCATTGGAGGTAATTCGGCCAGCAGGAATAGCACCATGACGCAGCGCCCATAAAAAGCGTTCTTGCCATTGCTCACGCACTGACGGGTCCTCGACATCTGCTAACGCAACAGCAACGCGTTTATAGGTATCGTCCATGCTGTGGTCGACTGCCACGCCTTTTTTAGTTCGCAGACAGTATTTATTTTCCCAAATATCGAGGGAGGTTTCTTGAAATTTGATTTCGGTTACGCTTTTAGAGATGGCTTTGAGTTCGGTTTTGTTTGCGCTGGCGGTGGCTGTAGATTCCATGCTGGTCCTGTTTTGTCATCGTCATTATGGACGGAGTTTGTCTGGTGGTTCAGTTCAATCTGGGTATAAGCTCCGGCGGCCAACTTGACCTTTGAAATGCGCTTAAGACCCTGCTTACAATAGAGCTATGCAAATAGTAATAGAAGAATTCAGCCAAGATCGCCGTTCTTCATGGGCTGCAAGGAAATTGGGCAAACCACCCTGCAGTGACTACATATTGTGCCTCAATGATGTTTTAAACACAATATGTGGTGCAAAAATTTCCACGAAATGTAAGTGAGTATTTTCAGATATCCTCACCTAGTTATTTCTGACGAAAATGTCGTCAAACTCACTGCCTGAACACACACGTTTCAATTCACAAGCAGCCGACACAGTCCGATGTCCGTATTGGCTCGAAATCGCGCTGAATGCAACGTCCTAAATTCGTATCGGAATAGAAAACGAGGGCAACATTTTGTTCATCCGATAGGCTAGACTGCCAATGTTATAAAATCCTGCAAACGAATTCCAAGGAGTTTTGATCTTGAATCATGTACACGGCAAGGTTGCGATTGTGACGGGTGGTGGTAGTGGAATTGGTGAGGCAACAGCCATACTGCTATCGGCGGCTGGGGCAAATTTAGTCGTTACTGACATCAACGTAATAACCGGCGAAGAAACTGTAGAGACCATCAAAGATCAAGGCGGCCGCGCTATATTCGTTGCCCATGATGTGACAAAGGAAATTGCCTGGCAGCAAGTCTGTCAGGCGACCCTAGCAGAATTTGGCGGCCTAGACATTCTCGTTAATAACGCAGGCATAACGGGTGCGACCTTGCCTAGTTTCGAGGAAGCGACGCTAGCTAGCTGGCAAGCAGTCATGAGCGTCAACCTTGATGCGGTTTTTCTCGGCACACAGCTAGCGGTGCTGCTGATGAAAGATAACGGTGGCGGGTCGATCATCAATCTGTCCTCCGTGATGGGCATCGTCGGTGGCGCGAGCGCAGCCTACAATGCGTCTAAGGGGGGAGTTCGCCTGCTAACTAAGTCGGTCGCCGTGCATTGCGGCAAGATGGGTTATAACATTCGCGTTAACTCAGTGCATCCTGGCTATATTTGGACACCAATGGTGCGTAGCCTCGTTGATGTGATTGATGAAGGCAACATCACCGAGGCAGGCCTGCGCGAAATGCTCACTGAGCAACACCCAATCGGTCGACTGGGTGTTGCAGAAGATATAGCGCGGGGTATTTTGTTCCTCGCATCAGAGGACTCATCTTTTATAACAGGTAGCGAGCTGGTAATTGATGGTGGCTATACTGCCGTCTAGGGTGCAGGAGCGTCCGTTCGCGTCGTCGTCTCATTGGCTGAAGACCAACCGACTTCCCTGATTAACGATACGGGCTTTCGTTTGTTCTTGATCGGTGACGTAATGACTGCCGTTAACCGTGACGCGTGTATTGCTGTAGAGCGTTTTATTAACCTGAATAAACGCACTATGTGCCTCGGGGATATCACTATCTAACTTGCCCAAGCGTAGTTCAAGTTGCTCAATCCGTGACGTAAGCATCGTTAGTACCGTTTCAGTTTTCTCGACGCGTGAATTATTCAGCGCTTCCAGCCGGTCCTTAGTAGCGGGCTGCAATAGTTTGGCGAGAATCACCTGTAAACGTTTTAATTCATCGCGGCGCCGAGTCAGTTCCAGCGCCAATTGCAATTGCTGTGCGATAAGGTCACTTACTCGACCCACACTGACATGGGTTTCTATGTAAGCATTGGAACCGATAACGTTGGCTTGCAGTGACGTACCTGCCTCAGCCCAGCCACCGAGAATAATGCCTTCGCCGCCACGCTCACCAACCACCAGTGTTGTGGTTGCATACAGGTGACAGTGCAGGGCATAGCGCTGCAACAAGATAGCCTGTCCCGCGGTCGCTTTGACCTGTTGCAAAAACAGGGCATGTATATCACCACCGGCACACAATCGGCTGGTGATTGCGGGCACAGCACGCCGGTCAGATAATGCTTCACCGACGACACCGCCACCAATAACGATTTGACCGCCCGCACTGAGCGACGCATTCTCGACAGTGCCTTTAACAAAGATATCACCCGTTGCTTTGATCTCTACCCGAGGTTTCACGTCGCCTTTAATTGATACAGAGCCGACAAAATCAATATTGCCTGAGTCTAGGTCGGCACAAGGCAGCACCAGCGTGTTATCAACGCAAACACCCAGGGCTTCAAAAACCGGATGACCTGCTATAGCTGAAATTAACAAATCGCTATCGTCGGGCGAAACACATGAGCCTTTACACTTCTTAAACGCTAGGTACTTGCCAGGTACCGCTTCAATGGTCTCGCCTAAGACGTTTATACCGGTGATGCCGAGGGTCGGCGGCAGGCGGCGCATCAGCGGCGTATCGGGCGCTACCGATAGATAGGTCTTGGTATCAAAATAGTCAATAACGCCTTGGCTATCGGGCAAAGGCTGGTGCAACTTATCCCCATCAATCAGCGATATAAAACAGGCGTTGACGCCGTTGGTAGGGCGTAAGCCACGAGCAACGCAGATCCCTTCTGCGGCCTCACCGCTCAGTAGCTGCTGAAGGTCCTGATTCATGAGCCGACTTTGCGGTACGCCAAACGCTAGAAGCGCGTCGAGCAGTTGAGTTTTTTCAAGTGCCGAACCCCCCGCGCACGCAGCGGTGACGTTAGCTAATACGCGCATTTTATCAACGCTGGTACTCAACGTAAGTGTTGCGTTCTGCTGTTCCGGTGCATCCATACGTTGAGTATAGGCATAAATTCTGACCTCGCCAGACATCGCCTAGCGCCGGCGTTGTTCAGGGGCAGATTTAGTTGTCATGGGACTGCGAAGTGGTATTAGCTTTCGCTACAGGGATAGGGGTAAATCTGTGCACAGCGCAGTTTGTCTTCAATTTGTAACAATTTGCGAGTGATATGAGGGTCTTGCATACGGCGTTGGTCAAAACATAGTCTGACCCCCGTACACCAGCTACCGTCATCTTCTTG